>CAMCYF010000004.1 GCA_945883825.1 Chitinophaga pinensis
TGGTCGCAGATAGATAAAATTGTTTACGGTGCAAGAGATTTAAAACGTGGTGCAGGAAATCATGGAAATAAATTATATCATCCAAGTTCTTTAGTTATAAATGGTATTTTGGAGGAAGATTGTGCCCAGCTAATGAAAGATTTCTTTTATGAGAAACGGAAAGAGCAAAGCTAATTATTTGTTTAGTGCTCTTAAAAGAATAGCTGTTTGAATAAGCATGGCTGATAAAAATAAAAATAAGAAATAAAGCAATAATTTTGTTTCGTTTTCTACGAAAACAAAAATAGCTACTGAAGTTAGGAAAGCAATAATCTGCAAACTAAACATCAACAAAAACCGAGAAGCAAAAAACTCTGGAGTATTACTTGGCAATATAAAAAAAGACAAAGAGCTTATTAAGTAGATAAATAAGACCAATAAACTAATTAATAATCCATCATAACTAGAAAGAGGTGTTAGATTGAATTCAATAAATAGAAAAAATAAGGATGCTAGAAAAAATTGAGGAACAGCCAAATGAAAATAGTTGATTTTAGTCATCTGGTTTATTTAATTTTAAAATCTCTTTAATAATCATAAATATTGAAGAAATAACACCTAAAAGTGAAAGAGAAATAGTCCACCATGGAGTCAGGGTTTCAAATTTTTTATCGAAATACGTTCCTAACCAAGCGAAAAAGCCAATAATTCCAGCCATTTGAATTCCCATGCTTGAAAAGCGCAAGAAAAGATTATTTTTTTTTTCGATTTTCTTAGTCTTCTTCTGAAACAAAAGAGACATCGTTATTATAACTTGTTGAGGATAACGGCGCTTTCATCACACAAGCACCTTCAAAAAATGCACCTTCCTCAATATTTAATTTCAATGCTTCAATATCTCCCTTTATTCGAGCAGTACTTCTTAAAATAAGTAGATTTTCGATTGTTAATTCTCCTTCTAAAGCGCCTTCGATTTCTGCATTGACACATACCAAATTGCCTTTTAGTTTGCCAGAGTTACCAATTTTAACTTGCCCAGAACAAGAAATGTTACCAATCACATCACCTTCAATAAGTATTCCAGAATTTGAAACAATATCACCAGTGATTTCTGTTCCTGCTATGACTCTATTTAATTGCTCTGAATTATTTTCGTTGGAGTTTCCAGACCCAAAAAATTCTTTTCTTTTTAACATAAGCTTTAATAATTATCGTTGTAAAATAATTTATATTCTTCAAATTTCGCTGTTTCAATTAACTTTTTCAAATTTTCTTGCGTAATAATGTAAATTTTATTGTCTTGAAGATCATCAAGGAATTCAAAACCTGCTTTATAAGCATCAATAAATTTATCGGCAAGTGAAATAGATGCAAATTCTTGAACCAAAATAAACGACTTTTCTGAAAGGGTTATTTTTGAACTAACACGCAATTTACTAGACTTAAATTTTTTAGTTGTAAAATCTGAAATTGTGCCTTTTGAATCTTCCATGTCATCTTCGTTATCTAGAAGAATAATTACATATTGGGTTACGTCTGAAACAAACTCAAAAAAGTATTTTTTATTAAAATCTAATTCTTCATTTTTTGAATACCCTAATTGAATTATCTCAAGCATTTCTTTTGCTCTCTTTGCTTGCTCTGTTTGAGGTTTTTCTTCTATAATTTGATTTAATTTTGGAATTAGAGTTGTCTTATCTTCTGTTAATTGCCCCATTGCTAAAACATTCAAAAGCATATATTCACTTCTACATGTATTTGTTAGGTCCTTTTCAAGAATAGTTTGACTTAGATTATAAACAGTTTGATATGCTTTTAATTTATACTGTTCTAATAATTTTAAGTAATCTTTTTGTGATTCCTCAGCATTTTTCTTTTGCTTTACGTAAAAATCAGGATCTAGAAAATATTTTGCTGCATCTGAATTTGGATATTTATCTAAAATATAAGATTTATACTTTTCACTTTTTTTATTCTGCTCATTTAATCTAAATAATTGAAAAGCAGCTGATAAGTCTGTAATATTAAAAAGTCTTAAAGCAAGTACAGATTCAAATTGCTTTTCTGCTAAATTATTTTCTAACAGGACTTCTTTAAATAATATACCTGATGTATAAAGAGCATCTATCAAACGTAATTGTGATTGAGAAAAAGCACTATCATTGAGAGGAATGTCTTTTAATAATTTTTCTATGCTTAATGAATCCTTTGTTTGTTGACCAGCTATTTTTTCTGTTGAATCAACCGAATAAGCAAACGTATTTATTGATAATTTATCATTTCTTCGCCAATCGTCCTCATTGTCTCGGGCGCCCCATAATTTTTTAAATTCTGTGAATCCAGTTTCTCTTAATTTTGGGTTATTGAAAATAAATTTACTTGCTTTTACATTATTATTTGGCAGACTATTACTTTGTAATGCAAGTAATTTAGCTGCATCTCTTTCCTTTATATCTTGTATTTCTTTTCGTAGTTGTATTAATGTTTCTTTTAGGAAAACTTCTCTGTCGTTATAACTCAACTTTGCAATTCTTTGAACACTGTCCTCAAACGCAGCGGTTTCTAGTGCTTTTACTAAATCAAATAATTTTACTGACTTGTTTTTTACAATTTCTGCATTTGGGTAATCTTCTGGCATAGAACGAGCGCAAGAGTCATAGTATTTCTGAGCTGGGACAAACTCTTTGTCAAAAAATGAAATATCTCCAAGTTTTTCATAAGCCATTGCCTTCTGTCTTTTATTTGAAATGGAGTAAAAAGCAGATTTGGTTAAATATTCTTTTGCTTCTTGTTTTTGATTATTATTTAATTCTACAAGACCTAAAGCATAAAAAATTTGGTCTTTAAATGCCGCATTTTTAGAATCACGAGCCATTCTTTTTAAATCTTTCTTTACACCTTCGCTTCCATCTGATAAAGCTCTGTTTAATCGTGCATTAAATGCAATTTCAAAAGAAGCGGAAGCACTGACTGCTTTATTAAAATGATGACTTGCGCTTCCTGAATTGTTAGTATATTGGTATAATTGTGCTAAAATATAATTGAACCGTGCTTTTTCCCTTGGGCTGTTTGTTTTAGAAATTGCAAGTTGCAACCCGTCAATTGCATCTTCATAATCTTTTCTTTTCATTGCTAAGTCCGAATAAGCCTTGTAAATTTCTAATTGGAGACTTTGTTTCATAGTGGGTTTAGCAGCGTCTCCTTTTTTCCTATTTAAAAAGGGAATGAAATTTTTAAATTTCTTTTGCTTTTGTTCTTGGGCAATTTCATTTAAACCATCCAAAATTAATTTTGCGTCAGAATATTTATTCAGCTCAATATATATTTTGGCAATCCATAATTCAGCAATGTACGTAGAAGGATCTTTAATAAAAAACCGTTTAACAAACTCGAAATTTTTTAGGGCTTTTTCATAATCTCTTCGATAATAAAGAGCCTTTCCAATGGTAATCCAATTTTCATCTATCCAATTATTGTATTCTGCTTCCTTGTAATACATATCTACAGCATTCGGCATGCTATGATCTTCAATAACTTTTGTGCATTTTGCTATTGCTGTATCAATGGCGGGATACATTCCTATTACGTCTTTGTCGTTTGGTAAAGGATTTACAGGAAGAAAAGTGTAAAAATCATCCTTGTGTGAGCCATCATACGTAATTAATGATAGCCGTAGTAATTCGTTGGCATTAAATAGTCCATTATATCTTGCTGTTGTTGAATGGTATTTACGGTTAAAAAAATTATTTTTTTCTGTAGAGCATGCGAAAACACTCAACAATGCTATGAGGAACCATAATTTTTTTATTAGACAGCTTGCCATTCTTATTTAATTCGTCTATTATTAACTGAAAATGAAGTGTTTTAGTATAAAAACTACTCTTTTATTAGGCAATATTTGTAAATACTTGTTGAATATCATCGTCATCTTCAATTTTATCCAACATTTTTTCAATATCTATCAGCTGTTCTTCAGAGAAATCAACTGGACTTGTAGGGATTCGTTTTAAACTAGATTTTTGAACTTCCAAATTTAGATCTTCCAATGCTTTAGATAAAGTTCCAAAAGCAGTATAATCACCATAGACAACAATCGAATTTTCTTCAATATCTATTTCTTCACAGCCAGCATCAATTAATTCCAATTCTAACATTTCGGGGTCTAAATCCTCTGTTTTATTGATTTCAAATACACTTTTTCGTGCAAACATAAATTCCATTGAGCCATTTGGAACAACTGCTCCTCCGGCTTTATTGAAGTATGATTTTACATTAGCCACAGTTCTTGTTGGATTATCGGAAGCACATTCAACAAAAACCAATACACCATGAGGACCTTTTCCTTCATAATTTACTTCTGTAAAAGACGCAATATCTTTTTGAGCGGATCGCTTAATTGCAGCTTCAATATTATCCTTGGGCATATTTTCCGACTTAGCATTTTGGATAGCTGTTCGGAGTTTCGCGTTTGTTGATGGATCTATACCTCCTTCTTTTGCAGCCATTGTAATGGCTTTTCCTAATTTCGGAAATATTTTAGACATTTTGTCCCAACGCTTTTCCTTTGCTGCTCTTCGGTATTCAAAAGCTCTTCCCATGATACTAATTTTTAACAAAAATAGGGAAATTACACCGATTTTTCAAGCATCATTTCTTCTGTACTCCCTCTAAAATTAGCTCAATGTAATTTAACAAGGGTTCTTTTCCAAAATTAGAGGTCGCCGAACTTGTAAAAAGTGGAGGAAGTTCATCCCAATATTTCAACATTTCTTTTTTATATTTCGCCAAGTTTTTTTGAAGGGCTGTACTTGACAACTTATCAATTTTTGTAAAAACCATTGAAAAAGGAAGGCCTTTTTCACCACACCAATTCATAAATTCTAAATCAATTTGCTGAGGTTCAAGGCGCGCATCTAAAAGAACAAAAATATTTAATAAGGTTTCTCTTTTTGTTAAATATTCCGCAATGAATTTTTCCCATTGGAAGCGCTTAGATTTTGAAGCTTTTGCATAACCAAAGCCTGGTAAATCTACCAAATACCATTTTTCATCAATTAAAAAATGATTGATTAACTGTGTTTTTCCTGGAGTTCCAGATGTTTTGGCAAGGGATTTTTTACCTGTTAACATATTAATCAAGGAGGATTTTCCAACATTTGAGCGGCCGATAAAAGCGAATTCAGGTTTAGCGTCTGTAGGGCATTTACTAAGTTCTGAATTTGAAATTACAAAAACCGCATCTTTTATTTTCATAGTAGCGCAAAATTAATGGAATTAATAGTTTAATTTAGGATTTAATGAACATTAAGCTAAATTAAAATGTTTGCAATAAATGGCTATTTACAAGATTAAAGATGTAGAAGTTCTTACTGGAATTAAAGCTCACACTATACGTATTTGGGAAAAACGTTATGGTATTTTAGAACCAAGTAGAACTGAAACACAAATCCGGACTTATTCAGATGCACAAATCGCAATCCTTTTAAATATCAGTTTGCTAAACAATAATGGGCATAAAATTTCTAAAATTGCAGGTTTACCAGAAGCCGAAATCAATAAATTAGTTTGGGATATTCGCATTGGCAAAAAAAATTGTGACAGTGGCAAAAAATTAATTTTAGCGCTAATTGAATTAGATGAGAAGTTATTTCGCGACACTTTAAATAATTTAATTAACGAACTTGGATTAGCATTAACCTTTTCAGCACACATAATTCCTTTTCTTGATCGGATTGGCGTGATGTGGTTAACCGGTTCGATAAGTCCCGCTCAAGAGCATTTTATTTCGAATCTAATTCGCCAAAAAATTATTTCAGAAATTGACAAGCAAATTGTTCCTGAGACAACTGATGCTCCAATAATGCTTTATCTTCCAGAACACGAATGGCACGAAATAAGCTTGCTTTTCTATCATTATTTACTCAGAAGTAAAGGATTGCATACTGTATATTTGGGACAAAGTTTACCTTATGACTCATTGGTAGATTGCATTAATACAATTAAACCCAAGGCAATTCTAAGCGCTTGGTTAACTGCAGTTGACCTATGTTTTTTGAAAAACTATTTCCGAAAATTAAAAGAAGATACAAATGGAATACCAATCTTCGCTGGAGGAATTCAAATCAATTTAAATGGAAAGGAATTAGCAGATAATTTGACTGAGATAACTAACTCTGGGACTTTATTGCAGCAAATCTTGCCTGCTTTAAAATTAAATAAATTCAATTAGTACTGTCCCTTTATCAACGACATCTCCTTCACTGATTAAAATAGCACCTACAACACCAACTCCTTCAGCTTTAAGGACATTTTCCATTTTCATAGCTTCAAGTGATAATACATTTTCACCAAGTTGAATTTCATCCCCTTTTTTAACGAAAATTTTTAAAACTCGACCTGGCATTGGAGCCTGTAATTCTTTTAATTTTTTGACTTTCTGCTTGTCTAAACCTAAGGAAGTAATTAATTCATCTAATTCTCCCTTTCTTTTAACCTCAAAAATTCGTTGATTTATTTTTATTGTTAAGTGATTGTTCTCGGAATCATTTTTGATTATTTCACCATGGTATTTTTTTCCATTGTGCATCAAAAGAAAAAATTGATGGTCGTACCATTTTACAAAAGTTCCCTCTTTAGTTTGGATTTCTTTTCCGTCAAATAGCCAATTTCCACTTTTTTGCATAGATTCAAATTTAGTAAATTATTGTTTTTGAATAGCAATATAAGTGTCTTTTTCAGCCTCAATATCCGTGCAAAAAGCAGAATTTGGTAATGCTTCAAAGGAAATCTCATTCGCTAAAACCTCATCACAGATATAGCTTTTATTAGCTGAAATTGCAGTCTGTATTGCCTCGCTGGTATTTATTTTTAATAGAATTCTATCCGTTACATCAAAGGCTGAATCTTTGCGTAAATTTTGGATTCTGTTTACTATTTCCCTTGCAATGCCTTCATTTTTTAATTCTGGACTTAGTGTTGTATCTAGCGCTACGGTTATTCCACCTTCAGAAGCAACCAACCAACCAGGGATGTCTTGTGCTGAAATTTCAAAATCTTCCATCTCCAAATTTATTTCACATGCATCAATAACAGTATTCCACTTTCCTTTTTTCTCAATTTCTGTAATGTCTTGTTGCGAAAATTGTGCAACCAAAGATGCAATATCTTTCATTTGTTTTCCATATTTCGGACCGATTGTCTTGAAATTGGGTTTTATATTTTTTACAAGTAAAGCCGTTCCTTCTGTAAGTAATTCCAATTCTTTGACATTGACTTCGGATAAAATCAATTCCTTCATATGTTGAAAGTCCTCAGCCATTTCTTTTTGAAGAACTGGAATCAGTATTTTTTGTAAAGGTTGACGAACGCGTAAGGAATGCTTCTTTCTCAATCCTAAGACCAAGGAACATGCTTGCTGTGCTAATTCCATTTGAATCTCTAATTTCTTGTCGATAGATGACTTGTTCAAACTTGGAAAGTCTGCCAAATGAACAGATTCACAAATTGTTCTTTTGGAAACAAGATTAAGGTCTAAAAACAAACGATCCATGTAAAATGGCGCAATTGGAGCAGCAAGAAGCGCAACAGTTTCCAAACAGGAATAAAGTGTTTGATAAGCACATACTTTGTCTTTTGGGTCGTCATTTTTCCAAAATCTTCTGCGACAAAGTCGAACATACCAATTAGAAAGTTGATCTGTTACAAAGTCCTGAACTAATCTCCCGGCTTTTGTTGGCTCATAAGAACCATAGGCATCGTCAACATCTTGGATTAAAGAATTTAATTTTGATAAGACCCAACGGTCAATTTCAGGTCGTTCTGCCAATGGGACCTCGGCACCAGAAAAATCGAATTTATCCACATTTGCATACAAAGCAAAGAAAGAATAAGTATTGTAAAGCGTACCGAAAAACTTGCGTTGCACCTCCGTAATTCCATCTAAATCAAACTTGAGGTTGTCCCAAGGTTGCGCATTCGTTATCATATACCAACGCGTTGCATCGGGGCCATATTTTTCAAGTGTTGTAAAAGGATCAGCTGCATTCCCTAATCTTTTTGACATTTTCTGTCCGTTTTTATCTAAAACGAGACCATTAGAAACTACATTTTTATACGCTACCGAATCAAAAACCATGGTTGAAATAGCATGTAATGTATAAAACCATCCTCTTGTTTGGTCCACTCCTTCTGCAATAAAATCAGCAGGGAAAGCAGTTCCATTATCTATTAAATCTTTATTTTCAAAAGGGTAATGCCATTGTGCATAAGGCATCGCGCCTGAATCAAACCAAACATCAATTAAATCTGCTTCTCTTTTCATTGGCTTGCCACTTGGAGAAACTAAAATAATCTGATCAACTAAGTGTTTGTGTAAATCAATTTTACTGTAATTTACTTTCGACATGTTTCCAAGCTCAAAATTCTCAAAGGGATTGCTCGATATAAATCCTGCTTTTACTGATTTTTCGCAGGCAGTTTTTAATTCTTCAACAGAGCCAATGCAAATTCGTTCATCTCCCTCTTCTGTTGACCATATTGGAATTGGAATCCCCCAATAGCGCGAGCGCGACAAATTCCAATCGTTTGCATTTTCTAACCATTTTCCAAAACGACCAATTCCTGTTGCTTCAGGTTTCCAATTAATAGTATTGTTTAAAGCAACCATTCGGTCTTTTTTATCCGTAACACGAATAAACCATGAATCCATTGGATAATACAAAACGGGCTTGTCAGTTCTCCAACAATGAGGATAGTTGTGTTCGTATTTTTCGACTTTAAAAGCACGATTTTCTTCTTTAAGTTTGATGGCAATTTGAACATCTGCTGAGCGTTCTGGAGCTGTTCCATCATCATAGTACTCATTCTTCACATACATTCCAGCGAAGTCTGTAACTTCTGGTCGAAAGCGCCCTTGTAAATCTACAAGCGGAACAAGATTCCCTTTTTCATCTTGAATAAGAAGTGCTGGAACACCAGCTTCTGCCGCAACTTTTGCATCGTCAGCTCCAAATGTTGGCGCCGTATGAACAATTCCTGTTCCATCTTCTGTAGTTACAAAATCTCCAAGAATAACACAAAAAGCACGTTCAGGATTTTCAGCCGGAAGACAATAAGGCAGCAACTGCTCGTATTTTAATCCTACTAAATCTTTGCCTTGACACGTTCCTATAACATAAAATGGTATTGATTTATCAGCTGGTTTATAAGTAGCCAATTCTGAAATAGCATCTACAGCGTGAAAGCCTTTACTAAACTGATAAGAAACTAATTTTTCGGCTAAAATAACATGAATTGCTTCAAATGTATATTGATTAAATGTGGCAACTAAAACATATTGAATTGACGAACCAACAGCCAAAGCAGTATTTGAGGGTAAAGTCCATGGAGTAGTTGTCCAAGCAAGGAAAAAACAAGCAGTTTTTGCTGCTACAATACCAAATTCTGAAGGAAGAGTTTGATTTGAAAGAAGTTTAAATTGTGCAACAACCGTCGTATCTTTTACATCTTTATAGCAACCTGGTTGGTTTAATTCATGCGATGAAAGTCCTGTTCCAGCTTTTGGAGAATACGGTTGAATAGTATATCCTTTGTAAATTAATCCTTTGTTATACAATTGCGCTAATAACCACCAAACAGATTCCATGTATTTTGGCTCAAAGGTTACATACGGATTCTCCATGTCAACCCAATATCCCATTTTCTCTGTTAAGTCATTCCAAATATCAGTGTAGCGCATTACTGCCTTTTTGCAGGCATTGTTGTATTCATCAACAGAAATTTTTGTGCCAATATCTTCTTTGGTAATTCCCAATTCTTTCTCAACGCCTAATTCCACCGGAAGTCCGTGAGTATCCCAACCAGCTTTTCTTTTAACTTGAAATCCCTTTAGTGTTTTATAGCGACAAAATATATCTTTAATAGATCGGGACATTGCATGATGAATACCCGGCAAACCATTTGCTGATGGCGGTCCTTCAAAAAATACAAAAGAAGGATTTCCTTCACGCAGCGCAATCGATTTTTCAAAAATGGACTCATTTTGCCATTTCTCTAAAATTTCTTTTGCAACATTTGGAAGGTTTAGGCCTTTGTACTCGTTATATTTATCGTTCATGCGAATTTTCCTAATAAGATGGCAAATTTACGATAAATCCCTAATTATTTATCAAGCATTAGATGAATTGGATAGAAGGTTTAATTCTCTAGTATTAAAAACATCATAGGCATGGTCGTATTGTATTACAGGGTATTTTGAGTGAAGTGAAATCTATTTTGAATCTTGAAACACTAAACACATAAGCTATCTTCTTTGAAAGTAAAAAGTATTAAAGCCCCATTTATTATTGTAAAAAATTAAGAAAATTTTAAAGAAAAAAAAACCTCGATAATTTATCGAGGTTTTTTTTAAAATTAATTTTTTATTATTGCGCTTCAAATTTGCTTAGCTCATTATCTTCAAGTTCATTTTCCAACCATAATTCTTTATTTGTTAGTCGTCTAATTTTTAAGTCCACTTCATCACCAAAAATAGATAAACGAAGATCTTCTTTATCACTGCTAAACTCCCAAGATCCATCAATAATATAACCATCTTCATTAATGCTCATAGAGCCATCTTTTTTAAGATCTAATACTAGATCTCCAGCTGGAATTGTTTCACCATCCACAGATTTCAGTTCCCATTTATTGGTCATTCTAGCTGTTTTTGACAATAAAGAGAATCCAGGTCCGTCTTCATATTTTCCGCAGCTCGTAATGGCTAAAGAAATTATTACCGCAATCGAAAGGAATAAATAATTTTTAGTATTTTTCATAAAATAATTTTTAGTTTAAAAGTTTGATTTACACAAAATTACTCTTTTTTTTATAATTATGCTCGCTTAAAATAATTTAGATAAAATCTCCATTATCTCATCACTATTTTCAATATGAGACATGTGACCAGCATTTGTAATTATATGTAGCTGCTTTCTAGAATTAATTCTACTTTCTAAATCTGAGATTGAACCTAATTTATCATATACGCCATGAATTAGCACATAACCTGATGGGGTCTGATTGATTTCTTTCGAGAAATCTTTGCGTTCTCGCATTGCTAAGGTCGCGTAAGCGATTGCTTCAGAAGACATTTTAAGTGCTTCATCTTTCAATTTTTTTATTTCGTCTTTGTGTAATTCTGGCTTCCAAAATAAATTGGGTATCGCTTCATTTATAAATATGTTTTTTGCTTTTAAAACAATTTTTACGACTCTCAGGCGATCTATTTTCTTCTGTTCATTGTCGCACCAAAAGTTAGAGTTTAGTAAAACTAGGAAGTTACAAGATTCAAGTTTTTGTTTTATTAGCAGTCCAACATAAGCGCCCATAGAATGGCCAACAAGGGAAAATTCAGTAACTTCGAGATGAGCTAGAACAGCAATTACCTCATCTGCCATAAATTCTAGGTTTGCATGATCTGATTTATCTGTTAATGGTGATTTTCCGTGTCCGGGTAGATCAATAAAAATATTTCTAGAACCAAGTTGCTCAAGTGGTAAATAATCCCACATTGTAAGAGATTCTAAAAATCCATGTAAGAAAACAATGGTTTTGCCTTCTCCTGAAACTCTGAAATTTAACATTACGAATTAATTTGCATTCATCAATTCTTCAATGTGATCAGCTTGTAAAGGAATATCTTTCATTAAATTAAACGGTGCGCCAGACTTTTGGACAACTAAATCATCTTCCAAACGAATACCCAAACCTTCCTCTGGAATATAAATCCCCGGTTCGCAGGTAAATACCATTCCCTCTGAAATTGGCTCATGCCAAAGTCCAACATCATGCGTGTCAAGACCTATGAAATGGGATGTTCCATGCATAAAATACTTTTTGTAGGCCGGCCAATCTGCTTTTTGATTTTTAATATCGTCCATGGAAATCAATCCTAGATTTACTAATTGTTCTTCCATTAAGTTTCCAACTTTCTTATGGTATTCCGCCATTATTGTTCCTGGAACCAATAATTTTTCAGCTTCTGTTTTAACATGTAAAACGGCATTATAAACTGCTTTTTGTCGGGCGGTAAATCTACCATTTACAGGAATACAGCGTGTTAAATCGGAAGAGTAATTTGCATATTCAGCGCCAACATCCAATAAAATAACATCGCCATCTTTGCAGAGCTGATTGTTTTCAATGTAATGCAGAACGCAGGCATTTTTTCCCGAAGCAATAATTGGCGTGTAAGCAAAACCTTTGGAACGATTTCGTAAAAATTCGTGTGCTAATTCCGCCTCGATTTCATATTCCCAAACTCCAGGTTTAATAAATTTCAATAAGCGCAAAATACTCGACTCTGTAATTTTGCACGCCCTTTGCATCAATTCTAGTTCAATTGCATCTTTTACAGAGCGAATTTTATGCATTATTGGTGCAGCTTTATGGACAATATGTGCTGGATAATCTTGGCGAACTTTTGATATAAAACGATCTTCTCGCGTTTCAACTTCTGTGTTAGCACGAAGATGTTCGTTTGTATTCAGGTAAATTCCTTGCGCTTCTGACATGAGTTGTTTAAAAATTGCAGGAAACTGCGGAAGCCAGTAAACTGTTTTGATTCCTGAAGTAAGAAAAGCGGTTTCCTTTGTGAGTTTTTCGCCTTCCCAAATTGCAATTAGGTCGCTGGTTTCTTTTAAAAATAAAATTTCTCGGTGAGCAGGGTTACTCGCGTTAGGAAAAATCAATAAAATTGATTCTTCTTGATCTACTCCAGACAAATATAAAATATCTCTGTGTTGCTGAAAAGGCATTGTGCTATCTGCACTAATCGGATAAATATCATTGGAATTGAAAACCGCAAGCGTTCCCTCTAGCATTTTTTCGGAGAATTTTTTGCGATTTGATATATATAAACTTGAATTTATTCTATCGTATTTCATTTGTAGGCATTTTGAATGACGAAGATAGAGAACTTTTTAAGATTTTATTCACTCGCGTTTTGTTTCAATACTTTTTAAGGTAATTTGAAAGCACTAAAATGATTGCAGTAATTAAAAATAAAGCGCTTATTGAGAATGGGTTTGCAAAATTAACAGTCCAGCCTAAAGCCTTTATTTTTTTTGGCGGAAAAAGTCGTTTGTCTTTCTTGTTAAAATAAAAGATGCCCCATTTCCAATTTTTAGGATCCTTGTGCCATTCATCTAAGGTTTCTTTTGTAGGTTCTGACATTATTAAGATTTGCTTATTCCGAAATTATAATTTTTTTCTGAATTACAGAGTATCCCGAAGAAATCTTCAGTAGATAATATCCTGCGGCAAGTGAACTGATATTTAAACTAAACATCTCATTTTCATTCTTGCGGTTTTCTTTTTGTACTACTTTTCCAAATACATCAATTATTTCAATGCTAATATTCTCATCACTTAAGCCAGAAAACTCAACATTAATAAATTCTTTTGCTGGATTTGGATAAACAAAAACAGCTTCTTCGCCAAGTGTTTCTTCATCAATTGTTGTAGATAAAGTACAAGTACTCGAAACTGAGTTGCTATTTTCAATAATGGTTGGAGATGAAAATAGTTGATTGTTAAAGCCGCTATAAGAGCTCGGGTAAAACGTGCATCTAAAAGCTGCATTTGAAGCAGCTGTTGTACCTTGAGTTAAAATTCCTGTTACAGAAACCGGATTAATATATTCCCATAGTATTGTGCCACTTTCTGATATTTCTTTAAAGGTTCCTTTTGGTCCATTACAGAACAAGACGTTTCCATTTGAAAGTTGTTGACATCCAGATGTAAGCTGAGCATAAAAGTTATTCGGATTTCCATCATTGTAAATCCATGAAGTTGAAGCTGGTAAATAGGGCAGAGAAGAGGTGTAATTGAATCCATCAACTGGAGGATTAATAATTTCGATTGTAGAGTAATTTCCACCAGTTCTTCCGTTTCCGTTATTAAAAACCATTATTTGATTTTCATATGGTAAGCCCGTTTGAATCCATTGTGCATTGTGCTGCCCAAAAAATTGGGTGCTAGTTCCGGTATTATAGGCAAGTGGGTTTCCCCAACGGAATAAAAAATCTCCGCCATTCCCACTATTTCCTCCCGAGTGACTTGCTGCTTCAGCTGAAGAAGTGCTATGATCAATGATCCAAATTTCATTTAAGACTCGAGAACTCACTAAGATTTGATCTAAGGCTACATTATAATCAATGGAGTTTAAGTGAATCCAATCTGAATTTCCAGCAGTGGCATTGTAATTTATATTGAGTAATTGAGGATTCGTATTTACTGCTCCAAAATCAGGTTTAGTATTATCGAAATCTTGAATTAAATGATCCCACAAATGCCATTCCCAAACTATATTTCCTCCAGTTGCTCCAGTTGGTTGGATTTCTAAAATTTGTTCGCTCCAAAGAGTAGTTGGGACTAACAGAGGATTTCTGCCTTTTGCAATCGCCTGCGTATTTGTTTTGGATTCCCAAGCAATCACTAAAATATTCCCATTCGGTAAAGCTTTAACATCGTGATGCTGCCAATTTGTTGCATCCGAAATGAAATAAGTCCAAATTACATTTCCATTCCAATCAATTTTTTCGATTACACCTCCGTGACCTCCGGCATTAAATGATTGGCTTTGAACAACACCTGTACGCAATAATGTTCCGTCAGATAACAGATAACAAGACAAACCAGGATTATAAGTACTTGTCCATGATTTAACTTCTTTTCCACATCTATCAATTAAATAGGTTGTATTACTTCTAGTTGGAGCAAATAAAACAAATCCATCATCTAAGGTTCCAGGGTTGTGTTGAATAAGGCCAACCGTTGTCTGAGAATTCAAAGTTGATGCTATAAAAAAAGTTAAGCAGATATTTAGCAGAGGATTTTTCATGTTTTATCTTTTTATTAATTAGGTCTATGGTAATTTTATTCTTTAAACCATCCTGAATACATCTCATAATTTGAAGCGATTCGTTGCACTTCTCCTTCAAATAATTCTGGAGAAAGTGTTTTCACCTTTTTTGCAGGAACACCAGCATAAATACTCCATGCTTCCACCCGTGTGTTTTCAAGAAGAACAGCTCCAGCAGCAATTATACAATTTGATTCGATGTAGCAATTATCCATAATTATTGCTCCCATTCCAATTAAGACATTGTCTTCAATAGTACAGCCATGGACAAGTGCATTGTGCCCAACAGAAACATGATTTCCAAGAATAAGCTTCGTTTTTTCATAGGTGCAGTGAAGAACAGCGCCATCTTGAATGTTTACTTTATTTCCAATTCGAATGGAGTTAACATCGCCACGAATAACTGCAGAAAACCATACTGAACAAAGATCTCCCATAATTACATCTCCGACAACAGTTGCATTTTCTGCAAAATAACAATCTTTGCCAAATTGCGGTAAAATCCCTTTACAAGCTTTTATTAGCGCCATTTTTTTAGTTAGTTGAATTCTGACAAAGTTAGTTTTTTCAAGTGATTCAATTTCTTAATCAGGAATTAATTTTGACATTAAAAAAATAGCGATTTAACAAGATAAATCATCATTGCGACTTTGTTTTTATTTGTAATTTTGTCGCCGATGACTGAGAACCTTAGCCCCAAGCCTTCACAATTTAAAATATACTTGATCTTTACAAAGTTTCGGCTTTCTTTTTTAGTTATTCTTTCTGCGCTTTCAGGTTATTTATTTGCAGGAGGCACTGACCTTTTAGAAATTTTTTATTTGCTCTTAGGAGGAACATTGGTGACAGCAGCTTCAAATGGAGCAAATCAAATCTGGGAGCGGGATCTGGATTCCTTAATGAAACGCACTGAAAATCGTCCTATACCAAGAGGTTGGATGAGTTTAAAAGAAGCCTACCTCATTTGTATTTTTTCACTCATTATAGGCACAATTTTACTTTTATTAATTAACTGGCAAAGTGCTGCTTTGGGTTTTTTAGCTTTTATAACTTATGTTTTCATTTATACGCCGATGAAACGTGTAAGTCCTTGGGCAGTTTTAGTAGGTGCATTTCCAGGGGCTATTCCGCCATTTTTAGGAGCAATTGCCGCAACGGATCATTTTGGCTTTCTTCCGGGAATTCTATTTTTTGTTCAGTTTACTTGGCAATTTCCTCATTTTTGGGCAATAGCATGGGTTTTATACGATGATTACAAACTTGCAGGGTTTTCTTTGCTGCCTTCAAAGTCCGGAAGATCAAAAGCATCAGCTTTTCAAATAATGGCCTATTCTTTGGCTTTGATTCCATTTAGTTTAGTGCCGTGGCTATTGGGCTGGACAGGGCCTTTAACACTTTATGTAGCAGCAGGATTAGGAATTCTTTTCTTTCTCTATGCCTATCGTTTATTTATTAACTGTGAAACTGCAGATGCTCGTAAACTTATGTTCGCCTCATTTGTTTATCTTCCAATAATACAATTTATCTACGTTTTTGATCGCGTAGAAACTATGATTCCTAAATAAAAGAAAATGGATTACGAAAAAGAAATGGACCCGATTGTAAAGGAGAAAATGAAGAAAAACCTTGTTTACGTAGGTATTTTCAGTATTATAATGTTGTTTGCAGGTTTCACCTCCGCATATATTGTAACCATGGGAGATTCCTTTTGGTTGAAATATCCTTTGCCAAGTGGTTTTTGGCTAAGCACTTTATGTATTGTACTTAGTAGTTTGAGTTTTATTCTAGCAATTTCTGCTGCACGAAAAGATAAGCAGGGAAGACTTAAAAGTTTAATGGCTACAACTCTTCTTCTAGGCTTGGGATTTATTTATTTTCAATTTCAAGGGTATAACCAATTAACCGATAGCGGAATTCATCCTGTAAATAACCATGTTATTGTAACTGATGGGAAATATGGCGAATATTTTGAAGTAAAATACAATGGAGAATTTATTGCTGTTGACGGTAATAAATTTATGATTAATGGAAAAGAACTTTCAAATGAAATCATGAAAGAATATCAAGATTTCATGTCTCAATTTGAAAAAACAGATAGACAAAATCCATTAAAAATTAATAATTCAAATAACTTTCAATTATACTTAGATAATAATCCTGTAATAATAAAAGATAAATTATTGTTTCGCAATGATAGTGTAGCTTTTGAATATTTAGATGAATTGCGCTTAAGTTATTTAGCTCAAAACGTGCAAGATAAAAGAGGTGATTTTTTTGTCAGAGGTGAATTTGGAAAAGATTTTAAATTGTATTTCAAAGGAAAAGAATTGCAATATGAGAATCGAACTTTAAAATACAAAGGGAAAATTCTTAAGCCTAATCTTCAAATTAAAGCAGCAGAAACTGCAGATGCAGCATCCTCTTTTTTATTTCTAATAAGTTTCTTGCATTTACTACATGTTTTAGTCGCACTGATCTACCTTGTAAAGGTCTCAATTCACTCATTTTCAGGGAGATTCACCTCAGAGAATAATCTTTCATTAAGACTCGCTGCAATTTTTTGGCATTTTCTCGGTATTTTATGGATATATTTGCTACTGTTTTTAGTTTTTATTCATTAATTTCGCCAAAAAAAAAGTAATGGCAGAACATTCACCTAAGCTTGATTCAAAAACTCTTTGGGGAGGTAAAGAATCACCATTTCAAACCAGTTATGGCAAATTAATGATGTGGTTTTTTCTTGTTTCAGATGCCTTAACTTTTAGTGGGCTTCTTATTGCTTATGGTTTTTCACGACATGACGCGCAAGATGCTTGGCCAATTGGAGAAGAAACATTTAACTCAATGCCTTTCCTTGGTCATGGCTACCCGCTACTTTATGTTGCCCTGATGACATTTATTTTAATTGTATCTTCCGTAACAATGGTTTTGGCCGTTGAAGCTGGACATCGTATGAATCAAAAAGGTGTTGTTAAATGGTTAATTGCAACAATTATTGGGGGGGCTTTTTTCGTGGGTTCACAAGCATGGGAATGGAGCCATTTTATTCATGGTTCTGAATTTGGTAAAATTGAATTAACAGATGGTTCTCAAGCTATTGTTAAAGGTCATTTTGGAGAAATTGAAAATTTTACAGTAGTAGAAGCAGGAAGACATCACAAAAAAGGTGCTGTGATTAAAGATGATTTATTACATGAATTTCAACATGCAGCAGTAAATGGCAAAATTAATGATGATGGCATGATTCGTTTGCACGATGGTTCTCTCGCAAAAATAAACAAGGCAAAAGATCACGAAATGAAATTAATCATCAAACGTGATGGCTCAAAAAATAAAGTAGGTGACACTCCAATTTTAGGGAAGGCAGCAGAGAAACTATATTATGATGCAGTTTATGCAGGAGAAAAAAATCGTGTCATTTACGGCGCTAATCTCGAACAGAATGAATACGGACCTCAACAATACGGACAATTCTTTTTCTTTATTACAGGATTCCATGGCTTTCACGTTTTTTCTGGTGTAATCATTAATATAATTATTTTACTAGGTGTAATTTCAGGCACATACCAAAAGAGAGGTCATTATGAAATGGTTGAAAAAACTGGATTGTATTGGCACTTCGTAGATTTAGTTTGGGTATTTGTATTTACCTTCTTTTATTTGGTTTAATTTTAAACACATACACTCATGGAAAGAGATGATTTAATTGAATATTCTTTACACGCACATCATTCTGAAGAAAAAGGAAAGGAAATCCGTAAAAAGATATGGATGGTTACTTTACTTTTAACAATTATTACTGTTGTAGAGGTTTTTACAGGTGCTTTTATTAAGCAAAGTTCGTGGGTTTGGCCCTTTGTAAAATGGGGTTTTATAATCTTAACTGTATTTAAAGCTAGCTATATTGTCTTGGTATTTATGCATTTAGGAGATGAGAAAAAGTCCCTGAAATACATGATTTTGATCCCGTATTTTTTGTTTATCCTCTACTTAATATTTATTGCCCTTTGGGAAGCCTTGGCAGTTGGAGATGCTTGGTCAACTTACGGAGGAGCATAATATATAATGGGAATCAGCGAAAAAATTTCAAACAAAAAAAAATCACTTTTTGCTTTTCTTATTCTTTTTGGGCCTGCTTTATTCTTAATTTTTATAGCAACAAGAGGTTGTCAACATAAGTTTAAAGTTCTGAAAGACTTTGGAGCAGTAGAGAATATTTCCTTTATAAATCATTCAGGAAAAAAGAAAGAAGCCTTAAAATTTAGTGATTTTAACGGAGACATTCTTTTGGTTACAACTATCCAAACAACTTGCCCTAAAAATTGCGCTATTTCCTTTTGGCATATCGATCAAATGCTATACCAACACATTCGTAAGAATAAACGCAAGAAATTAAAACAAGTTCGAATCATTTCCTTTGCTACAGATGGTTTAGGAAATCCCCTTCCAGAAGAGCAAGTAAGTACAATTAAAGAAGCACTAAAAGATTATGTTGAAGGATATGATCCAACAATTTGGATAGTTGCAACAGGAGATACTCGAAAAGTTTATGATTTTAAAGAAAATGGACAAAGTTTATTGCAAAAAGGGAAGCAATATTATGGTGGCGAAAGTTTTCAGGAGTTGGTATTACTTTTAGATAAGCAACAGCATTTGAGAATGGTATTACCAGGAAATAAAGAAGGACTCCTTCGTAGAATGAAAGAGCATTTAGCACTGTTGCAAAAACAATATGATAAACAACGAAACTAATGCTTATTAGGAATTCAATTATTCTGATTGTTACAGCACTCTTTTTTTCAGCTTGTGACTCTAAAAGAATTCTCCCAAAATTAGGTAAGATAGACCTTGAATACAGAGTGGTAAATGGAAAAAAAGTTGCCGATAGTATTTTTCAAAAAATCCCTGAGTTTCGCTTTCTAAATGAAGATTCTATATTTGTTGGGAATAAAAATTTCAAAAATAAAATATGGATAGCAGAATTCTTCTTTACAAGTTGCCCTACTATTTGTCCCGTAATGAACTTGCAATTAAAGAAACTTAATAAGGAAACTAAGGCACTAAACAAACACATTCAGTTTTTATCTTTTACAATAGACCCTGAAAATGATACTCCGTCAATTTTAAAAGATTACAAGAAAAGATATGGAATTAATTCAGAAAACTGGACTTTTTTAACAGGAAATGAAGCTGAAACCCACGCATTAGGGATTAATAATTTCCTTACTTTTGCGGGGAAAGATGATGAAGCTGCAGGTGGCTATGCACACTCCGGTTCCTTTACTTTGGTTGACAAAAAAGGAATTGTGAGAGGAGTTTATGAAGTGACTAATTTTGATTTATCAGTTAATAAAAATGAATATAAACGTCTTAAACAAGACATTTTTGATTTACTAAAATATGAGTATAACACAACTCCCTAAAGAAAAAGTTGCAATCGTTCGAAAAGTAATTATAGCTGTTGCTATAGTTGTTCCTCTTGTCGTTGCGGCCTTATTTAAAGTTAAAATAACGGGAATAGATCTTGGTTTTCTTCCGCGGATTTATGCAGGACTTAACGCATTAACTGCATTTTTTTTAATTCTAGCACTTCTAGCTGTTAAAAGGAAGAATATTGTCCAGCATCGGTTTTTTATACGAATATGCCTATTGCTATCTATTTTGTTTCTTCTATTGTACATCGCTTATCACATGACCTCAGACCCAACAAATTACGGCGGTAACTATCCGGTAATCTATTATTTCATCCTTATTTCTCACATACTATTGAGTATCGCTGTTATCCCCATTGTACTTTTAACCTACTTATTTGCTTGGGAAGGAGATTTTGAAAGACATAAAAAATGGAACAGGTTTGCGTTTCCTATTTGGCTTTATGTTGCTGTAACTGGTGTGATTGTCTACCTAATGATCGCTCCTTTTTATCCTGCTTAAAACTCTAGTTTAGCAATAAGCATCATAAGCAGCAGCAAGATTAGCTGCTATCATTTGTGCGCTCCCGCCTTCAATGTGATGACGTTCTAAAAAATGAACTAATTTACCATCTTTAAAAAGCGCAATGGAAGGAGAAGACGGAGGGTAAGGTAAAAAATATTTTCTTGCTTGACTTACTGCATCTGTATCTACTCCTGCAAAAACTGTAGTAAGAATCTCCGGTTTTTTCGAGTGTTGCAACGATAATTTTACACCAGGGCGCATATTTCCCGCAGCACAGCCACAAACAGAGTTCACTACAACTAACAATGTTCCAGATTCCTGTGTTAAAAATTGATCTACTGATTCAGAATCAATTAGTTGTTCGAAGCCAACATTTGTTAAGTCTTCTTTCATTGGTAATACCATCTCTGCTGGATACATATGTTCTTTATTTAGACTACAAAGTTATGAATAATTTAGGCAGGTCTTTAACAAATAACTAAATCTTGTTTCTGGAGGCTTTTACTTAGTTTAAATCGCAATTCATGTCTTCGCCACAACATTGTGGTGATTTTATCTTTCCTGCGCAACCTGGGCATTGTGATATTTGCACTACAACACCATTTTCCAAGGTTAAATGGGCATTTTCTAGAGGAAGATCACATTTGCCACATTGAGCATTCACAGACATGCCACATTTTTTACATTCGTAAGTATTCATTTTTTTAGGAGTAAGATATTAAAATTTAAAAATTATTTAATTTGTCAATTTATTTAAAACTAAAGTATTCTTGGATTTTATATAATGTAAAACAATGTTAATAGATAGAATAGCAAAAAACAATTACTTGCAATAGTTTTTAATTAGTTCTTCAGATTTAGCATCTCCTAACTCAATTGCTTTTTTCCAATCCAAGCAAGCACCTTCGAAATTATTTATTTCTTTATTTGCAATTCCTCTATTTGTGTATATAAAAGCTCTATTTTTCTTGCTGTATTTAATAGCTTTATCATAGTCTAGAATAGCACCTTGATAATCTTTAAAATAGACTTTAAGCAGACCTCTATTATAGTAAGCACCTCCATTAGCTGGATAGAATTTGATAGCAGTATTATAATCAGTTAAAGCTCCTTTGTAATCATTTAATTTATATTTTGCTAATCCTCTTAGATAATAGGATTGTCTTGCTGACTGATTTAATTTTAATGCCATATTGAAATCATTTATTGCACCTATATAATCCTCTAATTTATATTTTGCTAGCCCTCTCAAATAATAAACCTGGACTTTTTTAGGTTCAATTTCAAGTGCTGAATTACAATCTGCAATAGCTCCTAGATAATCTTGCGATTCTTGTTTTTCAAAACCATTCTTGTAAAATTCTTCAGCCGTCTGCCCAAATGCAAAGCATATAAAATTTAAAAAAATAAAAATAAAAAAGTTTTTCATACAGTATATTTATAGTAAAAATAGTGAAATTTAATTAATGGTCATATTTCTCTTTTTCGGCCTTAATTAAGAGATTAAAATATAGGTTTTTTAAAAAGTTAAGCTGCACTATTACTAGTAATCATTTAGAGTTTACCTATTAATGCAGATAGAATTAAAAAGATTAATTAACAAAGGTTACATCTTTAACAAGTCTAACTTTGAGTTTATGAAATCCATAGTTTGCAAAGTCATATCCAAATTGATATCCATGTTTAAAATTTTGTATCCATGCCTTACCATATTTATATTTGTCTATAGCATACTCAGAAGTACTCCAATAATACTTATGCTGAAAACCACCAATTTCATCTTTATTTAAATAAAGCTCATTTAATTCTTCTCTAGTAGGCATTCTCCATCCTGCTTCTAACTTCTCACTAACTTTTTTTGCAGTGTTCCAAGTCATCTCATTTGCTAAATCACTTTTAGCAACCTCTAATTTTTTACCATTTTTTTGATTTACAATAATTGTTGATTGTCCAAACAAGCAAATTGAAATTTTTAAGAAGAAAATTAAAAATAAATTTTTCATAGTATGTTAGATTAATCAAAGATAATAAACTTAACTGAGATTTAATAGTCACTCACTTTTTTTGTACTTAGTTTGTATTCGGGGCTAAAAGATACAGGATAAATTATAAACAATATCAAATCAGGTAGTTACTTTCTGATATAGAAAATAATTAGGCAGCAATAACAAGTTCTGTAGAAGGTCAAATAAAAATGTGAAACATGGATTTTTTTGGGGTAGGATTTTTGGTGAGGGATTTGTGATTTTAAAAACTTTTTGCGCTTTCGCTATATTAACTTAGACTTCAATCCCAGGAATTAACAACGGAAGATATGTAAAATCGTTCCGAGAGTTACACCTAAAAATGGCTGTTACCTGCTGGCATTTTTCTATTTTAAATCTACAATTTTATTTTAAGTCCAAAATTGAATACAAAACCGTCTAATGGTGCCCAAACTTCAGTAAATTGAGGCGTATTATTTGGGCCTGAAATTAGACTTTCTTGTCGAGTTTGACGATAATCAAATACATTTTCTATATTTCCAAAAAAGGTAAATTTTTTGTAATAATATTCTACAACAGCTCCATAGGTCCAAAACGAAGGCGTTTGATTTCCGTTGCTCAAGGTTTGGCCACTTTTCAATTCATAATCCACCCCAATTCGCCATTTTCCGGGTAAAGCATATAATAAATCGCCTTTCAAACTATGTTTTGGCGTGAGGCTTACATTCGATTTGTTTCCGCTGAAATGATTGGTAGCATCGGTGTAAGTATAATCCACAAACAACACAAAATCATAAAATCCAAACTTGAAAAAGGTTTCTGTACCCATGCTTTTGGTGTAGCCTGTAGACTTTTTGTAAAGAAAAAAGGATTAAAAAAATAAAGAAATATTTTGTCATTTTTAGTTGAATTTAATAAAAATGGCTATGCCCGCAGGGATAATTCAAATATAGTTTTGTTTTCTTATTAATTGGATTAAACAATTTTCAGGGGTATTATCGAACTAAGCCTTTTTAACGTATTCTGATTTTAATCCCATTGCTCCAAATCCATCTATTTTACAATCAATGTTATGATCTCCAAAAGTCAAACGGATATTTTTTACTTTCGTGCCAGCTTTCAATGGTTTTGGCATTCCTTTCACAGGTAAGTCTTTAATCACAACCACAGAGTCGCCATTTTGTAAAACTGCACCGTTGCAATCAAGAACAACTAACTCATCAGAAGTATCGGGACTTTCTTCAATCGTCCATTGGAATGAACATTCAGGACATGTAAATTGATTTTCTCCAGTTGAATATCCATAAGGTGACTCACATGATAGACATTCTTTTAATTCTTCTGACATCCTTGTTATATTTTTTGTAAAGGTAGTACTTTAAGAGTAGGTATGTATGAGAAAGAAATCAGATAATTCATTGCTCAACACTCAGATTCTTTAGTTTACTGAGTGAGAAGTTAAGCGGCCAGGGTATTAATAAGATAAATGTTGCTTGAGATTGAATCATAAATGATAGGTAATGTAATTGATAAATATTATTGTTCCACGTAGGTTTTAAAGATAAACTTATCGCTTCTATATTTTTTGGGAATTAGTAAAACCGCAGCGGAGGAGGTAAAGATTGGAAATACAGTCAAACCAATGCTTTCTCCTTTTGTCAAAATGCCGCCTCCTGAGTCTAGCATATTTTTTTTTATTAAAATGACCCCGACCCCGATAGCCAGACCTATTGAACCGATCAATGTTTTAAAAACACCATGTGAAATAATTCCACGGATACTTGAAACTTCTATCCATTTGTCATCAACCTTTATTTTATCTATGCTTATTTCATTTATTACCCCTTTTACTTTTAAGTCAGAATTCACTGAATTATTCAAGAGAAGAGTTACCTTATCACCTATGGAATAGACTTTTTTGATATCGTTGTTAGCTTTATTTTTGATAAAAAAAGTACTAGTGGTTTGAGCATTACTGAATTGACCTAAAAGGATGGTAAATAGGAAGATAAAATAGTTCATTTGTTGTAGAATCAATTATGATCAAATATACTTAAGTTTCTAATTATTATGTTATTAAATGCCGCAACACTTAGTTTCCTAATTGCGCAAAGCGCAAATCACAATTAGTTATTAGCGGGAATCGATATCGCATAAAAAAAGCCCTGACAGTATCGTCAGAGCTTTTCAAATCAGTTCGATTAAATCCTATTTGATTACTTTCTGAGTGTAAACCGTTGAACCGATTTCCAATTGTAAGAAATATGTTCCTGCCGATAAATTCGTTGTAGCAATGGATGCTTGTTGAACCAAATTCAACGTTTGCGTTTTCATTACTTGTCCATTTATGTTAAATAACTTCATCGTTCCGGATGTCACTTCATCAAATTGAACGTTCAATTCATTTCCCATTGGATTCAACACTGTAAATGGATTTGTTACAAGATCATTTAAACTGCTTAAACCGCTTAATTCAACTATATCGTTGACAACGATTGTATTTACATTAGCTGTTTTGATGGGACAATAAAGGATGAACTGCAAGTTCAAACAACCATTTGCCATGCCGTTTGGAATGTAGTTATAAATGGTGTACGTTTCCATCGTCACGTTCATCGTATCTACAAATGTCCAAACCGTTTGTAAAGTATCGTTTCCAATCATATTGGATGAGGTCATCGAAGCGCTTGCACATGCATTGAAGTTGAATTTACAATTTTCGAATTGTTGAACTAAAGTCCCAAAAGCAGTTGGACCGCAATTAGCATTGTTAACCACTAAGGTATCGCCTGTATTTGCTCCAGATATAGTCATGGAATCACAAACATTCATTTGACAACCAGTCACATCCATTACATTTATACAGTAAGTGAATCCCGGAATAAGATTATAAAGATCCTGAGTTATCGAACCTTGATTCCAGATAAATGAGTAAGGAGGTGTACCACCGGTAACATTTGATAAAATAGAACCATCATTTGAACTAAGGGTAGAACAAGGCGTTGTATTCAAGCTTACATTGAAATTAGCGCATGGATTTGGTCCACCACCTAAAATGATGAAAGTTGCATTCATGGTATCACCTAGATTACTTTGACTGTAATAAACACCGTAAACACCTGGACATAAGTTACCAATTTGATAAGTATTCGAGGCGATAATCGCTCCGTTCCCATACCACGTAATGGAAGACTGAATAACACCAGAAGTATTGGAGATTGCTGCTGTTCCATCGCACACGTTTGGTCCACTAGCTGGAGTAATCGTTAATTGTGCAAAGGAAAATTGAGCTAAGAACAAGAAGCTTAGTCCCAATAAAATTGATTTAAGTAAGTTTTGTTTCATGAGTTGTAGTTTTTTTTACGAAATTAATAAATACTAATGCAAATATAGTTTTATTTTTCGTGTTCATATAATTTATATTGATTTACAGTATTTTACAAAAAAAGCCATGTTATAATTGTAAATTTTGATAGTAAATAGGTTTATTTATAGTGTCAAAATTTTTATTAAGATTTTAGCTAATTATTGCGTCTCATCTGGGTTTGGTAATTCAGTTATCATTCTATTCATGCTTCTTCCAATAGAGCCGGTATTCATTTCCTGTCTCGTATATAAATAAATCGAACGCAAAACTACCAGCTTTCTTTTTCTTTGATTTTGTACCACATTTAGTCAAATTAAACGGTCTTTTTTTTTCTTTAATAATTCCAAATGGTCGGTATAGCGGAACATCTCCTTGCATAGTAATTTCACTAATACCAGAAATAAAAACAGTAGAATCCTTGCTTATCTTTCCCAAATAAAAATGGTCAAACGATACTGAATCTAGATCGTAACCGGTTTTATTGAAAACTTGAATATTTATACTTTGACCGATTGTCATTGAAGGTATTAGCATTAAAATTGCGAATTGAAATATGAATTTAAATTTTAACATGATTGCTTGGTTTAATATCCTTGCACCTAACTTCTGTCTGTGAAAAACCCTAGGTATTTCGTTCATAAATATAGGAATTAATGAGTTAAAACGAGCTGCAAATTTCGTGCATTTAAGTTAAAATTAAATTCATAATTATGAGTTATCTAGCTTTTTTTTCTTGTTGCGCTTATTGAATAAACCATTGGAATTTTGTCGCCTAAGTGTTCAATTCTAAATTTTTTCGGTTCAAATTCAATTGTCTTGTTGAAACAATTATAAGGCGAGTAGTCAAACTCATCAAACGATTTTATTTCTAGGCCATGTTTAATCAAGTTAGAGAGAACTTCACTTACGCCGTGATTCCACATTACATAAGATTGTTTTATGGCTGCATTTTTGTCTGCGTATGTTCCGATCTCTGTCTCTAATATTGCCCCAGAATTAAAATATCTGTAAGCAATTTTTTCAAAATCATCATCAAACATCCACACAACGGGATGAAACTCTACGAATACAAACTGTCCATTTGGCTTAAGAAAATCAGCTACGATTTTTGCCCACTTGCCTAAGTCCGGTAACCAACCAATGGTTCCATAACTTGTAAAAACAACATCAAATTTTTTATCTAAATGCTTAGGAAGATTGTAAATGTCACAACAAATAAACTTTGTATTGGATTGAGTTTCTTTTGCAATTTGTAGTGCACTTTCAATTGCTTTGTCTGAAAAATCAACACCTGTGACCTCTGCTCCAAGTCTACTCAATGAAATAGTGTCTTGACCGAAATGACATTGCAAATGTAAAATTGACTTTCCCTTTATGTCGCCAAGTAAGCTTAATTCAATATCATTAAGCGATGAATTTCCATTCATAAATCCATCAAGGTCGTAAAATTCTGACTTTAAATGTGTCTCGGTTCTATTGTTCCAAGATTGACGATTTATTTCAATGTAATTTTCCTCTGGGTTCATTTCTTGCATAATGTGTTTTTCTAACTAACAGCAAATCATTAGCATTTTACTTGCATTTAACCCAAATATAGAATAAATGGCTAATAAAACCAAGTTGAAGAAAGCCTATTTTTTTCTACGCTAAGCTTAAATAGGATTGCTATTTTGTATCTGTAAGTTGAATTTTATTGTTTGATAAATTTCTTGCTAAGTACAATCTCGTCATTTTTCAACTGAATAAAGTATAGCCCATTCGAATAACTGGACAAATCAATTCTTGTTTTGTTATGTACTAATTTCTCTTTCAAAATTAATTTTCCACTGAAATCAAATACAGAAAAATAACCATTTCTTAAATCTGTTTCTATATCAATAAAATCATTTGCAGGATTAGGGTATGTTTTAAATTTTTCACTCACATAATTTTCAATTAAGGTCGATGTATGAAAAACTTTCCATGTTTCTTTTAATCGATTGTTTACCTGATCAATCCCTGCTGTATAATAAAGAGTCGATCCATTATTAAAACTCATTCCTCCTCTTCTTTCAATTGATGGTATTGATGCTAATTGCTGCCAAGTAGATGAACTCAAATTAAAACGCCACATGTCCTTATAGGAATTTGAAATGCTGTCTAAGCCCGCGACTAGAAGTAAATCCCCTCCGATACTTTGCATGTTAGAGTAAACTCTTCCATTAGCTGGAAAGCTACCAATTTGCAGCCACAAATTTGCTAAAGGGTCAAACTCATAAAGTTCCTTTCTATAATTGTTTGCAAGATCTTTCCCAAAAATTATATATCCTTTAGAATTGTAAGAAGTTCCAGAAGCGCGCCACCTTTCTCCGAAAGGAAGACTACCTTTAAATGTCCATGTATCTGCAAGAATAGCGTAAGCCCATACTTCATCTATAGCATTAGCTTCTGCTGTTCTGCCGCCAATTATATAAGCTGTATCGCTAATTACAAAACAACAACTACCCATTCTCCCTAATCCAGGAAGAGATGTTTTACTCTGCCAATTATCAGTAAGTGTATCATACATCCATAAGTCATTAAAATAAGATAGTCCGCTTCCCCCTCCAAAAATAAACCCTAAATTATTATATGAAAACCCTGAAGAGTATTGTCTTTCCATTCCAGCAGGTAAAGAAGAAATTGTACCCCAGCTTTCAGAGCTCATGTCAAAGGAATACATATCTCGGCAAGTTATCCAACCAGTTTTAAAACCTGTACCACAGTATGCCTTATTTCCAATTACAAAGGATACTCCGTCATCACGCTCAGTTGCAGGGAAATCTGAAATTTGAGTCCATGTTTGACTTAGAGCTGTTTTGTTGAAAACTATAAGAATAATTATAATTGATAAATTTTTCAATTTTGTTTTTAAAAATTGTTTGCAAAAATAGTTCTTATATAATCTGCGCTTCACAAATTTAAGATAAACGTTCATACAAAGCTCTATCTATCAAGTGCATTTCGAGGTTTCTAGGCCATAGATTTAGATACTTAAATATCCTCGAAATGCCCTTGCTGCATAGTAGGATTCTGCGCCATTGTGATATATAAAAATAGTATTGTATCTGAAATCTGCAAAAATTGCACCGCCTAGTTTTCTAATTTCAGGTGGTGTTTTTATCCAGCTCGATGTTTTAGTATCAAACTTTCCAAGTTTTTGCAAATTTCTATATAGTTCTTCGGACAAAATTTCAATTCCCATATATTTTGCGACGTCAACAGCATTATTTTTAGGTTTATTTTCTTTTCGCGATGCTAATGCTTCACTATCATAACAATAACTTCTTCTACCAATAGGGCTTTCAGAAGAACAATCACAGAAAGTAAATTCATCATTTTCTTTATTATACGCAATTACATCTGGTTCACCACCAGTTTTTTCCATCTCATTTATAGACCATAATTTCTCACTATTTGATTCCAACTTTAATTGAATTTTAGACCATTCAAGTCCTTTATGGCGATTCATGTTTTTTTCAAAACGGTTTTGCAATGTATCGAGTAATTGTTTTTGATTCTCAAGTGAGATTCTTTTTTCGAGTTTATTAAATTCATCCATATTCAAAGGTATTTCTTTTCTCTCAATATTACAGCCATGCTAAAGAAACCATTTAATATTCCTTTATATCGATAAACTATTAAGCGAATTATAATGATTGGTTTTAAAAACTGCTGGCTTTAAATTAATCCATTTGCAGATTATAAATTATCTCTCCTAGAAGATTGCTCTATAAAACGAATAAAATCACTATTTTGAAGCAAATGAGCGAGTAATACAAAAGCAATTCAAAAAAAACCTAAAATTGATTGGTAATGATAACAAGAGAACACATTAACATTTGGAATTAACGAGTAGGAGCAATAGCTTGGGATAATCACAGAGGATTGGCTTCGTTTGAATATGAACGAACATTCCTTTCATACTAATGAGTGGGATTTTAGCAAAAAGGACGAAGATCATCAACCTTGTTTGGTTAGTTTCCGATAAACACTTTTACCGTTTTTCCGTTCGAGCCTTTAATCGTGTAAATTCCTGAAGGAATATCAAGGCTTAATCGAGCCTGGCCATTGCCTAAATGATGTTCAGAAACTTGCAGACCCAATGCATTGATCACCGTATAGGTTGAAGGTAAATTGTTTTCTATAACAAGTTGACTACCATCAAACCAAGCATGCCAATTCTGATTCAATTCAGAAATAGACGCAGGATTATCTAAGACAACTTTAGTAACATAGGTGAGAATGTTTTGACATGAATCGTTGTAAATCGCATAGTTTACCAAGCCCCGTGTAATGTCATCGTAGCCATCGTAGATTCCGTTTTCGATGACTGTTGAATCTTGTGAACAAAAGCAGTTTAAATTGACTTGGTAGTTTTTATCGGTTAAATTTTCTAGGTTATGAATGCTGTTGTTGCAAATGCTGTTGTTGTCGATGATGGTAGAGTTAGGATTATATGCCGTTACTTGAATGCCAATGCCATTTCCATTGATTTGATTTTGACTCACTATGCATGCGTCTCCAATTTTCATGGCGATGGTGTTGTTAAAGAAAGTGGAATTTGTTATTTCACAACTAGAATTACCTTCAATACCCGTCCCATTTCCCTCAAAATAGCAATTGTTAACGTTTATGTTAGAACTTTCAGCAAAGCCAAAGGTATTATTCAGAAATTGACAATTTTGAATGTTTCCCTGAGATCCAATTATGTTATTTTGGTTTCCAACAAAGGTGCAATTGGTTACATTGATGTTGTTAGACCAAGTGAATGAGCAAAAGTTATTAGAAAACATACAATTAGTTGCAGTAAGAGTACCATATTGGATTTGTGCTGCTTGTCCGACACCATTTGATTCAAATGTACAGTTGTTGTAGATCAAGTCGGCATTCAACTGAAGGGCATAATTATTCGACCTGAAATAACATTCATCAAAGGTATAGCTTACGCCTGGTTGAGGAATGTCGTTGTAAATTCCATAAAATGAATTATGCAATTCGAAATGATTTAATTGAACAGTACCCCCTTGACTGCCTTTGATTCGAATCCCTTCCCAATTGTAAGAGCCAGTAGTGTTGTTTGTACTTTTAAAAACAACTGGTATATTGCTTGTTCCATCTGCAATTAGTGTTCCGCGGACTTCTAAATAAATAAAATTACCAGTATTGAAAGTGGTATCAGCGGTACAAATTACCTGCACGCCAGGTTCGATAGTTAGTGTTCTGTTTGGAAAAATTACAATGGATCCAGTAACCATATATGGGCTACCTGCCAATGTCCATGTTGTATTTTGGTAGATGCCACCAGAAACATTGGTTTGAGCAAATATTGAAAAGGAACAAAGTGCTGCTAAAAAAAATAAGGTAGTTTTCATATCCTATTGGTATTTGATAAATTTTTGATTTGCTGAGGTTTGATTAACTCTATTTATAATGAGGAATCCAGGATTTAGATCAGATACATTGAATTTATTTAGGGCGAAAGACTTCAAAATAAGAACTTTTCCATTTAAGTCGGAGATCTCTATTTCATCGATAGTTTCAGCGCTAAGGAATGTGAGCGTATTTCCCACTGGATTTTCAAAAGTAAAATCTTCAATTTCGTTCGTAGAAAGCGAAGCAACCTGATTGAATTTTAACACCGTGCCAAGTAGGATGGTGCAAGAAGAGTCAAATATTTGGTAATTGATTAGTCCTTTTGTTATATCGTCGTATCCATCTATGATTGATTGTTCAATTCCCGCAGAATCAAGGCTACAAAAGCAGTTGGTTAACAGCGAATAATTTACATTAGTGTTGTTATTAATATTGTAGTTGATGTTTTCGCAAATTTCATTGTTGGTAATAATGGGAGCATTTTCGATGCTTGATATACCTGAAATTCTTACGCCTCCCATATTATTCTTGATTTGGTTGTTTACTAGCTCAGTCAAAACAGAAACGTCAACTGCAACTTCATTGTAACTGAATACATTGTTGCTAATTTTACATCCGTAGGAGCTTTGAATACCAGTAACGTTATCTAAAAAAGTACAATTTTCAATTTTTCCGTTGTTAGGAAAATTTATCGCGGTACCGTTGTTAAGGAACTGACAATTCGTAATCGACATAGAATCGAAAACACCTGCAGAAAAAACAAGCGCGTTTGTATTTTCTAAAAACGTTGTCCCCGTCATCGTAAAGGATGTACTGTAGGCATTAATGGCGGTTCCATTGTCTTTAAAAACACAATTATTGACAGTGAAGTAGCTCCAACCATAAACTGCAGAATTGTTTCCTATAAATTGACAATTGTTCAAAACAGTTTCATTTCCTACAGTTACAGCTTGTCCACAATGGTTAAAAGAACAATTAGTATAGGAATAAAGGGCAAGTGGAGATTCGTAATTAAAAGGAACTTGCGCATTGGACATAGAGAAATGATTTGCATTTAAGACACCCCCTTGAGATGAAGTACATACAAATCCAATCCAACCGATGTTGCTCGTGTCGTTTAGAGTGCGGATCGTTATCGGTAACTGATTGTTTCCCAACATATTTATAGTCCCTCTGGTTTCAATGTAAAGGGAAGCATCGATATCATTGTTGATTAAAATTTCCACCCCAGGATCAATGGTTAAGGTGTTTCCGGGAAAGACCACAACGGAACCTGTCACCACATATGGGCTGTTATTAATACTCCAATTTGTATTTTGGTAAATCCCACCCGAAACGAATGTTTGAGCCTGTACGGTGGCACATAACATAAAACCAATAAAACCTAAAAATATAATTTTCATAGCATGTTTTTCAAGATAACAAATTTAAAGAATTAATTGTTTTCAAATTTTAATAATATGTATGATAAGTCAGATAGACTAATACGGCCCCTACTTCCCAATACAAAACTTACTAAAGATATTACCTAACAAATCATCAGTAGATATATCTCCTGTAATCGTTCCTAAGTGATACATTGCTTGGCGAATATCCATGGCAATAAAATCTGCGCTTGTAGCATCTTCTAAACCAATATGTGCTTTCTCAAGAGTTTCAGAGGTTTTTAGCAGGGCCTCATAGTGACGCGCAGAAGAAACAATGGTTTCATTTTGCAAATCAAAATTACTTACAACAAGTGCAACTAAACTATTTTTTAATTCTTCTATTCCAGTTCCTGTTTTAGCGCTAACACAAAGTCCTTCAGGGTTTAACTTGGGATTCAAATCAGCTTTATTAACTAAAAGAAGAATGTGTTTTTCGGGAAATTGTGTTTTTAATTTCGCTACCCAAATGGTTGTGGCAGAAAGTGAACTCGTATCATTGGCAACAGCTAAACAGAGCACAATACTTGCTTGATCAATCTTTTGCTGAGATCGAGCAATTCCCATAGCTTCAATGGTTTCTTCAGTTTCGCGGATGCCTGCTGTGTCAATTAAGCGAAAAAGAATTCCATCGATATTCAGTGTTTCCTCAATTACATCTCTTGTTGTTCCGGGAATGTTGCTCACAATAGCCCGTTCTTCACCCAATAATTGATTTAAAAGTGTACTTTTTCCGGTATTTGGAGCGCCAACCAAGGCTACAGGAACACCATTTTTAAGGGCATTTCCTAAGTCAAAGGATTTCGCTAAGCGCTTAATAATTTCCAAAACTTCTGAAATCAATATTTTGAGTGCGCTGCGATCGGCAAATTCTACATCTTCTTCTGAGAAATCGAGTTCCAATTCAATGAGAGAAGCAAAATGGATAAGTTTATCGCGTAGGTCTTTTAATTCGGTGGAGAAATTGCCGCGTAATTGCCTTAAAGCAACTAAATGTGCTTGCCGTGATTGTGAAGCTATAAGGTCTGCAATGGCTTCCGCTTGTGATAAATCGAGCTTTCCATTTAAAAAAGCACGTCTTGTAAATTCACCGGGTTCTGCTAAACGACAGCCTGCTGCGCAAAGTGCTTGTAAAATTTGTTGCTGAATATAAGGCGATGCGTGGCAAGAGATTTCTACACTTTCTTCGCCTGTAAAACTTTTACCTTCGCTAAATACAGAGACTAAAACCTCATCAATTAAAGTTTTATCGGGTGCTGAGAAAAGTCCAAAGTGACTTGTATGAGATGCTTTATCTTGAAGCGGTTTGCTAAAAAATTGTTCCGTTAACACGAGTGATTTCGTTCCAGAAATACGAATGAGAGCAATCGCTCCGATACCATTTGGAGTAGCTAGAGCACAAATAGTATCATCAGTTTGAAACATTTGACAAAGTTAAAGAAACAAAGTACCGATTGCAAATGTACAAGGAACTTAGATTTCAAGAAAAATAACAAAGTCCTTTCAAGACATTTGATGTACCTTTGCACCATGGATCACGACATAGAATTACGTTTTCAAAAATTAAAAACCCATCTTGAACTTACCTTTGGAGAGGGAATGGACCTGCAAGCTATGCTTTTTCTTATTGGCGTAAATGAATTAGGCTTGGGCTACAAAAATTTTTCCAAACAAGAGAAAACAGATTTATTTCACATTGCAATTTGTACACTTTTAGAACCTTATGGTTACTATAAATTTGAGGGAAGAGATGAAGAATCATGGCCGCACTTTAAACTTTTAAAAACACTTCCTCCTTTGGAGCACAGAGAACAGCAGCACCTCATGAAGCAGTCAATGCTCGACTATTTTATCGCCAACGATTATTATTCTGAGGATGCTTAACGGATAACCAAGACTTTGCCAACTTTTTCGTCTTTTCCTTCATTTGTGGCAGTCCAAATAATGTAAACACCACTTGCAACTGCATCTCCTCCTAATGTTTTAACATCCCAAGTTGCTGTGCCTCCATTAGAGGTAGTTTTGTAGACTAAATTACCGGCAATATCTGTAATTTTCACATCTGAATTGTAGCGGATTCCTTGAATTGTTACTACTCCGGCATAATTTGGTCGCACTGGATTAGGAAAAACTTTTGTTGTAGCGTACTCGGGGTCTTCATATGTTGCATTTGTACGATAAGAAACCAAGCCCTTGTCTGTAATAATAAATAATTCTCCAGTAGTTTGATCCAATTTTAAATCAAGAATATTATCTGAGATCAAGGGTGAATTTTTTGTGGTATGCTGCTCCAAAATTTCAGATCCGTCTTGGGAAAGTAATAAAATACCCGCAGTAGCTGTAGCCATCCACTTCCGATTACCACCATCGACTTCAATATCTGTTATGTGGGTATTTCCAAGAAGATATTCAACATTTCCCTCAAACTCTACTTTTATGCGCTGTGCGTCATATTCCCCTGCGGTGGCTGTAAATGCTGAATTTGCGTTGTAAAGTATTGCAAAACCTGCATCTGTGCCAATCCAAATTTCCCCATCAAAATCTGCGGCCAATGCAGTGACATTTTGTGAAGGAAGATCACCTGAAAAAACACCAGTCCTTAAATTAATGTATGCATCATCTGATGGATCTGCAAGGGAATTGTTTGTAGAATAACCAAAAATGCCGTCACTAATTGTTGCAAACCAAATATTTCCATCAAAATCTACAATCATTTTTTTTGTAAACTTATTTCGTGCTGAGGCACCAAGATCATAGTTATACCAAACACCATTGTTATCCATTACATTAAGAGGTTTTAGCGTGTAGCCATTTAAAGCCCATAAATTTCCACTGCCATCATAACAAACATCAGAAACAAGTGTCCAAGTAGTTCCCAATGACATGATTTCTAAAGTAGAATTCGAGGCATTAAAATTTTGCACATTACCATTATTAAGCACCGACAATGGAAATTCAGAAAAGGTGCAAACGGCAGATTGCTCGCTATTTTTTGGATTGATCGAAACATCTAAGAAATCCCAGATATTTTGATTTTGCCAACTTGGCACTTGCTCTAAGTTAATATTACTCCACTCCTCATCTTCAAAAAAGTGAATGCCACTTTTATAAAATGAAGGACCATTTCCAGATAATCCGCCAGAAGCGATTGCTAATTTTCCATCATTAACATCCATTGAATAAAAATCCTTGTTTTTAGTACCTGAAACACTAATTATTTGAAAGTTAAATTCATCGGGATAAAACATAAGTCCAATATTTTTATCTGCTGACCATAAACCTGTGGAATTTAAAACAGAGTTTGCAACAGAAAACCATTGGTTGAAATTTGAGGCACTGTATCCTGCTGTTTGGAGCAAATTAGCATTGAAAAGTGAAATTCCACCTTCTTTATTTACATGTAAATAAGAGTCACTTGTCGAAATAGAATTAATTTCAAGTGAAAACGGCGAAGGTGCAAAGACTTCTTTACCATTGCTTGTTAAACGATAAAGCGTATCAGAACCATACGATGGTGTTTTAAAAAGGACAAAGAAAATAGTATTAAAGTTCTCTAATCCTGCATAAAAATTTGTAGAAATTTGCGGTAATCGCATGTCGGTAGTCCATTGAGCGGGATCCGGCAAGGCGGGATCAGTATAAATTGCATATAGTAATTTTGAAGGAGTAAGAGCAAAAAGTGTATCTGCTTTTAAGGCAACATCCACTATTTTTTCTAAACCATCTGTTGGGTAGTACGTATCTTTAATTTCTTTTTTTACATCATTAATTTTTACAATAGAAAAATCAGTCGCTGCTAGAATAAAATCACCATTTCTCCTGAATGAATTAATTTTTTTTGAATAGGGAATCGAAGCTAATTTTAAAGCAGGAATGTTATAAATCTCTCCTTCTTTTAGAACATCAATATTCCCATTTTTATATCCTATATACAATTGATTTGTTTCAGCGTAAAAATAAAGAGTCGAAATTTCAATGTCTGAAAGCCCATTGATAGCGGTCCATAATTTCTTTTCTTTTGAAGCTATGTCGTATTCAAACAAGCCGTTTTCAAAAGCTGTAAAAACTGTAGATTCTGATGCTGCAATTGCTATTGCTTTGCTTGTTGCAGAATGAAAGCGCCATGTTCCTGTACTAATTTGGGCTTGTGATTTTATGAATAGTAAAAAAGAAAAAACAATCAGTAGAATTTTCATGGGAATCTTGTTCTTTCAACCAACGATTAAATATAATTTATGTTGTATTGAGTTCATTATTTTAACTCAAAAGAATTTATAAAAACAACTCCGTTTTCATTTTCCCAAATAGAGTATAAATCTAGTGGACGAATTAATAGATTATCAACCTACTTTACTTGCTTCTTTTTTTCACACCGAATAGGAATAAGTTATTTGAGTAAGAATTAGTTTGTGTTTTAAAAATAGCATGTCGTTCGTCCTCGTTTGAAAAATAGCAAAGTTAGAAAAAGGTATAAAATCACACCTGCCCACATCGAAATACTTACAAAACTAGCGCGAATCACATTTTTTGGCTCAAAACTGAATTCAAGTGTGCTTTTCCCCTTGGGAAGATCGACAGCCATGAATGTTTCACTCACTTTGACAACAGGAAAGGACTTTCCGTTTACTTTCGCTGTCCAAGATGGATGGTAATTTTGTAGATATATGAATTTCCTAGCATCGGGCAATTCTGTGTGAAGTATTAACTCATTAGGAGAAAAGGTCTCCACCCAAAATTTTTGCGCCGAAAGCGTATCGATCGTTGTTGTATCGATATGATTGTTTTTATCCAATCGCTCAGCAAAAAAATAGACAGGATACTGAATCAATTTGTCAAATTCACCAGTCTCAATCGCACGTGCCATATTTCTATATGTATATGGGCTGATTCCGTCGTAAGTCGGTCGCTTAAAATAAATGGATAAGTTCTTCCAAAGTTGGTCAAAATGCTGACTTTGGTCTGCGTCATTAAACGTTGTAAGTGGCAGCGTTGATGACGGTATTGGAAATCCTTCAGGCAGCGTATCCATGCCAACGGAGGCGTCATTCAAGGATCGATCGTAGAGGACAGTCGCGTATTGATTCATCCATGTAAACGAAACGATTTCCATTATAAATACAAGTAGAAACGCTTTTTTCCAGCCAAATGCAGTATCACCGAATAACTTGAATTTGCGCATCAATAAAAATAATCCCATGAGTAAAATGAGCACGCCAGTTTGAAGAAAAATCAATTCATTGATCTGTGCCACATTTATAAAATGCAACCAGCCAATCGTGAAGATTTGCAAGAATTTGTATTGTTCAACACCTGAGAAGAGGAAGAGATTAGAGATTACAAAACAGATGATGGCGAAGAGAAGTTGACGGGTGAAAAGTTTCCGTGCCTGTAATGATTGACTCAGGTAGTGCAACGAAAATCCTGCTGAGAAAAGAAAGAAAAACAAGGCAAATAATCTGAACAGCGATGGAAAACGGAACAAATCCATGAAGGGAAGATAGGTTGTCCATGTACGAACAGGCAGGGATTGTCCCATTGAAATCAAAAGAAATAATATCCCAATTCCAAAGAAGATTTTTACATTTTTTGGAGCATCTTTTCGAAACAATAACGCTAAAATCGTCAGCAAGAGCAATACGCCAAAATACGCATTGGTCATCGAGAAATCGACTCCCCAGAATGCCTGATCGTTCTTTGTTGTCGCCAGTGGATAGATGAAAGAAATGAGTGCCTCGGGCGAGAACGATCCTTCCAAGGTATTCCAAACATCTGCTCTTTCATTCAGACCGGTACCCCGAGTAATGAGTGGAGCCATGTCGAAGGCGGCAATTAAAACCACAGAACTCATTAGTAGAAAGATGACAGACGAAATTCCAAAAAACAGCCATTGTTTCTGATAGTGGGCGTAATTTTTAGCGCGAATTTGCCTCACAGATTCAACGATAAAAAATCCAAGGAGTATGTAGATCGTGACAATGAACATGCCCGGATATCCACCAGAAAGTTGCAAAAACAAGACGAGTGCCAATTGCAATCCAGATCGAAAGCTTGGGGTTTGTTGAACGCGCAGAAAATACATCACTACCCAAGGAAGCCACGCTGCGCTGACCACCCATCCAAGGTGCTGCGCGTTGCCAATCATGACACCCGAAAGCATATAACCCGTTGCGCACGAGAGTAATGCAACACGGGCAAGTCCAAATTGCTTGAGTAAAAAATAGAAGCCCAATCCGCCCAAATAGAGGTGCAGCAGGTATTCAAAATGTAGGCTTCCCATCGAATAGCCACCAAATAGAGCAGCAACGCCCCAACTGACTGGATACCATGTACCAGGATCGCCCATTTGCGAAAAACCTCCGTTGATAAAGGGATTCCAAAGTGGTAGTTGATTCTGAGAAAGCATATCTGTTATGAAGTATTTCCATGGAAGGTACAAATCCATTGCGTCCCATTTCATCACAGCAATTCCAAACACGAGCGGCCAAAGTGCCACAACGAGTACCGCAAGGAGAATCAAAGAATCGAAATACGTTGAACGCTGTTGTTTCATTCGAAATCGAAAGTACAAAACTTTTGTGAGTTTTTTGATTGATCAAGTCATTCCCTCTGGCAAACGGAATGATTGTTTGATGTTGAAAAGTTCCAACTAGCCAGTTTATTTTAGATTCTTAGCGTCAAAAGTAGTAGAAACAAATTTTTTTTTCTTCGTTTAGGGCATGATAGTCTATACGAAATAAGAAAACGATTTGTCAACAAGAATGTAACCCTAAAATTGCCAAAAAATAAAAATGCCAAGTTCCAATTCCTATTTGGGCATAGATGCAAAACCCAGAAAAAACATTAGAAAAATACGAATGAATAAATATCGTTACTATTTTATTTTTATTGAAGTAGGATTTTTATTGGTGCTTTTCTTTAAAATTAATAATGCGTCGGTTTTCACAAAAATCTTCCATTCCCCAGAAGCCAAAAAATCTGAAATAGCTTGATTATAAGAAGCTTCATCTTGTGGGTATTTATTAGTATCTTTTAAAAGTAGTGCAATGTATTCAGCATTGTCTACATGTGGATAATGGTATATAATATCACGAAAAGAAAGATGAGGAATTAAAGCAGATTGTGCGCTAACTTTTGCGTTTGCAGGAATTTTTTTTAATAAAAAATGGACTTCATTTACCGAAAAATCACGATTCCAATGCTCCAAACTATAAAAGCGGGTATTATCTCGTTTGTAATACTCAGAAACACGATGATCCATAATGCTAATAGTGCTAAATATACAAACCGCAAGTGAAGCATAAGCAAGCTCTACTTTCCACTTTTTCATGCGATGAATAACAGTATAGAGTGCTATGATAACGATAGGAGCAAATTCAATTGAATAATGGTCGCGAATTCCCCAGCGGATAGGAATATCATTGAATACTTTTTGAGCAATAATCGGAATGAGCATAATAAAGTACTCAGGAGCAAGAAACAATGCTATCCCACCTGCAAGTAAAATAGCAAAATACGTTTCCGCTTTTATTCCATCATACATTGGATCTCCAGAATGGTTTGTAAAAAGTAGCTCAACCGTTTTTAGTGGATGCATAAATATATTTATCAGCACCTCGCCAAAATTTCCACCTAGAGCATTAAAAGAATTATGTAAATATTCTCTGCCGGGAGTTGCCAAACTTGGAATTATAACTTTTATAACGAGTAAAAAATAAATCAAAGCGGCTATAGCGAAATAGATGCCAATTATTGCTGTTTTTCTATCTTTTTGAAAGAGGGATTTAAAAGCTAAACCAAAACCTAAAAATACCGCCCATAAAGCCATATTTTCTTTTGCAATTAGAATTAAAACGAAAAATAATATAGTTTTTTTCCAGTTTTTCTGTTCAAAATAGAGAAGAAACCACGGTACAAACATGGTGGCTACAACATTGTCGTGATAATCAAAACTCAAGGCAGAATAAATTCCATAAAAGGAAAAGAAATGAGCCACAGCAATGATTGAAATTGTATTGTGTTTAGTGAGCTCTTGAATATAACGGTAGATGCCAAAGCCACCAAAAAGTATCGCTAGAAATTGGAATAACAACATCGTCCAAGTTCCAAAAATCCAATAAAAAGGAGAAACTAAAATCGGATAAAGCGAAAAGTGATCAGATAAAACGTTGGTGAATTGAGGTTGCATTATCATGCAATCATTCCAACGAAAATGTGCATAATCATAGATTGCATTTTGATTGATTCCTAAATCCCAACCAAAAGTTCTGAAGTTATAATGATTGATAAAGGTAATTGATGCAAAGATTAATGCAAAAAAAGTCAATACTATTATTAAATTAAAATGCTTCGAAATACCCTTCGCTATTTTATTCATTTATTCAAATTCTAAGTATTTTCTTTACGGTTTGTATTTATAACGAATAACTTTTTTAGTAATACCATATTTATACAAAATCAAGCTACCACTTTTAGATTCGTCAAAATTGTTATACGTGGACCAAGAAATTATTGGACAATTAAATGGAACTTCAATATCTTGATTGGTAGTTCTAGATTTCTCTCCCAAAAAGTAAAGGGCTTTTTTTTCATTGTCGTTAGTATATTCAGGTAAATGATCGTATTTTAAAAAATAAAAACAAAAAGAGCCAAAGAAAAATATGTAACAAATTTGATGCTGCTTAAATTTTAAAACATTAATAACTTTATAAGTTGTTAGAGAAATCAAAAATAGTATAACGACTAAATTTGGAATAAATGTATCGCTTCTCAAAATAAAAGGACGATAAGATCTACAGCCGCCAAAAGGTAAAAGAAAACAATAAACTATTATGAAAAGAACAAGAAAAAAGTATATTTTTACTAGTGTTTTTTTATTTTCAGGTTTAAATAATAGAATTAAAAATGTATTTACTATTATTAGAAAAATCATCCAAAAGGCGCCAATATCTGTTGATAAAAATGTATTATAAATTCCTGTTGCTAAAACTTTAAATCTTTCATGAAGAGGAACTGTACACCAGTCGTTTTCAATGTTAAATTGACCTATATAAATGGAATAGATACTTAAAATAATTCCTAAAATCAAAAAGTATAATACCGTTTTATTAGTGGTTTTAAAATTTAAAAAAACAGTTTTTATAAAATTACGATTTTGAATTTTCCATGATTCCACAATGATAAATAAAAAGAGAAAACTATTTATTATAAAAATTAAGGGAGCATTTAAAGGACCAAATAAAACAAGAAAGAGTAAAAAAGGAGTACTAAATAAATAATAAAAAATGGGTTTCTTAAATTCTTCTTTCTTTAAAATATATCTATAAATAGGAAAGTAAAACACCATTAAAAAAATAATCGGTAAGGTGTAAAAAAACGCATAAGTTATGGAGAAATCTATAAAACCAATATTGCTACCATAAGGGCCGTTTACAATTAAAAAAGGGGAAATTATTGCTGAAAAACTAATTAGCTTTTTAAAACTAAAGCCAAAATAGGTTGCTAAATAGAGTGATAAAATAAATAAAAATCCAATGTGAATAAGCATTTTCGCCAGAGTTATAGAAGCATACAAGCTATCAATAGGATTATAAATATTTTGAAACCAAAATGGAACATTGTCAAAATAAACTTTCATTAAAAAATGAGTAGTAAATCGATTTGTTGCTGGATACTTTTCTTGTTGTATTAGTGCCCTTAAAGCAAGAGGGTCATTTAATACAGTTTGATAACTTGAAACAGGAAGAACAATATTTGCAAAATCACCATCTAGTGGTGTCTTTGAATATTGAAGACATGAATGTTTTAAATCAAAAAACAAAAAAACAAAAGCAGTTAATAGAATAAATGTGTTTTTATGTTTTTGAAAAAATGTCATTTATAAATATGATGTTTATTTATTTTCTACATTAGTTTCACTAACAATATAAAGCGGACGGTTTTGTACATTTTTATTTATTCTACTAATATATTCGCCAATTATTCCAACAGAAATTAATTGAACGCCACCGATAAACATAGAGCTAATGATTAAGGATGTCCAGCCAGTAATCGTTCTCTCTAAAATAAAGTGTGAAAATATCGCATAAAGAATTACCAAAAATGAAATAAATGAAATGAAAATCCCTGTTTTGGTTACGAATTGTAAGGGGACATCTGAAAAACCTGTAATTCCATCCAAAGCAAACTTCAACATTTTAGAAAAAGGATAGCCTGTTTCACCAAATTTACGTTCATCGCGTTCGAAAAAAATACTTGTCTGACGGTATCCCAACCAAGCAATTTGACCACGCAAAAACTTATTTTGTTCGGGCATATTTTTTAAGTCGTTTACAATTTTTCGATCAATCAGACGAAAATCTCCAGTGTCAACAGGAATATTAATGTTGGTTATTTTCTTTAAAATCCGGTAAAAATATTTAGCTGTTATTTTTTTTAAAAAACTTTCTCCTTTTCTTATTAAACGTTGACCGTAAACAACTTCAAAACCTTCTTTGTACAGGGCATACATTTCTGGTATAACTTCAGGTGGATCTTGTAAATCACCATCAATAATCACTACAGCAGCGCCTTTTGAGTATTCTAAACCTGCAGTAACAGCTATTTGGTGTCCGAAATTTCGACTAAAGTTGATGTATTTAACGCGCTCGTCTTCATTGGACAGCTTAAGCAATTCCAAAAACGAATTGTCATTACTTCCGTCATTCACATAAATGATTTCAAAGTTCGAAGTTATTTTCAAAATGGATGAAACTAAGCGGTCATGCATCAAGCGAATATTTTTTTCTTCGTTATATAAAGGTACAACTATAGAAATTTCCATACTTTTTAAAACATAATTCATCAGTACGAAGATAAATACAAATAACTGTCATTCAAGAATAAACTATCTAAAATTGTGTTCAGTAATTGAGTTATTTAAATTTTTTACTTAGTTTAATAAATTATTTTATAAGGAAACAATCAAAATACCTTATCTTTTTTAAATACACTTCCAAAATTTTAGTTCAAAACATAAAAAAATACCTTTTATAATTAACTGATAAATGAAATAGCGCTCAGGTATACTGAAAGCTACATTTTCAAAAGTTAGAATCTATTGTTTGATAAATTTTTCAATGTATTGTCCTGATGAAGAAGAAATCTTGATAATGTAATTACCATTATTCAAATCTTCGATATTTAATTGATGATTTTGATTGTAAAACGTGTGCATCACTCGACCAGAAATATCATAAATTTGGATTTCTTCTATATCTATACCATTGGTTCCTATTATATTCAATATTGATGAACTTGGATTCGGAACTATACTGAAGCTGATGTTATTTATTTCTGATTCCAACCCACTTTGAGCATCAGGCATAAAAATGTAAGTTTGACCATTTGCTGGGATTCCGCTTAAAGATGAAGAAGTAAGAACTTCAAAATCAGTTGTAAAATTCATGGTAGGATTAATGGGGTTGCCAGATAAGTAATATGTATTTCCCATTTGTTCCGTTATTAAATCAAAGGTAGAAATCAGAAAAACTGCAGGCCCCCCTAATTGAGATTCGAAATGATCATTAGGATTGGTGATTACATTTGCGCCAAAACGAATTTCAATTCTGTTAGTTCCTTCATAAAACCAAGCCTGATAATTCATGTAATCTAATGGAGTTACACCCTGATCTACCTGATTAAAAAATCCAATATTCTTCCATTGCACCTTAAGAATTCTGTTCCCAATAATGCCTTCAACTTTATAAGAAATTGAAGATAAAGGATTATCAGACATATATCCCAAATCAATAGGGTCGCAAAATACAGGAACAAAAATAGGAACTTGCAAATTGGAATTGGTTCCAAACAATTCCGCGCCAACTCCATAAGATGCTGTTAGCGCTGGTAGATTCACGCCGAAGTACTCGAAAACAAAGGGGAAATCGAATCCAAACTCAGGATCGTCCCAGGTTTCACCTACAGGAGTCAAGTAAGTTGGATTATCCAATTCAATGTAGGTGTTTGTACCAACAGAAAAAGTATAAGTTTGCGACAATGCAGAGAAGCCTAAAAAAAAGGCGCTAGCAACAAGAATAATTTTATTTTTCATATCTTTTTTTAAACGAAGATAAAAAATAATAGCTTGTAAAGAAACGAGAAACAAAAAAAATCGCTTAGTTTCTATTATATTTGCAGAAATAGTAAAATGTCAGAAAACGAACGCATATCGACAAATAAAGCGCCAAAACCTGTAGGTTTATATCCTCACGCACGAAAAGTAGGCAATTTATTGTTTTTATCAGGTGTTGGTCCACGCACTGCAGGTTCAGATGCTACGGATTCTGTTGTTCCAGGCTTGGAATTAGATAAAAATGGGAATTTCATAAGTTTTGACTTTGAAGCTCAGTGCAAAAGTGTTTTTGACAATGTTCGGATTATTTTAGAAGAATCTGGATCAAGTTGGGATCAATTAGTAGATGTTACGGTTTTTTTAGTAAATATGAAACGGGATTTTCAAACGTACAATCGCATTTATGCAGACTATTTCAAAGATAATCTGCCTTGTAGGACTACTGTTGAAATTAGTTCACTTCCTACTCCAATAGCGATTGAACTTAAATGCATTGCGACGATTGAATTATAACTTTTTTCAAAAAAGATAAACTTAAAAATATGATTGGTTTTATAGTAAGAATTGCATTAGCGTTGAGTTCATTAGGATTTAATATTTATTTATTCACATCAGGACATTGGGGCTGGGGAATTTCATTTATTTTTATTACCGCCTTAATAATTGCTTCATTTTTTAGAAATGAAAATATGATTTTAGCTTTAAATCAAATGCGTGTTGGAAATACAGATAAAGCGAAAAAATATGTGGATCGTATTTCACATCCAGAATTTCTACCACGTAAGCAACACGCCTATATTTTATTTTTGAAAGCCGTTATGGGTGCACAAGAATTAGGCTTTGTGAAAAGTGAAAGTTTACTGAGAAAAGCCATGGAATTGGGTTTAAGAACTGCAGAAGATAACGCAGTAGCTAGAATGCATCTTTCAGGAATTTGCGCACAAACAGGAAGAAAATCAGAAGCTGTAGCTCTTTTGGCTGAAGCAAAGAAATTAGATAAAAATGGCATGATGCGTGATCAAATAAAAATGATGCAGTCACAATTACAAGTTACTCCATCTAAAAATCAAATGCGCATGGCTCAAATGATGGGCGGAAGAAAGAAAACACCAAAAATGCGTTAATTAATCCTCGACTTAATTCTATAAAATGTCTGAAAATCTACGTACCTATTCAAAATCATGGGAAGACTATGAATTGTTGGATGCTGGAGGTGGAAAAAAATTAGAGCGCTGGGGAAACATCATTACCATCCGTCCAGAAATGCAAGCCTATTTTCACAGTGGAATTTCTTATACAGAGTGGCGTACTTTGGCACATTGGGAATTTGTTGAAGAGAAAGGTCAGACAGGAAAATGGAAAAATCTTAAAAAAGATTCTCCTAAAAAATGGAGCATTGGCTATAAACGCCTAAAGTTTAATTTAGAATTAACAAATTTCAAGCATGTCGGTTTATTTCCAGAACAACAGAATAACTGGGATTTTATAAGTTCTCGCTTGAATGAAGGAGATCGATTTTTGAATTTATTTGCATACACTGGAGTGGCATCTTGCATTGCTCGGAACACTGGTGCGGATACTTTTCATGTCGATTCTTCAAAAAATGCGCTAGCTTGGGCAAAATCTAATATGGATGAAAGTAAATTGTTAAACATCCGCTGGGTGCACGAAGATGCCTTGAAATTTATTCAACGAGAAGCAAAACGCGGAAATAAATTTAATGGAATTGTTATGGATCCTCCCGCTTGGGGGATTGGTGCAAAAGGTGAGAAATGGAAGCTTGAAGATAAAATTGATGAACTCATGAGTGCAGCATCTGCTGTGCTTGATAAAGAAGGGTTTTTGGTCATGAATACTTACTCTCCAATGGTTGATGTTACTTTTATCACCGAACTATCTGAAATGTATTTTGAGGGTATGAAGAAAGAAATTAGTGAACTGTATATGGAAACAAAAACAGATAAGTTCATGTATTTCGGTAATCTTTTGCGTATCGGATAAATTAAGTATTTCTACGTTTTTTTTAGGGCAGAACTTAATGTTGTATCTTGAAATGTAAATCCAGCAGCACGAATTTTTTCATTCGAAACTTTTATTCCTTCTAAGACAATACACGCTTGCTCTCCCAAAAATAATTTTAGAAGAAATGAGGGTACAGGTGGCAAAAAAAAGGGGCGTTTCATGCTAAGTGCAACCGATTTCATAAAGTCTTTATTAGAATCTAAGCCTGCGTTTGCATTGTAAGAACCAACTAATTTTTTGTCAATAGCAAAGGCAAATAAGCGGCATAAATCAGCTATGTGGACCCATGGCATTGTCTGTTTTCCAGAACCTAAGGGAGCTCCTAAACCTAAATTTGTAATCTTTTTTATTCGAACTAAAGCGCCATCATTTTCAGAAAGTACAATTGGAATGCGCAGTTTCGCAACAGGAATTTTGGTAGCCAATGTGTCACTGGCGTTTTCCCATAATTTTATTAATTGAGATAAAAAATTACTCCCAAAATCATCCGATTCTTTGTGTATTTTATCGCTTTCTTTTCCATAACAATTAATTGCTGAAGCACTAATAAAATAAGATAATTTTGGCATTTTTTCAGCGATTTCACACAAAAAAGTAGTGCTGTCAACCCTTGAATCTACAAGTTCTTTCTTTCGCTTTTTTGTCCATCTGCTAAGGCCAATGTTTTCTCCTACTAAATTTACAAGTACATCAATTTCTGAAAGTTGGCTTAGATTAATTTCCCGCGTTATAGGATTCCAGAAAATATCTTTGCTAAGCTTGGGTTTACGAGTTAAAGTAGATACATCAAAGCCTTTATCAATTAGTAGACTTGTTAATTTTTGACCAATAAAACCACTTCCCCCTGCAATTAAAACTTTTTTGTTATCCATTATCTATTCACAAGATTTTTTAAGTTTTAACATTTCGGGACCTGTCATATATTCATAGTCTTTACAGGCATCTTTTTTTCGATTAATCTGATCCTTTACTTCTTTAATACTCTCACTATTTATACTGTCGCCTCTTAAAATCTTTTGATTCAAACTATTTAAAGATTCACTTTCTTTTATGCAGGCACAAAATTTTTCATCTTTTTGCGAACATGAAAAGAGAATAAGTGATAAACTTAAGAGAAGTAAATAATTCATGAAAAAATAAAATTGAGCGTTTAAAGATACTTAAAATCAAAGAAGCGGGAAAAGATTATTTATTTACTAAAATTATTAATTAATTAAAATTTTCTTTGCAATCGATTGAGAACCTTCGATACACAAGAAATATGTACCTGAAGCAAAGTCAAGAACAGAGATTGATTCTTTGTTTGAAGCAACAACTTTTTTTAATAAAACTCTTCCTTGAATATCTTTTAAAAGTAAAATAGCACCCTGTACTGGTCCCGTAAATTCAATTGTTATCTTGTTAGAAGATGGATTAGGATAAATTGAAGCAATCGAGTTAACTTCGCTAATTCCGTTAGTTTCCCCACTACAGCCACAATTTACCGTATAAACATCATTGATTGTAGTTGAATCTCCATCGTCACAAGTATCACCTGGATAAACACAACTACTGTCCTGAACATTGGCATTTGGATTGAAATTACAGGCAATTGGATCCATGCAGCCAGCAACGATTAATTCACCAACACAGTTACAATTAACATCAATTGAGTCATTCATCGTATTTGGATTTGCATCATTACATGGGAATCCCGGTAAAATACAGGAGCCATCATCAACTGTTGCTGAAGGGTTGTAATTACATGCCAGTGGATTCATGCAACCTGCGCCTACTTCTGCAGTCATGTACCGCGAAAAAGCAAACTGCGTATTCGTCTGTGCACTGAAGCCAGCAACTATGAGGCGATTTCCAGGATATAAATCCATGCCATAAGCATCATCCCAATTAGCGAAAATATTCGTTAATGAGTGGCCATTTGTGCCCCAAGAGGAATCAATTGTCCCATTTGAATTGAAACGTGAAACGATAAAATCTCTTGCTGCACCTATGCCAGCTGAACCAGTTGTTCCACAAGCTAAAATTTTTCCATCTGTTTGAAAAATAACTTCATAATAAGTATCACTTGGATTTAAATCGATGATCGTTTGACCATTTACGCCAAAATTTGCATTAAGATTTGCATCAGATTCTGCACGAGATTCTAACATGAAATCAGTAAATCCGTCACCATTGTTTCCGGAAATAATAAGTTGATCATTATAATAATCGATATCAAAGTATTGCCCAAAATTGGAGGTATTAGTCCAAACACCATTCGTTCCAAAAGATGTTACGATACTACCAGTATTGTCAAATTTAGCCAATATAGGATTGTAGTTGTTATTAATATACGATGCCCCTGCAAGAATAATATCTCCAGTTAAACCTATCGTTGCACTATAAGCAGATATGCTTCCACCATTATTTAAAACATTAAATCCATTAATGCCAAATGAAATATCTATGAGACCATTGTAATCACAACTCGCGACTGCTAAACGATTATATGAAAAGCCAGGAACTTTAGAATTCCCTGCTAAAATGATATTCGTTGATGTTAATAGAATTTTTCGCGCATAATCTTCACTCGAGGCAATATCAATTGAAAAGACTCCCCCATCACCAAAACCTACCTCCAAGGTCCCATCTGGTCTCAAGCAAAGCAAAGAAAATTTTGGATTGGCAGCAGTAATTGATATGGCACCTGCAACTAAGATATTCCCATTGGGCAGAACTTCCATGTCATAGGCAAAGTCTGAACCTGCAGAGTTTTGATAAATAAAATATCCGTTTGTTCCAAAAGTTAAGTCTAAACTACCATCCTCATTCATTCTACCAACACACATCTCTAAATTACCGGTGATACCCGTCGTACCACAGAAAATCATTTTGCCATTTGGCAAGGTTACAATGTCCTGAGCGTTGTCAAATGTAGTGCTTGTAGTCCCAAAACTGGTGTACCCAATGGTATTAAAACTTAAATCTAAGGATCCAGGAGCTTGGCTAAAAATGGTCTGCGAGAGCAAAAGACAAAGCAAAGAAGTGTAGAAAAATTTCATAGCAATAATTTTACAATAAAATTAGAAAAAATATTGAAATTGAAAGTTTAAGAAAAATAAAAGATATGGGTTTCATATATAATTATTTGGTTTATTAAATATCACCAATAAAGATATACCAAAACAACAACGAGGTAGCGAATAAACTTCCCAATAGCCATAAAGATTAACGACCAAAAGATATTGGCTCTAAAAAATCCAAGGGCTATTCCAATTATATCTCCAACTATCGGGAGCCAAGAGAGTAAAGCAAGCCAAACCCCGTATTTCTGAATGCTTGCTTTCCAGCTTTCAATTGTTTTTTGTTTTACACGCAATTTTTTTAACCATTCAGGATTTCCGATATAACCGATTCCAAAGTTTAAATAAGAACCTAAGGTATTGCCTGTAGATGCAATAAGTAAAGAACTAAGAGGATCATACTTTGCCGCAAGCATCGTTATTAAAAAAACTTCTGAAGCAATTGGAAGAATTGTAGCGGCTAGAAAACACGTTATAAATAAACCTAAATATCCTAGTTCAAATGCTGTCATGGTAGAAACAAAAAAGGCCGGATAAACCGGCCTTTAAAAAATTATAATGTGAATTAATTTTTTATAAACTTCTTAGTTACTGAAGTTCCGTTTGACGAAATAGTAACATAATATAAACCATTATTAAAGGAAGCAGATTGAATTGTTGTTTGATTCTTTCCAAGTGGCAAGAAACCTAAATTCTGAGTTGCTACAATCTTACCTGATAAATCCGTAACTTGAATACTTACCTCTGAAGGATTTGCAATATTCATTTCAAGGTTTACACTTGATGAACTTGGATTTGGATAAATTGAAACCCCAGAAATTTCAGTTGAATTCTCATTGATACCAATTGTAGGATCAAAATTTAAACGAACTACAGGAGTAGATGTTGTATAATACCAAGTACCATCTAATAAATCTAAAAAGAAAGATGTTTGAGGGTCAGTTGTTCCAGAATTTGAAATTTTTAATCCTGTGCCAAATGCTCCAACTACTGCCAAGTATGTTTTTCCTGCTTCAAGATTCACAAGGTCATTTAATTCCATCACCAAGTTTGTGTTTAAGTCATTAGCAGCAACTATGAGTACAGCTGATTCAGTTATATATGCAAAATCTCCTGCGGCATCAAGTTCATATAGTTTAGCATAAATTTCAGTTCCAACTACAGTTCCGGTTGTTCCACCTAAGAGGCGCACATTAATAGCTTTGCACGATTGATTTTGAAAAATATCAAATAAATTTCCAGCTTCAAATCCATCGTCTCCATTACTTTGTGAACCAGAGTAAGAATTAGCTGCAGTTGTCCCTTTGTCACGTGCATAAATACTATTTGTAATAGCAAAAGAGATATTACTAATTGTATTATTAGATGGCAAATCGTCAAGAGAATCTGACGAAATTGCACTTGTCACAACAACATTTCCTAGTGTTGAAGCAGGAGTAAATGGAGTTACTATTTCTAAAGTTGCAGTATCTAAAGATGCAATATTTACTGAAGCACTCGTTCCTGAATATGTTCCAGAAGTAACTGTGTAGACAACATTTGATTGGTTGTTTACACCACCATTAAATACTTTTGCAGAAAAATCAATTGGTGCAATTTGCGTAAGTGGAATTTGATAGTAATTTAATCCTACTGAACCCCAAGATGAACTTGTAACAGATAAATCATTCGTAGAATTAGTTACAAGTTTAACATCGTCGATGTACCATCCATAAGTAATCCAAACATTTGGGTTTGCTGCTGAAGCAGGATAGTTAGTTGTCCAACTAAAACGAATATAAATTGGTGCAGGATTTGCTGACAAAATTGTACCTAAATTTATAGTTTTAGTATCAGCATTTGGGTATGCAGAACCTCCACTTGCAGAAAGAACTGTTTTATCTAAATTGTCACCAATTGTAATCCATGTTGATCCATCTGTAGACATTTGAATCTCTTGCAAATCATTAAATCGAGCACCATATTGTCTAAAGGTTAAAGAAACTTGATTTGAACCGCCTAAAGAAACAATATCAATTGGTTGTGCAGTTGTCATAGTATAAGTTACATCTAATGCTTGGTCGCCAGTTTGTGCATTACCATTTGATAATTCTGCATTATTTCCTCCAGAACCGCCTGTTGCAGTTATTCCAGCTGTTGACCACCAACCTTGAGAAGTACTGTTTATATTCCATCCAAAATTTGCTGCTGTTTGTCCTGAATTTTGAATAACCCAAGTTGATGGTGTATTAAAATTATCTTCCCAAAGAGTTACACCTACAGTTTTTTGACTATCAGTAACTTTTGGAGCTTTTAACTCAGTTGTAATCAAATCTTGGAAGGTTATTAATCTCGGTGCTTTTTGCCCGAATGCAAGCATTGTTAAAATTGCAAATGCTCCAGAAAGTAAAAGTTTTTTCATTTTGTTTGGTTTTAATTTTTTTCAAATTTAGCGAATTAATACTAATAACCTTTATATTATCAATTAAACTGTAAAAACAAGAATAATAATCATATAAACTAATGAATTATTAGCTTAATTCCTTAAAACAAAGTTTTGACCTAAGTAAACTTTTCTTACCTGTTCGTCAGCAGCTAATTCTTCGGCTGTTCCGGATTTTAATATTTTCCCTTCAAATAAAAGGTAAGCACGATCGGTTATGGAAAGTGTTTCCTGAACATTATGATCAGTTATTAAGATACCGATATTCCTTTTTTTTAGTTCTGAAATAATACTTTGAATATCTTCAACAGCAATAGGGTCAACTCCAGCAAATGGCTCATCTAGAAGCACAAATTTTGGATCTGTAGCAAGTGCTCTTGCAATTTCTGTGCGTCTTTTTTCACCGCCTGATAATTTGTCACCTATGTTTTTTCGAACATTAACCAAATTAAATTCAGTGAGTAACTTTTCTAACTTTATTTTCCTTTCAGGTTTTTTTAAATCTGTCATTTCCAAAATAGCCATGATATTATCTTCAACACTTAGTTTTCTAAATACTGAAACTTCTTGGGGTAAATAACCAATTCCCATTTGTGCTCTTTTATACATTGGAACTTTAGTAATGTCTATTTCATCAAGGAAAACCGTGCCTTCATTTGGGCGAATTAGACCTACAATCACATAAAATGAAGTGGTTTTTCCAGCGCCATTTGGGCCAAGCAGTCCAACTATTTCCCCTTGATTTACTTCAATAGAAACACCGTCTACAACACTTCTACCTTTGTATGTTTTTCGAATATTTTGGGTATATAACTTCACGAGACAAAATTACATATAATTCAAGCTATTAGCTACTTTTTTTGTTTTTCGACACGCTTTGAGACAACTATCCCAATCTCGTATAAAATTAATATTGGTATAGATACAATTATTTGAGAAATCACATCTGGCGGGGTAATGATTGCTGCTAAAATTAAAATTATAACGATAGCATGCTTTCGGTATTTTTTTAAAAATGCAGAATCAAAAAGACCAATTTTTGTAAGTAAGTAAGTTACTACAGGTAAAAGAAAGAAAAGTCCACAATAAAAAACAGTTGATAGAATGGTACTCATATATGAATTTACCGTAAAAATATTTTCAATTTTACTACTCATCTGGTAAGAACCAAAAAATTGAATACTTAAGGGTGCAACAATATAATATCCAAAAAGAATTCCCAAAAAAAATAATAAACTAACGTAGAAAACAATTCCACGCGCTAGATTTTTTTCTTTAAATTTAAGTCCAGGCCTTACAAAAGCCCAAATTTGATAGAAAAGATAAGGAAATGTTAAAACTATTCCTCCAAGAAAACTCATCATTAAGGCATATGAAAATTGACCTGAAACGGTCATACTTTGAAATTTAATAGGGATTTCAGTTATACAAATACCAAAATATTTGCACATTATTTGAAATGTTATAAACTCTTTCTTCGCCATAGAAAGAAAAACAACATTAATAATTGTTTCTTGGTAAAACCAAATTACCGTTCCAACAATAAGGATAGCAATGGCAGCTCGCACAAGTCTCCACCTCAGTTCTTCCAAGTGATTTAAAAAGGGCATATTGCCTTGATCTTCCATTCTACAAATTTAACATTCATTCTTAAATCATGAGCTTTTTAATGTCCGTAAATTGTTTACGACTTGCTTAAATACTTTTGTTATATAAAAAAGAATACTATGAGAACAAGCTACGAAATTGAATCTTTAAAATTTAATAATTTAGATAGTACAGTAGAACTATCAGTTAAGGTGAGAGAAGCACAATTTACTTTTTCTTCCTCAATTTTAATGGATATGATTAATTTAAATTTAATCATTAATCAACTTCAAAAAAATAATCCTGAAATAGAACTTTTGGATTTACTTATTGTTCAATCTGCCGAAAATTTTAATTTTTACGAACTGAATTTGACAGATTTGACAGATAAAAGTGTTGATACTGAAATTTTAAATTATCAAGAAAAAATTATCAGGCAAATAAGAGCTTAGGGTTGAATGAAGACAGTTTCTTCATTTACTTTTTCTTCCTCAATCTTAATAATTCCAATTCCGCTTTTGTCATCTTTTTCAACTTTAATACTCAAAACAGCAACACCAGCCTGTCCTGGCTTAAACAAATAATTATAGTCAAAAGTTGCCAATCCTTGAGTATTTGTATAGGCAGTATCATATACTGAAATCTGATTAGGTAAGCCGGTAGTATTTTCACCATATAAAATAACCATTGCATTATTTACAAGAGCCTGTGTTTCGTCACGAACGTAAATATTTGCAGTTGTATTTATTTTTTTGTTGCAAGAGCTGAAAATAAATGAAGTAATAACGAGTAAATAAAGTATAGCTAATTTCATTTTAATTAATTTTCTAGGTAAATAGTTTCAACAGATGTCGAATGAACTCTGCATCTTGAATATCCAGAACCAACTTTCAAATTGTATTTAACAATTATATCAAAGTAACCAGTTGTATTATCTGAAGAAGTAAAATAATCCCCCAAGTTTATTGTAGTGAATCCTGATGAATTTGTATAAGCAGTATCTACAAATTCTCCAGTTGGTGGAGTTGATTGTTGATCCCCAATAGCTACAACCATAGCACCATTAATAAGTTGGTTGCTAGCTGAACGCACAAATACTTTTAAAATAGAGTCTTCTTTTTTACAGTTTGTCAGTGTTAATAGCACAAATAGAAGACAAACAAGCGATATTCCTTTTTTCATTTTTTAGTTTGAATTTCAAATTTACATTTTTTTTTCAAGCTTTAAAACTATTTTTTAGTTTTTTAGCATTGATTTTATTCATTATGACATTTTTAAATGTTATTGTTTCTTTTAAAACCCTTTTTAACTTTCTTCCCCAAAAAAGAAATAAAACGATATATTTAAGATTTGCTTCTTTCCTCATATTAATAACAAGTTATTTCTTTTACATTTGTAATCAACTTTAATAGATTTAGAAAATTGATTTTTTAAACGCTCTAAGTCAAGTAAAAGTTACACAATTAACTTATGAAAGATACTATTGACCAAGTCCGAAAACAAATAAATGATTTTGTAATTGATTCCTCCTTATCATTGGAAGCTTTTAGAATTCAATTTCTTGGCTCCAAAGGAGTAATGAAAGAATTATATTCGCTTTTGAAACTTGTGCCTAATGATGAAAAGCGAATAATTGGTCTCTTGCTTAATGATTTGCGCTCTGAAGTTGAAGCCAAAATTGAATTGGAAAAACAAAATTTTTTACAACTTGGTGTTCTTGATAAATCAATTGACTTAACTAAGTCTGGAGAAGATGCCGCTATTGGAAGTCACCATCCATTAACTCTTGTTAAGAGAGAAATTATTTCGATTTTTTCTCGAATTGGATTTACGATTTCTGAAGGCCCTGAAATTGAAGATGATTGGCATAATTTTTCTGCTTTAAATTTCCCGGAAGAACATCCTGCTCGTGATATGCAAGACACTTTTTTTATTGAAAAAGGAGAAAAAGAAATGGCGCTCAGAACGCACACAAGCTCTGTGCAAGTTAGAGTAATGGAAAATTCAAAACCTCCTATTCGCACAATTTCTCCAGGTCGAGTTTACAGAAATGAAGCAATTTCTGCACGCGCTCATTGTTTTTTTCACCAACTTGAGGGTTTATTTATTGATAAAAATGTCTCTTTTGCCGACTTAAAACAAACCTTGCTCTTTTTTGCTCGTGAAATGTTTGGCGAAAAAGCACAAATCCGCCTTCGGCCGTCTTATTTTCCGTTTACAGAACCAAGTGCTGAGGTAGATGTTTCCTGTACACTTTGTAATTCAAATGGTTGTAATGTTTGTAAATATTCTGGTTGGTTGGAAATCTTGGGTTGTGGAATGGTAGATCCAAGTGTTTTAGAAGCGAGTGGAATTGATTCTAAAATTTATTCTGGTTTTGCTTTTGGAATGGGAATTGAGCGAATTGCCCAGTTAAAATACCGCGTTACTGATCTTCGGCTTTATTCAGAAAATGACATTCGATTTTTAAACCAATTTAAAGCAGTAATCTAGTTATGGGATGGATCCAACTTGAGCGAAGAGAACAATTAGCAGAAATAGTAGATAGAAGTGCCCTAATTCCTCAACTGATTTTTAAACATAGCACTAGATGCAGTATTTCAAGTATGGCACTTAATCGCATTGAATCTCATGGCTTGCAAAATTCTTCTAATTTAGAATGTTATTTTTTAGACCTTATTCAATTCAGGGAATTATCGAACTTAATAGCGCAAGAACTCAATGTAATTCATCAATCACCACAGGCTATTTTACTTAAAAACAGAAATGTTGTTTACAGCGATTCTCATGGTTCAATCGATAATTTGGAAATAGAAAAAGCAAGTAATAGTTAAAAAAATGAAAAAAATACTTGTTTTCGTACTAATTTTTGGCTTAATAGGTGCTTTTATTTTTCCTCTATTTTTTTCGGACGACACAACTGACGAAACAAAATTTCAATTTCAGTTTAATGAAAACTTACTAGTGACATTAGGTCAATCTGTAACGATACCTTTTGAAATAATTAATGAGGTTCAGAGTATTGATTTATTAGTAAATGGTGAACGTTTAAAAACTTGGAATCATCCAAAGGGTATTATAAAGTTTACATTTGATACTAAGAATAGATTAGTAGGTTCATATTCCTTGGAATTAGTTGCTAAACTTTCTGATGGATCTGAATTTAGAGATGAACGATACATGAGTATTTTGTCAGACATTGTTCCTGCGAAATGGAGTTTAAAAATACTAAATAATTCCCCGCATTTAGAAACTAGTTTTACGCAAGGACTAGCTTTTGATTCTGGTAAATTATATGAAGGAACTGGAGATCCAAATCAAACTGGTGCAACACTGATTGCTGAGGTAGATATTGAATCAGGGCAAATTAAAAGGAATATTGGTCTAGCTGCACCTTATTTTGGAGAGGGAATTACAATTTTTGGAGAGGATTTATATCAGCTAACTTGGAAAAATCAAAAGTGTCTAGTTTACGACAAGAAAACCTTTGTATCTAAAAAAGAATTTACCTACACAGGAGAAGGTTGGGGCTTGTGTAATGACGGAAAAAATTTAATTATGTCAGACGGTAGTCAAAGACTTTATTTCAGAGACCCAAAAACCTTTCAATTAATTAAAACAATTGAAGTTTATTCAGATCAAGGTCCAATTAATTACCTCAATGAACTTGAATATATTGAGGGTTTGGTTTATGCAAATATTTGGATGGCTAATTCTATTGCAGTTATTGATCCATTGAGCGGTAAAACAATGGCAATAATAAATGCAGATGAACTTGTAAATTTACAAAAACAAGGAATAAATGGAAATGTTTTAAATGGAATTGCATACAATTCTACAAATAAAAAACTTTATTTGACAGGAAAATATTGGTCAAAATTATTTGAAGTCCAAATTTCAAAGTGAAAATATACCTAATATTAGTGGAATATAATAGAATTAGAATCGTTAGTAAGATCGGATCAATAAATAGAGTATTTTAATTAAAATAAATGGAACATATAAGAAAAGATTGGAGCGAAATTAAAAGTAACGATAGTTGGTCTATTTTTAAGATTATGTCAGAATTTGTTGAGGCATTTGACCGCTTATCTAAAATTGGCCCTTGCGTTTCAATTTTTGGCTCTGCACGTACTTCCGAGGATAATAACTATTATTTGTTAGGTGTCCAAATTGCGAAAGAATTGGGAAGTCTTGGTTACGGAATAATCTCTGGTGGGGGACCTGGAATTATGGAAGCCGCTAACAAAGGTGCTCAAGAAGCAAACTCACCTTCAGTAGGGCTAAACATCGACTTGCCCTTTGAACAAAATCATAATCCATACATCGATCAATCTCACAATATATTATTTGATTATTTTTTCGTGAGAAAAGTAATTTTTGTTAAATATTCTCAAGCTTTTGTTATACTTCCTGGTGGTTTTGGAACCTTAGACGAATTATTTGAAGCTTTAACCTTAATTCAAACTAAGAAAATTAACAAAAGACCAATTGTACTTGTTGGAAAAGAGTATTGGTCTGGTTTACTTGTTTGGATCGAAGAAACAATGTTAAGTGCCGAAAAAAATATTTCCAAAGAGGATTTAAATTTATTTAAGCTAGTAGATTCATCTCAAGAAGCCGTTGATTATATTGAAGATTTTTATAGGTCTAATATTTTATCTCCAAATTTTTAGTAATAATTCTCTAAAAAGTAAGTTATATAATTCTATTGAATCCTTATATTTGTCAAGTAATGCTATTGTAACTATGAACTTTATATCGCTTTTTAATAACATTAAAAGTTTTATTTTTTCGAAGCATTTTTTAAAGCATTTTGGTTACATAATTATTTTTCACTTGTGTGCCATATTTTTCACGATTCTTTATTTAAATTTTGCCACAAACCATGGAGAAAAAATTGCAGTCCCTAATTTAGTTGGTTTAAGTGCTGAGGTAGCAAAACAAAAATTAGAAGATTTGGGATTGGAGTATCAAATACTTGATAGTGTTTACGATGCAAAATCTCCACTTTTTAAAAAGCCGGAAGGTACAGTATACGAGCAACTTGTTGAACCGACATTTTCATCTCTAATTTTTGTTAAGTCAAATCGGGTAATTGGCTTGCGTCTTACTAAAAAAAATGAATTAATAGAAATGCCAAGTTTGATTCATAAGCAAGTTCAATTTGCTCAAAGTATTTTAGAAGGAAGAGGATTACGATATGTCATAAAATATAGAGCAAGTAGTGAGGAAAACGGCTCTGTTATTGAACAACTTTATAAGGGCCAACGAATAAAAGATGGCGTACGTATTTCTGTTGGAGCAGTAATAACTTTAATTGTAGGACAAAATGATTTGGGAGAACCTATAAATACCCCAAATTTAGTTGGTTTATATCGTGATGAAGCGATAAATATTTTAGATACAATGGGCATAACTTCATACAATATAATTTGTCCAGACTGCTTTACTTTTGAAGATTCAATTTCAGCTATTATTTACAGTCAAACTCCCGAGTACATAGAAGGTGCAACAGTTTTAAAATCAACACAGTTTACAATTACAATGCAAAAAAATCCGTTAGAAGAATAAATAAAATAATATCTATGAGACTTTTATTTCTTGCTATAATTTCTACCTCTTACTCTTTTTCTCAGGTATTAGAATTAGGGCCAATGACCTCAAATCCATCTATTAGTTTTAATGAAAAGACCTTGTTAAAGACAGGTTCAAATTCAATAGATAGCACTTTTATTTTTTCAACGGATACCCTTTCTCTCCCCTTTTATGATGAATTTTCTGCTAATAAATTTCAAAAATATCTGGGCGACTTTTCTGCAAATGGTGTAACTAGTATTTTATATTATCGCTTAATTGACCCACTAAGTTCTTTGCCACTTTCAGCTTCAACTAGTTTAACAAATCAGCAGACTTTTAATCGAATTTATGACGCTTCTACATCAACTTTCATAGATAATAATTTTCAAGCTACCTCTGTAAAAGTTGGCGATCTTACTTCGTATCCAGTGCAATATGAAACACTCCCTTTATTTCCTCCTTATTATATTTATGATACGATTGGAGTTCCAGATATTTCTGATACATTATGGATAACAAATCCTGATTTTTTTCAGGATTCAGCACGACAGTTTTTTATGCCAATCAATGATCCATCCAAACTTTGGACTGATGATTTTGCATACCATAACTATCGTTTTGCTGTTAATCCTCGATCACTTGGTGTAGTTACTTTTGACGGCTTAGATGAAATGGGTTTTCCATATGAAATAGGAACTTCAATTACAAATTATGCAGATAAATTAACATCAAAACCAATTGATCTGAGTAATAATTTAGCTTTGGATTCTATTTACTTTAGTTTTTTATACCAGGCTCAAGGTTTTGGAGATATTCCTGAACAATCTGACTCATTGGTTTTAGAATTTTATGCCAAGGATTTAGATCAATGGTTTAGAGTTTGGGGTACAAATGGTGGTTCTGTTTTACCATTTAAAGCTGCACATATTCCTCTTACTGAAAACAAATATTTAAAAAAAGGTTTTCAATTTCGCTTTCGTAACTATGGTTCACTTGCGGGTTCACTTGATCATTTTCATATAGATTATGTTCATTTAAGAACGGCATCCAGTCACAATGATACCCTTTTTAAAGATTTTGCTTTAGTCTATCCGCTCAACACACTTTTAAAAAACTATACTTCTGTTCCTTGGGATCACTACAAAAATTCATTAGATAATAAAATGGCAGATTCTTTAAAAATTGAATTATATAATGGAAGTCCAACTGCAGAGAATTACCAAGATGGCTTTCTATCATTTTCACTTGATAATGTATTTTCTTTATTTGTCCTACCTGGATTTAATTTGGCAGAACAACAAATTAATTTTTTTCCGCGGGAAGTGCTCACTTCTTATCATAATTTAACAAACGGAAATAGCTTTGATAAAACCTTGCCTGGAATTCAACAAAGTTTTACTGTAAAGGCGAATGCTTCTGCACAATTTCCTAATGATTTAATAAATGATTCAACTGGGTTTTTCCAAAACTTTACAAATTTTTATAGTTACGACGATGGAAGTTCAGAAGCTGCTTTTGGCCCAACTGGTTCGCAAGCAAGGCTTGCAGTAAGATTTGACGCTTATGAAGCGGATTCTTTAATTGGGGTTAGTTTTCAATTTGTGCCATCAGTAGTTGATGTATCTAATAAATTATTTTTACTCACAGTTTGGTCAGAAAATGATGATGAGCCTGACCAAATTTTGTATGAAGATGATGTTTTTAATCCTAGAAATCCAATTTATCCAACTGGTGACGAACAATTTGTGACGTATTATTTTCTTGACACTATAAAAGTCCCAGTCAACACAAGTTTTTTTGTTGGTTGGCGTCAGTTAGATCCGGAACGTTTAAATTTAGGTTTAGATCGAAATTTAGATTTTTCATCAAAAATTAAATTTAGTGTAAATGGCGGGGCAACTTGGTTAACTTCTCCTTTTTCAGGTACTGCAATGATTCGCCCTGTTTTTTCTACTAAATTAGATCAATTTATTGGTATTAATGAAGAAACTTTTGATGTTAAAATTTTTCCAAATCCTACAACTGATATTTTTCAAATTATTCTACCACAAGAAGATAATAATCTCGAAAAAATCCTATTAGACCAAACAGGAAGAATATTGCTAAAAACAAATGAAAATCAAATAGATTTATCAAATTTTAGTACCGGTTACTTTTTTCTTCAAATACCTCAAGTTTCACAAAAGTTATGGAAAATACTGAAAAATTGATAGAGGAAGATGCAGTATTTGATTTGGATAACGAGGAAGAATTATTTGAACATTATCGCTTTAAGGTTGATCCAGGCCAAGAAATAATTCGCATTGATAAGTATCTTTTAGATAGGCTTCCAAATACTTCAAGAAACAAAATTCAAGTTGCTGCCAAAAATGGTAACGTTCATGTAAACGGCAAAAAGGAAAAGCAAAATTACAAAGTAAAACCTGGGGATGAAGTGGCAATGGTTTTGCCATACCCAGTTCGTGAATTTGAGTTGATTCCTCAAAATATTCCTATTGAAATTTTGTATGAGGACAATGAATTATTGATTGTGAATAAACCTGCTAATATGGTTGTTCATCCAGGATACGGAAATTATTCAGGTACGCTTGTAAATGCATTAGTCTATCACATAAATAATTTGCCAAACCCACCAAATGATTATTATGGACGACCCGGATTAGTTCATCGAATTGACAAACACACTACTGGAATTCTTGTTATTGCTAAAACTGAAATGGCTTTAACGCATTTAGCAAAACAGTTTTATGATAGAACCACTGAACGAAAATACATTGCTTTAGTTTGGGGTGATTTAAAAGAAGATGGCTTTGTAGAAGGGAATATTGGACGATCTCTAAAAAACAGAAAAGTAATGTCCGTTTTTCCTGATTCAGATTATGGTAAATTCGCAAAAACTCACTACAAAGTTATCGAACGCTTTGGTTTAGTTACTCTTATTGAGTGCAAATTAGAAACAGGAAGAACACATCAAATCCGAGTTCATATGAAGCATATTGGCCATCCACTCTTTAATGATTTGGAATATGGAGGCAATAAGATCTTAAGGGGTACAATTTCAGTGCCTTATCGTAAGTTTGTAGATAATTGTTTCTCACTGCTTTCAGGACAAGCATTACATGCTAAATCACTAGGTCTAATTCAACCTCAAACGAAAGAAAAATTATTTTTTGAATCTGAATTACCTATTTCTTTTTCTGATTTGCTATCAGAATGGCGAAAATATTGTGCAGATTAATTAATTTTCTTTATTTTTGAACTATATTTAAATTTATTTTTTATGAAGCAGTTTGTAATAACTCTTTTTCTTTTTGTCTCTAATTGTGGATTTTTACTATCTCAAGATATAAAAGAAAGAGAACGTGAAATGCCAAAATATGTAGCTGATGCAAATGCAACATTCTTATCTGGTAATTATTTTGAAGCACTTACAAAGTGTGAAAAAGCATATAAGAGATTAGGGACTAAAGGGACCATAAGAGAAAAAGGCTCAATGGCTTTCAATATTGCTGAAGCGAATAGATACCTTTCTAGGTATGACGATGCAAATAAATGGTATGGCGTTTGTATAGAACTCAAATATTTTGAGCGTGTACCAGAAGTTTATTTCTACAAGGGAAATATGTTGAAAATGATGGGTGATTTCTCTAGTGCATCAAAGGTTTATGAATCCTATAAAAAAATTGCTCCTAAGTCGATGTATAAAGAAGTAGATGATGCTATTTCATCATTACAAAAATTTAAAGATTTTAGCATTGAAGAATCAAAAGTAGTAGTTAAATGTGAATCAAAAATAAATAGCAACAAATACGATATGTCTCCTGCTTTTGCAGACAAAAAAGGTAAAGTTATTTATTTTGCAACAAGCCGAGATGAATCTTTTGGTACTTCAAGGGATTTGGTAATCGGGCATAAATATATGGATATTTTTATGGCTACTTATGATGAAAAAGGTAATCCTTCTGATGTTAGATCAATTGATACAAAAGGAATTGTTAATACCTCTCAAAGTGAAGGATCAGTTTGTTTTGATTCTAAGAAAAAAATAATGTATTTTACGCGTTGTCCAAATCCTTCTAAAGTAAGTTTAGGCTGCGACATTTGGCAAGTTGATGTAATTGGAGAAGATTTTGAGAATCCAATAAAATTAAATTTAAAGCCTGCAGACTCAATTTCCGTCGGTCATCCTTGTATCACTGAGGATGGAAATATGCTAATTTTTTCATCAGATTTAAAAATGAATTCAAAAGGTGAAAAAAGTTTTGGTGGTAAAGATTTATGGTATGTTTTATATGATAAAAAATCAAAATCGTGGGGATCTGTACCTACTAATATGGGTTCTGAATTTAATACAATCGGCGATGAACTTTTTCCTTCGATAAGTTCTGATGGGAATCTTTACTTTTCCTCTGATGGTCATATTGGAATAGGGGGTTTAGATATTTTTCTTGCTGAGCGCGATGGTGTTGAAAATAAATGGAAAAATTTAAAAAATATAGGATATCCCATTAATTCAATTGGTAATGATTACGGTATCTGTGCAATTGATAAAAACTCAGGATTTTTTACTTCTGAAAGAAAAACATCTATAAGTAACGAGTATACGGCAGATATTTGGAGTTATTCAGTTCCTCCAAACTTATTTGATTTAAAGGTTGTAGTTTATGAAGCAGGAAATAAGTCTAAAAAAATAGAAGGCGCAAATGTTGAAGTGCTTGTTTCAGACGGAACAAAATGGGAGGGTTTAACGAGTGATAAAGGAAAAGAAAAAGGAAAAACTGAAAAATGGACAGAAAAAAAGGATAAGTCTCGCTATGTTTTGGCTGAGAAAAGTTATATCCTCAAAGCTAGCAAGGAAGGTTACTACGAAGATAAAAGAGGAGCTAAATTTAGTACCATTGGAATGGATAGAAGCCAAAGTTTCTTAGTCGAAATGACCCTATTGCCAATTAAAGAAATACGACCTCCCGAGGTTCGCTACCCTTTGGATCAATGGACATTTATAAATGATGCTTCTTGTATGTCTAATGATTCTCTGCAATATTTATTTGAATTATTAGATCAAAATCAAAATATTACAATTGACTTATATTCTCATACTGATGCTAGGGATTCAGAGATTCACAACCAAGCACTATCAGAAAATCGCTCCAAATCTGTTTATAATTTCTTAGTTGATAAAGGCATTGATCCAAGACGTATAAAGCCAATTGGAAAAGGAGAAAGTGAGCCTGCAACTTTGATTTTAGAAAATGGAGAAGAAGTAACATTAAAAGAAGAATATATTAACCAATTTAAACTTTCAGATAAGGCGAAATATGAACAATTACATCAGTTAAATAGACGAACAACAGTACTGATTACAAGTACTGAATTTAATTCAAATACTGCGCCTCCAGCAGATCCAAATTGGAGGAAATATAAAACTCCTTTACCTCGGTAAATTTTTCAAAAAGCGCTTTAATGCGCTTTTTTTTGTATCTTAAATAGTCTAATGATTATTTATGAATGAAAAATACTTACATTTTCTTTGGAAAATGAAACGCTTGCCTTTTCCAAAATTATCCTTATTCGATAAGAAAGAATTTACAATTTTAGACTTTGGAACTCACAATGAATTTGAATCCGGTCCAGATTTTCAAGAAGCTTCTATTCTCTATGACGATTTAAAATGGTTTGGTTCTATTGAAATTCATATTAATGCATCAGACTGGTACAAGCACAAACACCATTTAGATAAGGCATATAACAATGTTATTTTGCATGTTGTGTATAATAATGACAAAGAAGTTGTGCAAAATGGAAGAATTATTCCAACAATAGAATTGAAAACGCATATTGATTCAAAACATTACGAGAAATTCAATCAGCTTAATGCTATGTCTTTTGATATTCCTTGTACGAATTCAATTTTAGAAATTCCTCGTATTTATCATACTAACATGAAAGATCGAGCAATAGAAACAAGATTGAAGCGGAAATTATTGGATCTTCAAAAAATACAGTTTCTAGATGATAAGCATCTTCTTTATATTCTTTTTGCTCGTTCATTTGGATCAAGCGTAAACCAACAGCCTTTTGAGTCTTTGGCGATATCCTTTGATATTCAACAATTTTTAGCTTTGCCTAAAGGATTGAGAACAAAAAGTTTGGAGCAATATGCAGGTTTTATAAATAACAAAGATTCTAATTTTTTCGAATCTCAATTTTATCAATGGCGCTTAAAAGGCCTTCGTCCTAATAGTTTCCCAAAAAAGCGCCTCCAACTTTTTTCAGAATTTGTAAGTGAATTTGATTTTAATTTTCCTTTTTGGGAGATTACTACAACAGATTTAGTTGATTTTTTTTCTTCACAAAACGTTCTTTCAAATAATAAATCAATTCTTCAAAATGTATTGGTCAATGCTATTCCTTTTTTTTTATATCGAAAAGCACATCTTGAGAATAACGTATGTTATATTAATCAAGCTATTGAATTGTTAAAGTATTTGCCAACGGAAAGCAATTATGTTTCAAGAAAATGGTCTGTTATTGGTATTGTTCCAAAAAATGCTTTTGATTCGCAAGCACATTTGGAAATTTATAAGCAATTTTGTATACGCAAGCGCTGTCTGAATTGTTCGATAGGCATTAAACTTTTGAATAAATGAAAAGATTTTTTCAAAAAATAATTTTTTTCTTTGAAATGCAATCATTTGGCGTTTGTAAATGGTGGGCTCAGAAACTGGGAATTCGATCGAATAAGGTTCGACTTGGATTTATTTATTTTTCTTTTTGCACCTTGGGTTCTTCTGTTTTACTTTATCTAATAATGGCTTGGATTTTAGAACATAAACACTATTTTAAATTTCAGTCAAAGCGAAAAAAATCAATTTGGGAACTATGATGATATTAATTACTGGTTCCAATGGTTTGTTAGGTCAAAAGCTTGTAAAGCACTTGTCTAAAAAGAATATTTCTTTTATCGCAACTTCAAAAGGTAAAAATAGAAATTCAGATTGTAAGGATGCGTTCTATTCTTCGATGGATATTTGTTCGACTGATGATATTAAAAGTGTTTTTAATCGTTTTATTCCAACGCACGTTATTCATACTGCTGCAATGACAAATGTCGATGAATGCGAAGAATTTCCTTTGGAATGTGAAAAATTAAATGTTGAGGCCACACAATTACTTTTTGAAGCTGCTCAAAAAATAGGAGCTCATTTTCAATTGCTTTCAACAGATTTTGTGTTTGATGGCTTAAAAGGAAATTATTCCGAAAGAGATGTCCCAAATCCTTTAAGTGTTTATGCACGTTCTAAAGTTTCAGCAGAAAATTTAGTTTTAACATCATCTTATCTGAAATTTTCGATTGTGCGAACCATTATTTTGTATGGAAAAGCAAATAATCTTTCTCGATCAAACATTGTTTGCTGGGCAAAAGAAGCGCTTTCAAAAGGACAGCCTCTGTCTATTATTGACGATCAATTTCGTGCTCCAACATGGGCAGATGATTTAGCTTGGGCTTGTATCAGAATTTGTGACCTACAAAAAACGGGCATTTATCATATTGCTGGTCCAGAAACGATGTCGATTTATGATTTGGTGCTAAGAATTGCAAAGTTTTATTCCTTTTCGACTGAGTTTCTGACAAAAACAGATAGTCTTTCCCTAAATCAAAAAGCCAAGCGTCCTCCAAAAACAGGATTCGATCTTCAAAAAGCACAATTTGAACTTTCATACAAGCCAAAGACTTTAGAAGAAACTTTGAAAGACATTTAATCTAAAAATATTAGTATCTTCGTTTATTAATTATTATTCATTAAAAAATGACAAAAACTCAATCTTCTGGATGGGGCTCACGCGTTGGCTTAGTCTTAGCAATGGCAGGAAATGCCGTTGGCCTCGGTAATTTTTTACGTTTTCCTGCACAAGCAATTGAAAATGGAGGCGGTGCTTTTATCATTCCTTATCTAGTTTGTTTTCTCTTGATGGGAATTCCATTACTTTTTGTGGAATGGTCGATGGGTCGATTTGGTGGGCGATATGGGCAACATTCCACACCATTTATATTTGATGCAATGGGAAAAGCTCCTTATTGGAAATACTTTGGTGTCTTTGGGATTTTTACAAATATTGCGGTTGCTGCATTTTACTGTTATCTTGAATCATGGGCGCTTTCTTGGTCGTATTATTCTGTAGCAGGAACTTTCACTGGAATGTCCCAAACAGAAGTACAATCATTTTTCGTTAATTATATTGAATTAGGAACAAGTCATCCAGTAATTTTTTGGATTATCTGCCTCTTTTTAAATACTTGGATTTTATCCCGAGGATTAAGTGGCGGTGTTGAAAAAGTTGCAAAAATTGGAATGCCTTTACTTATCTTATTTGGAATTGTTTTAGCAATCACAGGAATTTCATTGCAAGCAAGTCCTGGAGGTGCAATTAATGATGGTATTGTCGGACTTAATTATTTATGGTCCCCAGATTTCTCTTCAATTTGGAGTTTTAAGGTTTGGGTTGCCGCCGCAGGGCAAATTTTCTTTACACTTTCTTTAGGAATGGGAAGTATCCATTGTTATGCATCTTACTTAAAATCAAAAGAAGACATTGCATTAAATGCGATGAGCGCAGGTTGGATGAACGAATTTGTAGAGGTTGTTCTCGGTTCTGCAATAATAATTCCAATTTCTGTAGGTTATTTAGGAATTGAGGGAGTTACTAATTTTGTTAGTGAACAAGGTGGTTTAGGCTTAGGCTTTATGGTTTTACCAAATTTATTTTCTGATTGGGGAACCTTTGGGATTTTTGCCGGTGTAATGTGGTTTGGCCTCTTGTTTTTTGCGGGAATAACATCTTCTTTAGCAATGGGGACACCTGTAATGGGCTTTTTAGAGGATAATTTTAAAATCAAACAGTCAACTGGAGCTTGGATTTTTGGTGGGATTATTCTGCTTCTTGGTATTCCTTGTGTTTTGTCTCAAGATGCATTTAATGAATACGATTATTGGGCAGGAACGATTGCACTCGTTATTTTTGCAATGGTTGAAATTGTTCTATTTGCATGGGTTTTTGGAATGGATAAGGGATGGAAAGAAATTAATACCGGTGCTGATATAAAAGTTCCAGGAATTTTTAGATTTATCATTAAATACGTTTCTCCAATTTTCTTGATAGTTGTTTTTGTAGGAGCTATTCCAAGTATTTTAGAAAACGCTACAAAAGCGACTTCAGTTTATGGTTGGACAGCTCGATTCCTTTTAGTAGGTTTATTTGTACTTGTTGCAATCTTAGTATATATTGCAAAAAAACGCCAAGGCTCAAACCCTTATCCTGAATCAAATGATTAGTAATCTCTATAAATCCTGAAATTTTTTCTGATATGAGCACTTCCGCCTTAATTTTAATAGTTGTTACTTGGAGTTCTGTAACTTTTGCTACAGCCTATTTCTTCTATAAGATTTTAACAATTCCTTCTAAACCTGAGCACGAGTCTACTATAGAAAAGAGCGAAAAGGAATAGTTTAAAGAAATGAAATACGAAGACCCATTTGTTATCTCAAAGAGAAGTAAAAGGGGTTTGTTGGTATTAATTTTAGCTTCCTTAGGTCTTATTTTCTTTCCTCGTGTTTATATGTTTTTTCAAAAGAAAGAAGCTTTCGTTATTAATTCTGAACAAATTGCTGAATTTGAAAGAACACATAAGAAGTTTAAGAAAAGAAACTATTCCAATTATTATTCAAAAAAGAAAAAATACAAGGCTCCAGATTCAAAATTTAACCCAAATAACTATTCGCTTTCTGATTGGATGAACCTCGGCTTAAGTGATAAGCAAAGTGTGGTTGTTTTAAAATTCACCTCGCGGGGCATTTATTCTGAGGAAGATTTGAAACGTATTTTTGTAATTCCAGATGTCTTATTCGAGCTAATTCGCGATTCTGTTGTTTATTCAGAACGATTTCAAAATTCTCCAAATCAAGAATCTTTTAAAAAACAAGCAAAACAAATAACCTTAATAAATCTAAATACTGCGGACACGACTGAATTCATGAAAATTTATGGTATTGGTGCTTTTTATGCTAAACAGATTATTCGTTACCGTGAAAAACTCGGCGGTTATTTTACAAAAGAACAGCTTTTTGAAGTTTGGAAAATGACGAATGAAGCCTATGATAAAATAAAAGACCATGTTTTTATAAGTGAAAAAGATGTAAAAAGAATAAACATTAATTCAGTTACCATTGAAGAATTGAAAGTACATCCTTATTTAAAATGGAATCAAGCTAATTCAATTGTTAAAATGCGCATCCAACGAAATGGATTTAAAAATATCGAGGAAATAAAAGAATCTGTTTTAATTGATTCAGAAACGTATGAAAAACTTTTTCCTTATTTATCTTTGCACTAATTATGACATTACAAGAACGCTTAAAGGAAACAATTCGTGACGTTAACGATTTTCCAAAGCCTGGGATTTTATTTAAAGATATTTCAACTATTATGTTAGATGCAAGTCTATCTAATGATATTTTAGACCATTTAGTTGAGATGTATCAGCATTCAGGAATTGATGCAATAGCAGGAATTGAAAGCAGGGGGTTTTTATTTGCTTATCCTTTGGCAATGCGCTTGGGAGTTCCATTTATCTTAATTAGAAAACAAGGAAAACTTCCCTACAAAAAAATTAGTCATTCTTACGATTTAGAATATGGCTCAGCAGTAATTGAAATTCACAGCGATGCCGTAAAAAGTGGACAAAAAGTATTGATACATGATGATTTACTTGCTACTGGAGGTTCTGCAGATGCAGCAGCTGAATTAATTCATAAATGTGGTGGAAGTGTTTATGGATTTAATTTTATCGTCGAGCTTAGCTTTTTAAATGGCAAGCAAAAGCTTACGAATCATTCGTCTAATATTGATAATTTAATTACTTTTTAATAAAATAAAATGAATTTTGATCTAAACGAAAATCAATTAATGATTACCCAAATGGTGCGAGATTTTGCACTTAAGGAAATTCGCCCGAATATGAAAAAATGGGATGACGAAGAATATTTTCCTGTTGAAACTATGAAGAAATTGGGCGAGCTTGGTTTGCTTGGTATTTTTATTCCAGAAAAATATGGAGGCTCCGGATTTTCCTATTTTGAATATGCAACTGCACTCATTGAATTAGGGAAAGTTTGTGGAGGGATAGGTTTAAGTGTTGCAGCCCATAATTCACTTTGTGTTGGCCATATTTATTACCATGGTTCTGAGGAACAAAAATTAAAATACCTGCCTAAATTAGTAAGTGGTGATTGGATTGGCGCATGGGGCTTGACTGAATCAAATACCGGCTCAGATGCCATGAGAATGAAAACTACGGCTGTTAAAGATGGAAATGAATGGATTCTCAATGGAACAAAAAACTGGATTACGCATGGCCTGTCTGGAGATGTATTAGTTGTTTTAGTAAGAACTGGAGAATTACTAGATAGCAATGGTATAACTGCCTTTATCGTTGAAAAGGGAACACCAGGTTTTTCAGCAGTAAAAATTAAAGATAAATTGGGGGTTCGTGCTAGCGAAACTGCCGAATTGATTTTTGACAATGTCCGCATTCCACAGGAAAATGTAATTGGCGAAGTGGGAATGGGATTCAAGCAAGCAATGCAAGTTCTTGACGGCGGCCGTATTTCTATTGCTTCATTAAGCTGTGGCATTGCTCGTGGTGCTTACGAGGCGTCTTTGCAGTATTCAAAAGAAAGAGAGCAATTTGGACAAGCAATTGGACAATTTCAAGCAATTGGTTTTAAATTGGCAGACATGGCAACCGAAGTTAGAGCAGCTGAATTATTGACTTTTCAGGCGGCATATCGGAAAAATAATAATTTGCCATTGAGCAAAGAAGGGGCATTTGCAAAGTACTATGCATCTGAAGTTGCTGTAAAATGCGGCAATGAAGCAGTACAAATAATGGGAGCTTATGGCTACACAAAAGAATATCCTGCAGAGAAGTTTTTACGCGATGCAAAACTCATGACAATCGGTGAAGGAACCTCAGAAATTCAAAAAATTGTTATTTCACGAGAAATTTTAAAATAAGAATTGTATTTAATTTAAAATAGTAGTATATTTGCCACCCCAAGTAAAAATTAAAAGTTTATAAAGTATGTTGATTATTCCGATTAAAGAAGGTGAAAATATTGATAGAGCACTAAAGAAGTACAAGAAGAAGTACGAAAAAACAAATGTCATGAAGGAATTGAGAAAGCGTAAGGAATTTGAAAAGCCTTCAATCTCTCGCCGTCAACAAGTAATACGTGCTGCTTACAAACAAAGAATGCAGTCTGCTGAAATGTAACATTTCAGGTTATATAACGTTATAAAGGAGCTTAGGCTCCTTTTTTTATGTATCAACTTTTTCTAGATTATATTACCTTCGAAAAACGTTATTCCAATCACACTGTGATTGCCTATGAAAACGACCTAAAACAATTTGCCGTATTCTCAGATATTACTTCTTTAAATCAATTTGAAAGTCTTACATCTTCAGGAATTAGATCGTGGATTGTTGCTCAAATTGATGATGGGCTAACAAATAAGTCTGTGAATCGAAAGATTGCTACTCTGCGAACATTTTTTAAATGGCTGAGAAAAGAAGGTCGAATCCAACTCAATCCTATGCAAAAAATTCGTGGACCAAAAAGTGAAAAACGCTTGCCTGTTTTTGCAAAAGAATCAGAATTAGAACCGAGTAAATTAAGTCCTTTATTTGAGAAAGATTTTGAAGGACTTAGAAATGAATTGATGTTTGAAGTTTTTTACCAAACTGGAATTCGTTTAAATGAATTAATTGAACTAAAAGAACAGGATGTAACGGATCAGACCATAAAAGTTTTAGGAAAGCGCAACAAAGAACGAATTATCCCAATTGCTGCAGAATTGAGTAAAAAAATCACCGCTTATCGTTTGGAGAAAAAAAAATGTATCGGCGATACAAAAACTTTATTTGTTCTTAAAAATGGCACTAAGATGTATCCAACTTTTGTGTATCGAAAAATTAATCTTTATTTAGGTTTAGTCACAAATTTAGATAAAAAAAGCCCGCATATTCTTCGTCACACCTTTGCTACACACATGTTAAATCGTGGTTCTGGTTTGGAAACTTTAAAAGATTTACTAGGTCATGCAAGTTTAGCGGCTACTCAAGTGTATACCCACAATTCTTTTGCGCAATTAACTGCAATTTATTCACAAGCTCATCCCCGGGGCACAAAAAAGTAAATTTATGGAACAACAAATTCACACAGTTCATTTTAAAGCAGACAAAAAACTATTGGATTTTATTCACGATAAGATTAATAAGTTGCAGCTGTTTAATCAGGCAATTACTTCTATTGAAGTATTTTTGATTCTAGAAAATGATAAGGAAAAACAAAATAAAATTACTGAGGTGAAAATTCATCTACCAGGCATAGAATTATTTGCTAAAAAACATGCAAAATCCTTTGAAGAATCGATTGATCTTTCATTCGAAGCTATCCGCAAACAAATCCAAAAGGACAAAGAAAAATAAGGATTTGTATCTATTTTCGTAATTCTGTACTTTTAAGGTGCAATCATAGTATCTTGCTATTGAATTTGCATATCTTTGCTATCCAAAAAAATCTATATGAGATTAGTAACTGTTGGAAGTGTTGCCTTTGATGCGATTGAGTCGCCATTTGGGAAAACGGATAAAATTGTCGGTGGCGCAGGAACTTTCATCACCTTAGCGTCTTCATTTTTTGTAAAAGAACAAGGAATCATATCTGTGGTGGGCGACGATTTTCCAGCTTCGACCTTAGAAAACATGAAAGCTAAAGGCATAGATATTCAAGGTATTCAAATTAAGGCTGGCGAAAAAACTTTTTTTTGGTCTGGGCGTTATCATAATGACATGAATTCTAGAGATACGCTTGTTACTGAATTGAATGTTTTAGAACATTTTAATCCGATTGTTCCACAAGCTTTTCAAGGTGCTGATTACCTAATGCTTGGTAATTTAAGTCCCCAAGTGCAACGCATGGTTATTGAGCGAATGGAAAAGCGTCCAAAGCTAATTGCAATGGATACCATGAATTTTTGGATGGATATTGCCTTAGAAGAATTAAAGAAAACAATGGCTTTAGTGGATGTTTTAATTATAAATGATGAAGAGGCACGACAACTTTCTGGTGTTTATTCATTGGTAAAAGCTGCAAAAGTTATTCGCGCAATGGGTCCACAAATAGTAATTATAAAGAAAGGAGAACATGGTGCTTTATTGTTCCACGAAGAAAATATGTTTTTTGCCCCGGCCTTACCTTTAGAGGATGTTTTTGATCCAACAGGAGCTGGTGATACATTTGCCGGTGGATTTATGGGTTATATTGCTGCAACAGATGATTTTTCTTTTGAGAACATGAAAAGAGCGATTATTGCAGGTTCAGCACTTGCATCTTTTTGTGTTGAAAAATTTGGCACACAACGTTTGCTTGAACTTACTAAAAAAGAATTAAATGCCCGAGTAAAACAATTTGTTAATTTGGGTAATTTTGAAATGAAAGAAGTACAATAAGTTATGGAAAAAATCGATTTTCAAGCTCAAATTGAGTCGCACTTAGCGGCAGATGATTTAGTTGTCTTAGGAAGAGATGTTGCTGCATTGCGCAGTTCATTTGAGGACTATTATTTGGAGATAGAACGTCAGGAGCAAGTAAAAAAAATTGAAGCTCAAGCAAAAGGCGACAAATATGAAATGCTTGATTTTCAGTATGAAAAAGACTTGTTTTATGCTGCTTACAAATCATTTCAGGAGAAACGAAAAATTCAGGTAAACCTAAAAACAACATTGGAAACAGAGAATTTAAGACTAAAACGTAGTCTAATTCAACAGTTAAAAGATGTTATTGAAAATGAAGAAAAAATAGGTTCTGCTTTTAATGCACACAAGGAAATCCATGAAACCTGGAAAAAAATTGGTGACATTCCTCGAGATAAGCGCGAAGATATCCAAAAAGAATACTCTCGCTTAATAGAGATTTTTTTCTATAATTTAAAAATATACCGCGAATTAAAAGCAAATGATTACAAGCGTAATTCTCAGTTAAAACAAGATATTATTTTTAAGCTGAAGAATTTAAGAAATAGCACTTTAAATGTTAGAGATTTGGAAGCTTCACTTCGTGGTCTTCAAAATGAATGGGAGGAAATCGGACCAGTGAACAACGAAGAATGGGAGGTTTTGAAAAATAGTTATTGGGAAGCTGTTCGTTCTGTTTATGAAAAAACAAATCAGTTTTATGATGAACAACGAAATGAATTAGCTGACAATCTTCTTAAAAAACGTACAATTATCTTTGAACTTTCTTCTCTTATTGAAAGCACCTCAACTTTAGAAAAACCAAAAGATTGGGAAAAAGCCACTGAGAAACTTATTCAATTTCAAGCTGCTTGGAAACTAATTGGTTTCGGACCTAAGAAAGATAACGACAAAGTATGGAAGGAATTTAGAGAAAAATGCGATCTTTTCTTTTCGGTAAAAAAAGAATTTAATAAATCTATTGACTCATTAAATAGAGGTTTTGCAGATCAAAAGAGAGAATTGATTGAGCAAGCAAAATCATTTAAAGATTCTACTGATTGGAAGACAAGTGCGGACAAAATTATTTCCTTACAGAAAAACTGGAAGTCATTGGGTTCAGCAGGACAAAAGTATGATAATAAATTATGGGCTGATTTTCGTTCTGCTTGTGATGATTTTTTCACTGCAAGAGAACGTCATTTCGCTGCTCAAGATGCTTCCTTAATTGAGAATTTAACATTAAAAAATGATTTTATTGCTGGCATACTTGAAATGAAACTTCCAGAGTCAAAATCAGAAGCACTAGCGGTTTTACGAAATACAAGCGAGCAATTTTCAACAATGGGACACGTACCATTAAAAAATAAAAATGATGTATATGAGCGCTTTAAAAAAGCAATTGATGCAAAGTATTCCTCACTAAAGCTAGAAGCAGAAGAAAAAGATAGAATTTTATTCCAAGCAAAAATTGATACGCTAGGCTCAAGTCCTGAACGTCAAAAGTTACTTACAAATGAAAAAAATGATATACGAAAGCAAATGGATGCCTTAGGAAAGGAAATCATTCAGATGGAAAATAACCTTGGATTTTTCGCTCGTTCAAAAGGTGCAGATCAATTAAGAAAAGAGGTAGAAGGAAAAGTTCAGGTTTTACAATCAAAGATTGATAGCCTGAAAAAGAAATTGAAACTCATTCCTCATGAATAGTTTTATAAATATTTTATTGCTGATCGTTACTTTCCCAACAATGCTGCTCTGTATTTTTATTGGTTTTGATTTACCAATTGAGTTTTTAAGAACTACAGCGCGAACGATGCCTTACGCTTCTGAAATTTTACTCGTTTTCGGCTTGCTTTTATTAGTTATTTCCTTACGGCGTTCAATTCGCAGATGGATGGGTGTTCGCATGACTAAGCAAACTAAAAAATTTCACTGGAATTCTGAAATTAGTCAAACTCGAAAACAAAGAGTTGTAGTTTATACACTTCTCGAGGCTGCTGTATTACTAAGTTTAGCTCTTGGTTATTATTTTTTAACACCCGATGCATGGTTTCCTGCCCTTGTAATGCTTGTTTTTTCAATAGAAAGTATCGTTTTCTTATTGATTTGCAGTAGAAAATTATTTCGAATAGGACTAAGTTCCAAGGCTATTTTAGTCGCTGATAGAGAAGTTATTTTAATTTATCTGGCAGGCTTAAGACAAGTCAGTATTAGTCAACAAACAGTTTACTTTGATTACACAAATGACCTGCAATTGTCATTTCCTACAGATTGTTTGTTAGCAGAGGAGAAAGATCTTTTTTTTGAAAATTTAAGTAGCTTAGTAGATAAAAACAAAGTCTTGTTTCGAAATGTAACTACTTCGTAAATGAAAATTCTTATTACTCGCTTTAGTTCAATTGGTGATATCGTCTTGACTTTTCCCATTTTAAGGTGTTTAAAAATTCAAGTTCCAAGTTCAGAAATTCATTACGCTACAAAGATTCAGTTCAAGGAATTAGTAACGGCATCTGAGTACATAGATCGACAGTATTTTTTGGAGAATTCGCTTAAAGATTTAATAAAAGCGCTTCGAAAAGAGAAGTATGACCTAATAATTGATCTTCATAATAACCTCAGAACACTACAAATTTCTTCTGCTCTTGGCGTAAAAACGCTACGTTTCCCAAAATTAAATTTCAAAAAATGGCTTTTAGTCAATTTGAAAGTAAATAAAATGCCTAATCTTCATCTTGTTGATCGCTATTTTCAGGCAGTAAAAAAACTTGGTGTAACTAATGATGGTAAAAACAATACTTTTTTGATTTCTCCAGAAAATGAAATTGACATTAAAAAACAATTTAATTTAAGTCCAAAATCTTATATCGCTGTTGTAATTGGAGCGCAATTTTCTACAAAAAGAATCCCACTTGATAAATTAATTGAAATACTTTCAGGAATAAATTATCCGATGGTCTTGATTGGCGGAAAAACGGATAAAATAGTGGCAACTGAACTCTGCAAGAACTTAACTGAAAAAGAAATATATTCTGCTTGTGGAGATTTCAACATTCTTCAATCCGCAAGTATTGTAAAACAAAGTAAAGCAGTTTTAACAAACGATACGGGAATGATGCACATTGCTTCGTGCTTTTCTCTACCAATTACAACGGTTTGGGGAAATACAAGTTCTGCATTTGGAATGTCGGCATACACACCAGAAAATAATTCGGAAATTTTTAATTTTGAAGTTCAAGATTTAGCTTGCCGTCCTTGTTCAAAAATTGGATTTCAAAAATGCCCAAAAGGTCATTTTAAGTGCATGGAGCTACAAGATGCCATGTTGATTTCTCAACAAATAATTAAGGGGATTTAATCCTCTGAAAATAATTTCTTTAATTCTGTAGCATCGCTTGGCTTCATTTTTCCTGCAAGGATAAGACTTAATTGCTTTCTTCTTAAAGCTCCATCAAAACGCTTTATTTCTTCATCAGTTTCAGGTATTAATTCAGGAACTTGAATTGGCCCTCCATTTTGATCAACTGCAACAAAAGTGTAAATTGCTTCATTGCATTTTTCTCTAACTCCAGTTATTGCGTCTTCAACAAATACATCAACAAATACTTCCATAGAACTTGAAAATGCACGCGATACTTTTGCTTCTAAGGTTAAAATAGAAGCATGTTTAATCGGTTTTTGAAATGAAACGTTATTAACGGAAGCTGTTACCACAACTCGTTTGCAATGCCTGTGAGCAGATACACTCGAAATGAGATCCATCCATGCTAAAAGCTGTCCGCCAAATAAATTTCCTTGTGTATTTGTGTCGTTGGGCAACACAACTTTAGTTGAAATAGATAATGTTTCTGCTGCTTTTTTTGATATCATTCTACAAATGTATTCAATCCAGTCAAATATCTTAATTTAAATTGTGTATCTTCGGCAAACTTTTTTTTGTCAAAGTTGTTTTATCACTAAATTATAAAATTTAATGAAATTATCTCTCCTCATCATAACACTTGTTTTTTGGTTTTTTAACACTATTAATTCTCAAGTTCAACGTAAAGTTGACATGCAGAACACACGTGATGGCGAAAACATAGAATATTGCTTTACGCATAAAAAAATGCAAGCCTTACTTCAAAATCAGGATTTCTTGGCACAATTTAATCTCGATGAAATAGCATTTGACAAAGCCATGAAAAAGGGTTCTTCTTCCAAAGGCACCGTTTTTAGAATTCCTGTTGTTTTTCATGTTCTTCATAATCAGGGAATAGAAAATATTTCAGATGAACAAATCATTAACGCTGTAGCAATTTTAAACCGTGATTATAGAAAACAAAATGCCGATACTGCAACTGTACATCCAGATTTTCTAGGTCTTCCTTATGATTCTGAAATAGAATTTGTTTTAGCAACGAAAGCACCTGATGGAACTTGCTTTAAGGGAATTACAAGAACAGAAACAATTTCAACTTTCCAAGGGGAAGATGGAGATGCCCAAGCTCAGGCAGTACGAGATGGTAATGACGTTTACATTGGTGATTGGCCAGGAAATAAATACCTAAATTTCTTTATTTGCGATGATATAGGTGGGGCTGCTGGTTATACAAGATATCCTTCTCAATGGTCTGCTGATGATATGACAAATGGCATTTGGGTTCTACATACTTATGTTGGCTCGATAGGTACAAGCTCTGAAAGTCATAGCCGAGTGCTAACACACGAATGCGGACATTGGTTGAATTTGCCACACACCTGGGGTTCTACTAATAATCCTGGTCTTGAAACTTCATGTGATACAGATGATGGCGTTACCGATACTCCTAATTGTATTGGCGTTACAGCCTGTATTTTAAATGCAAATACCTGCGATTCTGACAATGCATATTGGGGATTTGATATACACGATAACGTTAATAACTACATGGATTATTCATATTGTTGCAAGATGTTTACAGCAGGACAAGCTGCTCGAATGAGAGTAGCAGTGCAACAAGCAAATACTGGACGTGCAAATTTGTGGTCTTCTGCAAATTTAATAGCTACAGGAGCAACCGGCTCATTGTATTTATGTAAAGCCGCTTTTTCTGCCGATAAATCAACTATTTGTTTAGGAGATGAAGTTCAGCTAACAGATGATTCATACAACTTAGTTACAAGTTGGCAATGGGAAATAACTCCGGCTTCTGGTTGGTCGTTTTCACCTGGTTCTTCAGCTTCGAGTCAAAATCCAAGTATAATTTTTAATACTTCAGGTTTATACTCGGTAAAATTAATCGCTAATGATGGTTCAATTAGTGATGAGGAATTAAAACTAAATTACATACGCGTAGCTCCAGAGGCAGCTGTTTTACCTTTCTGGGAAGGATTTGAGAATTACACTTCTTTAACAAATATTAACAATTGGCAAATAACTAATTTTAATGATAACAATGCTTTTACGATTGAAAACACGACGAGTTATTCTGGTTTAAAATGTGCGAAATTGATAAACTTTGGCGAAGCTTCTTTAAGCATTGATGAACTAACTTCTTCTACGATTGATTTATCGTCGATTGCCCCAACAGATACTGTGACGCTAAGTTTTAGGTATTCTTACCGCAAAAGAGATGAAAGTAATTATGAGTATTTAAAAGTATTCATTTCTTCGAATTGCGGAAGTTCTTGGGCACAAAGAAAAACGCTAGGAAATAATAATTTATCGCCTTTGGTTTCTTCTGGTTTTTGGATACCAAGCGAAGAAAGCGATTGGACAACTGTTCACATGACAAATATCACAAGTACTTATTTTACAAGCAATTTTAAAATGAAATTCCGATTTGAAGGAAATGGAGGAAACAATTTTTATTTAGACGACATAAATTTATATGCTGGTTCAGCTTCAAATGATTTGGTTTTAGGAGTTCAAGAAACTGCTACAATTTCTAGTTTAGAATTATTCCCAAATCCAGTAGAGGATGAATTGCAACTTCAGTTTATAAGTAAGCAAAATGAGGCAATTCAATTTTCGATTGTAGATGTAACAGGAAAAATTCTTTCACGTCAAATAATAAAAGCAGTAGCTGGAAGTAATATAGTTTTATTCCCGGTTTCAAATTTAGCTTCAGGTGCATATTTTCTTAAAATGGGTTCTGAAGAAACAACAAATGCTCTTAGATTTATTGTAAAATAATATTTTTCGGTATATTTGATTTTGTCAAATTAAGTAATCAAACACTTTATCCAAATGAAATTTCTCCAATTTTATCTTGCACTTTTTCTTCTACTATTTGTAAATCAAACACTTAATTCCCAAATAAAACATGTGTTTAATCCAGCAAATGCGAGAGATGGTGAACTAGTTGAGTACTGCCACACGCACTTAAAGATGAATGAATTGCTTCAAAACCTTGATTATGCAAAAGCAAAAGCAGAAGACGATGCAAATTTTAACGCAGCATTAAAAAAAGGAGGATTTCAAAAGGCTACTATTTATAAAATTCCTGTCGTTTTTCATGTACTACACATAAATGGTGTTGAGAATATTTCAGATGAACAAATTTTTAATGCTGTAGCTATTTTAAACCGTGATTTTAGAAAACAAAATGCTGATACAGCAAACGTTCATACTGATTTTCAGGGTATGCCAGCAGATGTAGAGATTGAGTTTGTATTAGCTACAAAAGCCCCAAATGGAACTTGTTTTAAAGGAATTACAAGAACTAATTCAGCTCTTTCGTATGATGGTTCAAGTGGATCTGCTCAGGTTACAGCAATTAGAAATGGAAATGATGTTTATATAGGATCTTGGCCAGGAAATAAATACTTAAATATTTTTGTGTGCGGAGAAATAGGTGGTGCTGCAGGTTATACTACAAATCCCTCAACATTTTCAGCAACTTCAATGAATAATGGGATTTGGATACTTCATGATTATGTTGGTTCTATAGGAACAGGATCTGTAGGAGGAAGTAGATCATTAACGCATGAAGTAGGGCACTGGCTAAACTTAGAACATACTTGGGGTCCAAATAATAATCCAGGAACAACAAGTTCGTGTTCAACTGATGATGGTGTTACAGACACTCCAAATTGTATTGGCGTAACCGCTTGCTTATTAAATTCTAACACCTGTAATTCTGATAATGCATACTGGGGATTTGATATTAGAGATAATGTAGAAAACTACATGGATTATTCTTATTGTAGTAAAATGTTTACTTCGGGGCAAGTTGCAAGAATGAGAACTGCAGCTCAGCAAACAAATACTGGTAGAGCAAATCTTTGGTCAAGCGCAAATTTAACAGCAACTGGTGCAACAGGAATTCTTTCTTTGTGTAAGGCAGAATTTACAACTGATAAAACATCTATTTGTTTGGGTGATCAGATTCAATTTACGGATGATTCCTATAATTCAGCAAATTCATGGAATTGGCTTATAACTCCTTTAAGTGGTTGGTCATTTGTCGCAGGCACATCAGCAGCGAGCCAAAATCCTAAAATACTCTTTTCTGCGCCAGGGTCCTACTCAATTAAACTTACCGCTTCTGACGGCTCAATTTCTGACGACGAGCTCAAGACAAATTTTATTTTTGTGACACCTCAAGCTGCAACATTGCCATTCTGGGAAGGTTTTGAAAATTATACAAGCTTAGCAAATTTAAATAATTGGGAGGTTTACAATCCTCAGAATAACAATGCCTTTACGATTGAAAATACTACGAGTTTTTCTGGATCAAAATGCGCAAAGCTTGTAAATTTTGGGCAAACACCCTCCAATATTGATGACCTTATTTCTGCTCCAATTGATTTATCTGTTATTCCAGCTTCTGGAATAGTTACTTTAAGTTTCCGATATGCATACCGTAAAGTAACAAGTGCTAATTATGAATATTTTAAAGTTTATATCTCTTCAAATTGTGGAGAATCTTGGACACTAAGAAAAACCTTAGCAAATAATAATTTATCGAGTTTAACTTCAACATCATCTTGGACACCAACTCAAACAAGTGACTGGGTTACTGTTCACATGACTAATGTTACGAATACATATTTCACAGATAACTTTAAAGCTAAATTCTCATTTGAAGGTGAAGGCGGAAATAATTTTTATTTGGATGACATTAATTTATACGCAGGAGCACCATCTGATAATTTAGTAACAGCGGGAATTGATGAGGTTATTGATTTTGAGAATTTTTCACTTTATCCAAATCCTACAGATGCTGAATTCAATGTTCAATTCAATGTTGAAAAACAAGAACGCTTAAGGTTTGAAATCCAAGATTTAGCAGGTAAGTTTGTTCGTCAACATTTTATTCTAGCAAATGAAGGAACAAATTTAGTTTCTTTTGAAACTTCAGAACTTTCTAAAGGAATGTACTTACTTAAAATAAGTTCAGCTTCTGGAGCGAAAACAGTTCAGTTTATAGTAAACTAGTTTTTGGGCAAGTTGAAACAAAGATATAGCGGACACGAACAGATATAATCGAAGCTTCAGTTTGATACTTATTGACAGATCAGCCTGACAAAAGAAAATAAAAAGTGGAGATCAGAAACCACTATAAAAAACGGGGCGAAACCGAAAAGCCTGACGAGTAGGAAAACAAAAAATAAATTAAAATGACACCAAAATTTAAAATTATTTTAATGCTTTTGACAATTAGCACACTTTCAATTACGAGTTGTAAAAAAGATGACGATTTACCAACGCCTTCGCCAACGCCTACAGCTTCAAAATCATTTCTTAATCTTACTTTTAATACAACAAATGCCTATTTCTCTACAGATGGTAGTATGAGTACACCTGTAGATTCAAATCAGGCAAAAACAATAACAAGTAAAATTGATATCACCTTTATTTTTAATTATGACTATACTAAACCTGGTTTTTTTGATCCTATTGCTAGGTCTCAAGTTTGGTATTGGAATGACTATTACAAACCATGGCTAAGTACAGCTGTCAAAACAGAATATTATAAAACTTCACTTACAAAGGCTGACTTCGATGCTGCAAAAACTGACCAAAGCAAAATCGCAACTTGCTTCTCTAACTCAAGTACAGTATTAGCACCACATGGAATTTTCCCAACAGGTAGTTGTATCGGGGGGAGACAATCATCAAACCCTTTATCAATAATGCTTAGTCAAGGGAATGTATTTGGATTTAAAAATACTACTTCTGGCAAACGTGGACTTATTTATATTAGATTGGATCAATATTCTGGATGGCCGATGCCAATTTCAAATTTCAACACAAAAGTTGACATAATTAGAGAAAACTAATTTTAAATATACCATAACATCATATTTGCGAATATGGCGGGTTTAGTGGTAACTAAAACATTCTGCTTCAGATAAATATTCGAGGTAAAATAAAGATACTGCTACTAATTCCGCCACATCGCAAATCTGTAAACCAATAACTATTTTTTTGGATTTAAAAAGTTAAAAAGTTTAAGTCCTTTTGCTTTACCTATAATTATCACCAACTCTTCCAAACTTTTAGAGCGCATATTTTTTAGAGTTTTAAACTCTTTAAAAAGCACTTCTTTGGTTTTTTCTCCAATACCATTTAAAACATCTAACTCTGAAGTAATAGCCTCTGTGCTTCTTTTATTTCTATGGTGGGTTATTCCAAAACGATGTGCCTCGTTGCGCATAAATTGAACAACTTTGAGACTTTCAGACCGTTTGTCAATATAAATAGGATACTGATCTCCAGGAAAAAAAATCTCTTCTAGTTTTTTTGCAATACCAACTATAGCAACTTTTCCACGTAAATTTAATTCCTCTAGTGCATCTAAGGCAGCGCTTAATTGTCCTTTGCCACCATCAATTATAATAAGTTGTGGCAAGGATTGCTCTTCTTCGAGCATTCTCTTGTAGCGTCTAAAAACAATTTCACGCATTGTGGCAAAATCATCCGGACCATCTACCGTTTTTACATTAAAATGCCGGTAGTCTTTTTTTGCAGGCTTACCATTTTTGAATACTACACAAGCAGAAACAGCATTTGTTCCTTGGAGATTTGAGTTATCAAAACATTCCATGTGAAGGGGTAATTCGGATAAGCGAAAATCTGATTTTACTTGTTTTAGAATTCTATCTTGGCTTGATTCTGGAGTTTTTAAAAATTCTTTTTTCTGTTTTTCCAGTTTGTAATATGCAATATTTCGTTGTGATAATTCAATCAATTTTTTTTTCTCGCCACGTATTGGAATTGTAAGTTGAAAATCTTGGAAGTAGTTTTTTAGTTCTTGATCAACAAGAACCTCTTTAGAAGTACTTGAAAATTTCGACCGTAATTCTGGAAGGGCATAATTTACTAAAGTTTCACTTGTCTCATTTAATTTTTTTATAATTTGATTTGTGTAGGCATGAATAATTGCACCTTCTCGAACTACTAAATAATTAACAAAAAAGCAAGATTCCTCTTCGATACAAGTAAATACATCAAGATCGGAAATTTTAGGTGAAACAATTGTGGATTTAGATTTGTATTTTTCAATTTTTCCAAGCAATAGCTTCATTTCCTGAGCATCCTCAAATAAATAATTATTGGAGAGCATTTGCATGCGAAACTTAAGTGTTTGAATTAAGGCTGCTGTCTTTCCTTTTAAGAGTAAATGAATCTCCTCAATCATTTTATCATAAGCTTCTTTTTCTTGTTTTCCTTCACACGGACCTAAACAGCGCTTCAAGTGATATTCTAAACAAACACTAAATTTTTTTGCTTTAATTTTTTGTTGGCTTAAATCCAATGAGCAAGTACGTAAAGGGTACATTTCTCGGATTAAGTGCAAAAGAGCGTTCATTACCTGCACATTTGGATAAGGGCCATAATAAATTGATCCGTCATCTAATTTTTGGCGAGTTGAGAAAATTCGAGGAAAAACTTCTTTTTTTACAACAATCCAAGGAAATGTTTTGTCATCCTTTAGTTGAATGTTGTATTTCGGCTGGTATGTTTTTATAAGGTTATTTTCTAATAAAAGCGCATCTAGTTCTGTTTCTACCACGATGTATTTTATTTCAAAAATTTGCCGTACGAGAATTCTCGTTTTATTATTATCAAGCGTTTTATTAAAATAAGAACTGACTCTTTTCTTGATGTTTTTGGCTTTGCCTACATAAATAATTTTCCCGGTTTTGTCAAAAAATTGGTATACACCCGGACTTTCTGGTAAAGTCACCAATTTTAATTTTAAATTAAGTATTTCTGTACTCACGGGTATAAATTTAAGGACAAAGTTTACAAGATGTGTATGCAGAGTTTTATATTTGTAAGATGTTAGATGAAATCATACGAAATGCCCTTCAAGAAGATATTGGATCTGGAGATTACTCAACGCTTTCTTGCGTTCCAAAAGAAGCTAAAGGTTCAGCACAATTAATTGTAAAAGAAAATGGCGTATTAGCAGGAATAGAGGTTGCCAAACGAATTTATGAAATCTATGATCCGAGTCTTTTATTTGAAGTTTTAAAATTTGATGGAGACGCAGTAAAAAAAGGGGATATTGCATTTCGTATTGTAGGTTCATCTCAAGCCATACTAACGACAGAAAGATTGGTTTTAAATTGCCTCCAAAGAATGAGTGGAATTGCCACTTTAACTGCAAAAATCAAAAAAGAAATTCAAGGGTCTAGTTCCATAATTTTAGATACCCGAAAAACAACACCGGGCATTCGATTTTTAGAAAAATGGGCGGTGATGATTGGCGGCGGGCAAAATCACCGTTTTGGCTTGTATGATATGATTATGCTTAAGGACAATCACATTGATTATGCCGGAGGAATAACAGCGGCAATTGAAAGAACAAAAGGATTTCTTATTTCTACCAAGAAAGACTTGAAAATCGAAATAGAGGTAAGAAATACAAAAGAAATAGAGGAGGTTCTTCGAGTTGGTGGTGTTGATCGGATTATGTTGGATAATTTCTCTCCTGAAAACCTAAAAGAAGCACTAAAAATTATTCCTTCTACTTATGAAACAGAAGCATCTGGGGGAATTACATTAGAAAATATTCGTGCTTATGCAGACACAAATGTTAAATATATTTCAGTTGGTGCATTAACTCATTCTGTAAAAAGTCTCGATTTGAGTTTAAAAGCAACTTTTTAATTTTAGCTATTGCTTGATATTGTAGCTGATAATTAATTTCTTATAAGCGCATGTTTCCATTTTAACAGTTTGGAATCCGTCTTCAGATTTCATTTCGCAGATAAAAGTATTCCCCTCTTTTGATTTGATGCGCAGGTCGTTCTTGAAATCAATACCAGTTTTTGTATTGAGTTTAAAAAGCGCTTCTTTTATTGTCCATGCAACTGTCAAGTCAAAAATTGATGTTGTATCGAAAATAGCAAATTCTTCAGGGTGTAAATACCGACTCCAAACTTTCAGGATTCGAGGGTTTAATTCTTCAATATCTATTCCAATAGGTGAAGTATCGTGTGCAAAAGCAACAAAATTTTTAGAGTGACTAATAGAAATAAATATTTTTTTATCCTTTACATTGGGCTTTCCTATTGCGTCATAGCGAATGGCTTTTTTTCCGATTTGCAAGGTTCTTAAAAACCGAACATATTCAAATTCTTTTTTTCGTTTTGGGTTACTTAATAGTTGATACTTATCCAATTCCTCAGGAAGAATTTCAGACTCTAAATTAATTTTAGTAAGTGCGCAACACGAAAACCTAAAATTAGATTTAGTTAAGTTAAAAATGCTATTTTTAATTTCTATCACAATCTCTTAATAACTATCACAGTTTTGCCCTATTCACAAAGGTGTAAAAAACACATCATTTATTTGTTAATATTTTAATAATATAATTGTTTTTTTTATATTTACAAATTGAAAAATTCCAACTTAAAGCAATTTAAAGAATTATATTATGGCAAATAAGTTAAAACTAGTTATACTAATATTTTTAATTCCAATGACTTGTGTCTTTTCGCAGTCTGGTTTAGGAACTATTAAAGGTACCGTTAAAGATGAAGTTTCAAAGCAGCCACTTCCTTACAGCAAGATATTTTTGCTTCAAAATGGAGCCACAAAAGGAAATGCAAATACTGACTTTGATGGAAATTTTCAAATTAATGGTATTCCTCCTGGTTCTTATGATGTTGAGGTAAGAAATGCAGATGGTTATCAAACATCCGTAGTTTCTGGTGTTTCAGTATCTCCAGATAAAATTACTTTTTTAGATAAGTTAACACTTGATAAGCCAAAAGACATTAAAGATCTAGATGAAATTAGTGTTATAGCGTACCGTGTTCCATTAATTGATAAAGATGGTGGGTCATCAGGTGGAACAGTTACAAGAGATGACATTGTGCGCCTGCCAACTCGTTCAGCAGCAGGAGTAGCACAAACAGTTGGAGGAGTCAATTCAAATGAGGGTTCTGGAGCAATATCTGTTCGTGGTTCTCGTGAGGATGGAACTTATTATTATATTGATGGTATTAAAGTGCGTGGTTCTTCAAATATTCCTAAATCAGCACTCGAAGAAGTTTCTGTAATTACTGGTGGAGTTCCTGCAAACTATGGAGATGTTACGGGTGGTATAATATCCATAACAACAAGAGGTCCTTCTGCTGAATACTTTGGAAGCGTAGAAGCGGTTTCTTCTGGCTTATACTTTAAAGGTGCTGATAAAGATGGCTATGACGGAAAAGTTTTTGGCTTAGATAAATATGGTTATAATTTGTTTGAAGGAATGTTATCAGGGCCTCTTTGGCTGCAAAAAGACTCTACTGGCAAAAAAACAAAACCAAGATTAGGTTTTTTAGTTTCTGCTAACTTTTTAGATCAATTAGACAGTAGACCAATAAAGGATGGTGGTTTACGTGTTAAAAAAGATGTTCGTGATGCTTTACTAGCAAATCCACTGAGACCAACTTCAACAGGAAATGGAACATTTCACAATGCATTGTTCCTTAGAGATTCAGATTTTGAACGAGTTGATTGGAGAATGAATGCGCGATCAACAAGTTTATCTGGTCAAGCAAAAATAGATGTTAATACTGGACCAAGTGTGAATCTAAAATTTGGTGGTTCATTTAGTTATAACTCTGGAAGTAATTATTCATTTGCTAGTTCTCTTCTTAATTTTCAAAATTTTGGTTTTTCTAAATCATTGGACTACCGAGTTTTTGGTCAATTAAATCAGCGCTTTAACAACAATGTAGAAGGTAGTAGTTCTAAAATAAAATCTGCCCTTTATAACATTATGGTAGATTTTTCAAAATCATCTTCAGAATCGTACGATGCTAATCACAAATACAATCTATTTAATTACGGTCATATAGGAAAATTCCAAACAAATAGAAAGCCATCTTATGAATTTGATCCAGTAACTAATACGTATATTCATAATGGTTTCAAAGAAATTGAAGTAGCATTTACTCCTTCAGAGTCAAACGCAGCTCTTGCAGCTATTACCACTCAATATTATGATATTTATGCTGGAAACCCAACTGGTCATTATGAAAATCTTTTTCAAATTCAGCAAGGAAATGCTTTAAGAAATGGTGATGCACCAGGAAGTGTTTATGGTATATGGAGTAATATTGGAACACCAAACAATGGCTTCGGAAAAAGTGAACAAAATCAATTTCGTATTACAGGTGCAGGAGCTATTGTAATTGGAGACCACAGTATTTCACTAGGTTTTGAATATGAGCAGCGAATTGACCGTGCATGGGGAAGTGGAGATAATGGACCTTTAGAAATTTGGCAAATTGCACGTCAGTTAGCGAACTTTCACATTGAAGAACTAAACTTAAATTCAGGGGTACTTTCTGACTCAGGTTCTTATAAAGCTATAACCTATGAGCGCTTAAATACAGGATGGGCAAATACACATAACGGTCAATATGGAGGACAAAAATACGCTGACAATCAATCTTTCTTCGATTACAATTTAAGAGTTAAATTAGGCTTAACTGCCGGAGGCAATGATTATGTTGATATAGACAATTATGATCCAAATATTTTTTCTTTCGATATGTTTTCTCCCGATGAATTATTAAATAGCGGTGAATCATTTGTTTCGTATTATGGATATGACCATACTGGAAAGAAAGTAAATGGACCAACAGATATTAATAAATATTTTAATGAATATGATGATAATAATAATTTCAAAAGATTTGTTGGTGCATTTCAACCAACTTATATAGCAGGTTATATAATGGATAAATTTGCATTTAAAGACATCATATTTAATGTTGGTGCTCGAGTAGATGTTTTTGATGCGAATCAACCGGTTTTAAAAGATCCTTATCTTTTTTACAATGCTCTTACTGTCAGAGAAGTCCGCGATCTAAAAGAAGGTAATCAAACAGAGTATGAATGGGTTAATTTACCTGAAGGAATGGGAGATGATTATATAGTTTACGTTAATGATGTTAATAATCCATCAGCAATAAATGGATTTAGAACCGGTACTAATTGGTTCAATAGTGCTGGAACTCAAGTTGAGGATCCACAAGTAGTAAGAGGTGCGACAGGAATCGCTCCTTGGTTAACTGCTGATGCATTAACACAAGAAACACCAAATGAAACTGCGTTTCAGGATTACAAGGCTGCTGTGAATTTTATGCCTCGAATTGCCTTCTCATTCCCAATTTCTGATGAAGCATCTTTTATGGCTCATTACGATGTTTTAACCAAAAGACCAACATCTGGCTTTAGATTTGATCCGTATGAATATCAGTTTATTCAATCTCGATCTAATATAATTAACAATGCAAATTTAAAACCTGAAACTACTGTAGATTACGAATTAGGTTTTCAGCAAGTTCTTTCAAAAACATCCTCATTAAAAATTTCTGCTTTTTATAGAGAGCAAAGAAATAATGTTCAGTTAATAAATGTTTTTGAAGCTTACCCAGCTACATACAAAACATATGGAAATCGTGATTTTGGAACTGTAAAAGGCATGACCTTGTCTTATGATTTACGCCAAACTGGAAATATTCGTATGCAAGCAAATTATACACTGCAGTTTGCCGAAGGAACAGGTTCTGATGCTAACTCTGCAAATGCTTTAATTCAAGCGGGTCTTCCTAATCTTAGAAATATATTTCCATATTCTTTCGATCAACGTCATTCTTTTGCTATTACATTTGACTACCGTTATGGTGAAGGTGAAGATTACGATGGCCCAATGATTGGAAAAGTAAAATTGTTTGAAAATACAGGATTTAACTTATTCACTAATATAAACTCAGGTTCTCCTTATTCTAATCAAACATTTATAACTGATGACGCTATTGGAAATTTAAATGCAGGATTAAATGGAACTTTAAACGGATCAAGACTTCCATGGGCTTATCGTTTAGATTTACAAGTTGATAAAACTATGAATATAACTTTTGGTAAAACGGAAGACAAAAAGAAAGTCACTGCATTGAATATCTATATTCGTGTTACAAATTTATTTAATCAGTATAACATATTGGGTGTATATAGAGCTACTGGAAACTGGAACGACGATGGTTATTTAGCTGCAGCAAGTAGTCAAACTTCTATTCAGAATCAGATTGATGAACAGTCATTTAGAGATTATTACGCTATGAAAATTTCAAATCCATTCAATGTAAGTTCTCCAAGAACAATTAGATTGGGAATTAAAATGGACTTTTAATAAAGAAAAAAAAAGAATTATGAAAAAGCAATTAATTGCCACACTTATCGGTTTTACAATTACAGCTTCTAATGCATTTGCATATTACGGCCCCAAGGATAAAGATTCTAAACCAATCGGTAAACCAAAAGGTGCAAACTGTAGCCCAGCGACAGCAAAACTATACATGCAATTTAATGATGTTAAGGCATTGATTGAGCAGGGTGGAAGTATGTTCCAAAATCGAGCTGCAGGTATTGCACAGTATGAAGTTCCAAAGGGAGGCAATGTACATGCAATTTTTGCAGGGGCTTTGTGGATGGGTGGAACGGATGTAAATGGGCAGTTAAAATTAGCTGCTTTGAAATACCGTAATGGAAATGATTTTTGGCCAGGACCGTTAACAGTTACACCTGGATCTGGAAATTACAATCCTATAAATCCTGTTGGAGATGATGCTGTTCGAGATTTTGGAGAAGCAAATATAGATGCTGATCAATGTCTTGCTTACGATAAATTTTTCACTATTCGAAAAGCAGAGGTTATTCGTTTTAATATCTATTGGGAATGTAATAATGGTATAGTAACAGAAGGATGTGATAATATAATCCAACCTACTAATGATGAGTTAAATCGAATTTATGGATGGCCTGCTCATGGAGATGTATCTCGCGGACAAGATTATTTTTTAGCTCCTTTTTATGACAGAGACGGAAATGGTAATTATGATCCTGATTTAGGAGATCATCCATGGTATGACGATATTCTAGGAAGAGATGATATTGAATGTGGAATTGATAGAAGAATTTCACTTTTTGGTGATGAAACACACTGGTGGGTTTTTAATGACAAAGGAAATATTCATAATGAAACTGGTGGTGATCCAATTGGCATGGAAATTCGTGCTCAAGCGTTTTCCTTTGCAACAAACGATGAAATAAATAGAATGACTTTTTATAATTATGAGTTAATAAATCGAGGTACACAGACTTTATACAATACATTCTTCTCTCAATATTTGGATGCTGATATTGGAAATTATGCAGATGACTATACCGGATGTGATGTGTCTAGAGGATTAGGATACATGTATAATGGTGACTTAAATGACCAAAGCGATGGTGGTCGATTAGGCTATGGTATAAATCCACCTGCAATTGGATGCGACTTTTTTGAAGGTCCTTACCAAGATGCTGATGGTCTTGATAATCCAGGTCCGTATTATGATGCAGCAACTGATACAGAAGTCGTTCCATCAGTAATTGAGGCCTTAACAAATAATGGAATTGTATATAAAGGAATTGGTATTGGTTATTCAGATGGAATAATTGATAATGAACGATTTGGAATGCGTCGCTTTACTTTCTTTACATCCACTTCGGCATATCCATATAATGATCCTGGACCTGCTGCAGAATTTTATAATTTTATGAGAGGTAAGTGGGCTAATGGTTCTGACATGTTTTATGGTGGTTTAGGATATGCAGGTTCTAGTGGTGCTAGTACTACCTTATCTGATTATATGTTCCCTGGAGATTCTGACCCTTTAAGTTGGTCTACTGCTGGTACGGATATGACTGGTCTTTTTCCAAATGGATGGGATGAAACCGTGAATAATAATCCTGTTGGTGACAGAAGATTTGTTCAATCTGCTGGCCCCTTTATTTTAAAGCCAGGTGCAATAAATAATATAACTGTAGGTATTGTTTATGGACGAAGTTTAGACGGAGATCAATTTGCATCTGTTGAAGCGATGAAAAGAGCAGATACAAAAGCACAGGCTTTGTTTGATGCATGCTTTAAAATTCTTTCTCCTCCTGATGCACCAAAACTTACTATTCAAGAACTGAATAACGAACTAATTCTTCTCATAGATAATCCTTCATCTTCTAATAATTATCAGGAGAAATATAAAGTTCTTGATGAGATTAACATTACAGATCCTACTGTAGATCGTTTTTATCGTTTTCAAGGATATCAGATTTATCAACTTAAAAAAGAAGATGTTTCAGTAGCAGATATTTCTGACCCAACAAAAGCAAGATTGGTTGCTCAATGTGATATCAAGGATAATGAGTCTCGCTTAATTAATTTCCAATTTGATGAGTCTTTGGGATTTAGCGTACCAGTAGAAAAAGTAAATGGTGCGAATGTCGGAATTAAGCATAGTTTTAAAATTACGGAGGATGCATTTGCTATAGGTCAACGTACCTTAATTAATCATAAAACGTACTATTATGTAGCTGTTGCTTATGCTTTCAATCAATTTAAAAAATACGATCCAAATGATCCTTTATTTTTAGATGGTCAAAAGACACCATATATTTCCTCACGTATTAACTATGATGGAACTGCGATCTCACCAACATCTGCGGTACCCCACAATCCAATTCCAGAAGCAGGTGGAACAGACCAATTAATTTCGTATGGTTCTTCACCACAGATCACAAGAATGGATGGTTATGGCAATGGTAATCGCAGTATAGATTTCACAAGCAGCACTTTGAACACAATTTTAAGTGATGGTTACATGGAAAATCCAACTTATGATTATGGTAAAGGTCCTATTAATATAAAAGTTGTAGATCCTTTGAATTTAGTGCCAGGATATTTTGAATGCAAGTTCGATAAGTATACAGCACCGGCTTCGGGAAATAGTGCAGACACAGCAAGTTGGACAATTTACCGCTATGAAAATAAGGGAGATATCAACCCTATTGATTCTATAAAATCTGAGACAGCCATTTCCAAAGACAATGAACAAATTATTCCTTCGTGGGGCATTTCAGTTCAGATATACCAGCAGAAATACTTTTTTCCAGCTGGATCAAATAGCAATCAATACAAGACAACAGATATGATAGATGCCTCTATTTCATTTGTGGATTCTTCGAAGCGATGGTTAGCGGGTGTAACAGACAATGATGCTTTTTATCCAACAAATTGGATTCGCTCGGGAGAATACCAGGATACAACCTCCACACCTGTTGTACCCGGTCAACAACCTATTCCAGACTATTTAGATGCTCCAAATTATTGGGATGAGTTAGCTGCAGATCCTTTGCAAAAGTATGAGTCGGTTTTAAATGGCACAATTGCACCTCATCGTTTGGTAGGCTATCAAGCCTCCTATATGCCTTTGGCATACGTTGGAACGTATAGTCCAACATTTAAAACAAATGCTTCTATTAGTTTTCTACCAAGTGTGAACATTGTCTTTACAAATGATAAGTCAAAATGGACAAGATGTCCTGTAATAGAACT
>CAMCYF010000005.1 GCA_945883825.1 Chitinophaga pinensis
ACTATTTCATTCAAATAAGGTGTTGTTTTAAATTTTAAATTAATTTTAACAAAATTTTTTAAATGTCAGACTCTTCACATAAGATTTCGCTAGCAGGAATATTAATTGCATCAGGAATTGTTTTTGGTGATATTGGAACATCACCCTTATATGTTTTCCAAGCAATAACTGGAGGTGGTACAAGAATTGCACCTGATTTTATTTTGGGTGGTTTATCTTGCGTAATTTGGACTTTAATTTTATTAGCAACTGTCAAATATGTTTTCTTTGCGCTGAATGCTGACAATAAGGGAGAGGGGGGTATTTTCGCGCTCTTTGCCTTATTAAAAAATAAGAAGACTTCTTGGGTTATAATTTTGGCCTTAATTGGTTGTGCTACTTTGATGGCAGATGGCTTTATCACTCCGGCAATTTCTATTTCTTCTGCCGTAGAAGGAGTAAATATTTATTTTCCCGATACACCTGTAATTCCTATCGTAATTGGAATTGTTGTTGTTTTATTTTCTATTCAACAGTTTGGAACTGTTTTAATCGGAAAGTTTTTTGGTCCTATAATGTTGATTTGGTTTGCATTTTTGGGTTTAATAGGATTCATAAATATTGCGGAAAACACAGCTGTACTTCAAGCATTTAATCCATGGTGGGCTTATAATTTAGTAGCCAATGTAGATGGTGGATTTGCTGTCTTAGGCTCAGTATTTTTATGTACTACAGGAGCTGAAGCACTTTATTCAGACTTAGGTCATTGCGGAAAGGGGAACATCCGAATTAGTTGGAGTTTTGTTTCTGTTTTATTAGTCACTAATTATTTGGGGCAAGCTGCTTTATGTCTTACTCCAGGTTTAGAATTAGGTTCTAAAACAGTTTTCTATAAAATGGTCCCTGAAATCTTACTTCCTTTTGCCATAACAATTGCTACTGCAGCGACAATTATTGCATCTCAAGCATTAATAACAGGTGTTTTTACCTTGATGAATGAGGCAATAAAATTAAAACTTTGGACTAATTTGAAGATTAAATACCCCTCAGATCACAAGGGTCAAATTTATATTCCTTTTATCAATTGGTTTCTAATGGCAGGTTGCTTGTTGGTAATTGTCATTTTTAAAAAATCAAGTGCAATGGAGCATACCTATGGTCTGGCTATTACTATCGATATGGTGATGACCTCGATTCTACTTGCTTTCTTGTTAATGCTAAAATACCCAAAAGCAAAGTATTTATATTTAGCTGTGTTTGTTGTCTTCTTGTTAATTGAAGGGGTTTTCTTACTTTCAAATCTTGGTAAAATTGTAAATGGAGGTTGGTTTACCTTAATTTTAGCAAGTTCCTTTTTTAGTATACTTTATTTGTATTATAAAGCCCGTCAACTGAGGACAAGTATCACAGAATATATTCCAATGAGTGAGGTAATTCCACTTTTAAATTCTGTTAGAAATGATAAGGAAATTCTTTATGAGGCTTCAAATCTTGTTTTTCCAACACGCAGTGATTCCTCAGATAAATTAGATTTATCTGTTTATTATTCATTATTTAGAAAAAAACCAAGAAAAGCAGGTGTAATTTGGTTTTTGCATGTTGATATTTTAAATGAGCCATGGGAAGTTCACTACCATGTAAAAGAAATAATTGATAAATCTTGTTATTATGTTAATTTACAATTGGGCTTTAAGGAGGAACACAGAATTGAGTTCATGATGCGAAAAATTCATGCTAACATGGTAGAGAAAGGAGAGTTAACAAATGATAGTATTTTTAACTCAGTTCGTGGAAAAATTGATTCAATTGACTTTAAGTTTGTTGTTCTAAATTCCAGAGTATCTACTGACAATGCTTTAACAGCGTTTCAAACTTTATGTGTGAAAACATATCGTTTTGTTAAGTCAACAGGCCTTAAGCCTGCAGAAGATTTTGGCTTGGATAAAACAAATGTTGTTGTAGATTTCATTCCAATTTCTGTAACAAAAATTGTATGCCAGGAATTAACCGAAGACTTTGAAGATTATTCTGACAAAAAATAAAGGATCTATATTCTTATGATAGTACCTTTATAGACAGTTTTCTCATTTTTTTCTGGAGAAGCAAGAGTCACTTTCCAAATAAATGCTTTGTTTTTGTTTACTAGCTGCCCATTTCTTTTATCAATTCCATCCCAAGGATTTGAGGCATCTGAGCTTTCAAAAATGATTCCTCCATTGTCGGTATCAATTATAATTAATGAAAATGCACTATTTCGCTTTGTTAAAGCATAAGGCATGAATGTGTTTTTTCTGCTATCATCAGAAAGTGGGTCAAAGGCGTTAACTGCTAATAAATTGTAGTCTTTTTCAATGAAAATTCTATTTATTTCAGAAGATGAACAGCCTTTTTCATTCGTTACAATAACTTCTAAATCAAACTGTCCTTTTTCAAAGAAATAAAAAGCAGCTGTTTTTGCTTTAGAAGAGTGTGCGCTAACTATTTTATCGACCTTCCATTTTATAGATTCTTCAAAAGTTTGAACCTCTCCTTTGATAATTGGCAATCCAGTTTCATAATTTAACTCATCATCCACAAGTAAAGTTGCTCTTGGATTTTCATATACGCTAAAGAAACTGTTGTATGTTTCTTTTTGTTTTGAATTTACAAGCAGTTCATATTTTCCTTCTTCAGATAGTTTAATATTTTCAGTTGCTGACTCGGCCACACTTACTTTTTTTCCACTTGGAAAGATAAGTGTCATCCCTTCATCATTTTTATTGATAACCTTTAAATTATCTCCAAGACATTTATTTGAAAAACTTGGCACATTAGGCTCTGTTACTTTTTTTGTAATAACACTATTTCCCTTTTTTGGATTAGTTATCTCCTCATCAAGCTTCAAATCTTTAGTGATTTCTTTGGCTAAAACTTCATTTACTTTTGGTAAAATAAGGTTTGTTTTAATTTCCTTTTTAACCTCTTCTTTAACTTCTAGTTCTTCATTAGGACGAATCTTTTCATCTTGAATCCCCTTTGTTTTTTCTGACTTAGTTTTCTTAGTAGTTGTACTCTGAGAGTTTGATTTTTCAATAACATCTGTCTTTTGCTCCCCTGGTTTATCACTCTTTTCTAGTTGTTTATTAGAAAAATAAAGGAAGGAGCTAATAGTTATGACTGCAATTATAGAACTTCCCAAAAACAAAAACTTAAAAGGTTTGATGGGTGCAATCGGATGATTTAATTTTTTATTCAATGAATTCCATGCATTGTTATCGTAAGGCATTTCATGCTCTTCGAGTGCGCTTTTAATTAATTCATCAATATTCTTATTCATCATGATTCGATGTATTTGAATTTTTCAGTTAATATGCGTTGCAAATTCATTTTTGCTTTTGCCAAATTGGATTTTGATGTTCCTTCATTAATCCCTAGCATTTCTGCAATTTCTCTGTGTGAGAAATCTTCTAAAACGAATAGATTAAAGACAGTTCTGTAGGCTGGAGACAATTTTGAGATTGCTTCAAGCGCTACTTCTGCTTTTAAAGTTTTTAATTCGAGCACTTCTTTTTCTACCATTTCGTCTACTGCTTCTTGTTTAAAATCAGTATCTTGATCACTTAGGAAGGGATCTTTCTTCGATTTTCGGATTGAATCAATTGCAGTATTTACAATAATTCTTCTCACCCAACCTTCAAAAGAACCGCTAAAATCAAAAACCCCCAATTTGTCAAAGACCTTTATGAATCCATCTTGAAGAACATCTTGAGCAGCATCTTTATCGTTAATGTACCGATAGCAAACTACTAACATTTTACCATAAAGTTGTTTAAACAGTGCCTCTTGCGATTTACGTTCTCCGCGGACACAGCCTTCGACAATTAATTTTAAATGTTCTTTATTCTCCAATTTTTCAACATTTTAAAAACGCATCTTTTCTATAATGGTTGCCTCTAAATTAAGTGATTTATATTTTATGTCAATAAAAAAACAAATTTTACTTAAATTCACTAAATTCGCAGTCAGAATTAAGTAATTTTCAATCTAAAATATAAAAATGAAAGTAACAGTAGTAGGAGCCGGTAATGTTGGCGCAACTTGCGCAGATGTTCTAGCACAAAGAGAAATTGCCAATGAAATTGTTTTATTGGATATCAAAGAAGGTTTTGCAGAGGGTAAAGCTCTTGATATTTGGCAAACATCACCCATAAATTTGTATGATTCAAGAACAGTAGGTTCGACAAATGATTATGAAAAAACAAAAGATTCAGATGTTGTGGTTATCACTTCTGGTCTACCCCGCAAACCTGGAATGTCACGTGACGATCTTATAGCGACCAATGCAGGCATTGTAAAGTCAGTTACTGAAAGCATTGTAAAATATTCTCCAAATGCAATCATAATTATCGTTTCTAATCCTTTGGATGTGATGACCTATTGCGCTTATTTACACGCAAAAACAGATTCTAGAAAAGTATTTGGGATGGCAGGTGTATTAGACACAGCGCGTTATAGAGCTTTTTTAGCAGAAGAATTAAATGTTTCTCCAAAAGATATTCAGGCTGTATTGATGGGTGGACATGGAGACACAATGGTTCCATTACCGCGATATACAACCGTTGGTGGAATTCCGGTAACTGAATTAATTGAAGAAAGTAAATTGAATGAAATTATCGAACGCGCTAAATTTGGTGGAGGCGAGATGGTTAAATTATTGGGGACTTCTGCTTGGTATGCTCCGGGAGCTGCAGCTGCACAAATGGTTGAAGCAGTAGTACGCGATCAAAAAAGAATATTTCCAGTTTGCGCTTGGTTGCAAGGTGAATATGGCATGAAAGATATTTATCTTGGTGTTCCAGTTATTCTTGGCAAGAACGGTATCGAAAAAATTATAGAATTGAAATTAAATGCTGCAGAAAAAGCCTTGTTGGCAGAGTCAGCTGAAGCAGTTAAAGGTGTTATGGATGTTTTGGATACAATGAATGCAAATGCATAAGAATTTGCTGTTTTATTAAATTAAGAAGGCGAGTTTAACTCGCCTTTTTTATGATTAAAATCAGGAATTATTACTTCCCAATTGATTCTTAATATCTGTAGTGCTCTGCTTTAAATGGTCCTTCAACAGCAACTCCAATATAATCAGCTTGGTCTGTTGAAAGTGTTTCCAATTCTACACCAATTTTTGCAAGGTGCAAACGTGCTACTTTTTCATCTAAATATTTAGGAAGCATGTACACATCATTTTTGTAATTAGCAGAATTTTGCCATAATTCTATTTGTGCCAATGTCTGGTTTGTGAATGAATTAGACATCACAAAAGAGGGATGTCCTGTAGCACAACCTAAGTTTACTAAACGACCTTCTGCTAAAACAATAATGTCTTTTCCGTTGATGTTATACAAGTCAACTTGTGGTTTAATTTCATTCTTTGTATGTCCGTGATTTCCATTTAACCAAGCCATATCAATTTCATTGTCAAAATGACCAATGTTGCAAACAATTGCCTTATCTTTCATTTTTTCAAAGTGTCTTCCGACCACGATATTTTTATTTCCTGTAGTTGTTACAATGATATCTCCTAAATGAACAACAGTGTCCAATCTTTTTACTTCAAAACCATCCATTGCAGCTTGAAGTGCACAAATTGGATCAATTTCAGTAACAATTACTCGAGCTCCTGCACCTTTCAAAGAAGCAGCTGAACCTTTTCCAACATCTCCGTAACCACAAACAACGGCAACTTTTCCTGCCATCATTGTATCGGTTGCTCTACGAATTGAATCTACTAAAGATTCTTTACAGCCATATTTATTATCGAACTTTGATTTCGTAACAGAATCATTTACGTTTATAGCAGGCATTACGAGCGTACCATTTTTAACACGTTCATATAAACGGTGAACACCGGTAGTCGTTTCTTCAGAAAGTCCTTTTATTCCTGCAGTTAATTCTGGAAAACGATCAAAAACCATATTTGTTAGATCTCCACCATCATCTAAAATCATGTTCAAGGGTTGATTATCCTTAAAAGCAAAAATTGTTTGCTCTATGCACCAATCAAATTCTTCTTCTCCCATTCCTTTCCAAGCAAAAACAGGAATTCCAGCAGCAGCAATTGCAGCAGCGGCATGATCTTGCGTGGAGAAAATATTACAAGATGACCATGAAACTTCTGCTCCAAGATCAATTAAAGTTTCAATTAAAACGGCTGTTTGAATGGTCATGTGTAAGCAACCTGCAATACGAGCTCCAGCTAAGGGCTTAGAAGCTCCATATTCCTCACGTAAGGCCATTAAGCCGGGCATTTCTGCCTCTGCCAATCTGATTTCTTTTCTTCCCCAAGCAGAAAGACTTATGTCTTTTACCTTGTGTGCTAATTTCTCTGATGTGTTGCTCATTTATTTTTTGATTTTATAGAGTGCAAATTTAAGATATTTTTTTTATTAAATCCGTTCTTTAATTAGCTGAACTAAGCCATTTATAAAAAGTGGGTGCGTATTTGAACTTGGAACTAGCTGAACTTTTTTGCCTCCATGTTTTTCAAAAATTTCTTGGTATTCTGTACCAATTTCGATGATTGTTTCAAGGCAATCTGAAACAAAAGCAGGACTAAAAACCAATAGATTCTTCGCGCCTTTTTTACCCCATTCTTCTACTACTTTATCAGAAAATGGAGTCAGCCACTTTTTGTCTAAGCGTGATTGAAAACAAACGGTGTAGTGCGATTCGTGAATACCAAGTTTTGCAGCAATGAGTCGCGTAGTTGCAAAGGAAGTTGCTTTGTAGCAAAATTTATTTTTTTCGTTTACTTCAGTTTCACAGGGTTGATCACCACATAAATCTTTTCCTTCATATACTTTATCAACTTGTCTTTCTGGTAGACCATGATACGAGAATAGAATATGGTCAAAACTTGCTAAATTAAATTCTTTAGCCCGTTCAACGATTGAATCAATGTATCCTTCGTTGTCCCAAAACTGGTTTATAATTTTAATTTCTGGAATTACCCACCATTTTCTAATAATTTGCATTGCTTTTTCAATTGCAGAGCCGGAAGATGCACTAGCATACTGTGGAAAAAGAGGAAGAATTATCAATTGGTCGTAATTTGCTAAGCGCATTTTTTCAAGTACGGATTCCATTGATGGATTTTTATAGCGCATGGCCATTTCAACTGTAATATCTTCACCCTTAAATGCTTCTTGCACTTTTTCCTGAACTGCAAGAGAGTTTTCTAAAAGAGGTGAAACACCTTTTCCATGCTCCCACAATTCTTTATAGATTTTTGCTGATTTTGGAGCTCGAAAAGGAACAATAATACCATTCACCAATATTTTTCTGAGGAGCCAAGGAATATCAATTACTCTTCTATCGTTTAAGAATTCGGACAGGTAGCTCCGAACATCTCGTGTGCTTGGACTATCCGGTGTTCCTAATTGTAAGAGTAAAACACCTGTTTTTTTCATTTTAAAATTATTTTTATCCTATTTTAGAACAAGTATGTTTGTTGAAAGTTCAAAGGTAATTACATTCTCGAATAATTTATTCTCCTAACTTTGCCACATGGTTGATTTTTCAAATTTACTAGCAATAAAATCTGATTCAGATTTCGAGAGAATTGCCTTGGAGGTCTTTCATTATCAACTAAAAAATTGCATTGTTTATAGAGATTATGTCCACCTATTAAATCGTCAAAATCTAAAGTCTTTAGAAGAAATTCCATTTTTACCGATTGAATTCTTTAAGACCAATGAAATTTATTGCGGTCAAAAAAGCGGTAAAGATATTTTGTTTTTAAGCAGTGGAACTGGAAATAGTACACGCAGTAAACACATTGTTCGCGATATTAAGTTGTATGAATCTAATTTTAGAGCGATTTATCATCAATTTTTCGGTGCTATTTCCAACCATGTTATTTTAGCTTTATTACCAAATTACCAAGAGCAGGGGAATTCAAGTTTGGTATACATGGTAGATACTTTGATAAGGGATTCAGGAAATATCTTATCTGGTTTTTTGTTATATGAACCTGAGGAAATCGAAATTCGCTATAAAAAAGCATGCGCTTCAGGTAAAAAAGTTATGATTTTTGGTGTTTCTTATGCCTTACTAGATTTAGCAGAAAAAAATATAAATTTGAGTGAAGCAGTCATAATTGAAACCGGTGGAATGAAAGGGCGCAGAAAAGAAATATCAAAAAAATCACTTCATCTTGAATTGATGAAAGGTTTAAATGTTCCTTTTGTTTCCTCAGAATATGGTATGACAGAATTGCTTTCTCAGGCTTATAGTTTCAAGGATGGTATTTTTTCATATCCTCCATGGATGAAAGTTCTTTTTAGAGAAGTACATGATCCTTTAACTTTAATTGAAGGAAGTGGGAAAGGTGCAATTAATGTTATTGATTTAGCAAATATTCACAGTTGTAGTTTTATTGCTACACAAGATTTAGGAAGAAATGTGCCTGGCGGATTTATTTTGGAAGGCAGAATGGAACAATCAGATTTGCGTGGCTGTAATTTAATGGTAGATTAGTTAGTACTAATAATTGAAAAGTATAAGTTTTAAAAATCATTTATATCTTTGATAAAATAATTCACATGACTCCACAGACAATTTTTATGCTCGTTTCAATTGGGCTTTTTGCAGGATTGCTAAGCGGCTTTGTTGGAGTGGGTGGCGGGATCATCATTGTTCCTGCACTTGTTTTTCTTTTGGGATTAACGCAGCATCAAGCACAAGGAACAAGTTTATTTGTTTTAATGCTTCCAGTTGTTTCTTTTGCAGTATTAAATTATTGGAAAAGTGGAAATGTTAAATGGGAATATGGACTAGTAATAGCAATGACATTTATCGTAGGCGCATTTTTTGGATCAAAATTATCTTTAAAAATATCTCCAGGACTTGTGCAATTAATTTTTGGAATTTTAATGGCATATATTTCTTTTCGAATGATTCTTTCAGGCTACACTTCAATTTCTTCAAATGAATCTTGAGCTAAAAGAAGTAATCACTACCAAAGTTTCTACTATTTATGAAAAAATAAAGGGTTACAGGGAGCATTTGCATCAAAATCCAGAGCTTTCCTACAAGGAATTCAATACAATGGAATATGTTGCAGCAAAGCTCAAAGACATTGGAATTCCCTATGAAAAAGGTGTCACTGGAACTGGAATCATTGGTATTATTCGTTCTTCTAAACATTCAGAAAATCAAGCTTGCATAGGTTTGCGTGCAGATTTAGATGCTTTGCCGATTCAGGAGCAAAATACAGAGGCATATAAGTCAAAAGTTGACGGCATAATGCATGCTTGCGGTCATGATGTTCATACATCTATTTTGTTGGGGGCTGCAGAGATTCTTTTTGAATTGCGTGAGTACTTAGAACATCCTGTAAAACTAATTTTTCAACCAGGAGAAGAAAAAAATCCAGGTGGTGCAAGTTTACTAATTGAAGCAGGAGTCTTAGAAAACCCAAAAGTTAAGGAAATGTATGCTCTTCATGTATTTCCTGAGTTAGAAGTTGGCAAATTGGGAATGCGATCTGGATTGTATATGGCATCTAGTGATGAACTTCATCTTGAAATTATTGGAGTTGGTGGTCATGGGGCTATGCCAGAGAAATGTATAAATCCAATTCTCATTGGTTCAGAATTTATTGTTGAAGCACAAAACATCATTCATAAATCTTGCCCTAAGGAAGTTCCATGTGTAATAAGTTTTGGACATTTTGATGCACTTGGCGCTACGAATGTAATTCCTGAACGTGCAGAAATAAAAGGCACTTTTCGAACTATGAATGAAGAGTGGAGGGGAAAGGCAGCTATTCTTTTAATGGATCTCGCAAATAACTTGGAAAATAAGTACAAAGGAAATGTTAATTTGGAGATTTCAAAAGGTTATCCTTTTTTAAAGAATGATGAAGAACTTACAGAAAAATTAAAAGCAAAATTTGAATCTTTCTTTGGTCCGAAAAATATTGAGGGTTTAGCACTTCGCATGACTTCTGAAGATTTTTCATTTTACAGTCAAACTATTCCAGTATGTTTTTTCCGTTTGGGAGTTGGAAACAAGGAAAAAGGTATTATTTATAGTGTTCATCATCCAAAGTTTGATGTAGATTCAGCGTGTTTAAAAACTGGGATGTTAGCTATGATACAAGCTGCTCTATGATTCGTGGATTTTTTCTGATTCTTATAGTCTTTTTATTCGCTTGCTCAAAAGAGAAACGAGCATATAATAAACTAGATGGCATTTGGGAAGTAACTCAGGCGAGAATTGTAGATGGACAAGGATTCACATTTTATGATGATTCCCCTTCAGGAACAATAGAATTCATAGAGAACACAAAAGTTTGTTCTGCAACATTCGCTTTTTCTTATGAAAATTTATCAGAAGTTCCATTGATAATTTATGACACTCTTGACTACAATTCAGCAACATTTGTATTAAATAATAAAGGAGAACAATTGGAGGTATTTCAGGGTGCTTTTGGAAGTCTTTCGGATAAATTTAGAATTATGGTTTTAACTAAAGATGCTTTAGTAATCGAATATTATGATTATTTAAACTATAAACTCAAGCGATTTACCCTTAGAAAAAAGTAGCTTATAAAAAGCCTAATTCTAATTTTGCTTCTTCACTCATCATGTCTTTGTCCCATGGTGGATCAAATACAATATTAACTTTTGAACTAAGAACACCCTCAACAGTTGCGACTTTATCTTCGATTTCCTTCGGCATACTTTCAGCAACAGGGCAATTTGGAGAAGTTAGTGTCATTTCAATTGTAACATTTCCTTCTTCATCTATTTTTACCTCGTAAATCAAACCCAATTCATATACATCAACAGGAATTTCTGGATCATAGATTGTTTTTAGCATGCTCACAATTTTATTTTCTAGGTCTTCCATTTTAGTGTTGAATGTATTTAAGTGCTTCCATTTTCATTTTCTTTATCATGCCATTTAATCCATTAGCCCGAGTTGGAGAAAGGTGTTCTTGAAGTCCAATATCAGAAATAAATTTTAAATCAGTTTTTAGAATAGTTTCTGGATGCTCATCATTTAAAACTCGAATTAATAAACCAATAATCCCTTTCGTAATAATTGCTTCTGAATCTGCTGAAAACTGCATTTTCCCATCATTGAAGTCTGCATTAAGCCAAACACGAGATTGACAACCTTCAATTAAACGCTCCTCTGTTTTTAATTCCTCTTGAATCAATGGTAAATCTTTTCCAAGATCTATCAAGTATTCGTATTTCTCCATCCAGTCGTCAAAAACCTCAAATTCTGAAACGATTTCGTCTTGCTTTTCTTGGATAGTTAGGAGGATGGCCATTATTTCAACATGTTTATACTTTTTTCTAATGCCTCCACAAATAAGTCAATTTCTTCTTTGGTATTGTAAAAGGCAAAGGAAGCGCGTGTAGTTCCGGGAATTTTATAAAAATCCATCAGTGGTTGCGTGCAATGGTGACCGGTGCGAACAGCAATTCCCTGTTTATCAAGTAAGGTTCCAATATCAAAAGGGTGAATTCCATCTACAGTAAATGATATAACACTCGTTTTATTTTTGGCTTCACCAATAATGTGTAATCCTTCAAATGTATCTAAAAGATGTTCGGCATATTTTGTTAATTCTGCTTCGTGTTTTTGAGCTCCATCAAGATCAATTGAGTTTAAAAAGCCAACAGAAGTTCCTAAGCAAATTCCACCAGCAATATGTGGAGTACCAGCTTCAAATTTAAAAGGCAATTCATTGTAACTTGTGTGTTCAAACGTGACTCGTGAAATCATATCTCCACCACCTTGATAAGGCGGCATTCGATCTAACAGATCTTCTTTTCCATATAAAACTCCAATGCCAGTAGGGCCGAATAATTTATGGCTTGAAAAAACATAAAAATCACAGTCGAGGTCTTTCACATCGATTTTCATATGTTGAATACTTTGAGCCCCGTCAAGTAGCACTTTAGCTCCAACAGCATGTGCTTTTTGTGTTAATTCTTTCACTGGATTAATTGTACCAAGTGTATTTGAAATATGGGTAATCGCCAATAATTTTGTTTTTTTCGAAAGCAACTTATCAAATTCCTCTATAATTAATTCTCCTTTAAAATTGATAGGAGCTACACGAAGTATCAGGCCTTTTCTTTGACAAAGCATTTGCCACGGAACAATATTAGAATGGTGTTCCATTGCAGTAATTAAAATTTCATCTCCGGCGGTTAGTAATTCTCCATAAGACGATGCAACAAGATTTATTCCGTCAGTTGTCCCTTTCGTAAAAATAATTTCTTCTGCTTTTCGTGCATTAATAAAGTGTTGAATTTGCTTTCGTGCTTCTTCAAATTCTGTTGTGGCTTTTTGACTCATAAAATGAACACCGCGATGAATGTTCGCATTTTCTTTCGAGTAGAATTTATTTATGGCATTTAAAACGATTTGTGGTTTTTGAGAAGTTGCCCCATTATCAAAATAGATTAAATTTTTGCCATAAATTTCTTGCCTTAAAGCAGGAAATTCTTCCCGGATTTCACGAACATTGAAAGGTTTTTTAATGATTTCTGTCATAGTCAAGTACAAAGTTAAGCATTCCCTTATTTTGAAACGTTCTAAACAGAAAAGAGTTTTAAAATAATGATACTTATCTTGGCTTAAGGTTGATATATGGAATTAAAATTTCTTCCATTGAAATTCCCCCATGTTGAAAAGTATTTTCGTAATAATTTACAAAATGGTTGTAATTGTTAGGGTAAACAAAAAAGTCTTGACCTTTTGCAAAAACAAATTCAGAAGACATTTTTAGTTTTGGTAAAAAGGCTTCCTGAGGATTTTGAACAGAAAAAACTTCTTTTTTATTATAGTTTAAACCTCTTCCAACTTTATATCTCAAGTTAGAATTAGTGCTTTTTTCTCCCACAATTCGAACGGGATTAGTTACTTTTATTGTTCCATGATCACTTGTAATCATTAGCCTTATACCAGCTTCCGCAATTTTTTTAATAATTTCTAAAAGTGGAGAATGTTCAATCCAGGAAACAGTGATAGAGCGATAAGCCGCCTCATCTTCTGCCAATTCACGGATGATTTCCATTTCGGTTCTAGCATGAGAAAGCATATCTACGAAATTATAGACAATGAAATTAACGTCATTCTCTTTTAATAGATGAAATTGCTCGCTTAATTTTTTGCCTGCTTCAACTTTTGTAATTTTATTATAGCTCCACTTTACATTTTTTCCCAAACGCTTTAAATGAGCCTCTAGGAAATCTTGTTCGTGCATGTTTTTTCCACCTTCATCATCTTCATTTTTCCAAAGCTGAGGAAAGCGTTTTTCAATTTCAGATGGAAGTAAACCTGCAAAAAATGCATTTCTAGCATAGTGTGTGGCGGTTGGAAGTATTGAATAAACAATTTCTTCTTCATCTTTAACAAAATACTTTGCGAAAATAGGCTCGATCATTTTCCATTGATCAAAGCGCAAATTGTCAATTAGTAGAACTGCTATTTTTTCGCTTCCAATTTTCGGGGCTATTTTGTTTTTTATAACATTCTGAATCATTAAAGGAGCTTCTTCTGTTCCGTTCAGCCAATCAAGGTAGTTATCTTCAATAAAATCTGCAAAAAGCTTGTTGGCTTCTTTTTTTTGCATTTCTAGAATTTCACGCATTCCAGATTCCTCAATTGTATCGAGTTCTATTTCCCAAAAAACTAGTTTCGCGTATAATTCTTTCCATTCTTCGGCATCCAATCTCCCGTTTAAAAGCATTCCTAGCTGGCGAAATTCTTGCTGATAATTAGAATTTGTTTTTTGTGAAACCAATTTACTCTTATCAAGAATTTTTTTGATGCTCAATAAAATTTGATTTGGATTTACAGGTTTGATGAGGTAATCTGCAATTTTACTTCCAATTGCTTCTTCCATGATATGTTCCTCCTCACTTTTTGTAATCATAACAACCGGCACGAGTGGAAAAGCTTCTTTTATCTGAGATAAGGTTTCAAGCCCAGAAAGTCCAGGCATATTTTCGTCTAGGAAGACAATATCGTAGCTCTTTTCATGGCATTTATCTACTGCATCAGAACCATTTGTTACTCCGTCAACTGAGTAACCTTTATTCTCTAAAAAAAGAATATGCGGCTTTAATAATTCTATTTCATCATCTGCCCAAAGAATTTTACCTTGCATTTGCCTTATTTTTAATAGCTTTGAATAATTATTCTAAAGTTAATCAATTGCGACCGAACTTAAATCGAAATAACAAGAAGAAAATAGTTAACGACCCAGTCTATGGTTTTATTTCCATACCTGACGAAATTATTTTTGATGTCATAGAACATCCCTTTATGCAACGACTCCGTCGAATTATGCAATTAGGCTTAAGTCATCTTGTTTATCCAGGTGCAATTCACACACGTTTTCATCATGTTTTGGGAGCGATGCATTTAATGACTCAGGCAGTTTCAACAATTCGTAGAAAAGGAAATGCTATTTCCTCGGAGGAGGAACGTGCTGTTTATTTAGCAATTTTACTTCACGATATCGGCCACGGACCGTTTAGCCATGCATTAGAATACGATATTGTTTGTGGAGTTAGTCACGAGAAAATATCTGGTTTTTTTATTGATCGCTTAAGTTCAGAATTTGGAGAAGATTTAAATAGAGCACTTTTAATTTTTCAAAACAAGTATGAAAAGCCCTATTTACACCAGTTGGTTTCTAGTCAATTGGATATGGATCGCTTGGATTATTTAAATCGTGATAGTTTTTATTCTGGCGTAAGTGAGGGAATTATTGGCAGCGAGCGCTTAATTGAAATGCTAAATGTGCATGAAGGAAATTTGGTACTTGAAGAAAAAGGAATTTATTCAATTGAAAAGTTTATTGTTGCAAGGCGCTTGATGTATTGGCAGGTTTATCTTCATAAGACGGTTGTTGCTGCAGAATACATGCTTATTTATACTTTGCGAAGGGCAAAAGAGTTGGTTAAAAACGGAGAAGTAATTTTTGCAAGTTCTGCCTTAAAGTTTTTCCTTGAAAATGATATAAAACAAGAAGATTTCGAGCAAAACCCAAAAGTTTTAGATTTTTTCGCTCAGCTCGATGATTATGATATTTTGGGAGCAATCAAAGAGTGGCAGAATAATTCAGATCAGGTTTTATCGATTCTTTCTAAGGCACTTGTGAACCGCAAACTTTTTAAAATTGAAATTTCAAAAGAGCCATTTAGTAAAGCTAGAATTGAAAATGAAAAAAAGAGTATACAATCATTATATAATTTGACACCTGAAGCTCTTGATTATTTTGTGTATTCAGATATCCTTACTAATAAAGCGTATAATCAAGACAAAGAAAATATTAATATTTTAATGAAGACTGGAGAAATAATTGATCTCACAAAAGCTTCTGATAATTTAAATATTTCAGCATTGGCTCAGCCTGTTGAAAAGTATTTTTTATGTTATCCAGTAGCTTAAATTATTTCTTTTTCACTTCTTCTTTAGTTACCATTGTTTTTTGCAAAGCTACAGAAGTCGGAATTGTAATTAAATAGCCTTCTGCATTTCGAATGTACATAAAGAAAAAGGAAATATCTACGAGTTTACCTTCCACATCATATTCTTTGTCTAATACACGAATGGTTTGCCCAATTTTTAGGGGATGATTAAAAAACAAGATTAAACTTGATGTAATATTTGCAAGTATTGACCATTGTGCAAAAAATGCAATCCCTAAAACAGTTACCACAGAAGTAAGAAATACTATTAAATCTTTTTTGTCAATATTCCATATAGAAATAAGGGTTACAGTAATAAAAATAAATAGAAAAAGATTAATTATTCTATGTGCAATTCGTTTTCTTTTCGCGTCAAAGTCAAAATGATTTAAAAAGCGATTAACAGATTTTCGGCTCACTAGTTTTATAATCACTGTTACAATTAAGAGCCCAAATGTTAGCAGTAACTGATTTTCAATTATGTTCATTTTTTATTTTTTAAGTGAATTTTTGCTTTTTCCCAATATACATCCATTTCATCAAGATTCATATCTTCAATTTTTTTATTGTCTTCGCGAATTGTTTCCTCCATAAATTGAAAGCGCCGAATAAATTTTTGATTTGTTTTAGCCAGGGCATTTTCTGGAGAAATATCAATGAATCGAGCATAGTTTACTAAAGAAAATAATAAATCGCCAAATTCTTCTTCAATATGTTCTGAATTTGCTGCAATTTCAACTTGGAACTCCTCCAACTCCTCTTTCACTTTATCCCAAACATCTTCCTTTTTTTTCCATTCAAACCCAATTCCTTTAACTTTTTCTTGAATTCGAATTGCTTTTACTAGTGCAGGTAGCGAAGAAGGCACCCCTTCCAAAATTGATTTTTTCCCTTCTTTTAATTTTAATTTTTCCCAGTTGGCCTTTACTTCTGTTTCATCAGCTACAATAGTATCGCTGTAAATATGAGGGTGTCGGTAAACTAATTTATCGCAAATCCCATCTAAAACAGCTGTTAAAGTAAATGCTTTTTGTTCTTCAGCTATTTTTGAATAGAATACAAGATGCAAGAATAAATCGCCTAATTCGCCTTTTATGGAGTTTAAATCATTGGCGGTTATTGCATCTGCTAATTCATATGTTTCTTCAATTGTTAACTCGCGAAGGCTTTCAATGGTCTGTTTTTTATCCCAAGGACATTTTTCACGGAGCTCGTCCATGATTGTCAATAATCTTTCAAATGCTTGTAGTCGTGAATCCATTTTTTTTGTAAAAATATAGATTATACTCGTTCACCTTTGTTTATCTTTGATAAATATGTCTGTGAAACCTCATTTTTTTTTAATTATAAGCTTCTTGCCTTTTTTATTCTTTGGACAAGGAACTAATGAAAAAGGTTTTGAAATAAAATCAAAAATAGGATTTTTAGTTGTCCAACACCAAACAATGTCACATCTCCCAAAAGAAACAGCTAAAGCGCTTGAAATTAGTTATTTTAACCATACACGCGGGTCTAAGCTTTGGCATAAAGCTTATCGTTATCCAACAATTGGCGCAACACTTTTTATCGGTTCAGTTGGAAATACAAAAGTGCTCGGAACGTATACAGGATTGTATGGATTTGCCGAACTTCCACTTTTAAAATATCGAAAATTTGAAATGAATTTCAAATTTGCTACTGGTTTAGCTTATTCCAACTCCTCTTATTTCAAAAATCCGAAAAATGTTGCAATTGGAACAAACTTTAACACCATGATGTGCTTTGGCATTAAAAGTATTCAACGCTTTAAGAATAGTTCAATAAGTCTTGGAATGGATATGACACATTTTAGTAATGGAGGATTTAAAATGCCTAACTACGGGATCAATATCCCTTATATTTCTGTTGGCTATGGAAGAAGACTTGGAAAAAAAATTGAATATACTGAAAATACTACTTCTGATTTCCCATTAAATAAGTGGCTTTACAATGTTTTTGGAATGTATTCCCGGAATTCAGTAATGCCTATTGGCGGAAAAAGTTATCCTGTTTATGGCACTGGTTTTTCTGTCCGCAGGTATTTTGGACAGAAAGCAGGTATAGAATTTGAATTAGATTTTATCTCAAAGCAAGTTATTTTTTCATACGAACCGTCTATCCCAAAAACACAAATGGATATTTTACAAATCGGTTTCTATACTGCGTATTTGGTTCCTTTGAATAACTTTAATTTTGTCTTAGGAATGGGTGTTTATTTAAAGGATAAATTCCGAACAGCTTCTCAATTATACAATCGAATAGGGTGTAGGTATCAATTTTCTAATGGCTTAACAAGTTCCATAAATCTTAAAACACATTTAGCTCGTGCGGATTATTTAGAATTTGTTGTAGGTTATACTTTTAATTATAAATAATTATGCTACTACGAACCTTTAATTTTTTTTTGGTTTTGCTTTTTTTTAGTTCTTGTAAAAAACAAGCCGATCGTTCTTGTTTCAAAACTACAGGAAGCATAATTGATAAAATTATTCCACTTGGAAGTTTTACTCAATTAGACTTAGGCCCTAATATTCACTATGAATTAATAAAAGATACTGCAAATTTTATAGAAATTAGTGCAGGTGAGAATTTAGTCAATTTTATTTCGAGTGATATTGAAGCGGGAAAGCTTATTATCAAAAACAATAATAAGTGCCGATTTTTACGCTACAAAACAGAAAAAATAGTTGTTGAAATTCATTTTTCTGTATTAGATTTTATTTTTTATCATGGTTCAGAACTTTTATTTTCTAAGGACACGTTAGATTTCTCTTCATCGGATTTAACTATTGATGCAAATGAAAGCTCAGGTTCTATTAATTTGAAATTAAAGGCAAAAACAATCTATTTAAACAATAGTTATGGCACTCCAGATATTGAACTTGCAGGTACCTGCGATTTCTTTACAATTGACATCTCTGCTAATGGAACATTTTCAGCTAAAAATCTATTTGTAAAAGATTCTATTTATTTGCGTTCTGCATCTTCTTTGTACTCTGAATTACAAAGTACTAATTGTAAACTTAAGGCAGAATTATCAGGAATAGGAGATGTGGGGTATTTTGGAATTCCATCAGGTATTTTGACGAATTATTATAATTCTGGCCGACTTATCGATAAAAACTAATATAGTTTCCTATTTTTGTTAAAATTTTTGTAGAATGCTAGCTGTAGTATTATTAACCATTGGTTTGTTAGGAATTGGAGTTGCTGGAATTTCAATCAAACTCTTGCTCAAAAAAGACGGAAAATTTGCTGGCACTTGTGCATCTAATAATCCACTTTTAAACAAAGAAGGTGAATCCTGTGGTTTGTGTGGCGCTCGTCCTGAAGAAAAGTGTCAAGGATAATTTTTCTTAGTACTTTTATTTTTTCAAAATTTATAAGCATTTCTTTTTTATGAAAATTATTTCTTTTAACGTTAATGGCATTCGTGCAATTGTAGGAAAGTCCTTTGTTCAAGACATGGAAGAAGTTGCTGCAGATATAATTTGTCTTCAAGAAACTAAAGCTACACCAGAACAAGTGAATGAAGCTATCGCTATGCTAACTAATTATCATGTTTATGCTAATAGTGCTGAGCGGAAAGGATACTCAGGAACTGCGATTTTTTCAAAAAAAAAACCGCTTTCAGTCACCTATGATATGGGTCTTGAAGAACACGATCAGGAGGGGCGAATAACATGCGCAGAATACGATAAATTTTTTCTCGTTTGTGTTTACGTTCCAAATTCTGGCAGTGAGCTTGCACGTTTGTCCTATCGACAAAAATGGGATTCAGATTTCTTGATTTATTTAAAGAAACTAGAAAAACAGAAGCCTGTAGTTGTTTGTGGCGATTTTAATGTTGCCCATCAAGCCATAGATTTGGCGCGACCTAAAGAAAATTACAATAAAGCAGCTGGTTATATGCAAGCAGAAATTGACGGCATGTCAAATTTTTTAAAAAATGGCTTTGTTGATACATTTAGATGGAAATATCCAGAAATACTAAAGTATTCTTGGTGGAGTTATCGTGCAGGAGCCCGACCAAAAAATATCGGTTGGAGAATAGACTATTTTTTATGTTCTGATTCTTTTAAAGAAAACATATCAGAAGCTACGATTTACAATGATGTTTTTGGGTCAGATCATTGTCCCGTTGGGATAGAATTAAAAGAAGTTAAATAATGCAACATCTAAAAGATACTTTTAAACATCAAGGAAAAAGAAATATTCTTATTGCAGAATTAGTTGATATGGGCATTAAGAACAAGGATATCTTGGAAGCGTTTAATGCCATTCCCCGCCATTTTTTTTTAGACTTAGCATTTGATGAACAAGCTTATACGAATATGGCTTTTCAAATTGGTTCCGGGCAAACAATTTCTCACCCTTATACCGTTGCATTTCAAACTGATTTATTGGAACTAAAGAAAGGGGAGAAAGTATTGGAAATTGGTTCAGGTTCAGGTTTTCAAACCTGTATTCTTTGCCAATTAGGAGCCAAGGTATTTTCAATTGAGCGCCATCGAGAACTTTTTATGAAAGCAAAACAGATGGTTGGGTTCTTTAATTTTAGTGCAAAAATGTATTTTGGTGATGGCTACAAAGGGAATTTATCGTATGCTCCCTATGACAAGATTTTGGTAACCTGTGGAGCTCCAGAAATTCCGAATGAGTTGATAAAACAATTGAAAATTGGTGGAATTATGATTATTCCTGTTGGAGAAGGAAAAGAACAAAAAATGTTGAAAATAATTAAAACCCAAGAAACTGAATATTCAATTCAAGAATTTGGGACTTTTAAGTTTGTTCCAATGCTTGAACGAACTGTAAAATAATTTTCATCAAGTTTTTATGTGAATAATCAATTTTTTCTCATTAAATCATATACAAACTGAATCAATAATTAGGAGATTCTTATTACTTTCACAAAAAAAATAATACTCATGAAAGCATTATTAAAAAACCTTTTACCACATTTTATTGCTGTTGTTATTTTTATTGGTTTAGCTTCTGCTTACTTTTCTCCACTTTACAGCGATTATTCTTTAAAGCAAAATGATGTAAAGCAATTTCAAGGAATGGCAAAGGAAATTGTGGATTGTCGTTTGCAAAATGATATCGATCCACTTTGGACAAATTCCATGTTTGGTGGAATGCCAGCCTATCAAATTTCTGTTGAACACTCTTCAAATTTCTTGATTATAGTAGATTCTATTCTCAAGTTAGGATTGCCTCGACCAATTGGAATTTTATTTATGGCGATGTTAGGGTTTTATATTTTTGCGCTTTGCATGAGAATAAATCCATGGCTCGGAATACTAGGTGCTATTACCTTTGGATTTTCAACAATTAATATCTTGTACTTAGCTGGCGGACATATGACAAAAGTCAATGCCATTGTTTATATGGCTCCCGCACTTGGAGGAATGCTCTTGGCTTTTCGTGGGAAGTGGCTGTTAGGAAGCATCATTTTTGCCATGTTTTTCGGTTTGAATTTAACGGCAAACCATCTTCAGATGACCTATTATTTGGTGTTCCTATTAACTGCAGTAGCTATAGGAGAAGGTATCCGATTACTTATACAAAAAGAATTTATTTCGTTGGGAAAAGTTATTGCAGCTTTGTCAGTAGGGGCAATTCTAGCTGTTTTACCATCTGCAAGCAACCTTATGACAACTTTGGAATACAGCAAGCATACCACACGCGGAGCAACAGATTTGACAATTAAACCAAAAACTCCTGGTAATTCTCAAGCCCAGGAAGGCTTGAATAAAAATTATATTTTAGAATACAACTTTGGACCTGGAGAGTTCCTTTCAATCTTGTCGCCAAATGCGAAAGGAGAAAAAGGTGATTATCTTGGAAATGATGAAGTTGCTATGGAAAATGTAGACAGCCAGTATTCTGAACAAATTGCTCAGATGAATCGCTATTGGGGTGGACAGTCGAGTAGTGGTGGTGCTTTTTATTTCGGTGTAGTGATGCTCACATTTTTTATTTTAGGATTGATGTTAATAAAGGATAGTTTGAAGTGGTCATTCTTAGCGATGAGTATTTTGGCGATTTTATTGGCATCGAATGATCCCGGAGGAATTAATGATTTTTTCATAAATAAATTTCCCCTTTATAATAAATTTAGAGATTCAAAGATGATTTTATCTTTGCTTCAAGTGATGATTCCAGCTTTGGGAATACTTTTTCTAGATCGTCTTTTTAAGAAAAGTGAACTGATTGAAAACAAGAAAGTTTACCTATACGTTACAGGTGGTGTCGTATTCAGTGTGATCTTACTTTATGTTTTTCCTTCCCTATCAGGCTCATTTTTACGTGTAGATGAAGTAAAACAATTCAACGATGCAATGAAAGGTAGCCAGGATGTTTCTCAATTAAATGGTTTAAAACAAGCTTTAATTGACACTAGAATTTCGCTTTACAAAAGTGATCTCGCTCGTTCAATCTTTTTGGTTATTCTGGCTTGTGGAATTGTTTTGGCAGCAGTTTATGCAAAGCTTTCAAACAAGATATTGATTGGTATTGCAATTGCACTTGTTGCTTTTGATAATATTTCTGTCTGTAGTCGCTATTTAAACAGTGATGAGGAAGATGGAGTATACAAGAGTTATGAGGAAAATTCTCTTGCTGCAACACCAAATCCTGTGCAAGTTGCAGATTTCTCAATTTTGGAGAATGAAAAGTCTACAATTCCAAATTTTAAAGAGAAAGTAAATTCTTTGGAAACTAAAATGCTACCTTCTATTCACTATAAAAATATAGATTCTGAAAACATAAAATCATTAGCGGCTTTTGGTGTTTTAAATTTAAACACCAATTTCCGTGTGTTATCGTTTTCAAATCCATTTGCCGAGACCAATACAAGTTATTTTCATAAAAGTATTGGCGGATATCACGGAGCTAAGTTAAAACGTTATCAGGAGCTTGTTGATTTTTACATCAATGATGAAATGATGAAAGTTCGACAGGAATTTATCAATAAAGAGATTGTAAAGCGCCCTGAAATTATGGCGCAGTATCAGGAAACAAAAGATCCGCAAGCTCAAATGCAAATTATTGAGGGTTTTTTCCAAGCAACAAATTTTGATTCTGTTGTCTTACAAGAGAATTTTACGCCAGTTTTGAATATGTTAAATACCAAGTATTTTATTTCTGGAAAAGGGGTTAAGGCAACTTCCAATCCAAATGCAAATGGAGCAGCTTGGTTTGTATCTGCTGTAAAACAAGTTAAAAATAGCAATGAAGAAATGGAAGCTTTGGGAAAAAATAACCTCAGCAATACTGCAATTGTAAACAAGGAATTCTCAAAGGATTTAGCTACTCTCAATAAATTTGATTCAACAGCGACAATTTCTCTCAGTAAATACGGTGTGAATGAATTGGCATATACTTCAAATTCTACAATCCCAATGAACGCCATTTTTAGTGAAATATATTATTCAGACGGTTGGAATTGTTACATTGATGGTAAGAAAACAGAGAAGATTTTTAGAGCGAATTACATTCTACGAGGAGCTATGATTCCAGCTGGAAAACATAAAATTACTTGGAAATTTGAACCTATTTCATTTAAAAAAGCGAGCGGTTATTCTATGATTGGGTCGCTGCTGCTTTTATTTGGTTTTATCGGAATTGTGTTTATGGAAATAAAAAGTAACAGTTCAAACAAATCAAATGCATAGAATTTATCGTTTTATTACAACTAAGCTCATTCTGAATCCAATAACTTATCTATTTGGAATGGTGTTGGTTCGTCTTTCTAGAAAATTAAAAAAGAAATTCATCTCCTATCAAAAAGAGTTTGTTGTCATTGATAATTTTATGGGAAACATTCAAATGCGAGTTGATAAAAACAGTTATATGGGTGGAAGCATTTATTGGAATGGATTTCACCATATCAATGAATTACTTTTTCTAAAGGGATTTTTAAAAAGTGATATGACTTTTATTGATGTTGGTGCTAATCAAGGTGAATTTTCTCTTTATGCAGCTTCATTATTAAAAAACGGAAAAGTTATTGCATTTGAACCAACTAGTTTTCAACTAGGTCTTTTAAAAGATAATGTTGAATTAAATAATTTCAGTAATGTTGAAATTAATAATTATGGATTATTTGATAAATCTTGTCAATTAAAGGTATATACTTCAACTGATATAAAGCCTCATTCAGGAATTCATGAAGGATTATCTTCATTATATCAAAGTGAAGCAAGAAATGAATTGGAGGAGGTAATAGATTTGAAAGTTTTTGACGATATCTATTTAAATAAATTAGAAAGAATTGATTTTGTTAAAATAGATATTGAAGGTGCAGAATTATCTGCTCTGCAAGGGATGACAAAATCGATACAAAAATTTAAGCCTATTGTTTTAGTTGAATTAAATAAAGAAACATTTAACAACGCTGGATATGATGTGAAGGATGTAATGTGCTTTTTTGATGAAATTAATTATTGTTCTTTTAGTTTATTCAGAGGAAGAAAATTACCAAATAACAATCTCAAAGAAGATATTCTATATGGCAATTATCTTTTTTTTCCTGCTGAAAGATCAAATGATGCCTAATTTTATAGTTTGAGAAAAAAAAATATACTGTTTCTGACCAATTGGTATCCAACGAGAGAAAATCAAAGTTTTGGAATTTTTGTAAAGAGACACGCTGAGTGTTTAGATCAGAATTATAAGGTTACAGTTTATCATCTGTTATTTGAGAATGGAGCTTTACCGCTGAAAATAACTGCGCAAGTTTCAGATATAAATGAAAATACTTATGTAATAAGATTTTCAGGAATTCTATATAAATTCCTTTACTACATGCCGAGGTTTGTTTCTTTAGTAGTTCAAAAAAAAATTAGGGCTTTTCAACCCGAAATCAAGTTTGATATAATTGTTTCCAATGTACTATTCAATGCAGGGATAGTTGGGTATTTTCTTTCAAAAAAAATGAAATTGAAACAAGTTCATATTGAGCATTGGTCTGGAATTGAAAAATTTATTCGTAGAAATTTCTTGCGGAAAAAAGGAATGAAAGCGCTAAATAATTCTTCTGAAATTATCGTAGTTTCAAATCAATTGAAGGAAACTTTAAATTTTTTAGAAGTTTCAACTAATAGTTCTGTCGTTCCAAATGTCATTTCAAGTTATTTTAAATATAAGCAAGTAGCTAGAAAAAATGAGCAAATTATTTTTCTTGCCGTTGCAAACTGGAGATATCCAAAGCGTCTTGATTTAATTATTGAAAGTTTAAATATGCTCAAGCTTAAAAATATTACAATAGAATTTAAATTAATACTTATTGGATCAGGGCCATCGCTTACAAAAGATATTGAAAATCAAATTAAGTTTGAGACAGAAAGAATCGAAACCGTAGATAATTTAAATCTCCCTGAATTTTATAATAAAGCCGATTTTTTACTACATTTTTCAGATTTTGAGACATTTTCAATTGTTCCTCTGGAAGCTCTGGCTTGTGGTTGCCCAGTTATTGCGAGTAGAGTAGGTGTATTACCAGAATATATAAATGATTCAAATGGAAAAATTGTTGAAAATGATACTCTTGAAATTGTAGCTTCTCTTGAAAAATCAATTCAAATAAAATATTCTAGAATGAATATTTCTGATCAGATCACTAATAAATTCTCTAATGATTATATTTCTAAATTATTTAAGGAAATTATAGATGAGATTTAAAAAAAAAATAATCACAAAGCATCTATTTTTTTTGAAAAATCAGTTCAGTGATTTTCGTCTTGGTTTTATTTGAATGGAAAAATCTATGAATACCGAACATATTAATTGATTTTTAACCGATTAATTTATAAACCTTTATTTTGAGAAGTTTCGGATTGACTTTGCAGGATTTCCAACAACAACATCACCGTCGGGCACATCTCTTATCACTACTGCACCCATCCCGATTGTAACATTATCACCAATAACATTTTTATTTAGTATTGATACTGAAGGTGCTATCCAACAATTTTTGCCAATTTTAGCACTTCCACCTATCATTGAATTTGCAATCAGTAATGAGTTTTCTCCTACTGTCACTCCATGTGCAATATGCACCAAGTTATCGATTTTTACATTTTTACAAATCAAGGTGCTTCCTAATACAGCTCTATCAATGCAGTTGTTATTCCCAATTTCTACGTTATCTTGAATTTCTACATTACCTACATGATGAATGAAGGAATACGAATCATCTTTTTCTTTTACGTATCCAAAACCAACACCACCTATGGTATTATTAGAACCTATCTTGACATTATTTCCGATTACTGTTCCTTTGTGAATAATAGTATTGTGACTAATAAAACATTCATCTCCAATTACAACTTTATCCTCAATTATACAGTTTTCGCCGATATACACATTTTTTGAAATTTGTGCAGAAGAAGAAATCTTACAACTTGATGATATTGAATATTTTATTTTTTCATCAATAAAGAAAAGTTCTAGTACAGTTTTAAATGCCCTTCTTGGATCTTCGCATAAAATGTAATTCATTTCTGGTTTGAAATAACTATCAAAAGTATTTACTGAGCAGATTACAGTTCCATAATTTAATGTCAATAATTTTTCTATATTAGTTTCTGAACACCAAGCTAACTCGTTGCCATTTTTCAATTCATCAATCTGAACCAATTTAATAATTTTGATCTGATCATTTCCTTTGTATGTGACATCACCCAATACTGATAGTATATCCAGAATAGAAATCATCTTAATCTATTTTATAATCCATCTAACTACTTCAAATGTCTCAGCATAACGTGTTCCAATTTGCACTCCTCTAATTCTAGCTAATGAACGCACAAATTCTTCATTAGCATAAGAACGATGTGCTTGTGATTTGTATTCATTTAAAGCTTCAACCTTTGTAATTACATGTCGTTCTTCCAAATGAATGAATGTTGAGGTTTGAAAAGAAAAATTATTCCACGGCATTTCGTAGCAAAATATACTACAAAATTTAAATGCTCTTATTCCTTCATTTGCAATTGTTTGATGATCTTGATGGATGTCATTTAAGGATGGCATGAAAACTAAATCCGGATTTATTTTCTCTCTTAAATTTATTAAATCATCAAGTATTTCTTGTCTTCGAAAATTGAATGTTCGAACATCATAATCAAATAGTATAAGGTTTTCAGGTTTTATTCCTAATTTACTTGTCGCTGCTTTTACTTCTGTGATTAAAATATCAGATGGAAATTCTTTAAGTACCGATTGTTGACATGCAGAAAATGCAACATAATACAATTCAATGCCTTCTTCAATAAATTTTGAAATAGTGCCTCCACACCCAAATTCTCCATCATCTGTATGAGGTGCTAAAATAAGTACTTTTTTTGTGGTAAATTTATTCATGATTTTTCAGCCTTTCTTGAATTTAAAAGTTTAACAAGTTCTTTTGTAGTTTCTGTTCTGCTATAACGCAAATTATCTAGTCGTATTGTTTCATTATAAGGGTATTCCTTTATTAGTTTTAACATACAATCCATTAAAGGTTTTATTTCGTCAGGAGAAACTACAAAGCTATTTTCAATTTCTTTCAACAATTGAGCAGCGTCTCCATTTTTATTTCCAATTAGTACAATTGGATTTCCACTTGCGATATATTCCATTAATTTTCCAGAGATCAAAAGTTTCGAATTATCCATTAAAGCATGACAATTTAAAAGTAAATCCGCATTTTTCATTTCTTGCAATGCAGCTTTATGGTTTAAATTTCCTTTAACTTCTAAAATTAGATTTGGTATTTCACTTAGTCTTTTTTGAATAATTTCATTTACTTTTCCAACCAACACAAACTTAATCTTTAAGTTACTCTGAGTAGATAAAATTTGAGTCAATGCTTCTATTATCTCATTGTGAGCTTGTTGCAATGTCCAAATACCAATATGTGCAATTGTAAATATATCACTTTGCTTTTTACTTAGAATTTCAAATGCTTTCTCATCATAGCCATTATAGATAAAAAAACATTTTTTCTCTAATTCATTCGATTTTGAAATAAGTAATGATTTCATTGAAGGACCTACTGTTAATATTGTATCTGCATTTGTTAATACTTTTGATTCAAGTATTAAATCTTTATTATCAGCTTTTTTAGATCGTTTGAACAGTTTATTGTAGTAGATATCATGCCAAGGATCCCTGAAATCAGCTACCCAATGAATTGCAAATAGTTTTTTCAATTCTAATCCAATTAAATGACTAGAGTGTGGAGGCCCAGTTGTGATTATCCAATCAATATTTTCTTCAGAAAGTATTTTTTTTGCAATTGAAATAGCTTGTTTATTCCAACCAATTCTTGCATCTGGTATAAAAAAATTTGCTCTTACAAAACTTGAAAATTTATCTAAGAAGTTTTTATCATTACCCCCTATATCGCCTGAGATAACAATCTTTTTTGATCTACCAGACTTTAAAAAAGAGTAAAACCCAAATAAGTTAAATCCTGGATTCGTAGAATAAGTTATTACATGTTTAACATGTTCTAACAATGAATTATCAAATGAGGGATAAACTGCTTTTTTCGGATCGACAGTTACGACAATAGGTATAATACCATTCTCTTCTAAATATTTTGCGAAATATAGCCAGCGTTGTACACCACTTCCGCCACTTGGAGGCCAATAATACGTTATAATTAGGACTTTATTCACACGATTTAATTACAACAAAAGTAACAATAATTAAAGACTCTAATTTATTGGCCGTTAACACTTATCTTTGTTCAAATCAATTATGGGAATAGTTCAAAAAGATTCTTTGCGCACAATGCTCATTTCCTATTTGGGATTGTTTCTGGGTTATATTAACAAGGCTTTTTTATTCTTGTTGATTTTATCAACCGAACAAATTGGCGTAGTCAATCTTATTTTTTCCTTGGGAATTTTATTCGCTCAACTTTCAAATTTAGGAATGGTCTATTCTGTTTGGAAATTCTTCCCATTTTTTAATAACAAAGAAAAAAAGAACCACGGTTTTTTGCCTTTTAGTATTTCCATAGTATTAATTGGAGTAATTCTTATGACTTTTATTGCTTTGTGGTTTCGCTCTGATATTGAATCCATTTATCTTGAAAAATCTCAGCTCTTTACGAACTATTATTTTTGGTTAATCCCACTTGGAATTGCCTATGTTTTTTACATGGTTTTAGAGATTTATTTGAGAAGTTTTCTGAAAAACATAGTTTCTGTTTTTGCCATGGAGCTCGTCTTAAGGTTAGCAGTTACGGGTATTCTATTCTTGCAATGGTTTAAATATATCACTTTTGACGATTTTGTCGTGCTTCACAGCTTGGTGTATTTCATTCCTGTCATTATTTTACTTGTTTACATGTATCGTATAGATGAATTGCATTTGGGACTTTCTAATTTTAATATTTCCAAGAAATTTCGCAAGATAATTTTCCAGTTTTCGGCTTTTAATTATATAAATACCTTGGGAAGTACTTTGGTTATTTCACTGGATGTAATAATGATAGCTTCCTATTTAGGACTTCAAGCAACAGGTGTTTATACCACCGTTGTTTTTTTAACAAGCGCCCTGCAAGTTCCTTATAAAGCAATTGTAAGAATTAGTTCTCCGCTAATTGCTGATCATTGGAAAAAACGCGAAATGGAGAAAATGAAAGAATTATACACTCAAGTTAGTTCTGTAGCATTGGTTATTGGTTTAGGTTCTTTTCTTTTAATTTGGTCCAATATTGACTTCTTATTTTCTTTTTTAAAGCCAGAATTTAAAGCGGGAATTTGGGTGTTTTTCTTCCTAATGATAGGGCGATTGACGGACATGTATTTTGGCTTGAATGGTGCAATTTTCACCACATCAAAGAAGTATAAATACGACATGATTTTCACCCTGTTTTTAATTGGAACTGTTTATGGGCTAAACCTACTTTTTATTCCTGCTTATGGTATTTCTGGTGCCGCAATTTCAACTTCAATTGCATTAGTTTGCTACAATTTAGGCCGTCTGCTTTTTGTGTATAAGGTGTATAAAATCCATCCATTTACAAAAGGTCAATTTCTAATTATAATACTTGGCTTACTAACCTTTTTCTTGAGTCATTATCTCCAAAATATATTTCAAGATTTATGGATTCAAATGCTTTTTATCTCAAGTTTTGTAGCCCTATTATTTTTTGGTAGTATCTATTTCTTTAAGCTAGAAAAAGAAACCGTAAATTATGTGAATAATTCTATGGATTTTCTGATCAAAAAAATTAGAGGGAAAAATTAAAAAAGGGATTTTATTTCTTGAATGGCAGCTAGCAAACCTTCCTTTCTTTTTCCTCCAGAAGTTGCAAAAAATGCTTGTCCGCCGCCGCCGCCTTCAATATGTTTTGAAACTTGACGAATTATTTGCGAGGCATTTAAATTTTTCTCTGCCACTAAGTTATCAGAAACAATTAAACTCAAGAAACATTTATCACCTTCTGTGTTGCCAATTACCCCAATAAAATTAGGATTTTCTTCTTTCAACTGAAATAAAATATCTTTTATCGAATGCATTTTCAAATCGAGAATTTCTCCAAGAAAATGAATTCCATTAATTGCGGTAATTTTTGTTTTGAGTTCAAGTTTGATGTTTTTTGCATTCTCTCTCTGCTGCACTTCGATCTCCTTCGTTAATTGTTGATTCTTTTTAAGAAGCTCATCAATAAATTTCAGTACATCAGGTGGATTTTTTAAAAGAGAACTAATAGCATCAAATTTCTCGGTTTTTTCTTTGAAATACTTTTCAGCACTTGGTCCTGTGATAGCTTCTATTCTTCTTATCCCGGCGGCAACTGCGGCTTCTGAGATGATTTTAAACAAGCCAATTTTTCCAGTTGCTGGCACATGTATTCCACCACATAATTCAACGGAATCACCGAATTTAATAACGCGAACAGCATCCCCGTATTTTTCTCCAAATAATGCCATTGCGCCCATTGCTTTTGCTTCATCAATCGGAACTGCACGGCGTTCTTCCAAGGAAATATTTTGGTGAATTGCCTTCGTCACCATCGTTTCAATCTGCTCCATTTCTTCATCTGTGACTTTAGCAAAATGTGAAAAGTCGAAGCGCAAATAAGCAGGATTAACAAGCGATCCTTTTTGCTCAACATGCTTACCGAGAACTTGGCGCAAAGCGTGATGCAGTAAATGCGTTGCTGAATGATTTTCTGCACTTAATTGGCGTTTTTCGACATCTATTTCAGCTGTAAAGCTCCCGCTTAAATCACTAGGAATTTTTACTGTTAAATGGATGATTAAATTATTTTCTTTTTTGGTGTCAAAAATTACGATGCTCGCTGTTTCATTTCGCAGAATTCCTTTGTCGCCAACTTGCCCTCCGCCCTCAGGATAAAAAGGTGTTTGATTTAATACTAATTGAAAAAATTCTTTTTGCTTTTGAGAAACCTTTCGGTACTTTATAACTCGGACTTCAGCACTTGTGTTATCGTAGCCAATAAATGCTGTTGTTACATCCGGATTTACTTGTACCCAATCATCTGTTTCTACTGCCGTTGCTGCGCGTGATCTGTCTTTTTGAATTTGAAGTTCTTTATCAAAACCTTGTTCATCGATGCTTAAGCCATTTTCTCGTGCAATTAACGAAGTTAAATCAACAGGAAAACCATAGGTGTCATACAATTCAAAAACTGAATTTCCAGCAATTACGGTGATGTTTTGTGTCTTGCATTCATGCATTAGCAAATCCATTCTTCGAATGCCTAGCTCTAGCGTTCTGAAAAAACTATTTTCTTCTTCGCGAATAACTTTGGAAATAATGTCTTTTTGTGAGATTAATTCACTGTAAGGATCTCCCATTAATTTACATAATACGAGCGATAAGTCACTCAAAAAAGATTCTTTCAATCCCAATGTTTGGTAGCCGTAACGCACCGCTCTGCGTAAAATTCTCCGGATTACGTAACCAGCACCATTATTTGCTGGAATTTGACCATCAGCTATTGAAAAAGCAATCGTTCGCACGTGATCAGCAATAACGCGCAAGGCAATATCAGTTTCTTCCGATTTTCCATAGGAAATCCCAGAGACCTTAACCATGTGTTGAATTAAGGTTTGAAATAAGTCAGTATCGTAGTTGGATTGCTTTCCCTGTAATGCCATTGCTAAGCGCTCCAAACCCATTCCTGTATCAACGTGAGTAGCTGGAAGATTTTCTAGAGAGCTATCGGTTTTCCGATTAAATTGCATGAAAACATTGTTCCAAATCTCAATCACTTGTGGATGGTCGTTGTTTACTAAATCGCGGCCAGGTATTTTCTTTTTATCAGCCTCATCTCTCAAATCCACGTGAATTTCAGTACACGGACCACAAGGACCAGTATCGCCCATTTCCCAAAAATTATCTTTTTTAGAAGCCAAAATAATTCGGTCTTCCGAAATGAATTTTTTCCAAATAGAATAGCTTTCTTCATCGCGAGGAACATTGTCTGAGGCATCTCCTTCGAAAACGGTAACGTAAAGATTTTCCTTAGGAATTTTATATACTTCCGTTAACAATTCCCAAGCCCAAGAAATCGCATCATCTTTGAAATAATCTCCAAAAGACCAATTCCCCAACATTTCAAACATCGTATGGTGATAGGTATCAACCCCAACTTCTTCTAAGTCGTTGTGTTTTCCGGATACGCGTAAACATTTTTGTGAATTAGCAACACGTTTATCACTTGGAACCTGATACCCCAAGAAAAAATCCTTGAATTGATTCATTCCTGCATTGGTAAACATTAAGGTTGGGTCATTTTTCACAACCATGGGCGCTGATGGAACAATTTTATGTCCCTTACTTTCAAAAAAATCAAAAAATTGCTGCCTTATTTCAGAAACCGTCATTTTATATTCTACTTTAAAGCAAATTTATGAAAAGCTACGCACGTGGCGATATATTTATCAGTTTTTAGATAACTCATTTTAAATATCTTTTATCAGATTCTTTCCTTAAAATCAATAATCAAATGATTTTTTTTTGATATATTTAGAATAAAGAGTAAAATTTTGGTAATATTGGGATTAGAAATTATAGAAGAAAAATTAATAAAAATTAGAAATAAAAAAGTTTTATTAGATTGTGATGTAGCTCATTTATATGGAATAGAAACCAAACCTGTAAATGAAGCTGTAAAGAATAATCCTGAAAAATTTCCTGAAGGATATGTGTTCTATTTAGATGAGGAAGAAACTGATTTCTTAAGGTCTAGCAATTCGATTGTAGAAATAGGAGATGAACCGGTCGAAAATTTCGACCGGTTCAAAAATATCAAACATTCTAATAGAACTTAATTTTGCATTATTAAAATTGAAACACATTGTAAAACGAAAAAAGTGATGTTAATTCCTACTTATATTACATTTGTATAAATTAATTAAAAATGGAATTCATAGATCCCCTTTTAGAAAAATACGTTTGCGACCACAGTGAAAATGAAAGTGACTTGTTAAAGAAAATTAATCGAGAAACGCATTTGGAAGTGCTGCAACCGCGGATGTTGAGTGGTCATTTTCAAGGACGTGTATTGAGTATGTTTTCAAAAATGATTCGGCCTGAAAGAATATTAGAAATTGGCACCTACACCGGTTATTCCGCACTTTGTTTAGCGGAAGGATTGACACCTAATGGAAAATTAGTCACTATTGATATAAACGAAGAATTAGCCCCACGCGTGCGTTCTTATTTTTCTGCTTCAGAATTTTCAGAACAAATAGACTACAAGATTGGAGCTGCGATGGAACTAATTCCTACTTTAAATGAAAAGTGGGACATCGTATTTATCGATGCAGACAAGCACAATTACATTAATTATTATCATTTGGTATTTCCAATGGTAAATATTGGGGGCTACATCATTGCTGATAATGTACTGTGGTCTGGAAAAGTAATCGATTCCTCACATAACGATAAAGACACACAATTGCTTCGTGACTATAATCTCTTAAATCACGAGGATGATCGGGTAGAGGAAGTGTTATTTCCAATTCGAGATGGACTTATGATTTCGAGAAAAATTAAAGAGTGAAAACACACGGAATAATTTTATATAACTTATTAAATTAACTTTGAATTTATGAAAGAAATTATTTGTCCTAGTTGTAAAAAAACATTTGAAATTGATCAAGCTGGCTTTTCTGATATTGTAAAACAAGTGCGAGACGATCAATTTGATAAAGAATTAAAGATTCTTGTTGGTCAAGCAGAAAAGGAAAAAGAAAATGCTGTAAAGATAGCAGAGGCAGATCTTAGAAAGATCACACAAGATGAGATTGCAAAAAAGGATAGAGAAATAATAGAATTGCAAGCTAAAAGTAATAATACTGAATTAGAAAAAAAAATAAGTATTTCAGAAGCCATTAAAAGTATTGAAAAAGAAAGAGATGATTTGGCGAATAATGTAAAAATTGCAGCTTTAGAAAAGCAAAATCTTGAAAATTCATTAAGGCAACAATTTTCTACTGAGTTAAAAACTAGAGATGAAATCATTCAATATAAGGATGATGAAATTGCTCGTGTTAAAGATATGAAACTTAAACTCTCAACGAAAATGTTAGGCGAATCTCTTGAGCAATATTGTGAGATTGAGTTTAATAAAATTCGTTCAACAGCATTCCAAAATGCTTATTTTGAAAAAGACAATGATTCAAGCTCGGGTAGCAAGGGCGATTTTATTTATCGAGAATTTGATGACGCTGACAACGAAATTATTTCCATTATGTTCGAAATGAAAAATGAAGCAGACCAAACTGCAGCAAAAAAAAAGAACGAAGATTTTTTTAAAGAGTTGGACAAAGATCGGACAGAAAAAAAATGTGAATTTGCCGTGCTTGTTTCAGTATTAGAAGATGAAAGTGACCTTTACAATGGAATTACAGATGTTTCATATAAATACCCAAAAATGTATGTAGTACGTCCTCAATTTTTTATTCCCATAATCACCCTTCTTAGAAATGCTGCAATGTCTTCACTCAAATACAAATCAGAACTTGCTTTAGTAAAAAATCAAAGCATTGATATTACCAATTTTGAAAATAGTATTAACGAATTTAAAGCAGGATTTGCAAAAAATTATGATTTAGCTAGCCGTCAATTTAATACTGCAATTAATGAAATTGACAAAACAATAGATCATCTTCAAAAAACAAAAGAAGCACTTCTCTCATCTGTTAATAATTTAAGGCTTGCAAATAATAAGTCTGATGATTTAACGATTAAAAAATTAACGAAGGGAAATCCAACAATGACAGCAAAATTTGATGACCTATCAAATAAATCTGAATAAATATTGAACTTAGCAGAATTATAAAGATGTATTAATCTTTTAAAATAATTTTTAATTCGTTGAGCATTAATGCCGTTGCACCCCAAACAATTTTTTCTTGAATGTCATAACAAGGCATGTTTTTTATCTGCATATTTTCAGAAATTTTAATGTTTCTGTTACTATGATCTTTTTCTAAGAATTCGGATAGTTTAACTTTTAGAATAGCTGCTACTTCTCTTTGGTTAATATGAATCTCAGGTTCTTTTTCATGAAAAAATACGAAAGGAGAAACAATAAATTTTGATACTGAAACAATAACAGCACTTAGTTCTGTTAAAAGTTCTCCAGAATTGACAGGAATCCCGATTTCTTCTTGACTTTCTCTTCTTGCAGTGTATTCTAATTCCCTATCATCTTCATCAAATTTCCCTCCAGGAAATGCAATCTGCTGACTGTGCAAGCCATCGTATTTTGAGCGTTCAATTAGTATAAAATAGGTGCTCTGTTCTTTGTTGTAAATATGAATTCCTACTGCAGCTTTTCGTAATTCTTCATTTGTGTAATTCCCAAATTCTCGTTCAGGATAAAATACCTTCTGGGCATTACTTCCTGGCTTTACTTTTTGTAGTAATGTAAAAATTTCTTCCTTAGACCATTCTTTTTTTATCATTCCTGCTAAAGTATTTATTCAAAACTATAAATTTTTCACGATTTCTGACAAAAAACTATTTTTTTTCATTTGCCCCTTAAAAATAGGGGGTATTGTTGAAAAAAGATTATAATTTTTAAAAATTGATGTAAAAAAGAGGTTATTTTTGTAAAAAAATTAAAAAATGGCCACTAAAAGACAAAAAGCGTATCAAGATGTTCTTCACCGCGAACCAAAACACGTAGAGTATGATGGAAAATTATCAGATCTTTTTGGTCAAAATGTTTTTCATGTAGATGTAATGCGGGAATATTTACCATCAGAAACCTATAAATACATGATGGAATCTATTCAAAATGGTTCTCAATTGGATCGTAAAAATGCCGATCAGGTTGCGTCTGCAATGAAAGATTGGTCAATTTCTAAAGGAGCTACACATTATACGCATTGGTTTCAGCCTTTAACTGGTGCAACAGCTGAAAAGCACGATGCATTTTTAAAGCCAATAGGACCTGGAAAAGCAATTGAACGCTTTGATGGTGATATGCTTGTGCAACAAGAACCGGATGCCTCTTCTTTTCCAAATGGTGGAATTCGAAATACCTTTGAAGCACGCGGATATACAGCTTGGGATCCTTCATCACCTGCATTTGTCATAGGTAAAACACTGTGTATACCTACTATTTTTATATCCTATACAGGAGAATCATTGGATTATAAAATGCCCTTATTAAGAGCATTAAATGCAGTAGATATTGCTGCAAGTGATGTTTGTCAATATTTTGATAAAAATGTAACGAAGGTTATTGCAACATTGGGTTGGGAACAAGAATATTTTTTAATTGATCAAGCCTTGTTTAATGCACGCCCAGATTTAATGCTAACTGGAAGAGCACTTTTCGGTCATGCTCCCGCTAAAGGTCAGCAGTTGGAGGATCATTATTTTGGCTCGATTCCAGAGCGTGTAAATGCTTTTATGCGAGAATTTGAAATCGAATCTTTGAAATTAGGAATCCCGGTAACAACAAGACACAATGAGGTTGCACCAAATCAATTTGAGTGCGCGCCTATTTTTGAGGAGTGTAATTTAGCAAATGATCATAATTTACTTTTAATGGACGTGATGGAGAAAACTGCTCGAAAGCACAATTTCCGTGTCTTATTACACGAAAAACCCTTTGCAGGTGTCAATGGTTCAGGAAAACATAATAATTGGTCTTTGAGCACAAATACTGGAGTAAATCTTTTAGCTCCAGGAAAGAATCCAAAATCAAATTTACAATTCTTGACATTTTTTGTGAATACGATCAAAGCGATTCATGATAATGCAGATTTACTAAGGGCGGCAATCGCCTCTGCAGGAAATGATCATCGCTTGGGTGCAAACGAAGCTCCACCTGCGATAATTTCAGCATTTATTGGATCTCAATTATCTGGCCTATTAGATGATTTAGAAGTCAATGTAAAAGCTGGAAAAATGACGCCAGAAGCAAAAACAGAATTAAAATTAAATATTGGTAAAATTCCACAGATATTATTGGATAATACAGATAGAAATAGAACTTCTCCATTTGCATTTACAGGAAATAAATTTGAGTTTAGAGCTGTTGGTTCTTCAGCAAATTGTGGATCAGCAATGATTGTTTTGAATACGATTATGGCAAAACAACTGAAAGAATTTAAGAAAACAGTGGATGCAAGAATTGAAAAAGGAGATGGTAAAGATGAAGCTATATTAAAAGAATTACAGGTCTTAATAAAGCAATCCAAAAAAATTCGTTTTGAAGGAAATGGTTATGGAGAAGAGTGGGTAAGGGAAGCTGAAAAACGCGGCTTGTCAAATTTTAAAGATACTCCACGAGCTTTGCAAGTTTGGCACGATAAAAAGGTTGCCCAATTATTTGAGGAAATGGGCGTGCTTTTACCGCGAGAATTAGAAGCAAGACGTGAAATAGAATTTGAAAATTATGTTCTTAAAATTCAAATTGAATCGCGATTAATGGGAGACATTATCCAAAATTATTTTATTCCTGCCTCTGTAGAATACCAAAATAAATTAATTCTAAATGTTCAAGGTTTAATTAGTGTTCTGGGGGATAAAGCTGGAAGAGAAGCTTCAAAAGCACAATTAACATTAATAGAACGGATTTCTCTTCACATAAATAAAATGAAATCTTCTTCTGACGCAATGTTAGAGCAACGAAAATTGGCGAATAAAATGGAAGACACAGAACATAAAGCCTTTGCTTATTGTGATAATGTGAAGTCGCATTTTGATGAAATTCGCTATCATGCTGATAAATTAGAACTTCTCGTAGATGATGAATTATGGCCTTTACCAAAATTTAGAGAATTGTTGTTTACGCGCTAAGATTTTTTTTACTCGACCGTAAGGAGAAGAAATAATTTTATAAAGGAATGGTAGACATTTTCTTCCTTTTTAAATTTTAACTGAATTTCTGTTGTATTATCTGTAATTCTTTTCATATTTAAATGATCAGTAGCTTCAAATAAATTTTTGCTCGCTTGGTAACCTGGAATAAGGTCTAAGACCAAGCTAGACCATCCTGAATTATCAATTTTTGTAAACATTTTTAGATCTCCTTCAAATTGAAAGGGTTCATAAGAATTAGTAAATAATGCTTGTTTCTTTTCAGTGCTGAGGTAAATAATTTTATCAGATATTTGTTGTATAAATATCTTCTTTGAAGCAATCGAATAGCCATTTTCATTTTTTAGTATTGGAAGATTGTATTTATTTTGAATTTTATTTATAAAATCTTCAACATTTTGCTGCTTTTTGAATGTTAATAGCACATCAAATTTTGGTACTCCAAGAATGTCTCCTTCATCTTGAAGCTCAAAACCGCGATAGTTGATAGAAACAAATTCAATTTTTTTTAGGAGGGCTAAATTTTTAAGATAGTCCCTTGGAATTTCAGAAACTAATTTTTGAAGTGAAAAGGAACTGTGAATTCCTGAGGGTTTTAATCTTTGACTTTCTTGTTTATTTTTTTTAATGCCTCTTATTTTGGCGATAATTTCTTTGGATTTTATGATTAATTTTTGATCTTGGATTAAATGATTGCCTTCAAATTGTGACCAAATGATATCCTCCCGTTTTCGACTAGTTGAAAATTTAAAGAGATTATTTTTTATGTCAGACTTTAAATTTTGCGTGTTTATATCACCTTTTAAAACAATATAACATTCGTTATTTAAAACAAAATTTTTAAGACCTAATTTGTGAGAATTCTTCTCGAATTTTTCTTTTGATGCGAGATTTGCACGCACTAGTATAATATTTTCTGTTTTGAACGACATTCCAATAATTTCTATTGGTGAAAAGAAGTCAATGCCAATAGTCGTAAATTTTGTTTTTGAATTAGTTTGAGCTTTTTTTAAAAAATCGATTGTTTCTTTAACAACTTGAGCATCTTTCATAACAAATAGTTCATCAAAAACACTGTTTGTAATAATTGAAAATGCATCGATATAAAAATGATTGCTAGTGTTGTTTGGAAGAGAAAAAGTTAAATGTGTATTCAGTCCCCCTTTTTTTTCAGGAATAGAAATCATAGCAAGCAGCAAAAAAGCTAAAACTATACAACTTAATATTTCTTTAATTTTTAACATTCTTTTGTAAAGTTACATGAAAGATGTTTTGATTAACTTTGAATGTGAAAAAAATTGCAGGTTTTATTTTTTGGCTAATAGGATGGAAAATTGATCAAACAACTCCTTTAGGAATAAAGAAATGTGTTATTGTTGTCGGTCCTCATACATCTAATTGGGATTTTGTACTTGGAAGATTGGCTTTTGTGATGTACGGAGTGAATGCTAAGTTTCTCATAAAAAAAGAGTTGTTTTTTCCTCCACTTTCTTGGTTATTAAAAGCTCTTGGCGGACTTCCAGTTGATCGCAGTAAACGGAATAACCTAACTGAAACAGCCTTAAAGTATTTTAAGGAAACGGATACAATGTTTATTGTATTTTCCCCAGAAGGAACTAGAAGTTACAATCCTAATTGGAAAAAAGGATTCTATTACATTGCTCAAAAAGCAGAAGTCCCAATTTGTATTTGCTATGTTGATTATTTCAAAAAAATTGGTGGTTTTCACAGTGTATTTTATCCAACTGGAGATGTGAATGAAGACATACTTTATATAAAAAATATTTTGAAGCAATACAAAGGAAGATTTCCAGAGAAAGGAATTGATTAATCTTTTTTCTCTATTTTATCACTTTTTTGATCATAACCAAATGGACAATGCAAACAAGCACTTTTGCAACAATAACCTCTTTTAGAATGGTACTTTTCTGTAAAAATTATGTATCCATCTTTTCCAATATAATAATCATCACTGTCTAAACTCGAACGCTTGGAAAAAGAAGAAAAATCTTCAGACATACATACTTTTTTTAAAAACTTTATTCAATTGTCTAGAATTGAAAAGTTTAGTTTCCGTAAAAGTAACAACAAAGATTTGGAATTGTTTGTCAAAAGAGACGATTTAATTCACAATTATATATCTGGAAATAAAATTAGAAAGCTGAATCAAAATATTTTTTCCTTTTACAAAAATAAATGTAAGAAACTAGTAACTTTTGGAGGTGCTTTTTCAAATCATTTGTTAGCCACAGCAGCCTTATGTAATGAGCTTTCTATTGACTGTGTTGGCATTGTTCGTGGAGAAGAATTGAATGAAAATTCTAATGGTATTTTAAAAAAATGTTCTTCTTTGGGCATGCAATTAAATTTTGTGTCTCGTAGTAGCTTTTCAGAGCAAAAAAAAATGAGTGGTTTATTAGTTAAAGATGGAATTCCAACTTGGTTTGTTCCCGAAGGTGGAGCAAATTTAGAGGGGATTGAAGGGTGTAAAGAAATTGTTTCTGAGAATGAAGAAATTTTCGATTACTATGTTGTAGCTCAAGGGACAACAACTACAAGTATAGGAATTGCATTGGCTTTACCGCCTTCTGCTAAAATAATTGTAGTACCTGTTCTTAAAGGATTTAATTCAAAATCTGAAATGAAATCAGTACTTAATAATGTCGATTTATGGAATGTCATTAAAGATAAAATTATTGTGCTGGATGACTTTCATTTTGGAGGTTATGCAAAATCAACAAATGAGCTTAGGGAATTTATAAGTGAGATAAATCAAATAAATGAGATGCAGATTGAGGAAGTTTATACCGGAAAAGCTCTTTATGCTTTAAAGAATTATCTGGAAAATAATTTTGTTAAGAATAAAAAAGTCCTCTTTATTCACACTGGAGGTATTTTTACAGACAAGAATTAATCAGAGTTCGAATTTCATTCATTTCTTGTACATCATGAACTCTAAAAATAGCAGGTTTTTTTGAAAATAGGAAGGTGTTTAAAACTGTTGTCCCATTTAGAGCTTGATCAGCTTCTAGCTTAAGTTTAGTATAAATCATTGATTTTCTTGAAACACCAACCATGATAGGTTTTTCAAGTAAGTGTAGCATTTCAAAATTGCGAATTATTTCGTAGTTTTCTTCAAGTGTTTTTGCAAAACCAAATCCAGGATCGATAATGATATCCTTAACACCTTGTAAATGCAAAAACGCAATTTTTTCTGAAAAAAAATGAAGTAATCTTGACATTATAGAATCTTTAGATTCCCCTACAATTTTGTTTACTTCAAGACCATTGCTGTGCGTTAAGACATAAGGAGTCTGATTTCTTGCAACTACTTCTACAATTTTTGGATCTATTCCAAAGCCACTTATATCATTAATAATCGTAATACCGTTGTCTATTCCTAATTGTGCAACTTCGCTTCGATATGTATCCAAAGACAAGATTAATTCTGGAAATTCTCTTCGGATTTCAATTATATGCTTAAGTATTCTATCAATTTCTTCTTCTTTAGTTGGCGGAATACCTCCAGGTCTTGATGAAACTCCTCCAATATCTATACTATTTACGCCCTGATCAATCATCTTAGCAACTTCTTTCAAAATAGTATTTTTATCCTGCTTTCTGCTTTTTGCATAGAAAGAATCTGGCGTTACATTGATTATTCCCATTATATGAGGCACTTGAAAATCATGTAAAATTCCATTGAAGGAAAGAAACTTACTTTGATTAAAATGCTGTATTTTTGTCATAATAATGGAAAAAACTACAAAAGAGTATACAAATGTAATGAATCTTTGTCGAGAGATTTTTGAAAAAAAATCAATTGATTATGGAACCTCATGGAGAATTTTAAGGTCAAGTTCATTGACAGATCAAATTTTTATTAAAGCACAACGAATTCGAACCATTCAAGAGACTGGAGAAAATAAGGTTGGCGAATCATTTGAAGATGCTTTTATGGCGATTGTTAATTATTGCATCATGTCAATTATTCAACTAAGGAATGCTCCAACTATTGAGGAAGAAATTTCTTCACAGGAGGCAATTCAACTTTATTCCTTAATTGAAAAGGAGGCTTTTGAATTAATGTGTAAAAAAAATCATGATTATGGCGAAGCTTGGCGAGATATGCGTGTTAGTTCTTTGACTGATTTAATTTTAACCAAAGTTTTACGCATCAAGCAAATTGAAGATAACAAAGGTATGACTTTGGTAAGCGAGGGAATTGAAGGAAACTATTTCGATATGCTAAATTATTCAGTTTTTGCTCTTATTCATTTGGATCATAAGTGTTAAAGCTCTGTTAAAGTTTCCGTTTGAAATTACTATTTGCTTACTTTTAATTAAAAATATTAATATGGAAAACGTAAAAAAATATTTCCCTTGGTTTGTAAGGATATTAATTTCAGGTCTTTTCTTACTTTCTGCTTTTGCTAAAATTTATCCGGATCCCTCCTTTTATTTTAGCATTACAGCATTTGAATTTAAGCAATTGGTTCCTATGGGATTCAGCATGGAAACAGCTGTATATTTTTCACGAATAATCATTGGTATTGAATTCGCAATTGGTATTCTATTACTATTCCCTTACAACATTAAGAAAATTATAATTCCAGCTACAATTTTAATGCTAGCTGTATTTTCTGTCCATTTAATAATTGAGATTTTAACAGGTGGAAATCAAGGAAATTGCGGTTGTTTTGGAGCGCTACTTCCTATGACACCACTCCAAGCATTGATTAAAAATTTATTATCCATAGGTTTGTTAGTGTTTATTCTTATTAAGTTCTCAGATTCTATAAATGAAAAAAGAAATATTTCATATTGCTTAATTATTACAAACGTAATTACTATTTGTATTCTTGCTTTATTTATGTTGATACCGATTCAGAAGAAAACAACTGTTTTACCCTCTCCGACAGGCTATTCAGAAGATACAACCATAGTTAAGGATTCAATTATTGTTAAGCCGATAAATGATTCAACAAAAAAAGATGATATCGTAGTCAAGGATACAACGAAGAAAATAATTGTAATAGCAGGCCCAAAAAAAGTAAAGTCAATTTACTCAAAATACTTTCCAAAAATAGATGAAGGAAAAAAGATACTCTGTTTTTTTGCTCCAACTTGTGACCATTGCATGGCTACTGCAAAAGAGTTAACTGAACTGAAAAAAGCAGATCCAAATTTTCCTGATATACAGATGATTTTTATGGATGAAGCTGCCGAGGAAATACCTAAATTCTTCAAATTTGCTGGAGCTGAATATCCTAATTTAGTACTTGATATAATTGCTTTTTGGGGTGCTCTTGGAAAGACGAATGATACTCCTGGTGTTGTCTATTTATGGAACGGCAATGTTCAGAAATTTTACAATGGAACTGAAAAAGATAAGTTCAATAAAGTCGAGTTTAAAAAAATCGTAAAGAAATAAATTTAGTCACCAAAAAAGACTATTTTTGAGTCTATGCGAAAAAAAGTACTTGCAGCAAATTGGAAAATGAATTTGTTAAGGAATGAAGCTTTAGACTTGTATAGTAATTTAGATTTAGCTCTACTTAATTTTCAAGAAATTGAAACAGTGCTATTTCCTCCCTCAATTTACATAAGTGAATTGCAAACTAAAGGAAATCTTTCTTTAGGAATTCAAAATATTTATTTTGAAAACAAAGGAGCTTATACAGGCGAAATAGCAGCAGCGCAAGCAAAAAGTATTGGTTGCACTTATGTTTTAATTGGTCATAGTGAAAGAAGAGAACTTTTTTTAGAAAGTGATGATTTATTAAAAAAGAAAGTGAATTCTGCTCTAGCTGAAAATTTAAAAATCATTTTTTCTTGCGGAGAATCTTTGGAAGTCCGAACAAAAAAAGATCATCTCTCTTTTGTCAAAAAACAACTTGAAAACTCATTGTTTCATTTATCAGAAAAAGAAATTTTAAATTGTATCATCGCTTATGAGCCAATCTGGGCTATAGGATCAGGATTAAATGCATCTGAACAGCAAGCAGAAGAAATGCATTCTGAAATTCGTTATTTACTCGCTGAAAATTATTCAAATAAAATTTCTGAACAAATCTCAATTATATACGGAGGAAGTTGCAATACATCCAATGCAGCTCAGTTATTCGCTTGCCCAAATGTAGATGGAGCACTAGTTGGAGGCGCATCTCTTGATAAATTTTCCTTTATAGAATTAGCAGCTAGGTTGAAATGAAGTATGTTGAAGTTTCTTTTTCTATAATGCCATTTGAACCATGGAATGAAATTATTATTGCCAATCTTTCAATTTTACCATACGAAAGTTTTATGGAGGAAGGCGAATATCTAAAAGCATACATCCAAGAACAAGATTTTGATTCTTTAGATTTAAAAGATTTAGTTTTAAAACTTAAAACAAATAAGGGAGTAATTATAAATTATGAATATAAAAACATCGAACATCAAAATTGGAATCATGTCTGGGAATCACATTTTGAACCTGTAAGTATTAATGATCAATTGCATATACTTGCACCATTTCATCCAAAAGATAAATGCCAGGGATTAATTATTGAAATTGAACCAAAAATGTCTTTTGGTACAGGGCATCATCAAACGACTTTCTTGATGTGCGAAGAAATTACCTCACTCTCGTTAGATGGAAAAAAGGTACTTGATATGGGGTCTGGAACAGGAGTCTTGGCAATTTTAGCTGAGAAGTGTGGTGCAAAAGAAATACTTGCTATTGATATTGAATCTTGGTCTGTGGAAAACTGTGAAGAAAACACAAAGCGTAATAAGTGCAGTAAAATAATTTCTAAGTTGGGAGATATCATTGACATTAATGGCCAATACTTCGATGTAATTATAGCAAATATCAATAAAAATGTTCTTTTGGCACACTTACCAAGTTATTCTAAATGTTTAAATACTAATGGAATTTTATTGCTTAGTGGCTTTTTTGAAACTGATGCTGAGGATTTAATTTCTGCAGCATTTGAGGAAAATTTGGTTTTACACTCAAAAAAAATAAAAGATGGATGGGCAATGTTGTATTTTTTAAGTCAGGAATCATGAAGCCAAATAAATTGTTGTTTTTTTCATTTACCTTTCTTTTTATCAATTTCTTTTTTAGTCAAAATTTTAGTAAGGACCGCGATAAATTTGCAAAAGAGTGGATGAAATTTGCCTTAACAGAAAGCGAAAAGGATTTTTGCAAGGACCAGTTAACTGATTTTTTAGAAAAATCAAAACTGAGCGATTTTAAATTTAACAAACTCGTTGATGATTGTAATTTGTTAGTTTCTAATCAGTTCGTAATTAATTCTGATTGTTTTAATTTCTTAGCCTCAAGTGTTTATCAAGAATTGAATTCGTTTAAACCAAGTTTTAATTCAGAGTGGCATGAAATTTTATTTGAGACACTTGCTAATAATCGTGAAAAACAAATAGATTTTCTGAATTTTTCCCATTATTTTTTTAAATCCAAGAAGTTATTTTCGGAGGAAACTTTTAGTTGGTATTTTAATTCATTTGCATTTAGTTGGGAAACAGAAAAAAGAATAACCTTAAGATGTATTCAAGGTAATTTAGTTTGCCGTGTTTTTTTAGATGGAAAAATTGCAAGTGATAGTATTAAGATTTATCAAACTGATGGTGTTTTTGATATTTTTAATAATAAATGGGAAGGTAAAGGTGGAGAAATTACCTGGGAGAAGGTAAAAATAAATAAAGATGAAACCTTTGCTAAACTTAGGAATTATAAGTGCAATCTAACTTCTCAAAGTGTTTTAATTGATACTGTAGAACTTACTACTCCCTATTTTAATGTTCCAATTTTAGGAAGGTTAAAAGATAAGACAATCTCAGAATTGTCTGAAGGTGAAAGTTCACCACAATTTAGTTCTTATGAAAAAAGGTTAAAGATTAAAGATTTAAGAGAGGGTATTGATTACGATGGTGAATTTACATTATTGGGTGATGAATTTATTGGGAGTGGAAGTAATGAAAAACCTGCAAAACTTATCTTAAAATATAATAATCAAGCCCTTTTTGAAGTATTATCAACTAATTTTAAAATGAATCAAAATGAGATTATTATCAGAAAAGCTCGCATTAAAATGAATTATTCCAATGGAGATTCACTAACAATAGATGATGCTTTTTTTTATTTCGACGAATCAAAACGTGAAATATCGTTATCTGCACCTACTAAAGCAAATATTTACTCACCATTTATTGATTCGTATTTTAAATTATATGTGTATGCTCCAAAGTTAATTTGGAATCTAGATACTCCAACACCATACTATACATATGAAGTAGCAACAAGTCAGGAACAAAAAGTTGCATCAATTCAATCTATTAATTATTTTGATGCTAAACTTTTTGATAAATTTAAAGGTGTTAGTGGTATTCATCCATTTTCAATAATTTCTAAGAAGTGTCGTGAAATACAGAGTTTGACATTTACTGAAGCTAGTTTTGCTTCTTTGTTAAGGAAATCTATTGAACAAGTTTTACCTGAAATAGTTGATATGGCAGCTGATGGATTTCTTCGCTATGATTCTAATTTAAAATTAATTTTTGTTAGTCAAAAATTAATTGATTTTTCTGATGCAAGTATTGGTAAAATTGATTTTGATAACATTTTAATTTCTTCAGACTTTAGAATAATTAATAGCGATGAATCTAAGCTAAGCGAGATGAATGATAAGACAAAATCAACTATTCTAACTGAAATATCTGCCACTAATTTGCGTAAGCAAAATTCATTTATTTATGCTAGTATTAATTTAGACGAAAATTATTTGCGAATTAATGAAGTTAATCAAGTAGTATTATCAAAAGCTCAAAAAACTATCATTTATCCAGACTCATCTTTTATTATAATGGAAAAAAATAGAGATATACGTTTTAGTGGTTGGTTAAATGCTGGAAAATTAGAATTTCATACGATTGAATCAAAATTTATTTATGAAGATTTTAAAGTTAAGATTATTAATTCTGATGAAGCATTTTTAAGGGTAAAACCTCTTCGCAAAGAGGATGGAGAAGATAATATTCAAATGCTTAGTTCAATAAGTAATTTACAAGGAGATTTATTTATTGATGATCCCTTGTTAAAATCAGGAAAACAAACAAGTAATTCAAAGTTTCCTTATTTACAAACATCAACTGATTGTTTTGTTTTCTATGATGCCAAATATATTGAAAAAGGTGCATATGACAGAGAAAGGTTTTATTACAGAATAGGATTATTTGAAATGGACAGTTTAGATAATTTTAATGAGAAATCATTTAATTTATCAGGGGAGTTGGTTTCTGGTGGAATTTTTCCAAATCTAAGTGAAAAATTAGGAATCATGAATGATTATTCTTTTGGATTTATTGCAGATACACCTACAGAAGGTTATGATTTCTATGGCACAAAAACAAAATATACAAATAAGATTGCTCTTTCTAGTAATGGATTACAAGGTTCTGGAACTATTAAGTTTTTTAATTCAACATCGATCTCTAAAAAACTTACTTTTTTACCAGATTCTACAATTGGTCTCGCACAATTCGTAAATGAGGAGTCAACTCTATTTCCTAATATAGAATCTGAATTAGCTCGAATAACATATCAACCTAAGAAACAAATTCTACAGGTTAATTCTTATCTATCATATCCTTTAAGTATGTTTCATGGAGAAGTAAATATGCAAGGATTACTTAAGCTCGAAGAGAAATCTGTAACTGGAATAGGCACAATCTTATTTGAGGATGCTGTAATGACTTCGCTTGATTTTAGTTTTAAGCAAAATGATATTCTTTCTAATAATACATCTTTTAGTCTGATTAATCGTTTAACAAATAATGATGAGTTCCCTTATGCATTTGAATCTAAAAGCTTTTCTGCTTCTATTTCTTTAATCAATAGGATTGGAGAATTTAATTCAAATATTACAAATAGGATTAAATTTCCAGTAAATAAATTTTATTGTCAGATGGATAAGTTTAAATGGTATATGAATGATGAAAATATTGAATTAACTAATGTTAATGATGTTTTTGAAAATATCAATTCTGAATCTGTTGTTAACAATTTTTTTTCATTGGATGAAAAGCAAGATTCACTTCAATTTAATTCCATTAGCGCAAAATTTTACTTAAATCAACAGACTATATTGTGTGATAAAGTGAAATTTGTCAGAGTAGCTGACGCACTTCTTTATCCTGAAAAAACAACTTTGAATATCCGAGCTTATGGAGTGATTGACTCCTTATATAATTCTACTATTGTTGCAAATTATAATACAAAATTCCATAAATTTATAAATGCATCGATTTATATAAAATCTAGAAATTTCTATCAAGGTTATGCTACCTATCCATATTATGACAGGGATAGTAGTTTAACATTAGTTTCTATGTCTAAAATAAGTGGCGAAAATTTAATTACTGTTGCAAATGGAGAAATTCCTGAAAAATCTCAATTTAAGTTATCTAAAGAATTTGATTATTTTGGAAAAATAGCAATTTTATCTTCAAATGAAGGAATTATTTTAAACGGTTCAGCCAGACTTAAGCATAATTGTGATTACGATAAATCATGGCTTCAATTTCAAGATACAGTCATAGCAAAAAACATTCAACTCCCCATTTCAGAACAACCAATAAATTCTATTGGGCAAAAAATGGCAATTGGGTTTTTATGGCATGACAATGAAAATATTGATAGCTTAAGTATTTATCCTGCATTTATCTCTAAAAAGCTTGGTACAGACGATATAAAATTATTTTCAATAAGTGGATATATAGAATATAACCAACTAGCTAATGAGTTTCAAATTGCAACAAAATCACGTTTGGCAAAATCGGATTCATTATCTAATTTATTTTCTCTAAATATAAAAACTTGTCAAGTTAATGCATACGGAGATATTGATTTAGGTATTAATTTAGGAGATCTTAAAATAGAATCTTATGGTAAAATTGAATTCAATCAAGAACTGAAAAAAACTAAATTTTTTCTAAATGCTAAGATTACAATACCGCTTCCAAATAGTTTAATGGATAACTTGGCTAATAAAATTAAGCTAAATGACCAATTATTAAATTTAGATTTTAATACCTATAGTTGGAATATGAGAAATGCCTTTGCAAAATGGAGTCCAAAATATTATGATAAATTTTTTAATGATTATCAAGAAGATGATATTCGAAAGATGCCAAATTTATTAGAAAATTCTCTAGTTTTATCTGGTATTGTTTTAGAATCTTATGGAGGTATTTCATCTTCAAATAAAAATACATACAAAGGTATTATCTCTTCGAATAATTCTGTTGGAATTGTTGGGATGAATGGTATTTCTGTCTTTAAGGTTGTTCCCTTTCAAATGTTTTATAATCAAACGTTTTCTCGTTCTCATAATCAAGGTTTATCTTGGAAAATTGTTTTAGATGATCAGTTTAATTATTTTTTTAATTACAATATGGAAGATAAAAGAAATGGGGAATTTTTGATTCATAGTTCTGATGAAACATTTAAAAAAATAATTTCTGATATAAAACCGAATAAACGTAATGAGAAAAACTTTAAATTTGATCTTATGAATGATAAAATAAGAGATGATTCTATGACTGTTTTTAGATCTTTATTTTTATATAAATAGATTCTATGTTAATTGTCATAATAATCTTCATTGCATATTTAATTGGTTCAATTCCCTCCGCAGTTTGGCTAGGAATGTATTTTCATAAAATTGATATTCGTGATTTTGGTAGTGGAAATGCAGGTGCAACTAATACTTTTCGAGTTCTTGGGAAGAGATTAGGTTGGATTGTTTTGATCTGTGATATTTCAAAAGGAATTATTGCTTCTACTTTACCTTATTTATTTTCATCATTTTATTTAGGTTTCAAGGATGAAGTTTTAATTCTTCAACTTTGTGCTTCTTTTACTGCGGTTATTGGTCACGTTTTTCCAATTTTTGCAAATTTTAGAGGCGGAAAAGGTGTAGCAACTGCCTTGGGATTGCTTTTTGGAGTTAATCCACTTGCAGCAGGAATTTGCTTGTGTATATTTTTAATTGTTTTTATTTCTTTCCGCTTTGTTTCATTGGGAGCAATTACTGCTGCACTAGCTTTTCCGTTCATAAGTTATTTTGCATTAAATGAGGATGCACGTATTATGATAATTTTTACGATTGTTCTTTCTGCACTAGTTATAATTGCACACAGAAATAATTTTGCTCGTTTAATAAACGGAAATGAAAATAAAATTGACATTCGCAAGAAAAAGATTTAGTCGATTTTATAATAGGGGATAAAAACAATTTTTAGATTTTCTCAAGATTTACTAATTTTAATAAAAAAAGATGCATAATCCTGATTCGAAAGAACTTTTAGACTTATTAGAAGAAAAAGTTACAACACATTCAATTATTCTTTATAATGATGATTTTAATACTTTTGATCATGTGATTTCTTGTTTAATTCAGATTTGCAATCATGAGTTAATTCAAGCAGAACAATGCGCATGGATTGTCCATACAAATGGAAAATGTATTGTTAAAACAGGTGAATATAAACAACTAGAGCCTTTATGTACTTTGTTGCTTGAGAAAGGTCTTTCAGCAATTATTGAATAAGATGAAAATTAGTTTTGTTTCTCGTGGAACCTTATTGATTTCTTTATTTTCTTTAATTGGAATGATTGCTCTAAAAGTTTTTCCAAGTAGCAGTCAATTCTTTATCTTGGATGGTAATTGTCATTTTACATCTTGGAAATGGTACCTTTCAAATTTCACGTATATTTTTGGACATATCGACACAATTCATTTAGTAGGAAATTTGTCTATTATTTTATTGTTGGGGCCACTAATTGAACTAAAATATGGAACTAAAAGGATGTTGATTATGACGATGGTTACGGCTGGGTTTACGGCATTACTTCACACTTTATTGTGGGATAATGGATTATTAGGCGCTAGTGGAATTGCATTTATGTATATAATTCTATCATCTTTGCTTAATTCCAGTGGAAGAGAAATACCATTTACTTTTATTTTAATCGTTTTATTGTACTTGGGTCAAGAAATATATTCCTCATTTCAAAAAGATAATATCTCTCATTTTGCACATTTATTTGGTGGAGCAATGGGAGCATTTTGGGGTTTATTTCGAAAATAATTATTCTCCAATTTGTTCTATTTTCCTTTTAATATCATAAAAGATCCTTTCGATTGTTTCATATGAACCATTAGGTGATGGTGAAAGTGCTGGTGAGGCAAGTAAAACTAAGTCTTTATCTAGAAATAAATAATAAGGAAAAGAAGGTATGTTTAATATTTTCCATGATTTTTCGCTTGGTTCAAGTTCAAATTTTCTCCACTTTATTAAATCGAGATTTCTTTGTTCTGAAATTGAAAAATATTCCTTCGGTTTGGAGTAAACACTTATGATATTTATGTATTTTTCATATTTCTCATTGAGTTTTAAAAGTGCTGAAATCTCACTTATAGATTTTTGATTCTTAGGATCAAAACAATGAATATAAATTGGTTTTCCCTTCAACATTTGAAGTGTGTATTTATTTTTTTTGTCTAATTCTATATTTGGAAAGATGTCGCCAATCTTTATTTCATCTTTTTTTTGTAACGAATTTTTTGCGATAATTGAATGGATTGGGTAATTACTTTTTTCATTAATTATATTTAATAGATTGTTGGAAATTTTAGAGGAAAAAATACCTTGATTAATAAAAATTAGTAAAATTAATTCTGAAAGCTCTTCTGATTGTATATAGGGATCTTTATTTAAAGTTTTTATACAATTAACGTGATCATAATTTATAATATAATTATTTAACTGAGTCCTTAGGTTTTGATCTAGTTTATAATAATAGTTTTCATAAAATGAGTAAAGGTATTCTATGTACTTATCATTATTAATCAATATAGGTGAATCCTTTATATAAAATTCAAATTTATCTTCTTCACTTGGAGCACTTATAAAATTGATATTGTCAATTGAAAGTCCAATTGAATATTTTAAATACGAGCGAAAAAAGAGTGAGGTATCTTTTGAATAAACACTATTGACTTCTTTCTTAAATGCTGCAATTTTTTGTACGAATTCTCCTGGTTGCTTATCTTTTAGTATATAAATATCTGACAAATAATTATCCATCCAGGCTTCAAATCCTAAAATCTTATAATTAATATCATTGGTATCCAATTTAAAAAATACCATTTCAATTTCATTATTAGTAATGAACTGAGTAATTTGTCCGTCTTGAGGTATATCTATAAAATAAGTACTATTTGGTTGGATATACATCCATGAGAAGTTAGAATTTACGCGAAGAATAATTTTTTTAATACTATTACTCGAGAAGATTAATCTAAAATTACCTTTGTCGTCAACTTTTGTCTCACTAATTTTTATTTCTTTTTTTGTTATGTAATCTTCAATTTCAAATAAAGAAACAGTTGCTTTTGGAAAATCGCAGTAGCCATTAATTATAACTTCTGCAAAAACTGTATGTGAGAACAAAGTAAAAAGAACAAAAATTGTATTTTTCATAGTTTTTCTTATAAACTAATTAATTTTTAGCAAGCAAGTTTGGAAAACTAACAAAAGGTGAAATATCAGCTTTATTGGTATACATTTCTCGGATAATGGATGAATTTAATGCGCTGTGTTTTTCATCACTTAGAAAAAAAATGGTTTCTATTCCTGAAGAAATAGCATTATTCATATTTGCTATTGACTTTTCATATTCAAAATCAGAAGAGTTTCTAAGCCCTCTTATTATATGACTAGCTTTAATTTCTTTGCAATATTCTACCGTCAATTTTTGGTATGTTCCAACTTTAACGTTTGGGTATTTTTTAAATAATTCTTTAATATGTTTAATTCTATTCTCAGTATCAAAAAGATATTTTTTGGTGCTATTAATTCCTATCCCAATATAGATTTCATCAAAAAGATTAAGGGCTTTAAAAACGATTGCTTCATGACCCTTTGTGAATGGATCGAATGATCCGGGAAAAAGTCCTTTTTTCATATTTATTTAGGATTTAAAAAAACTAAAATAGACATTCCCAAAGTTTCTGCAAAATTCAAAGTTATCCATAGTAGATAGATTTGTTTGTTTTCCGTGTTCAACTATTAGGTATCCATCAGGCTTTAGCAGTGATTTTTGGAATATCACAGTAATCAATTCTTCGTGAAATTTTAGATGAAAGGGAGGGTCTGCATATATTAAATCAAATTTTTCTTTTGAGTTGCGGCAGTAAATAATGCAGTCAGTTTTATATGAATTCATTGTTTCTTCAATTCCTAAATTTCGACTATTTGTTTTAAGGGATTGCACACATCTTGGGTTACTGTCAATTGAAAGGACTGATTTTGCACCTCTCGAAACAAATTCAAAAGAGATATTTCCAGTTCCAGCACATAGATCTAAAATAGCTTTATCCTCAATAGAAAAATAATTTTCAAGAATATTAAAGCATCCTTCTTTAGCATAGTCTGTTGTTGGCCTTGATGGAAAATTTGGTGGTGTTACAAATCTTTTTCCTTTTAAGAAACCTCTAATTATTCGCACGTTAGGGTAGAATTATATTCTAATTTATTCAAAAAATGAACAGAATAGTTACATAGTTCCTTGAAGTGAGCAATTAAACCTATAATTTTTTCTGAATTCAGATTTTCCATATAACTCATAAGTTTTAAAGTGTTGTTTTCAGTAAGGCCTAGTTGTTTATGGTGCGACAAAATAAAATAAATTAAGTCTTCCTCATCTTGATAGTCGAAAGAATTACAAACCAAAAGTTTACCATCTTTTTTAATGTACATAATGAAAGATTTCCCTTCAAATAGAATAGAAATCAAATTTTTATGTTGTTCCTTGAAACAATTTTTAATTAAACAGGAAGCATGATGTTTTAATTCGCCATTAAAAAAGTAATTTCGTTTAAAATCGCGAAACCAATTTGGGATTGAGTAAACTAAAGATAGATTTTCCTCATAAATTGAATCGTAAAAAAGGGATTCACTTGGATTTAATTCACCAAAGTTTAGTCGGTAATAATTTTCTAGTTGACTTGGAAGGAAAAGGGCATTAGGAATTAAGGTGAATTGGCTAGAAAACCATGTAAAATGTGGTTTAGTTTCTGAATTTGAAAAGGGTCTAATGGCTTCTATTAATTCTTCATTATGAAAGGGTTGCTTTGCTTCTATTCTATTTTCATGAGCTATTGTTACTGAACTATCACTATTTTTTTTCAGAATAGTAAGTTTAGATGGATGAAAATCAAAAAAATATTTTTCTGACATTTATATTTATTCTTCCTCCCACGAACCAGAGAGATCACTCATTTCTAATTTACCGAAATAAATAAGTTCTTTTGTTTTTTGTCCTTTGATTTTAGTGAAAGGGATAAAACCTTCTACACGAATTGTAGCAATAGAATCTATTCCAATTACTATTTTGTCTGATTTTATTGTCCATTCCTTTTTATTCTGAGTAAAAGGTATATAACGTAATGCTTTAGCATCAAATGCACCTAATTCATTATCTATTCGTTCCTTTAGGTAACTTCTATTTTCTGTAAAAGTTGTTTTTATAAAAGATACTTTAACGGTATCTCTTTTAAAATCTTTTAAATCAACAGGGCAAATTTTTGATTTCGAAAGTTTATATGCCTCGAATTCATTCATATTATTATCAATTGGACGATTATCGCGGTATATATAATTTCTTTCTGCCTCTGTAATTTTTCTACCTGGCACACTTCCTTCTGATACAACTGTATTTACGCTGTCTGTTTCGATAAAATTAATGATGGTTTCCCAATCTTGGGCATAAGAATTGTATCGTTCGAAGTAGGCTTTTTGTGCAGTTCTTAAATCACTTAAATTAAGACGTGACAATTCTTTACACAGTTCATAATTTTTTTGGTCGTTCATAGTATCAGAAACACTGTAAAAAGAAAGATATAAGACAATTATTGCAATTATTAAAGAACCTAAACCGATAATTCGAGTCATTAATGTTGACAATTTTCCTGAAACATTCAAAAAAGAAATTATTGCTGTAATTAGGATTAAAAAGGAAGAAGCGTTGAAAGTCAAACTTTGCTCAGAGCTATAACCAGTTATTAGCAATGCTAATCCAAGAATCAAGAATAAAGTTGGAACAGAATATTTTTTTAGAAGTAGACCAATGTTTAGCATAGTTTAAAAATTAATTATATGATGTCAAATTTAGCATTTTTAATTTTATCAACGTATTTTGTCTATTAAATTTTTGTAATCTTTGGATTATTTAAATGCCAAACACAAGCCATAATAATTTCGAGCAACTAGTAGAAAGTTATTTTCTGCATTCTTTCACTGAAGATCAGAAAAATGCCATGGATGTATTTATGCGTTTTTTTAATTCGGAAAAGCAATTTTGTCTTTATATTTTACAAGGTTTTGCAGGAACGGGCAAGTCATCATTAGTAGCAGCAATTGTAAAATCATTACAGGAAATTAAAATAAAAACTCGCTTGCTTGCTCCCACAGGTCGTGCAGCAAAAGTTCTTTCAAATTTTGCGAAAATACCAGCATATACTATTCACAAACAGATTTATTTTTCTGGAAATGAATTAAGCATACAAAAGCCAACATTGGCTAAAAATTTATTTGAAAACACCTTGTTTTTTGTGGATGAGGCTTCTATGATTGGGATTAGTGACAAAAACAATGAGACTAATTTATTGGAGGATCTTTTGAATTATGTTTATCAAGGTAAAAATTGTAAGTTGATTTTTATGGGCGATTCCGGTCAGTTGCCACCGGTTGGACAAATAGATTCTCCAGCTCTTAGCAGTTCGTTTTTTTCTGAAAATTTTCCTAAAATATCAGTCTTTAAAGCAGAATTAAAAAATGTTGTGAGAACAACTGAGAATTCCTCCATTTTGACAAATGCAACCTTTATTCGGGATAAATCTATTTTTGCTGCGCCATTTTTCAGGATTATCAACAACAAGGAAACTTTTCGCATTGCAGGTGGCGATTTACAAGATTATTTAGAAACTTCTTATAATGAGGTTGGAATGGACCAAACTATTTTAGTCACCTTGTCTAACAAAAGAGCAAATCTATGGAATCAAGAAATTAGAGGTAGAATATTATTGCGAGAGGAAATCATGGAGCGTGGTGATATTTTAATGGTTGTAAAAAATAATTATTTTTGGTTGGATCCTCAATCTGAAATAGGTTTTATTGCAAATGGAGAACTCATAAAAGTTAAACGTATTATTCGATTCGAAGATCTATACGGCTTTCATTTTGTGCACCTTGAGATTCTCTTTTTGGATTATCCTGATGAAACTGAAAAAACAGTAATTGTAATGACTGAAGCAATTCTTGAAGAAACTCCAAATTTAAAAAGAGAGAAATTGAAGGAATTATTTTATGCAATTGAACAAGATTATTTATATGAAAAGAACAAGCAGAAAAGATTTCAATTGGTGCTTAAGAATCCTTATTTTTCTGCATTACAAGTAAAATACGCTTATGCTGTAACAGTTCATAAAGCACAAGGCGGACAATGGAAACATATATTTTTGGATTACGGTTTTGTTCCGGATGAATTGAAAAATGAAAATTATATTCCTTGGTTGTACACTGCTTTGACAAGGGCCTCAGAAAAGCTATTTTTATTAAATTTCCCTGCTGAATTTTTTTCAGCGGAAGAATAATTTATAATTACTGCTAGATAAATGGATTCATTCGTTCAGAAAGAATTTCAATTTCATTTTTTTCACAAGAAAACCCAATTACTTTTGGAATTGTTCTAGAGCAATGCCGCGACCACAATCCTAAAGTATTTGCTCCCGTTCCTAAAATCCCAAGCCAATCATTTTCCTTTAGTATTGGGAGTTTAACGCCTTTGAGAACGTAATCACCTGCAAAACAAAGTGGACCTGCAATATCGTGAAGATATTTTTCATCTGAATTGTTTTCTTCTCCTTTATTATTTAGTGCAATTATGTCAAAATCTCGTGCTAATGTGTAAGCATCACGCATAAAATAATCAGCACCAAGATGAATAAATGCAATCTGTTTTTCTCCACGCTTAAAAGTGTATTCTATTTCTGAAAAAATAAATCCTGAATTTGTATGACACCACTGTCCAAATTCTGTTATTAGTTCAAAATCCCAAAGTTCTGGGCATGTTTCTTTTAATTTTTTTGCATATTCCGACATCTTTCCGACAATACCGTATTTTTCTGCAATTAGTCCACCACCAATATCCAATGTTAAAATTCTTCTTTCAATTCCTTTTTTCTCTAATAAACTATTTGCTTCAATTGCTAAATCAAGAAGTTCTCTAACAGCAAAAACTGCTTTTGTCAAATCTTTCATTTGACTTCCCGCATGTATGTGAAGTTGTTGAATCGGATGAGATAGAATGGCATTTAACAATGCTTCTTTTTCTAAAATAGGAACACCAAATTTCGATTCGTTATTACTAACACTATAAATTTCAGGGGAGTCCATTTGCATAGAGGGATTAATTCGAATCCCAAGAGTGAAATTTGGATTATCCGGCATTCTTTTTAATTCCTCTAAACTATTTGCATTTAGAATTAGTCCGTGCAATTCATTATTGCATTTTTCAATTTCACTTTGTCTTTTAACAGGTGAATCGAATACAATCTTATTGGGACTTGCTCCTGCCTTTATTGCCATTTCAACTTCTTCCATTGAAGCTGCTTCTAAGCTAAATCCCCAAGAAATAATTTTAGCCAATACACTTGGATGTGGGTTTGTTTTAATTGCAATTGCATGCGTAGCATTTGGATGATCAAAAATTGCGCTTAATTGCTCTAAATTAAATTTTAAATCATCCCATGATTGAAAAATAAGTGCAGAATCATCATTAGAAATCAAAGAATTTGCGGACGCATTCCGAAAAGCCCAAAGTGCATTTTCCTTTATGTTTTTCACGGAAATAATTTTTTTACAGCATTTTCAATAACTTGAATAAAAGCAATATCACTTTTTGGATTAAATTGATTATTCATAAGTTGCTTTCGAATAGAGTAGGAGCCAATTGCTAGACGAATAAATGATTTCTCACCATATTGAACAGGTTGACCTAAAAACACGCGATTAAAATTTTCGATTCCCTCGTGTTCATTTAAAACAAGATAATCGAATAATATTTTTAGTTCTTTATTATTTAAAGCAACACCATTTTTTATAACCATAAAAGAAATAATACTGTCGTTTGTCAATTCAATATCAGGCATTAAGCGAAACAGATCACTTTGAGCTAAGCGTCCAATTACAACTTGATTCCATCTACGAATTAGGGCATTTGATTTTTCTTGAGGGAATGCTAAAAATGATTCCATTTCACACAATGCAATTTCCCACCTTAACCTTAATCCGATATTTTTGAATTTTGGTAAGTTTTCTCGCATTTTTTCAAATTCTAGTGGATAATCATAGGATGTAAAAAGTGAATTATATGTCTCCAATATGCTTGCATCTTTATCTTTGATTTTTTCAGACCAATATTTTGGCACCAAAAGAGCTCCGCAAAATGGCGGCGCCTGATAAAATTTTGATCCGGTAATGCTTATCATTGCCCCTTTACATATTAAATCATGAATTAATTTTCTATCAGTACGAAATTGGCACATATCAACAACCCACATGATCCCGTCCCTAAATTCATCAATTATTGCCAAATCGTCTTTAATTCCTGATTTACTACCAAAAACAAGATTACCAATAATCAATTGCTCAGGAAATTGATTAATAAGATCTCTTATGGCTTGGTTGCGATCAACAATATTTCCATTTTCATCTCTTGCAGGAAGGTAAAAAACCTCTGATTTTACTTTTTCGCTGACATTTTTCCCAATAGGCAAGGGTTTTCCGTATTGGCTCCATTCAGAAAAATACAGTCCTTCAGCTGCAGCTTTAGATCCAGACCCTAATTCTTCAGGACATGAGACTATGTTAATTATTTTCTTATTCGGATCAATTATGCATTGAAATAAAAGTGGTAAATACATTAAATCACTTCCGCTTGGCCCATAGAAAACATCAAAATCCATCGACTTATAAATCAACATTGCTTTTAATCTTAGCGTTTGATTTTTAAGGATGCTTTCATATTTAGAGTCTCCGTAATTTTTTAAAAACTCTTGACCTACTTTGTAGGCATCAGTAGTTAATGTCCCACAAGTACAAGATCCTCTGTGGAGCAATTTTTCAAATTTTATAGGATTTAGATGGTATTTATTGGCATTTGTTGTTTCACTAATAAAAACACGTTCATCACAACCGGAAGTTAGTATTTCTAATAATAAGTCATCGTTTACATTTTCCATTCTTCAGGACAATTTACGGCAAAAAATCTCGATTTCTCTTTAGTTTTTTTATTCATCAAAGTTATCCATAAATTATGGGAGTCATGAACGAGTTCAGCTGAATTTGTTTTTAAATAATTCACCCAAGTTGAATTTATAATGTAGTTATTAGTAAATTCAAAGGTGCCATCGTAGAAATAGCGATTTAGACGTACTTCGTTTTCGGAAATATGAATTAGTTCGTGCCATGCTCCTTCTCCAATACCTCCTATATAGATAAAATCTTCTTTTATATTTTCTGGAATAGTACTTGGCTTTTCTAATTGTCCAACAATTGAGTCAGTGGGAAGAAATTTTGCTTTTTTAGTAAAAAAAGACTCTAATCCTTTTCGAAATAAATCAGATAAAGCGTCACTAATTACTGCTTTCTCCCATTTCTCACTTCCATTTTCCCAAATTACGAAATCTCCAGAACTAGAAGCAGCCAACACATTGAAATAAGGAGTTTGAGAATAGGTATTTGGATTATTGAGTTTTTTATATGTTATTGAATTTTCATCTAATCCCTCTAATATTGCTTTTGCTACAAATTTCCCGCAATTTGTTTTTTTTTTTTTTAGAGCACCATATTTTTGAAACCCTTCTTTTTGAAGTGCTTTTGAATAACAGAGAATTTTCTCAATATTTACATCATAAGTTATGGATGCGTATAACGCTCCATCTCCATGTGTCCCTTTTTTCATCTCCTCTAATTCTTGAAAAATAGTAGAGGTGTTTTCTATTTCTCCATTCTCATTCCAAACAGGTATTGTTTTAATTTCAAGTTTTGGATCTGTTTCTTTGCTTCTGCATCTACTGTATCCAAGAGGTGATAGATAGCGACCTAAATCATAATAAAATAATTCATCGTTTTTTGCTATTAACATTGCGGCATGCCCGATTCTAAAATTAAGATTTTTCATTATCCCAATTTTTTTCAAAAAAATCCATAATTTTTCTGGTCCACGTGCAATGACAAATGGCCATGCTAGGGAAATAATCGCAGTATTTTTATTATCTAATGGAGAATTCATTTCGTTCAAAGATCAAGAGATTTTAGAATTATTTTCACTCCATGCAAAGATTGCTTTCTCCTGATTAGGAGTTAATTTGACTTTTTTATTGATTTTATGATTTAAATAAAAAAATCGATTTACTTCAGGCAATGTTAGCTGCAATAGTTTTCCATTTCTAAAAAAGGAAAGTGTTTTTGAGCTTGCATCAAAGTAGTTTAGACATGCATCAAGATCATTGTTCAATTTTATTTTGTTCACTGCAATTAGTTCGTCCCCTAACGATAAGCCAGCCATTTCTGCAGGACTTCCTGGGTAAATAGCACTAATTAATAGGTGATTTGATTGATTAACAATTTTCATTCCCAAATTTGCTTCGGAATAAGAATTAGAAGGAGTTTGAATAAGTTCAAGACCAATAAAGTCCAATGCTTCTAAAAGAATTGTTTCATACGGAGTTGTTCCATGAACATAATCGTTAAAGAAATCTTGGAATGAATAGCCACATTTATTTTCAAGTTGATCAATGAAATCTTTTTCTGTATATCCTTTGTTATTTTGAGCAAAATTATAGTACAAGCGCTTCATAACTTCTTCAATTCCTCGCTTATTATTTGTCGCCTTTCGAATTTTTGCATCCATTACAAATGCCAACAGACAGCCTTCTGTGTAGATTGAAACTTTTCTACCAGGAACTCCAGGAACATATCCATCTAACCAAGTATCATAAGATGATTGTGCAACAGAGTAGGCAAATCTTCCAGGGTTATCAAAATGTTTTTGAAATTGCTTACTTAATTCTCTCAAATAAGTTTCAAGTGAAAAAACACCACTCTTTAACAAATAAAGATCACCTAAATAAGTAGTAATACCTTCGTAGATATAACCCAATTCAGAATAGTTTTCTTTTTTGAAATTATAAGGAAGAAGTTCTTTTGGTCGGATACTTTTTACATTCCAAACATGATAGAGTTCATGTGAGCAAACACCAAGTAATTCCTCATAGCGATTTTCAAACAAATCATATGAAGGACCAAGAGTGATTACAGTACTTTTAAGGTGTTCAACTCCGTGATAAGCAAGATACGGAAGGGATTGAATGAGGAAATGATATTCGCTAACAGGAAACTCTCCAAAATCTTCGATTTGTTTAACTGTAAAGTTTCTGAAATCATTAATAACTCTTTCCCATGGAATATTTAATTGATTATTAAACCAAATATGGAAATTAGTATCTGCAACGATATAAGTTTGTTTCTCTAAGTTTTCAGAGCAAATAAAAGGCGAATCTGCTAATTCATCAAAATTTTCTGCAAGCAAAAAGTTGTTTTCTTGAACTAAGGAACTTGCAATTGTATAATTTTCTGGAATATTCAATTCAAGGGAAATAGGAAATAGTTCTTTTCCCTCTGCATATAGAAAGCAATTTACTGGATTTACATATAATTGCTTTTCGTCAAAGTAGCTTGCGCCAGCATTGAGTTCATTTGCATAGTATTGGTATTCAATTTTAATATACTTTGTTTCGTTCGAACTTATCTCCCAGGAATCTTTATTGATTTTTTGAAAATTAACTGCTTTATTTTGATCATTAAAAACTTTAAAATTTTTTATGTTTTTGGCAAAATCCCCAAGTTCATAACGCCCTGGTCGCCAAGAAGGAAGATGAATGATTGTTTTGTTTTTATCTACGGGAAATTGCACTTTAATTTTTATAAAGTGTTGCTGTGCATTGTCACAATCGATGATATAGAATATTCTTTCTTGCAAATTATTATGCGTATAATTCAACTTGAAGCTGAGAAATTTTTGAATCTGCTAGGTATTCATCATAACTCATCATTTTATCAATAATGCCATTTGGAGTAATTTCCACGATGCGATTTGCAACTGTATTTACTAATTCATGATCATGTGATGTAAAAAGCAAGGTTCCTTGGAAATCCCTCATGGCATTGTTTAATGCAGTTATCGATTCAAGATCCAAGTGATTTGTTGGTTCATCCATCAGCAATAAATTTGCTTTCGCCAACATCATTTTTGAAAGCATACAGCGCACTTTTTCTCCTCCAGATAAAACAGATGATTGTTTCATTGCCTCTTCTCCAGTAAATAACATACGACCTAAAAAAGTTCGTAAATAAACATCTTCACGTTCTTCATCAGTTTGAGCATACTGGCGTAACCAATCTATTAATGAAATTTTTCCAGAAAAATACGTGTGATTATCGTTTGGAAGATAGGCAGTTGAAATCGTAGTTCCTACTATGACATCTCCCTTATCTGCTTTTGCATTCGCGCTTAAAACTTCAAAGAAAGCAGTCAAAGCAACTGAATTTTTTGATATAAAAGCAATTTTATCACCCTTATTAACTATTAGGTTGATATTACTAAAAAGATTTTTTCCATCAGATTTTTTGTTTAAGCTATCTAATGTTAGAACTTGGTTTCCAGCATCTCTTTCTTGATGAAAGGTAATGCCAGGATATTTTCTTGAAGAAGGTTTAATTTCTTCTAAATCTAAGTTGCTTAGCATTTTTCTACGACTAGTTGCTTGTTTAGATTTTGCAGCATTTGCAGAAAAACGGGAAATAAAATCCATTAATTCCTTCTTTTTCTCCTCTGATTTCTTGTTTTTGTCAGAGCGTTGTCTTAATGCTAATTGTGAAGATTGATACCAAAAACTATAATTTCCTGTGAAAATATTTAATTTACTGAAATCAATATCGCATATATGCGTACAAACAGTATCTAAAAAATGTCTATCGTGTGAAACAACAATTACAGTATTTTTAAAATCTAATAAAAAGTCCTCTAGCCACGAAATAGTTTTTAAATCTAAGTCATTTGTTGGCTCATCTAAAATTAATACATCAGGATTTCCAAATATTGCTTGAGCTAATAATACACGAACCTTTAAATCATTTGACAGTTCTTCCATCAAGAGGTAGTGTTTTGATTCTTCAATTCCTAGATTACTTAAAAGTGTTGCTGCATCTGTTTCGGCATTCCAACCTTCAAGATCTGCAAATTCTCCTTCTAATTCTGCAGTTTTCATTCCATCAGCATCTGAAAAATCAGACTTTGCATAAAGCGCATCTTTTTCAACCATTATTTCAAAGAGTCTTTTGTGACCCATGATTACAGTTTGAAGTACTTGGTTTTTATCAAATTCAAAATGATTTTGGTGAAGAACTGCCATTCTTTTTCCAGGTTCAAGTTCAACTCTACCTGTAGTTGGATCTTGATCTCCCGTTAGTATTTTTAAAAAAGTTGACTTTCCAGCACCGTTTGCACCGATAATGCCGTAGCAGTTGCCATTTACAAATTTTACATTGACCTCATCAAAAAGCACGCGTTTTCCAAATTGAAGAGAAAGATTATTTACACTAAGCATTTACTATTTTTATTGCAAAGATAAGGAAAAGAAATCACCTTTTAGAACAAGTATAAACAAAGGCTGGAGGGAAATTTAACGCTGTAAAATTTAATTTCACAACGGGGAATAATTTCTTTAAATTTTTGTATGCATTTAATGAATATTGGAATTGAATAAAACTGCCATTCTCATTTAAGGATTCATTAACAACCTCAAGTATTGAATTACGAAGTTCTACAGAAAAATTTGCCAAGGGGAGAGAGGAGATTATAATATCAGCTTTTTCAAAGCCAAATTCTTTGATAATTTCACCTATTTTATCAGCAGAGGCTTCTTTAATATGAACATTTGGAAGAATTATTTTAGCTTTCAAGTCCTTACATAATTCTGGATTTAGTTCCAAAACTATTAAGTGAGTTGTAGCATCTATTTTTTCAATTATTTTCTCTGTAAATATTCCCGTACCCGGTCCAAGTTCAATAATTAATTTTGTATTTTCAAGTGGAATATGATTAAGCATTTTTGCTGCAAGGAATTTTGAACTAGGCAGAATGGAACCAATCATCTTTTTATCCTTCCAAAATTCTTTTATAAATGCTTTTGACATATTTTTAATTTTGAATAGATGCCTTTCCTCCATTTATGACGCCTAAAATTTTCCCTTTGATTTTTTTTTCAAAAAATGGATTGTAAGGGTATTCTGAAATAAGGTTGTTTATTGTCAATTCCCATTCAATTTCTGGATCAAAAATCGTTAAATCTGCTTTGTTTCCAATTTCTATTGCATGGTATTGAATTTGAGAAATTTCTCTTGCCTTATAGGACAAACAAGTTATAATTTGTTCTATATTTTCTGGCGAATGCTTATTCAATGCTCCAAAAACTGTTTGCAATTGTGCTGCTCCAAAATTTGCATTGTCAAATTCTAGTTCTTTATCTTCCTGGTTCATTGGACGATGGTCTGAGACGATTGCATCAATTGTTCCATCTACAATTCCTTCCCACAATGCTTTTTGATCTTTAACAGTTCTTAAAACTGGCAATACTTTCATTATTGAGTCAAAGTTTAAAACGGCGTCCTCAGTAAAACATAAATTCATGACATTTACATCAGCTGTTACATTTAATCCTTTTTTCTTTGCTTTACGAATTAAACTTACACTTTCTTCACAAGAAATTCCAGTAAGATGCAGGGCGCCTTCGGTATATTCAAGAAGTCTCAGATTTCTTTCTACGTCAATTATTTCACTTATTGATGGATCTCCTTTCAACCCAGTTGATATAGATGCTAATCCCTCGTTTACCATTCCGTTTCCGGAAATAGATTTATCACGACTAAAGGCAATAATTTTCACGCCTAAATTTTTAGAGTATAGAAGCGCTCTGTGCATCACTCCTGAATTCATAGGATGTAAATCATCAGAAAACAAGCGCACACCAACCTGTGTTAAATCATATATTTCAGATAACTCTTCGCCTTGCATTTGCTTTGTAATTGCTGCAATAGGATGAATTTCTACTGTATGATCTTCTGCTTTTCTGAGTTGGTATTCAACCAATGCTTTTCCATCTACTATTGGATCTGTACTTGGTAAGGTACAAACATGCGTATAACCTCCAGCTGCCGCAGTATCAAGTCCAATTGCTATTGTTTCTTTGTGTTCAAAACCTGGGTCACAAAAATTTGCTTTTAAGTCTACCCAACCGCAAGAAACACATAAATTATTTGATTCAATACAAATAGCTTCTTTATCAGTAATATCTTTTGCAACTTTCTGAATGAAGCCATTTTCAATTAATAAATCTCTTGTTTCATTGTTGAAACTTGAATGTTTATCAAATATTCTAGCATTCTTAATCAGTATTTTCATTCAGTTGTTATTTCATAAATCTTAGCAATGCAATTTCAGTTGTTATAAAAAACAATCCTAAAACTAAGAATAATTTCCAATATTCATAGGGTTTGTCTACTTCAATATTAGATGAGCTTTGTCCATTTTCAATTTTTTCATACTGACAATTGCTTATTCCTTTGTTTTTAAAAGCGTCTAAAATTTCTTTTTCATCTTTATAAACTAGTTCAGATTCTTGTCTACCATAGTTTAAAGCTAACAAACCAATTTCATCATCTGTTTGAATACTAAAATTACCAGCTTTTAATTTTTCTATTGCTTCCATTCCAGAAATAGAAATAAAATTTTGATTTCCAATTTTTTGTATGATTGGAATAAACTCACTATTGTTTCCAATTAATTTTAGTGCTTGATCTTTTACGATTGGACCTACTACTGCTATTTTATTTTCTTCCCCTATTAGGGCGAAAAGCGGGTAGTTTTGAGTAGATAATTCTCCTGCTCTTAATAAGATAGTTGGAAATAATGCATTTCCAATAAAATTTCCGAAATCTGTATTGAGGGAACTTAAAAATAAATAGGAGTTTTCTTTTGATTTAAGAAGTAAGGGAGCTCCATTTCTAAAAGAAATTAGTGGAAATGCCGTCTCCTGCTTTAAATTTTTAGAGGAATAACTTTTTGTAACACTTGGAAGGTTTAAATTTTTATTTTCTTTCTCAAACACTCCTTTAAAAAACGGATCTTTAAAGTTAATTTGGTCTATTTTTAATCCTGTTGAAATAGAAGGGCCAAGTTCAGGCAAATTTAATGCTTTCAAAAAATGCCTATATTCAGAATAATCAATATTATTTCCAGGAAAGATAAAAATACTTCCGCCCATTTTATTAAATTCAACAAGGTCTTCATCTATTCCACTTGATATAGAATTTAAACCATTTAAAATTACAAAGTCACATTGATTTAGCTTGTCTTTTGTGAATTCAACATCTTTTATGCTTTGTGTTTTAAAAAAAGGCTCAATATTAAATACTCTCGTTACATTATCTGATGCTGCGTCTCCATTTATTATTAAAGTGTTAGAAAAATCTGCCACTCGATAGGAGAAATAAAACTCATCGTCCCAATATAGTTGTTTGTCATTTATACTAACCTTCCCATTTTTCTGTCCATTTTCTTGATCTGTAATTTGAAAACTTATGACAGATTTTTTTCCTGCATCAATATCAATAAAGGAAGTTCTTTGTTTCTTTCCAATTTCTAATTCAAGTTCAAGGTTTGTGGTAGCTTCTTCTGCATCATTTTTTATTTGAATAAACAGTTCATTTGTTTCTCCTTTTTTATGAATTGGCGAACCGAACCAAACTGAATCAATATAAATGTTACTTGGATCTTGGGGGAGTAACTGAATTGGGTAATAGAAATGTGATTTATCTGCCTCAATTTTATTCATTACAAAAGCACTTTTTTGAAAGTCTGAAAGGTAGATATATTGTCTATTCCCTAATTTTTGTTGTTCTAAATTTTCTTTTTCAAGAAAAGCACGTTGCCAATTGATTACATCTTCTAAGTTACGATTGATTGGTGTTAATTCTATTTTATCTAAGTAATCCAATGATTCAATTTTTGAAATTAGTCGTTGCTCAATACCATCTAATTTATTTGTAGCTAAAAGAATACTTGTTTCTAAGGGAGTGTTTTTAATTATTCTCCTTGCTAATTCGCGTGCTTCAGAAAGAAGTTCGCCCTCTGTGCCTTTTGCACTCATTGAAAATGAATTGTCGATGTAAATTGCGACCACATTTTTACCTGCAGAATGTTTTAGGTTTCCTTTTTCTATAATGGGCTGCGAAAAGGCAAGAATAATCGCTGTTAAAGCAAGTAAACGAGCAAAAAGAATCAGTAAATTCTTAAGTTTTTTTGTAGATTTATTTTCTTGCTCAATAAATTTTATAAATTTTAAAGAAGAAAAGAATAAGGTTTTATGCCTTCTAAAATGGAATAAATGGATTAAAATAGGAATTGCAAGTAGACTTAGAAGCCAAAGCAGTTTGGGATGAACTAATTCCATAAAGCAAAAGTAAGGAATTTAAACGGTTTTTTCAACACTTAATTTATGCTTGTCTACCATTTAATTAAATAGCCAAACAATGGCAATTATTTGATTTCTTGAGCTCGCTTTTTATACTCAGCTGACTTTACGTCATTTCCAAGTTTGTAATAAGATTTCCAAAGTATTTCTAGAACAGCTTTTTCATTTGGATTTATAAGAATATACTTTTCTAATACAACTAAAGCACGATTTAGTGTTTCTTCTGATTTCTGAACTAGTAAAGGAGCTTTAGGGTCGTTTAAATCCAATTGATCAGCACTAGTTTTTAAATCGTTCGCCCAATTAAATAGATGAGCTCCAAGTTGGTATTGGGCTTCGGTATAATTTGGGTCGATTTCAATTGCTTTAATCAATGCCTCTTCCGCTTTTTCGTTTTCCTTTAAATCAATGTATGAAGTACCCAATACATAATATAGTTGTTTGTTTTTTGGATCTATTGCTAATGCTTTATTTAGGAACTTTTCTGAATTTGTTAAATCTCCTTTTTGTAAATTAATATTAATAATAGAAATTATAACATCAATGTTTAATGGTAAAGCCTTATGCGTTTCTTCAGCAATTTTTAATGCCTCAGAAAAATCTTTTTGCTGTAATAAACTATCTACAACAATATTTAAACTTAAGCCTGCATTAATTGCTGCATCTTTAAAGTCAATACCTAAAAATTCTTTAATTGCATATGCACCACAGAACATTTGTGTTGCTTGGTCAAATTTTCTTTCATTATAGAATTTAAGACCCATTTCAAAAGCCATACCAGAACGAGAATTTATGAATTGCTCAGCATCTTCTTTCCATGTTTTTTTTGGATCAGCCATAACTTTTCTGAAAGATTCTTTTGAAATAGTTTCATATTCTTTTAATAGTTTTTCATCTAACTTATTTCCAGAAACAGCTTTCATAGTAGCTAATTCAATTAAGGCAAAATAAACTTCAGCACGGTAAAAATGCATTTTTAAATCTTCAATTGTTTCTGGATTTACGGCTGCAAGATCTATAAATACTTTTGCATCATTAACTATTTTTTGTCCAGCGTCTAGACCAGACATAGGGTTGTATTTTTTCATTAGCATCGCTGCATCTGTTATATTTTTCTTTTGAGAATAAACAGAAAATGGTATGCTTGCTATCGTTAATCCAAGAATTAAAAAATATGTAAACCTCATAAAATATTATTTTTAGTAAAGAACAAAATTAATGTTATTTTTCATCATCTTCATTATCATCATCTAAAGACTCATCTTCTCCCTCAATTTCTTCTGCATCATCATTTTCCTCTTCAATTGGACCTAAATCTTCAACAACTTCATTTAAAGCTTCGATAACTTCAATGTCTTCATCTTCGTCTTCGGTTCTAGGAACACGCGCAATCGCAGCAATTTCAGCTGTTCCTTTTAGATTAATCAAGCGTACTCCTTGCGTTGCTCTTCCCATTGTGCGAAGTGTGTCAATGTGCATACGAATTGTAACACCTGATTTTGTGATGATCATTAAATCATCTTCATCTGAAACCACTTGTATAGAAAGTAATTTCCCTGTCTTCTCCGTAATATTTAAGGTCTTAACACCTTTTCCACCACGGTTTGTAATTCTATAAACAGGTTCTTTATCTTCTGGATCATTCAAATAAGTACGTTTGCCATATCCTTTTTCGGAGACAACTAATATTGTTGAGAAAATATCTTCAACACAAATCATACCTATGACTTCATCATTTTCTGCTGTTAGCGTTACGCCTCTTACTCCTGCAGCATTTCTTCCCATTGGTCGAACCTTAGCTTCATTAAAGCGAATAGCACGCCCAGAACTTGTTGCTAAAACAATTTCATTCTCCCCATTTGTTAATCTCGCTTCTAAAAGTTCATCATTTTCACGAATTGTAATTGCATTAATTCCGTTTGAACGAGGTCTAGAATAAGCTGCTAATGATGTTTTCTTTATAACACCGAGTTTTGAACACATAATAATATAGTTATTCTTGATGTATTCTTGGTCTGTTAAATCTTGTACTTTCACATAAGCTTTAACTTTATCATCTTGAGGAATATTAATTAGGTTCTGAATTGCGCGACCTTTTGCTAGTTTATTTCCCTCAGGAATTTCGTAAACCCGCATCCAAAAGCAACGGCCTTTTTCTGTGAAAATCAATAAATAATTATGATTTGTCGCAACAAATAAATGCTCTAAGAAATCTTTTTCGCGAGTTGCAGAACCTTTGGAACCCATTCCACCTCGATTTTGAACTTTGTATTCTGCTAGATTAGTACGTTTGATGTATCCAGCATGCGAAATTGTAATTACAACCTCCTCATCTGCAATAAGATCTTCCATCCGCATTTCTGAAGCTGAATATTCTATGCGAGAACGACGCTCATCGCCATATTTGGCTTTCATGTCTTTCAATTCATCTTTAATAATTTGCATGCGACGTTCCTCGTTTGCAAGAATATCTTTTAAGTCTGTTATTGTAGCCATTAATTCCTCAAACTCAGCGCGCAACTTATCTTGTTCAAGTCCAGTTAATTGACGTAAACGCATATCTACAATAGCGCGCGTTTGAATTTCAGATAAACCAAAGCGCTCTGACAATCTTTCTCTAGCATTATCAGGACTTGCGGATGATTTGATAATTTCGATTACTTCATCAATGTTGTCTGAAGCGATGATTAAGCCTTCTAAAATATGTGCTCTTTCTTCAGCTTTTCTTAAGTCAAAGCGTGTTCTTCTTATTACAACTTCATGACGGAAAGCCACAAATTCACTAATCATATCTCGCAAGTTCAATAAACGAGGACGTCCATCAACCAAGCAAATATTATTTACAGAAAAAGAAGTTTGAAGTGCCGTAAATTTATAAAGTTTATTCAGAACAACATTTGCAATGGCATCTCTTTTAATTTCAAACACAATGCGCATTCCATTTCGGTCAGATTCATCTCTTAAATCTGAAATTCCTTCAATTTTCTTATCGTTTACTAAATCAGCGATCTTTTTGATCATCTCTGACTTATTTACTTGGTAAGGAATTTCAGTAACAATTATTTGTTCTCTACCGTTATTATCTTCAATCTCAGCTTTTCCACGAATAACAACTCTTCCACGTCCAGTAAGAAATGCATCACGAACTCCCTCGTAGCCATAAATAATTCCGCCTGTAGGAAAATCTGGTGCTTTTACATAATTTAAAAGTTCTTCAATTTCGATGTCTTTATTATCAACAAAAGCAATTATTCCATCAATCACTTCTGATAAATTATGTGGTGCCATATTTGTGGCCATTCCAACAGCAATTCCTGATGCCCCATTTATAAGAAGATTCGGAATCTTCGTAGGCATAACTGTTGGTTCTGTTAAGCTATCATCAAAGTTTGGACGAAAATCTACGGTTTCTTTTTCGAGATCTTCAAGCATTTCTTCGGCGATTTTCCGCAATCTAGCTTCAGTATAACGCATTGCAGCTGGACTATCTCCGTCAATTGATCCAAAATTTCCTTGTCCGTCTACTAGTGGATAACGAAGCGACCATGGTTGCGCCATACGAACCATCGTATCATAAACTGAGCTGTCGCCATGCGGATGGTATTTACCTAAGACTTCACCAACAATTCTTGCAGATTTCTTATGTGGACGATTGGAATAAACCCCTAAATCTTGCATTCCGTACAATACTCTTCTGTGTACAGGTTTAAATCCATCACGAACATCGGGTAATGCTCTTGAAACGATAACAGACATCGAATAATCGATGTAAGCTGATTTCATTTCATCTTCAATGTTTATCTGAATTATTTTTTCGCCATCTGCCATAACTTACTTTCTTATTAATTGCATTTTTCATAAAAATATGAAGTAATCAAAATTAGCAAATTATTGAAGTCAACTGAATTTTTTATTTTGAATTTACTAACAAAATCAACTAGTAAATTGTGAATAAATAGCAAGTTTTAGAATTATTTTAAACTTATATTTGTATTTCTGTAAATAAAATTTAAATGGACGCAAAATTTTCTCCTCGTGTTAAAGACATGATTAGTTTCAGTCGCGAAGAAGCTCTTCGTCTTTCTAATGAATTTGTAGGTGCGGAACACCTACTACTTGGGCTAATTAGATTAAATGAAGGAACTGCAATTCATCTTCTAAACGAATTTAATACTGATTTGAAAAAACTAAAAGCTGATTTGGATAAAATTCTTTCTAAATCTTCTGTTCCAAATTTATTGAATACAAATTTACCACTCCTAAAGCAAACGGAAAATATTATTAAGCAATCTTACTTGGAGGCAAAACAATTTAAATCAAGTACTATTGGAACGGAACACATGCTTCTAACTATTTTACGTTATGAAGACAGCGCCGCATGTCAACTATTAAATAAATATGGTATTATGTACGAAAACACAAGAGTCGAATACGAAGCTTTAAATGGAAATAATGAAGAGCCAAGAGCAGACTTTCCATCTGATAGAGATGAAGAAGAAGATCCGTTTACAGCTCCAAGTAAACCAGCAGATCCAAAATCAAAAACACCTGTATTGGATAATTTCGGTCGCGATTTAACAAAAATGGCTGAGGTTGGAAAACTAGACCCCATTGTTGGCAGAGAAAAAGAAATTGAACGTGTTAGCCAAATTTTATCTCGAAGAAAGAAAAATAATCCAATTTTAATTGGCGAACCTGGGGTTGGAAAAAGTGCAATTGCTGAGGGTTTAGCATTGAGAATCGTTCAACGAAAAGTATCTCGTGTTTTATTTAATAAAAGGGTTGTATCGTTAGATTTAGCTTCTTTGGTAGCAGGAACAAAATACCGCGGACAATTTGAGGAGAGAATGAAGGCTGTAATGCAAGAACTTGAGAAAAATCGAGATATTATTTTATTCATTGATGAAATTCATACCATAATTGGTGCAGGTGGTGCAAGTGGCTCCTTAGATGCTTCAAATATGTTTAAGCCAGCATTGGCGCGTGGAGAGCTTCAAGCAATTGGAGCAACAACTTTGGACGAGTACCGTCAATATATAGAGAAGGATGGAGCGCTAGAAAGAAGATTTCAAAAAGTTTTAATTGAACCTACAAGTATTGATGAGACAATTCAGATTTTAAATAATATAAAGGAACGCTACGAAGATCATCATTCTGTTATTTATACGGATGATGCTTTAGCGGCTTGTGTAAAATTAACAGAGCGCTATATTACTGATCGCCATTTACCTGACAAAGCAATTGATGCTTTAGATGAGGTTGGTTCTCGTGTTCACATGAAAAATATCAATGTTCCGCAAGACATCGTTGATATTGAAGAAAAAGTGGAGGCCTTGAAACTTGCAAAAGCAGAAGTAATTCGCTCGCAGCAATATGAAAAAGCGGCTGAGTTGCGTGATAATGAGCGTAAGCTTCAAGAAGCATTAGAGTTAGCAAAAACGAAGTGGGAAGAAGATTCCAAAACGAATAAAATTGTTATTACTGAAGAAAATGTAGCAGAAGTTGTTTCAATGATGTGTGGTGTGCCAGTTACCAAAGTTTCAGAATCTGAAACCGGGAAATTGGTGAAAATGGCGGAATCAATTCGTGGAAAGGTTATTGGTCAAGATGATGCAATTAGTAAAGTTGTAAAAGCGATTCAACGAAACCGTGCGGGATTAAAAGACCCAAATAAACCAATTGGATCTTTCTTTTTTCTTGGTCCCACTGGTGTTGGTAAAACGCAATTAGCCAAAGTATTGGCAAAGAATTTATTTGATTCTGAGGATGCCTTGATACGCATCGATATGTCTGAATACATGGAGAAATTTTCTATTTCGCGCCTTGTTGGTGCTCCTCCAGGATATGTTGGTTATGAAGAGGGTGGGCAGATGACAGAAAAAGTCCGCAGAAAACCATATTCAATTGTATTGTTAGATGAAATTGAAAAAGCTCATCCCGATGTGTTTAATCTTTTGCTTCAGGTTTTAGATGAAGGACATATGACAGATGGTTTAGGTCGAAAAATTGATTTTAAGAATACGATTTTAATTATGACTTCTAATATTGGCGCTCGTCAATTGGCAGATTTTGGAACTGGAGTTGGTTTTGGAACCAAGTCACAAGAAGATTTGAAGGATGAAAATACGAAATCTGTTGTTCAAAATGCTTTGAGAAAGGCTTTCTCTCCAGAGTTTTTAAATCGCGTTGATGATATGATTATGTTTAAGTCTTTGGGAAGACCAGAAATTCATCAAATAATTGACTTAGAGTTAGAAAAATTATATGGTAGAATTAACAATTTAGGATATAAAATTGAATTAACAGAAAAAGCTAAAGATTTTATTGTTGATCGTGGCTACGATGAGAAATTTGGTGCTCGACCTTTAAAGCGCGCAATTCAAAAGTTTATTGAAGATCCGCTGGCTGAGCAAATTATCAATGCAAGTCTTAAAGCTGGAGATACAATTTTAATGGATTTAGAAGAAGGCTTAGAGGAATTGAAAGTAACCATCAAAAAACCGAAAACGCCGAAGAAAAGTGCTGGAGATACTGATAAAAAAGAATTTTAAATACCAGAAAAGCGAGTGAAAAGTCGCTTTTTCTTTTTCTAGATATGACCGTAGAAGAAGCCTTAATCAATCGTTTTAAAGAACCGAAGTTCACAGAATGGAATAGCAATTTTGTTTCGCATCCTGAACAGATTCCTGATTTGGTGGAATTAGCGCTCGGCTCGAAAAAAGCACCATTGCCTGCACATGCTTCGTGGTTGTTGATTCATCTAGCGAAAGCCGATTGTACTTTGTTAGCATCCTACGAACATGCGTTTATCGATCATTTTCTCGTTTCAACGCATCAATCCATCTTGCGCAATTTATTGGTGACACTTTTGGAATTCCCCTTGACCGATTACCGAGAAAGTGAAGTGTTGGATGCCTTAATTACGCACCTGAAAAACCAAGAAGATAAAGTAGCTTTGCGCGTTTATTCCCTGTACAAATTGGCTGAATTTGTACAGCGCTATCCGGAGATCAAAACAGAAATTGATGCAGTATTAGAACTCATTCAAGAGCATCCAATATCACCGTTCATGAAAGTGGGTATTCGTCATTTCAAGGAAATGTGTCGAAAGTTCGTCTAGATTAGTGTGTGAAAATCACTTCTTCTTGAGGAACGCGCATTCTTGGACCCCAAATTCCTAGTTCGGTTCCAAGGCCAACTGATATAATCATGTTTATTTCCGCTCCTCGCGGAAGTTTAAGCGCTTTTTTCACACGTTTCTCGTCAAATCCTTCCATTGGGCAGGAATGAAATCCCTCAGCTGCGATTGACAGCATAAATGTTTGTGCTGCGAGCGCACAAGATTTATGAACCATTATTCTTTGGTTGGCAGTGCCCCCTGTTCTGAAAAATGGTTTTCTGAGGCCCATCGTAAAGCTAATTATTCTTCGAATTGACGACATTACCCCAAAACCATCGTTCATATAGAGCAAAGGCATTACTTTTTTGTAGTAATTCATGCCCATTTTTTGTGCTTTATTGGGTTCGCCAACAATCGTCGATTTAACCATTTCCAAGTTCCACTTCGCACGACTTTTCCATTTGTCTTTTCGGGTAACGAAAACCACCATTTGTTGTGCAGTTTGTGCGGCACTCTGGCCTAAACACAAGGGGACAAATGTCTCTAGCATCTCCTTGGATTGAATCCAATAAAATTCCCATAATTGCATGTTGCTGCTATTGGGAGATAATGCTGCGCGCTCAATACTTTTTTGAATTACGTCATTCGGTACTTCAATATTGGGGTCAAACTTTCGATTAGACCTTCTAAAATTTACAATCTCATCAAATTCCTTAGAAAACATACTTTATTTTTAGCGCTCAAAGTTCAGTATATTTTTTAAATAGCATCTTTATTTTCTCTCAATTGTGACAAATAAATAATAGTAAGTGAAGTTCTGACACTTTTACATTCAATTTAAGAAAATTTATGACACCTTGTCTCAGTTTCAAGATTGGCAGTATCTTTGAAAGCAAAAGATTCAAATTAGTATTATGTCAAAAAAACAACAAAAAGTCACTGAAGCTGCAGAAGTCAAAAATCCTGAAGCTGAACAAATAGAACAAGTTATTCCTGAGAAATCTGAGCCGACACAAGAAGAAAAATATGCTGAATTGAACGATCGTTTCCTGCGCTTGTACGCTGAATTTGAGAATTTTAGACGGCGAACAAATAAAGAGCATTTAGAATTAATTTCAAGTGCGAATAGTAATCTATTGAAAGATTTAGTACCTGTTTTAGATGATTTTGAACGTGCAATAACAAACAATGAGACCTCTGAGGACATTGCAAGTGTAAAAGAAGGTTTTTTGTTAATTTACAATAAATACAAAGGTATTCTTGAATCAAAAGGTGTAAAACCGATTACTGCCAAAGGAGAAATCTTTAACAGTGATCTCCACGAAGCGATTGTAAATGTTCCGGTTGATGATGAAAGTCTAAAAGGAAAAGTAATTGAAGATATTGAAAAAGGATATTACCTCAATGATAAGGTTATTCGTTTTTCGAAAGTTGTAGTTGGCCAATAAGCAAGCAATATGAGCGAAAAAAGAGATTATTACGAGGTTCTAGGCTTATCTAAAAATGCGAATGAAGCAGATATTAAAAAGGCATACCGCAAATTAGCAATCAAATACCATCCTGATAAAAATCCTGATGATGCTGGTGCTGAAGAAAAGTTCAAAGAAGCTGCTGCAGCTTATGAAGTATTGAGTAGTAGCGAAAAGCGCGCGCAATATGATCGTTTTGGTCATGCTGGAATGGGCGGACAAGGTGGTTTTGGTGGTGGAATGAACATGGACGATATTTTTTCGCAGTTCGGTGATATTTTTGGTGGTTCTTTTGGTGGTGGTGGATCTTTCGGCGGCAGCAGAGGTGGTTCACGGGTTGTTCGTGGGACAAATCTTCGTGTGAAAATGAAGATGACTTTAGAGGAAATAGCGCTTGGCGTAAAGAAAAAAATAAAAGTTAATAAACTTGTAAATGCTGAGGGTGTTACGTATAAAACGTGTCAAACGTGCAATGGAAGTGGACGAATTCTTAGAATGGCTCAGACTTTTTTGGGTTCTATGCAAACGCAATCAACGTGTCATGTTTGTCAGGGTGCTGGAAAAATGATAGATAAAAAACCTTCAGATTCTGATGCTCAAGGTTTAAGACGCCAAGAAGAAGTAATTGAAATCGATATTCCGGCAGGTGTAGAGGAGGGAATGCAATTGAGTGTTCAAGGAAGAGGAAATGCGGGGCCTTACGATGGTGTTTCTGGTGATTTAATCGTTGTAATTGAAGAAATTGAGCACGATAAATTACGCAGAGAAGGTCAAAATTTACACTACGATTCTCTGGTGAATTTTGTGGATGTTGTTTTGGGAGAAAGTATTGAAGTGCCAACAGTTTCTGGAAAAGTAAAGATTAAAATTGATGCCGGAACTCAAAGTGGAAAGGTACTCAGACTCAAAGGAAAAGGACTTCCAAGTGTTCAAGGATATGCAACAGGTGATTTATTCGTTCATATTAATGTTTATACGCCTTTAAAAATTTCAAAAGAAGAAAAAGAATTGCTTGAAAAATTAAAAACAAGTCAAAATTTTATACCAACTGAAGAGGCAAGGGATAAAAGTTTTTTTAAACGCATGCGAGATATGTTTTCCTAATGTCTTTCATAGATAAAGCCAAAGATGGAAATAATAGTTTTTCTAGCTATTTTTTAGGAATAGTACTAATTATTTCAGTTTATCTATTGGGTTCTTATTTTCTAATTCTTGATCTTCAATGGAATTTTGGAATTGAAAGTTTTGATGGTATTTCACAAAAAGAAATTGTAAGAATTCTTGGAAATAACCGTTTCTTAGCCTGGCTTATTATACCTTTTTTATTCGTCGCACTATTTTTAGTTATCCATACAAAGTTTGTTCATAAAAGAACTGTTTTAAGTATTTTTTCTGGACGTGAAAATTTTGATTGGAAAAGAGTTTTATTTAGTTTTTCACTACTTTTTTCTGTCTTATCACTTTTTCTTTTTATTCAATATCTGAGCTCTGATAGTTTGATCTTTCAGTTTGACCTTCAAAAATTTATTCCTTTATTTTTTATTGCAATTTTCTTACTTCCAATTCAAACAAGTTGTGAAGAACTTCTATTTCGTTCTTATATTCTTCAGGGAATAAAAATGCGAACAAAAAAAAATAGTATTGCTGTTTTAATTTCTGGCATTATGTTCGGGGCAATTCATATCGGAAATCCTGAAATTGCAAAAATTGGCTATCATATTATAGTTTATTATATGCTTGTGGGAGTTTTTTTAGCACTTATAAGCTTGTTTGATAATGGAATTGAATTGGCGCTTGGTTATCACGCAGCAAACAATGTTTTTGCAGCTCTTATGATTACTAATAATTGGCAAGCATTTCAGACTGATGCAGTATTTATGGATAATGCAGATCCGGGAATGGGACTCGACACAATTTTTGGAATTCTATTTATTTTACCGCTTGTTTTTTTTATTTTTTATAAAAAGTATAAGTGGCATTCTCTTAAAGAAATTTGGCAAGACAAATTGTAACTTCTAGCATTTTTTTTAGCTTTACAAGTCAATGTTAGAAATTAGTAATTTAAATAAGTCTTTCAAACGGAAATTTGCTCTTGATGCAGTTTCCTTGAAGATTCCTAAAGGTGAGATTTATGGTTTACTTGGACCAAATGGTGCAGGAAAAACTACGCTCATTCGAATTGTAAATCAAATTATTTCAGCAGATAGCGGGAAAATTCTTTTTGACGGTCAATTAATGTCTTCTGAACACCTTCGATCTATTGGATATTTACCAGAAGAACGCGGACTTTATAAAAACATGTATGTTTTAGAGCATTTAGTCTTTTTAGCGAAACTTCGAGGACTTTCATCTTCAGATGCTTTGAAGAATAGTAAGTTTTGGTTAGATAAATTAGCGATTTCTGAATGGTCGAATAAAAAAATTGAAGCGCTTTCAAAAGGAATGGCTCAAAAAGTCCAGTTTATCGCTTCTCTTGTTCACAATCCTGCTTTGCTTATTTTAGATGAGCCCTTAAGTGGATTTGATCCTGTGAATGTTGAATTAATCTTAAAAGAACTCAAGGAATTAAAAGCAAATGGAAAAACAATTCTTCTTTCAACGCACAATATGCGCAGTGTCGAGGAAATCTGTGATCGTGCTACTTTAATTCATGATGCTAAAATACTTGTTGAAGATACTGTTTGGAATCTCCGCGAAAAAAGCAAGAAAGGCACATATACTATCCGTTTTAAAGGGAATATGATTGCTTTTGTCAATGCACTCTGGACAGATTTTGAATTACTTGAGCAAACTGAAATAGGTGAACAGCGCTTTCTTACACTTGTTAAAATGCGCGGAGAAAGATCAATGAACGATTTATTAAATGCTTTAATGGGTGAAATTAGTATTGAGGCCATAGAAGAGTGTTTTCCGAGTATGCAGGAAGTATTTATTGAATTAATACAAGGAAAGGAGAGTAGTTATGAGAAATAGTTGGATTATTGCCCTTCGTGAGTTAAAGGAGCGTGTTTTGAACCCTGCTTTTTTATGGATGCTTTTCATCGGGCCGCTGTTATTCTTAAGTTGCTTATATTTCTTATTTAAAGCAGGTGATGAAGGTAAAACAAGTCTTAAGGTTCTTATAGCTGATCCAACGGGAATGATGGAAAATAAGATTGTATCTCAGGAAACGAAGGCTGTGAAATATTATTTTGTTAATGATTATTTGGAATTAGAAGAATTTCGAGACAATAAAAAATACCAGAAATTTGATGCTTTAATTGAGGTGAACGAAAAGATTTTGATTAATAAAAAAGCATTTGTTTTCTACCGCGAAGCACCATCGTTAGATGTTAAAATGCAGCTTAAATTTCAATTGGAAAGAAGGGTAGAGGAGGTGATGATTGCTGAATTTACCAATATGGAGGTAGATGATTTCCGCCAAATTAAGCAAGCTCTAAATGTAGATTTTAGAAATGTATACGACCCAAAAAACGAAGCTTCTAATCTAGAGGCCTGGGTTGGATTTATTTTTGGCTTATTGATTATTCTTTTTGTTTTCTTATTTGGCTTAACTGTTCTAAGAAGCACAGCGCGCGAAAAAAGTAACCGGATAGTTGAAGTTTTACTTGCTTCTGTGAAGCCAACTCAATTAATGCTAGGAAAAATAAGCGGTATTGGTTTAGCGGCACTCATTCAAATTCTTGTTTGGTCACTCTTTATTACTTTAGGTTTATTGTTCTTCCGAGCTACTATTTTCCCCGATATTTTGGATTTCTCAAATTATGAGGGTGTTCAGATGAGTAGTGAAGTTAAGGAGCAATTAATGTCTAATATTCCAAGTCAGCGCTATAACGAGTTCCTAGATTTAGTTTACAAGCGTATCGATTTTACATTCTTCTTATTTCATTTTTTCTTATTTTTTATTGTGGCTTACTTCTTTTATGCTGCATTTTTCAGTGCAATTGGTGCAATGTCAGGATCTGAATCTGATGGACAGCAGTTTTTGATACCTCTTCTGTGTATTTTAGGTCTTTCTGTTTATTCTGGGTATTATGCCATTTATTTTCCCGATGCTGAATTAACTTCATGGCTTCAATTTATTCCTTTTACTGCTTCGGTAATTGTGATGGTGAAATTAGCACAGGGTTATCCAGAAGGAACTTATTATTTAGTTTGGCTTTCTCTGCTAACGCTCATTTTATTTACAGTTCTATTTCTTTCAATTGCAGGACGTATCTACCGAAACGGAATTTTACATTTTGGACTAAAGACAAGTCTTAGAAATCTCTTTTACTTCATGAGAAAATAAATTCTATGAAACAAAAAAGGCGACCGAAGCCGCCTTTATATTTTTTTTGTAAACTTAGATTAGAATCTCCAACCCATTCTTACTGCAGAACCTCCAGCAAAACCAGATGTTTTAGTTCCATCAGCTGAATTATAGTTAAATCCTAACTCTAAACCAAGATAGATGTTTTCAGCTACATAGTAGTCAATACCTGCACCAAGATTTAATCCAAAAGATGAAATTTCAGTTCTTGTATCGTTTCCTACATTAAATCCTGCTGTGAAATAAGGAGACATTCTATCTGTTCCAGCTAAATGGTATTCAGCAGCTAAACCAAGATTCATTATTGAATTCTTTGTAGTTACTTCTGAAGTAGTAGTAGTAGCATTTCCAGTAGAATCATAAACAGTACTAGTTTCTGTTGAAGTACTAGAAACTGCATCACGACCCAATGTTAAGCGAAGAGCTAAATTGTCCTGAATAAAATAACGCATTCTTAAATTAGGTGCTGCCCATGACACTCCTTCTTTAGATACATTCATAGCGCCTTCTAAAGAGAAAGGGTTGTCGCTACCTGCTTTTTGTGCAAACATTGTTCCTGACAAAGCTACTGCACTTACTAAAATCATTAATTTTTTCATAATCTTAAAATTTAATTAGTTAAAAGTTTGGTCAAATATACGTGACAAGTTTCTTAGGGTTTCATTTTTTTTTTTAACATTTGAATATTAATAAAATTTCTAAATGCATTAATGCCATTGTACCACTTGTTTTTAATAGGTTTTCAAGTAAAATTATAAAGTTACAAAATGTTTAAAATTCAGTATTTTTTTTTAACTTGTATCAAATTTACTAGCTAAAAAATGGTAAAAGCAGTCATTGATTTGGGCACAAACACCTTTAATTTACTCATTGCGAATGTAAATAATGGGAAAATATTCCCTATTTATAAAGATAAAGAGGCTGTTGGACTTGGTCTTGGCGGTATCAATGAACAGCGTATTTCGGAGCAAGCAATCGCTCGAGCTATTGAATGTTTAAGAGGTTTTAAGCAAATCTGTGATAATTTTGGTGTTGAGTTTATTCATACATATGGTACTTCTGCAATTCGAGATGCGAAAAATCAAAGTGAATTTCTAAAACAAGTTCTTGATTCTACAGGAATAATAATAACTGTTATAAGTGGGAGAGAGGAGGCGCATTTAATTTACCAAGGAATTCAGTATTCGCATAAATTCTCAAAAGACAGTATCATTATGGATATTGGTGGAGGAAGCACCGAATTCATTTTAGCCAATGCATCTGGTGTAAAAGATTTAGTTTCTTTAAACATTGGAATTTCTAGAATTTTTCAATTCTTTACTTTCAATGATCCAATGACTGATTCAGATATTGAAGTCGTTGAAAATTATTTAGAGCAAAATTCCGAGGGTTTTTTTAATAATAAGCACTGTGATTTATTAATTGGAGCTTCTGGAAGTTTCGAAACATTTTATGAGTTAATTTATAAAAAGCCATTTTCTAAGTTATACAAAACTCATTCCTTAGATTTTACTCTAATGTTAGAATTATTAGACACTATAATCTACTCAACACGAGCAGAGAGAGATATAAATCCTTTTATTATTCCTATGAGAAAAAAAATGGCACCTCTTGCAGCCATAAAAACACGATGGGTTATTCATAAGATGAAAGTCAAGGAAATAATTGTTTCCCCTTGTTCCTTAAAAGAGGGAGGCTTACTAATTTAAGATTTAAAAATCATCTTTATTTCTTTATCTTTGCACAAATTAAAGGGTAAAACTTGTAATTTTTAAATTTTATTTGGCTCCGTGGCGCAACTGTATAGCGCACTGGATTTCGGCTCCAGCGGTTACAGGTTAGAATCCTGTCGGGGTCACAAAGTAAGCTAAAACCCCATTCCATATAGGCTTGGGGTTTTTTTTATGATTGAACCCCAAGCGGAGTAAAAACATCTTAATAGTACTGTATCCCTTGAAGCATATGGTTTTCATTTTTAATTTAAAGTTAGAACTTACCGCCACAAATCGCGCTCATTTTTTAATAAAAATGGATAAACGCGCCCGTTATTCTTTTTAGCACTTATTTTTTCTTGTCCTATTACTCTCAGTTTCTTCATCGTAGCTGTATTATTTATGTCAAAATTCTTGTGTATAATCGAAAAAATTCCGATTATTGTATAAAAATATAACATTTGGATTTCGCAAGACTCATAAAAGATTATACTTCTGCACCATTAACAAGGCATTTACTCCTTGAAATCCTTCGGGAATACAAACGTCCAAATGACAAGATTAGTGAATTGATTAAAAATGGAGAACTTGTTTCGTTAAGGAGGGGATTGTATGTGCTAGGACCTAAAACAGATTTACCGATGCCTGAGTCTTTTCTCATTGCTAATCATCTTCGAGGTCCCAGTTATGTGTCACTTGAAACGGCCTTATCCTATTGGGGATTTATCCCGGAACGCACGTATGAGATTAGTTCGATAACAGTTAAGCCATCAAAAAAATATAACACGCCAATTGGTAGATTTGGATATCAGCAACTTCCTACACCATACTATTCATTTGGTATTCGAAGTGTAGAACTAACCCTGAATCAACTTGTACTAATGGCTTCGCCTGAAAAAGCCATCTGCGATAAAATAGTACTTACACCGAATGTCAATCTAAGAAGTATAAAACAAACACGATTATTTTTATTGGATGACCTACGGATGGATGAGAATTTATTGAGGAAATTGAATCTGGAAATAATAACAACTTGGTTAGAGGAAGCGCCGAAAAAAAATAGTTTAAAAATGCTCATCGCAACACTCAAGGAAATATGATAAAAGAATGGATTACTGAATATAACCCAAAGAACGAAGAAGAGATTTTAGACGCGCTGCGTGAAATAATGCAAGAGATTACATTGGCAGCTTTATCAAGGACTGATTTTTTTGAGAAAGCTGGATTTTATGGAGGCACAGCACTCCGAATTTTCTATGGGTTAGATCGATTTTCGGAAGATCTAGATTTTTCACTTATGGAAGTAGACGAAGCATTTACTCTCGAACCTTATTTTTCGGCCATACATACTGAATTTGAGTCATTGGGGATAAAGGTGAGTATAAAAGAAAAGGAAAAGTTACAGCAATCCTCTATTGAATCAGCGTTTTTGAAAACAGAAACAATTTGGAAAGAGTTGGTGCTTGTGGATGTTGTAAAACAAACAGGTGTTAAATCAAATAAGCCCATCAAGATAAAAATTGAAGTCGACCGTAATCCGCCATTAGGGTTTAAAACAGAAGAGAAATTATTGATTCGTCCTTTTTCATTTTATGTGAGGTGTTTTAAGCGTCCTTGTCTATTTGCCGGAAAATTACATGCGCTCCTTTATAGAAAATGGAACAATAGGGTAAAGGGCCGAGATTGGTATGACCTAGAGTGGTATATCAAGAAAGGTATTCCGTTGGATGTTGATCATTTTTTATATAGAGCAAAAGACACTGGGGATTGGAAAGCGGAAAAAATTAGTAGAGAAGAGATCATTGAATTACTCTTGGATAAAATTGATTCAGTATCCTTTTCAAACATCAAGGAGGATGTGGTCCGATTTATTAAGGACGACAAGGTGCTGTCCATTTGGAGTACTTCGTATTTTAAGGATTTGGTGGAGAATATGAAGTTCGAAAATACATCCGATTAAATGATTTTTATAGTTTTCTAGTGGAAATGCTGTTCTTTGAGATATTTATAGTAGAATCTTCCCATTCTATCACTCCCTCCAAATCCTTATAAAAGTTTGATTTTTCGATCTTTGTGGTCCAAAGTAAGCTAAAACCCCCATTCAGTATAGATTTGGGGCTTTTTTATTCATTTTTATTGATTGAATTTATCATTGCAAAAAGGCGCATAAGTTTCAGTATAACAGAATGTTAAGTGTTTTGTAAAAGTTAGAACTATCGATAGGGTTCAACTCATTTCCCGGGTAGTTTGGCAGACTCATGTCCTTTCATGGTTTCACTGACAAGTTCTGCAAGAAATGCAGCGAAAGCGGTAATATCTTGTTCCACACTTGCCTGCTCAAGAGCCTTCATATAGGTTGTTCTTAACTCTACTGGGATAACAGTCCAGGGATAGCCTCCAGAAGCTAGCATAACATTCATGAGAAACCTACCCATTCGTCCATTCCCATCCATGTATGGATGTATATAAACGAAAATAAAGTGACCTAGAACTGCCCTTACAGATGCTTCCGTTTCTTCTGTTAGTAATTCAAAAAGAACAGGCATGGTATCTCTCATTGCCTCTACATTAATTGGGACATGCTTTGAATTACCAATATACACTTGATTATTTCTATATCCAGCAAGGTCTGCGGGTTGAAGTAATCCAACAGCTACACTTGGGTCGAAGAGCTCTCTAAACCATCTGCCATGATCTCTTTCTGCCTGAAAACCCGCATTAGCTCCTAAAAGGATTTTTTCAATACTATCCTTTACTTGATTAAATGCCTGGTAATAACCTCGTGCAGCCATGGCATCACGTTGTTTTCTGTCCTCTTCATTCGATTTAGCATTCCATTCTCCGCTACTTACTCGTACAATAAGTTCGGGACTTACTTTGTAACGTTCTATTGAAAGTGAATGATATGCATCTGTTAGATAGAGGTCATCTACTTTTTGCAAGTAGGCTTTGATATCACCACTAATTCCTGGAGCGGGAGGAAAAAGTTGAATAACTGTATTTCGCATTTCTTGCCAAAGTAAACGAATACGAATTGTATAAGGGGATCGCTCTCTTGTCGCTATATTAATCTTACTGTTTGTTTCAAATGGATCGACTTCTCGGATATCGTAATCAGCTTGTTTAAATGTTTCAATAATTTGGTCAGCAATCATTTCCCGACCAATATTTCTAAAGGCACCGGCTAATCTTCCGGCAAGAATCGTGTGTCCGTTTTCGAGCAAAACCGGCAGGACTTCAGACGCATCCCGAATCATGGATAATGCCGCTCGAACGTCCAAGGAGTACGTTACATAAATCCGTGGACTGCAATATACAAGTGAAGAGGGTAGGTCGTACATTCGGATACCCTTCATTACAATAGTAAAAGCATCAGCAGGAATATCTGTTTTTAAATTGAATAAGGATGTTTCATGGGGCAATGGGGTAGGGTTATTGTTGCCCTTTGGAGATTTTATGAGTAATTGTTGTGGTATAGCAGTATTTTGGACATGTTTTAGAAGGGATTGATCTGCTGCTAAACACCATTCTTTGCCATATTTATGGTTTAAAAAAGCAGCGACAAAATCCCAATAAGCGCTGTACCATGAAGTTGTTTCTCCCTCCTTTTCCAATGGATCAGAGGCAATATACCAACCTTTCGAAACCTCCTTGATAAAACCATATTTTAGAAGTAGTTGACGATGCTTTACTGTTTTAAAGGTATCTGTATAAATAGCGACAATTTGCTTGTCCTGAATTTCTTTTAACAATTGAAGCGCATCAGCTAGTTTTTGATTTGGTTTCATTTTCGGTGAAGTATTAGTGTTTGGTAGTGTTGTATTATTAGTATATAGTTTTGTGTTGTTTCAATTATATTTAATTGTGTTAAAATTAGTATATTTAATTCAAATTAAGAAGCTATTCATTGAAACAATGAATTTAGGTTGTTTTATTCTTTGTATCAATCTTTTTGAAATCAATATCTATGACTCGCTCCAAATCCTTGTAAAAGTTTGATTTTCGACCTTTGTGGTCACAAAGGCAGAGTGAAAAATAGAGCGAAAGCGATGATTTATCACCTGCCTTTTCTTGATTCTCACACTCATTCTCATTCTTTTCATCCATGCGATAGCGTCATTCTCGTTTTTGTTTTTTTTCGCTTTCGTTTTGTTTTTCGATCTTTATCTTGGAATGCCCAAAATTTAATAGATCATTTTGTAATCATTATGTGGTCACTCGAGCGGAGATTTGGTCAAAATTGATCGGATCTCCGTTTTTTATTTTCGATAAAGCTTTTGATATTAAACGAAACGAATCAACTAACAAAAAAAACCAGTACGTGTACTGGTTTTTTTGTTAGTCAGTAATTCCTCAAAATTTGACCGCTTACGCGTTAAGCGGAAGAAGTTAATATGGGCGTTGCTCATAAGAACCTAACTGTGAGTTAAAATCAAAAACAGCATAGTCGCTAGCGTCAACATAAGAGTCGCCATTTAAGTCGCCATCTAGTAAATATGAATTTCCATATGCTGATGAATACGCATCTGATTCGAAAGCCGCATAATCCATACCATCTAAATATCCATCTTCTATCAACTCTCCCAATCTTGATGCATATAAACCTGAAACTAATGTTTTCATTGGGGCTATAGAACCGTTTGTATAAGCATTTGTAATATTATTGGAAAAATTAAGAGCTGTTGAAACTAAAATAGTTACAGGATTTGCACTCCATAATGGTAATGAAGATCTATGGTTAACTACAACGTAATATGAAGCACCTATAGCATCCGCAGGGAAAACACACTGCACATTTCCATTTGTTTGCAAAATAGGTGAAACACTGTATGCTACAACATCAAGGTTTGAAGGACTTCGTAATTCGACTGTAATAATATCAACATCAGTAGAGGTCCCTGTATTTGTGGATCCAGATGCTACAAGGTTGTTATATCTGGCTGGACGCATTGAAGATGGGTTTGAGTTAATTACATAATATCCATCCAAGAAAACATCTAGTGAAAGATTAGCAGATAATGTTGTAATTGTAAGATTCAATACTTGAGCTATACAATTTTCAACAACTCCTGTATATGTTCCTGATGCAGTATATGTTTGTCCATTATTTGCCCATGTATATGATCCCATTGCTGTTTGAGTGATTGTATTTACAGCTTGAGTACCACTTACATCCCAAGCACATGATGTTGTATTAAATACTGCTGTTTGGTAACATGCTAGCGTTGGTTGTGCTGCTTGTGTTCCTGTTATATCCCATGAACAACTTGTTGTATTGAAAGTTGCTGTTTGGTAACATGCTAGCGTTGGTTGTGCTGCTTGTGTTCCTGTTAAATCCCAAGCACAGCTAGTTGTGTTAAAGGTTGCTGTTTGCCAACATGAAAGATTTGTTGGTTGTGCAGCTTGAGTTCCGCTTACATCCCAAGCACATGATGTTGTATTGAATACTGCTGTTTGGTAACATGCAAGTGTTGGTTGTACTGCTTGTGTACCTGATACATCCCAAGAACATGTTGCTTCGTTAAAGCTTGCTGTTTGCCAACAAGAAAGTCCTGTTGGTTGTGCTTGTAGAGGAGTTATTGTTAGGTTCAAAGATTGAGTTACACAATTTGTAGTTGCACCTGTGTATACTCCAGATACAGTATATGTCGTTCCATTCCATACATAAGAGCCACAAGCTGAAGCTATTGTTGTGTTAATGACAGCTGTTCTTGGCATTCCAGGTGAAAATCTGTGATTACAAATAACACCATTGATAAGAGAGTTAGAATTAAAGAAGTCATTAGTATTTACTTCTGGGCAGGGTCCATTAACAATAAATTTTAATTCCATTATGTTTGTATTTGCTGGAATTGTAGTGCTTATAGATGGCATAGATGCCGTTGTGCTTAAATAATGATTATTTGAGTTAAAGTTTGAAAAAACATCTAAACCATTAAGAGTTGAGTTACTAGCAACAAAAGTTAGTTTAGTCTCATTAAATTTAAACCAAAAGTCAAATGAATTAATAGCAGTGTAGGTTGATTTTATTTTTACGGGATAAGTAAAATAATTAATGCCATTTTCACTTGAATAAACTCCTTGGTTTAAGTCAAAAACTATAGTGTCTCCATAATTCTCTGGATTTACTGTTAAGTTCAATGTAACAGTAGAATCACAATTATTAGCTGATGCAAATACATTGTTATATGTGCCAGGGTTTGTTAAATTTTGAGATCCAAAATTATACGTTTGACCTTGATTAATTGAAGCAGAGACAGAGTTGCTAATTGGTGTAAGTGCTATAATATTCTTCGAAGCAGAAACTCCAGAGCAAGATAAGTTTGTACTATTTACTAAAACAGAATAGTTTCCACCAAGACTTGCAATATATTGAGTACCTGTAGCGTTTGGTATCGCTTGACCATTTAATTGCCATTGGTATGTACTTCCTGTAGATCCAGGAATTGAAAGTGTTGTTGAAGAACCAGAACAAATTACGTTTGAACTAGCGTTTATAACACCACCAGCAGCAGTTGCGCAAGAATTTAGTTGATAAATAGATAGTGTTGAGCTAATTTCATTGGCTAGAATTACAATGTTGTTGCCATTTGGTGAGTCTTCTGCAGAAATAGTAATAATTCCTTCGGCGCCCAAATCTGGACCAGAAACTGTTGTTGATCTATTATTAGCATATCCAACATAAATAGGGTTAGTAGGATTCTCTACATTAAAAATCATTATACCACCAACTCTTTCTAATGAAACAAAAGCGTAAGGTTTACCACTTATCATTTGAAAAGCAATTCCTTCTACCTCTGGACCTTTATCATCACTTCTATTTTTTAGAGAAGGTGTGCCAGTTGTATTTGACGCATTAAAAATTACTGAAAAAACAGGATGTTTAGAAATTATTTGCTCTATTAGATCTTTTGAATCATAAACCAAAGCTCCTGTAGTAGCATTCCAAATACTAAATGAACGACCACCCATAACATGTAATTCATCATAATCTCCATCTCCATCAGTATCTCCTGAATATTTTAGTGCAGATAATCTACCTAAAAGACTAGAATTTTTTAGAATTGCTACATCTGGAAAAGCTGTTGCATCTAAATTTGCAAAGGTTGTAGAAGATATTCTATTCGCGTCGATTATTGCTGCTGTAGTTAACTCTCTAGAGTCTCCTTCATTGGCAGAAAAAATATACCCTTGTCCTGCTATTGTTCCAAAAGCCAATGCATCTGGCATATAAGCACCTTTAATAGGTAAATTTCCTGTAATTAATATTTCACCACTTTGATCTGATGCATCCATTGCATTATTTGACCCTGAACCATATGAACTATATCCAAGAGCAGTTAAGCTTATAATACTATTGTTTGTAAGGTCTATTGTAAGTAAGGCATTTGCTTCTTGAATTCCTACAAATGCTTTAGTATTATCATCAGAGATAGTGATGTATTCTGGCTCTAAATCTTGCGCTACAGTCAAACTTGAAGAAAAAACACGAATTCCTTGAGATACTAGGGAAGCTCGTTGGCTATTAAAAGCTGTAAAACCAATGTTAGTTACATTAGCATCTGTCAAATTTGCAATTCCTGGGCTTAAATCTATAATTGAAACAGAACCTTCTGGATCAACTGTATTTGTTATATTCGGTTCACCTTCATTTGCAGTTAAGATTTTTGTGAATGTTTTATTAAAGGTAATCATGTCTGGCATTGCTCCAACCGCTACTTGTTTAATAAATTCACCATTGGAGTTTAAAAAAACAACTGAGCCATTTGCTTGTGGATCTATATTTTCAATAGCTAAAGCGACAAGGCCATTATTTGTAGTAACGGAGTTAATATTCCCATAAGGCACCATTGAAATACTACTTATTAACTGTGGTGAGGAAGGGTTAGAAAAATTAATAATGTCTAATTTTCTACCGATAGAATTAGCAATATATAAGCGGTCTACAGTTGGGTCAAAAGAAACAATTTCAGCTGAATTTGTACCAGTTACACCATTTGAAAAGCTTGTTAACAAAGATAAATTTAACTCGTTAGATGATGTTGGTGCAACATAGTCATTATCTTTAATGAATATAATCTGATAGTTACTAGTCGCAGAAATTGTTGCATTTGTTCCTGAAAGAAGTTTTACAACAATACGTTCTGCTTTTTCAGCGAGCAAATCGTCTATAATAGTAATTGGTAGATTACTTATTCCATTCGTGTTTGCAGGAATTGTAAGTGTATTAGTCCATGAGTAGTCTGCGTTTTCAGTTACATCTGAATATACGGATAAACCAAATGTCAAATTTATTTCAGTACTATTTGCATTTGCAACAGTAATAGGAACATTTACTAAACCTATACTTTCAGCATATTTTGCTACATTGCTGGCTGCAGCAATTGAAACACTAGGTATAACATTAGCAGCTTGAGTTTTGAATGAAACATTGTCAAAGCGCATTGTGCCTCCGGTTGCTACTGTGGCCGGAACGGCAGTTGTTCTAAATGCACCTGAAGCTTGGTAATGTGCTGCAAGAATTCTCACACCAAAATTTGCATTGTTATTGGCTCCAGTAATAGATGATAGATTTACAGATATTCTTCTATATGAATCACCAGCAGTAGAATTTTGAAACCGCCCATCGTTTAATTCACCAAGACAAAATGTAGTGTTATTCACAGTCATTGTGAAATTAGTCCACGTAGTACCGTCCAGTGTATATTGTAAACGAACAGTATTTACAGCAGTATTAGAACTTCTTTGATCCCAAGTGAAAACAATGTTTGAATGACCAACTGTTGAAGCATTGTATTGTACACCACTACTTTCATTGGTTGCTCCTGGAGTAGCTGTAAATGCCCAAGCTCCGGGATTAACTCCATTTTGAGAACCACAACCATCGTTTAAAACTGGATCCATTCCTGTAGCGGCGCTTGTAACTACAAAAGACCCAATTTTTAATGAGGTGCCAGAACCAACATTGGCTGTAGGAGTAGCTGGAGTTCCAGTGATTCCGTCATAATTCCAAAGAGCAATAGTGCTTTGAGACCATGCATTAGTTGCTATTAAAAGTAATGAGATGATTGCAAATAAATTTTTCATTAGTTTAGTTTTAAGATTTGTTAATCAAGGTTTTTATAGATAAAATTTTTCCTTGCAAAACTATTTTTTTTAAGTTTTGTATCCGATTATGCTATTATTATAAAATAATTATCAAATAATTAAGAAATTAAGTAGTAATTAATTTATTGTTAATTAGTGCATATTTAATTTACACATCTTCCATTTTAGAGTAAATGAACTTCTTTTTTTTATAGATCTAATTATGTCGCTTTTCTATAATTGGATTATAGCATTTAATCTTAATTAAATAATAATTTCATAATTTGTTAATCTACTTTTAACTTAATTGAAAGGCTTTAGTTTTAAAATTGCATCAGATTTTAAAAATGTATGAAATCAACACTATTTGGTTTTTTTTTAATTTTTTGTTTGTTTAATTCCTCTATCAAATTTGTATATTCTCAAGATGGATTAGAAGGCATTATTTTAGAGAAATTTTACATATCCTCTAAAGAGGACAATAGTAAACCAGAATTAAGTGGACATTTAGCACCCGGATCAATTACCTATCGTATATATGTTGATTTAAAACCTGGTTATACCTTTCAAGCAGCATATGGAACACCAAATCACGAACTTTATATAAAATCTACTAATTTATTTTACAATCATGTAGAATATGGAGCCGAATACCCAAACCGAATTCCCTTGCGCACTTATTCAAGAAATACTAGCAGATTAGATTCTTGGTTGTCTGTTGGTGGTGCAGGTGAGAATCAAATTGGAGTTTTGAAATCAGAAGATGACACTTTGAATGTTTTTAAAACCTCAGGTGCCTATCTTAAAAATCATTCCAAAAAAATGGGTGTTTCATTGGAAGTTGTTGATGGAATGAAAGAACAATACAATCTTACCTTTCCTACATTTTATCAAATGGATAGCACAATTAAAGGATTGGGAACTATAACCAATACAAATACAATAAGTACTAAAAACGGAGCTTGGGCCTCTATGGGAAAGGGTTCTCAAGGAGCAGATTCTCTAAGTAATAAGATCTTGATTGCCCAGCTTACTACGGATGGAAAATTATCATACCAATTAAATTTATTAATCGGAACACCTGATGGGAAATCTGAAAAGTATGTAGCACATAATCCAATTGAAGGAGAGTTTACACATCCTGATTTATATTTAGTTGCCAAAAAAATCAAGAAAAGAATATTTTAACACTTTATGCATTAATTTAAAATTATGAAAACAAAAAATTTAATAATAGGTCTTGGAATTTTGTGTCTTAACGCAGTAGCGTATGCTCAAGGTTTAGAAGGAATAGTAGTTGAAAAATACTACTCAACAGATGCTGCTGACGGAGCAAATGCTTTGGCTGAAGGATCAATAACTACTTTAAATACTGGTACAACAGTATATAGAGTTTATGTAGATATGGCTGCAGGCTATAAATACTCTCAAATTTTTGGTTCTAATGCAAATAATTTAAAAGTTAATACTACAACTAACTTTTTTAATGATCCAAATTATGGTGTAACTATTAATCCTGGAACAGTATCAGTTAATAATATCAAGAAATATACAATGATGATTGATTCTTGGTTCACTACAGGTGGAGTTGCGGTTGGTAAAGTTGGTGTATTAAAATCAGAAGATACGGATGGTTCTCTTGGAAACACACAAGGTATTTTAGCAAATAATGCAGGAGGATGTTTTGGCTTACCTATTAATGGTTCAGGTGCTCAAGATGGTTTTGTTGCA
>CAMCYF010000006.1 GCA_945883825.1 Chitinophaga pinensis
TCATCATCTTCAATAATAACGATGGTTTTCTTTCCTAATTTAATTCGAGTTGTATCACCACCATTGTCAACTGTTATAGTTTGTCTTAAAGTGTCAATTGTAACGGTTCCTTCTTGAGCTTTGATTGGCTCTGTAACTTGAGCAGTTAAACTAATACAGCTCATTGTTGCGATTGTAAGTAAAATTGTTTTCATTTTTTTCTCTATTTTGCTGTAGGACGAACTCGTCTTTTAAATGTTACGGCGATTATTTACTTTTTTTTCTGTCGATTGAAAATTTTCCAATTTTTAAATGGAATTCCTTGTTTTTTCTTCTTTTTAAATCAAAAGAAATTCCGGTTGCGGACGAAACTCTTTGAGAAACAGAAGCATATTTTTCGTCTTCATTTGGATCTTTCATTCCATATAATACTTTATTAACTCTTTGAATAAAAAAAGATTTTACTGTCAAGGTTTCTTCTTGCTCTAGATTTTCAATCATTTCTTGAATTGGATTCACTTCAATTGGTGAAACTAAAGCAACATCTTCGTTTTCATTTTTTACATTGTTTATAGTTTCAATTTCCTGAGCCATTAATTCAGTTGAAGATGGGATGACTTTTTTTTGCACGTTTTTATTTGAATCTAATACAATGTTTAAAGACGGTTTTAACGTAATTAATTCTTCTGCAAATTGATAACTTTCTTTAGATTCAGTTGGCGCAATAGATGGTGTTTTTTTATCTTTTTTAAATGCTTTTTTATGAGCTGTTTTTTTATCCGCAGTTCCTCTTGGACTTGATTTGAAAAACAAATAACCTGCAAATAAAACTACACTTGCAGCCGCTGCATAAGAAATAACGCGACGGAAATTGAAAATTGGCGCCAAAGAAGCAGTCCGTTTAAGTTGTTCTTTGTATTCAAATATCAAAGAAATGTCAACAGGTATTATCGTTTTGGTAAAGGCTATAAACTGTACTTCAAAATTTTTATCTGCTTGAAGTGCACGATTGAAATGTAACTCTTCTTTTTCGTTTAATTCATTTTCAATTTTAGCAACAATGAAAAGTGCTGTTTCGTTTTCATTTAAGGATTTAAAAACTTTAGGTTTAACGGAGAAACCCTTTTTTAAACTTGCTTTATCGGGAAATTGAATAGATACATCAATTGGAACTGATTCCAGCTCTAAATCATTATTATATTCTGGATGTAAGGCAACAAAATCCATCAACTCTTTGATTTCAAATTGACTTAGGTTTCCTTCTAGAAAATCAAGTAAATAGGCTTCAATATTTTCTTTTGTTATCATCATATTAATGCCTCTATTGTACCAATGTATTCTTTTAAAAATTTTCGAGCGCGAAAAATATATACTTTCACTTGCTGCTCACTTAAATCTGTTATTTCACCAATTTCTTGGTACGAATATCCTTCGTAATCGCGTAATAAAACAACATTGCGTTGAATTTCTGAAAGTTCACTTAATCCTCTACTGAGAATCTCATGTAAATCTAATGATTGTAGCTCGTGACTTGGGTTCTGTTCCACTTGACTTTCGTAGGTTCTATTGCGCTGTTCTTTTCTAGAATGATCGACAATTGCGTGGTAAACAGTTGTGAATAAATACGATTTTGCATTTTCCACTGTCTCTAACTTTACCCACAATTTTTCAAAAGCATCTTGCACAAAATCACGGGACTGGTCTGAATCATTAATGCTCTTTAAAGCAAAACGATACAAACCATCCGAAAACTGGTCAACAGCTTGATTGTAATCTTGAATATTCATCCTAGTTATTCTTAGGACGACTTCGTATTAGATATGTTACAGCGTATTTGAAATTTATTTTTGTTTTGATTCATATTTTCGCTTGTACTTGTTGTAAAGCTCTGTTTGAAAGTTGTCTACTGGAACAAATTTCCCTTGCATCAAGATTGTTGAAACTTGATTTGTACGCATATCTAAAGCGGAACCTTTAGAAACAAATAAAGTAGCATATTTTCCAACTTCTATGGACCCATAATTTTTATCAATTCCAAGAATCTCACAAGTGCTCAAGGAAATTGCTCGTATCGCTTCTTCTTCAGATAATCCGTAGGCCATGGCTGTTCCTGCTTGGAACGGTAAATTACGTGCATTCATGGCTTCCATTTCTCCAGAATTTTGAAGGCAAAATGGTATTCCTTGAGCTTGCAACAAGGCGGGTAACCGGTAGGGCAGATCAACTGCATCTTCTTCGTGCTCAGGCAAGCTGTGAACGCGCATTAACATTACTGGGATTCCTGAATCCTTAAGTCGATTTCCAACTAAGTAAGCATCGTATCCTCCAACAATTACGGGCTTCTTTAAATTGTATTTCTTTGAAAATTCAATAATATCAAGTATTTGTTGTAACTCATTTGCGTGAAAATACACCCTTTTTTCTCCAAGAAAACACTCGTTCATAGCATCTAATCTAATATCCCTATCAAACTCTTTTTTGCTTTTTGAATAAGCGCTTGCCATTTCAAAGAATCCCTCTAATTTTTGTTTTTGGGAAACGTAATTATCATTCCGTATTTTTGGTTCGGATTCTGTCCAATGTCCTCCTCCGTGATTTGATTCTGGCCAATTCACATGAATTCCATCGTTATTTAGTATCGTTGCCTCTTCCCAATTCCAAGCACTCAAAGACATTATTGAAGATGTCCCAGAGATACTTCCTCCTCTTGGTGTTGCTTGAGAAATTAGTACACCATTTGTTCTTACAGTTTCAATTACCCGGGATTCTGAATTAAAAGCAATTTGTGTTCTAACATGAGGATTGTATTCGCCAACATCAGCGTAATCACGCGTGGCACGAACTGCATCAATTTCCGTTAAACCTAAAGTAGAATTTGGCGCAACAAACGCAGGATAAATATGCTGCCCGTTTAACTCGATGATTGTATCCCAATCTCCTTTTTTATATGTGCTAGTTAGTACATTTTTGACCAAAGAAATTTTACCATCAACAACACCAAGAAGAGCAGTTTCAAGCACTTGTCCATTTCCCACGTGAAGATATCCATTGGTAAATAGTATTTTCTTTGCTTGTCCAAATAGCAGGAATGGACATACTATAAATAATAAGATTATATGTCTATTTTTCATAATTCTAATGTTGATTTTCTGATTCTTCGCCTTCTTCACCATGGGTATCACAATGATAGAGACGTCTTCCTTTTTTAATAAAAGGTTTTGTTGCTTCCCCTTTTTCATTTGATTCAAGCATTTTATTAATTAATCTAGCTCTTTCTTTCGTATTTCTTTCTTCAAGAGCTAAATTATTGTTTCTATTGTAGAGAATTAAGCCATCTATCATTGTAAGTTCAACCTTGCTTTCGATACTTAATGGATTTCCTGTCCACAAAACTAAATCTGCGTCTTTTCCAATTTTTACACTTCCCATTCGATCGTCAAGGTGTAATAATTTTGCAGGATTTAAAGTCACCATTTTCCATGCTTCTTCCTCACTCATTCCGCCATATTTCACGCTTTTTGCTGCTTCTTGGTTCAAACGTCTTCCCATTTCTGCATCGTCGGAATTAATCGCAACAACAAGTCCTTGGTCTTGCATTAATTTTGCATTGTAGGGAATAGCGTCATTTACTTCAAATTTATAAGCCCACCAATCTGAAAATGTTGATCCTCCTGCACCGTGCTTTTTCATTTTATCAGCGACTTTATAACCTTCTAAAATATGGGTAAATGTATTTATTTTAAATCCCATAGAATCTGCTACATGCATTAACATGTTTATTTCTGACTGTACATAAGAATGACAACTGATAAATCTTTTACTGTCGAGAATTTCATTTAAGACTTCTAACTCTAAGTCTTTTCTTGGCGCAAAAATAGTAGAAGCACCTATTTTACCAAGATTAACTTGATAATCTTCCCATTCCTTTTTGTATGCTTTTGCCCGTGTAAAGCCATCATAAAAAACTTGTTCAACTCCCATTCTTGATTGTGGAAAACGGACAGTGTTAAAATCGCCCCAATTTGCTTGTTTTACATTTTCTCCCAACGCACATTTAATAAATTTTGGAGCGTCTTTAATTAACATTTCATCTGGTGAAAACCCCCATTTTAATTTAATCAATGCAGACTGCCCACCAATTGGATTTGCAGAGCCGTGAAGTAACTGAGCAGCTGTGACACCGCCAGATAGTTGCCTGTAAATATTTATATCATCAGGATTTACAACATCTCCGATACTAACTTCTGCAGTAACCGCTTGCCCTCCCTCATTAACACCTCGAGAAATTGCAATATGTGAATGTTCATCAATTATACCGCTTGTTAAATGCTTTCCTTTTCCATCTATTATGAGCATGTCTTTTGCTAGTTCAACGCTTTTTTTAGGATCAATCTCTACTCTTTTAATTTTTCCGTTTTCGATAAAAATTGTAGCATTATTAAGAATGCCTTCTTGTTCATTTGTCCAGACTGTTACATTTTTAATTGCTATACTTTGGAATTTTGGAATTGAATCCATTCCGTAGGCTAAATTTGGTAACCAAGGTTTAGCAATACTATCTGTGTTTAATTCAATTTCTTTTTCAATTTCTTTTTCACTTTCTTTTTGAGCTCGAATCGCAGACCATGTAATCCATTTCCCGTTGGGAAGTGTCCCGTCACCTTCTAAAACACTTCCTTTTCCTGCTATTTTTCCATGAAGATTGAAGCTGCCTTTGTATGCATCGTCATCGCAATTAAATTGAATGGTAACATCATTTTCATTTAATAAAATAAGTGCTTTTTGTTGAATCGTATCCTTTGACTTAAAGGTTTCAACTTTCCCTGCAGGTTTTTCATTTGATCCTGAAATTTCTATACGGTAACTTTTTCCATTAATATTCATGGTATATTTTCCAATAATTGAGTTTTCTGAAATGCTTTTTTGTACTTTTTGTTCACCCAATAACCAAGATTCTAGTAAACTTGCATCGCTTGTAAATGGATCAGAACTATAAACCGAAAAACTAGCGATCTTTCCAATTTCCAAACTTCCAATTTCAGTATCCATCTTCAGTATTTTTGCTGGCTCCATTGTTAAAGCTCCCAAAGCATCGTCAACTTTTAATCCACGTGTAATAGCTTTCCTTAAATTTTTCCAAAAATCGTCTGGAGTTTTTGAGCCATTATAAGTTAAGCATATTGTATTCCCATTATTTTTCAGCAAAGAAGGATTAGATGCTGCAAGCTCCCAATGTTTCATATCACTCAATGGAATCTGGCGAGATAGATATGGGTCTTTAACATTATAAGCTTCAGGAAAATTAAGAGGAATAATTAGTGATCCTTTTACTGATTTCAGTGAACTCAAGGCAGCATATTCATTTCCTGATCCAATGTAATTCATTTTCAGTTGAAATTCACTTGCTATTTTCTCTGCGCGAAGAATTTCCCATTTATCATTGACTTTAAAAAAACTTGGTAAACTAATGTCTTCTTTCCATCTTTCTAATGAGATAGATTGATCGTGTTTTTCATTTTCTGAATAAAATTTTAAATCATACAAGGATTGTCTAAGTAATGCAATTGATCCCATTTGAGATGAGGGATAACTTTGATTTGAAGAGCCTTTGGAAAAGGAATAAAACATTCCTGATTTAAGACTGATTGTATTTTTACTTCTATTTTCATCACCCAAAGAAACCAAAGTTCCACTTCCTCTAACAATTCCATCTTGAACATGAGAGACTGCAAAACCAAATCCTGACTTCAAATAATTTTCATTTGCTTTCGAATCAACAGTGAAAAAATTATGAGCTTCAATTTCAGGATGAATAGCTTCATTCCAATAGTATGCACCTTTTTTACTTGATTCTATTTGTGGTCGTGGGGAATAATTTTGTTCGCTTCCTTTCGGCATACCAATATTAGAATAAAGTTCTATAAAAGCCGGAACAATTGTTTTTCCCTCTAAATCATATTCTATTGCGTTTTTAGGAATAGTAATCTTTTTTCCTATGTCAATGATTTTTCCAGAGGAAATTAAAATACTTGCTTTTTCAATTTTTAAGCCAGGACGTATGTAAACACTAGCATTTTTTAAAGCAATAAATTCTGGACTTGAAGCTATCGTTCCGTTTTGAGGTATTATTTGAGCTTTAATTTGTAATGCAAAAAAACAAATTAAATAGAGGAGTATTTTTTTTTTCATTGTCAATTTTATTCGCCCGTGAATATAATAAAACTATTTCTATTTCATTAAAATATTTAAAATATACTGTCTTTATTCGTTATAGAAAGATTAGTATATTCGCAATAAAAAATAAAGTACGATGACATTAAAAGAAACTATTTCTGCTGTTGAAATTTTCCATGATGCTTTTGGGATTAAAAATAATTATGAGCCAACAATTGATTTAACTGAAAAAGATATTGAATTACGATATAATTTAATGAATGAGGAGAATTCTGAATACCTTGAAGCTGCAAAAAATGGCGATATTGTCGAAGTTGCAGATGCTTTAGGAGATCAATTATACATTCTTTGTGGTACTATTTTAAAACATGGCTTACAGCACAAAATAGTTGAGGTTTTTACTGAGATTCAACGCTCAAATATGTCCAAATTAGATATAAGTGGAAAGCCTATTTACCGTGAAGATGGTAAGGTTTTAAAATCTTCACTTTATTTTCGTCCAAATATTAAAGCAATTCTTGAAAAATAGAGTTATTCACGATTTAGTCTTTAATACTTTATATCAAACAAGCACTTAGATAATTACTTAATAAGTAGTTTTGATTAAATTAATTCTATGCAATCATAAAAATGAAGGATATATCGATCTATTTTAGTCCTGTTGATGTTACAGGAGAATGGCACGAAGATCAAATAGGGTCAAAAATCGTCGCAAATCATAGCTCCTTTCCAGAAATTCAAAAAAATTCTTGTGCTTTAATTTATGTTCCTGAATTTCGTGGGTTCAAAAATTCTGACATAAAACAAGAAATCCAATCTAAGTTTAGAGAATCATTTTATGAACTGCAAATAGGCACAAATTGGAAGAGTAATTTATATGATCTAGGTGATATTCTTCCGGGACAAGATTTAAAAGATACCTATTTCGCCCTTTCTCAAGTAGTTTCAGAATTAGTAAAAATAAATGTAATACCAATTGTAGTTGGTGGAAGTCAAGATCTTATTTTAGCGCTTTATTCAGCTTATGAAAAATTAGAGCAGATGATAAATATTTGTTCTGTTGATTATGCCCTAGATTTAGGAGCCCCCGAAGATGAGATAAATTCAAATGGTTATGTGAGTCATTTGTTGTTAAAGCGACCTTGTTATTTATTCAATCATGCTAATATTGGTTTACAAGTACCTTACTCAAATCCTAAGGAATTAGCACTGTTTGAAAAACTTTACTTTGATATTTGTCGCTTAGGAGAGTTTAATGCTGACTTTAAGAAAGCTGAACCTCACTTAAGAAATGCAGATATAATTAATATTGATTTTGAATCTATTAAAGCATCTGAAACACTCAATAGAAGTGGTCTGCCAAATGGCTTTTATGCCGAACAAATTTGTCAGATCGGAAAATATGCAGGAATATCAGATAAAGTTTCTTCTTTTGGCATATTTAATTATCTAAATCAAACACAAGTTTCTGATCAACTTTTAGCGCAGCTGATTTGGTATTTTATTGATGGTGTTGCCTCGCGTTTTGGTGATTTTCCTATTGGAAATAAAGTAGATTACAAAAAATTTACTGTTGTCATGGAGGAATCCAATAATGAATTGGTTTTTTTTAAGAGTAATAAGTCATCTCGGTGGTGGATGGAAGTTCCATTTCCTCCTAGCAATCAAAGTAAATACGAACGTCATTATCTTGTTCCATGTAATAAAGAAGATTACGAAAATGCTATGAAAAATGAGATGCCTGATTTGTGGTGGAAAACCTACCAAAAACTTTCTTGAAAAACCTTTTTTTTTAACAATTTTTTATTTTTCAATTAATATGATTATTTTAGCACATTATTTTTACTCAAGAAACTATTGTTTACTTGTGTAATCTTTATAAAATTTTGTTATGAAATTAAAAAATAGTATATTAGTATTTGTTTATTCTTTTGTCTTTTCTCAGTTTTTTGCACAACAGGATAAATTAGTAACAAATTTCATGTTTGATAAAATGACTGTTAATCCCGGAAAAACTGGCATTGATATGAATAACAGTATTTGTGCAACCTCTATCTACAGAAATCAATGGGATAAAGTTAACGGAGCTCCAAACTCAGCAGTTTTAAATATAGAAGGAAATTTTTCGAGATTTTTCAAAGGTGGTGTTGGCCTTGCCTTTTATCACGATGCTATTGGTTTTTCTCGTCAAAATAATTTATTGCTTAATTATTCTTATCCAATTAAAATAAGCAATGTAGGAGTTTTAGGTTTGGGTATAGGTCTAGGTATTATTAATTATGGTTTAGATCCAGACTGGAATCCACCTTCAGCTGCTCCTGATCCATCACTTCCCATTGGTTTTTCTGCAACTAATTTAGATGTAAATTTAGGGTTCTATTTTAAAGGAAAAGATTATTATGCTGGTCTATCATCTACACATCTATCTGAGTCACTTTTAAAAAAAACAGTTGATGGTTTTGACCAGAACTATCAGACAGCTCGACATTATTATTTTATGGGTGGTAAAACTTTTGATAACGTTTTAAATGGTAAGATAGACGCACAAGTTTTAATGAGAACTGAACTTATTAAGTTTTCTTTTGATGTCAATGCGCGTTATTTTTTTAATATTAATAACAAAGAACTATTTGGAGGAATCACATATAGAAATTCAGACGCAGTAGCTGTTTTATTAGGATTTTCTCCAACTGAAAAATTTACAATCGGATACTCTTACGATATTTCAATCAACAAACTATCTTCAGTTTCAAGAGGTTCTCATGAAATAGTTTTCAAATACTGTTATTTTATTAAGATGCCAAAACCAACAATTTCAAGAAACCCAAGATTTTTATAACAATTTTAAATATGTAACTATATTAATTCATTTTCGTTAATATTAAATTACACAAGAAATATAAATAGCTCATGTTTTTTAGCAATCAAATTACCAAAAACATTACAATGAAAAAATTAATTTATTTAACTTTTCTTTTTCCAATACTATTTTCTTGTAATAGTGGTGTAGAAGGAAATCTTGTTGGAGTAAGGGGGAGGGAAACATTTTATCCTGATGTACTCGGTCCGGGAAAATTACCATTAGGTATGGTTTATATTCCATCTGGGGCATATCAAACAGGTGAAGATGATGAAGATATAATGGGTTTACACACATCAAGGGTAAAAACTGTTTCTGTGCCTGCTTTTTACATGGATCAAACTGAAATTTCTAATAATGAATACCGCCAATTCGTTTATTGGGTAAGAGATTCAATTGCTAGAGAAAAATTATACCGAAGAAGTTATGATGATGATGCTGAGCGTTGGATAAACGTTCCAGACAATTTCTTTAAAGAACCCTACAGAACTTTTATCAATATGGGGTCAGATGTTCAGGGTGGTAATACCCCTTTCCAATTATTTATGGATAGTACAAATAATGCTGAGGTTGATAAAACATTACTTGGTCTTTTGGGAGACATAGAAGGAGCAAAAATGAAGAAAATTAAGTCTGAAAAGCCGTTGGATTTGATTAACGGGTATAAATTAGACCAAAAAAATAATATTCCTTCATCTGAAAAAAGACCAGAGGTTGTAATGACAGATGCTGACTTGAGAAGTATTTTTCAACAATATACAAACAAGGAAATAAATAAAGGGGAACGTAAAGTAAAAGCAGGTAATTCAGATAAGGCATCTAAATCTGGCAAAGTAAACTCCTCGTATGATCAAGGAGGTAGATTAGAAAACAGAAAATACTTCACTCTTAATTGGGAACAAAAGATTGATTACGAAGATGCAGAAACTTCTTTTCTTTTATCAGACATGTACTATTCAGAATCTGAACAATTTTATAAGAGAAAAGAGATTGATACTCGTTTATTATTTTTTGACTATTACTGGGTTGATTTCAAAGAAGCTGCCAAGAGAGGAAAAATCATCACTAAATCTGTTGATTCAAGAAATAATTTTCATTATGATAGTATTTTACCTACTCGTGATGGAGGTATTTATAAAAAAGGAAGACGTGATCCACTCGGAAAAGATTACAAAGTATCAGATTCTCATCGTTCTACTTTGTATACCGACAAGGGTGGAGATAAGGTTTGGGTAGATACTACTGTTTTTGGAAAAGGAAAACAATATGGAGATCCTCAAGGTGCTGAAGTTGACAACACAATATATAGTATTGCTGACACGAATAGTTTATATGGCACGGTTTTACAAAATCCTGGCCAAGATTTGGATTTAGGATTTACAAATAGCAAAGGTCAACACAACGCTTTACGTGGTCATACTGATAGAAGCAGGTTTATTGTAAAGGAACGAATTAATGTATATCCTGATACTTTATGCTGGATGAGAGATTTTACATATGCTAATAATGAAGCAATGTCTCAGAATTATTTTTGGAATAGTGCTTATGACAATTATCCAGTTGTTGGGGTTACTTGGCCTCAAGCAAAAGCATTCTCAGTATGGCGCTCTCAACTATTTCATAGTTGGTTGCAAAGTAACGGTGAAATGTTTGTGAATGACTTTAGATTACCTACGGAAACAGAATGGGAACGAGGAGCTAGGGGAGATTTAGATTTATCCCAATATCCTTGGGGTGGGCCATACATTCGCAATGCAGCAGGGTGTTTCTTAGCAAATTTTAAACCTTTGAGAGGCCGCTATTTTGAAGATGGTGGATTTCATACAGTAAAGGTCTACTCTTATAATCCTAATGCTTTTGGTCTTTATTGTATGGCTGGAAATGTTGCTGAATGGTGTTCTACTACTTTTGATGAATCAATGTATGAATTTGGTCATGATATGAGTGGAGAATATGATTATCAAGCTCAAGACGGAGATCCTGCTGTAAAAAAGCGAAAAGTAATTAGAGGAGGTTCTTGGAAAGATATAGGTTATTATTTAATGAACAGTACTAGAACTTATGAGTACCAAGATACTGCAAAATCATATATAGGATTTAGAAATGTTATGACTCATTTGGGTCGAGGTGGGAAAGATATCGATCAGGAAAATGGTGAAGAAATCCAAAGCGATATTCAATTAAAGTAGTTTAAATCAATTAAAATTTTAAAAATTATGAGTGCTGAAGTAAATCAAAAAGTAAAATGGAATACACGATTTGGAACACCAAGTTTCAGATCTAGTACTCACGTTGTAGCAGGCTTTGGAGCCTCTGTTGTAATTGTTGGAGCATTATTTAAAATAATGCACTGGAAAGGATGTGATACAATGTTAATTATCGGTTTATTAACTGAAGCATTCATATTTGGTTTATATGCTATTATGCCTTTAGAAGATGCAGGTCACGACGTAGAAGCTGGAAGTCCAGGGGACTTACTTGCTAAACAATTAGAGCAAGCTGGCATAGACCAACCTTTACTTGCTAAATTGAGAGATAGTATGTCTAATTTAGCAGACAATGCCCGATCACTTGGAGCAGTATCTTCTGCTGCAGGGGCTACTGATTCTTACGTTAAAAGTTTAGAGTCTGCAGCAAGTGGAATTAATAAACTTGCAGATGAATATGCAGCTTCTGGAAAAGCTATAGCTGGAATTGTAGCGGGTGTTGATGGAAATTTTGGAACAGAAACACATAAATTAGGTCAAAATATATCTGCTTTAAATAATGTTTACGAGCTGCAACTAAAATCGTCTCAAGACTACTTAAATAGCATTGGTCAGATGAATCAATTACAAGATAGCATCAAAGGCGTAATGAATGATTTGGCTTCTTCCGCTCAAGATACACAAATTTACCGTGAAAACATGTCCATGTTGTCTAAGAACTTAACGGAACTTAATACAGTATATGGTAACATGTTGAAAGCCCTGAAAGGTTAATTGTAACCAAGAAGAAATTTTAATTTATTAAATAAAAAATTAGAAATTATGGCAGGTGGTAAAGAAACCCCAAGACAAAAAATGATTGGGATGATGTACTTGGTATTAACGGCGCTTTTAGCATTAAATGTATCCAAACAAGTTTTGGAAGCATTTGCAGCTATTGAAGACAATACCCAAAGATCAAATGAAAATTTATACATAAAAGGTCAAGAAAATTTAGCAACACTTGCTGAAGATTTTAAAACGTTAAATGACCCAAAAGATCAAGCAAAGAAAGCAAAAATAAAGACATATCTTTCAATTATTGATAAGCTGGATAAGGAAACTGGAAAAATGATTCAGTATATTGATGGTATAAAGTTTAAACTTTTAACAGATGCAGATGAAGAGTTTGATAAAAATTCTCCTAAACTTAAAGATAAGGAATTTATTATCTGGTCAAAATATGATTCTAAGGAACCTGTTAAACCTATACGGTTTAACTTATTTAAAGTAGAGCACAAAGATAATTTTGATGTGCCAATGCATGCTTTAGTTGGTTCAGAAATCGGTACAATTACTTCTAAAGATGGTATGGAATTATGGAATAATTTTAAGAAACTTCGTAAAAGCATGGTTGAAATTGCAGGATCGTATTCCGAAGGTATAGGACAAGACGGTAAGAAAAAAATCTGGAAGCTTAAAGTTGGAGATATTAATAAATTTGAAGATAGTAAGGATTTGCAAAAACAGTTGAATAAAATGATGAAAGCTAGTGGTAACAAAGTAAATCCTGAAGACTCATCAACTTTACAATTGGTGTATGAATTAATGTCTAAAAATGAGTTTGATGAGTACGGAGAGGATAAAGCTAATATTCATTGGTTAGGAAGAACTTTTGATCATGCACCTTTAGTTGGGGCATTGGCATCTTTATCATCTTTGCAAAATGATGTTCTTCAAGCTCGTGAAAAATTAATCGCGCTTTTAAAGAGTAAAGTTAGTACCGGTGAATTCTCGTTTAACCAAATTGAGGCTTTTGTTGCTGGAGATGCTGTAGTAACAAACGGTGGTGAATTGAATTTAAAAGTTACAATGGCTGCATATGACTCTGATAAAAACCCAACTGTTGTAATCAATGGTGGAGGATCACAAGAGACAGGTAAAGGGGTTGTAAATATCAAGAAAATAGCTACTGGTAATGGTGAGCAAACTGTTTCTGGATCCGTTACAATTTTGAGCAAATCATATATTCCTTATACAAAGAAATGGGAACATAAGTATGTAATTGTAGCTCCACAGGGTTCAATTTCACTTCCAGAAATGAGTGTTTTGTATACAGGTTGGGATAATAAAATAGTTCCTGTTGTTGCTGGTTCTGTTAGTTCTGATATAAATGTAATTGGAGGAACTAAAAGAAAAACTTCTTGGACTTTGGATGGATCTAAATACGATGGTTATTTTGTCAACGTTGCTTCAGGTACAAAGCAAGTAACAATTCAACTAACCGGAAAGGATAAAGATGGCAAAACAAAAAATATGGGTACTTTTAAATATAAAGTAAAATCTTTTCCAAAAGCACAACTAGCAGGTACAACAATTTCAAAAACATCTGGATTTATTGCTAATGTTAGTCTTGGTGCGGATAGTCCGTTTACAGGTGTTACTTTCAAAGTTGTCGGAGGAAATGTTGATGATATACCTTTTAATGGTACAGTTGTACCTGCAAGTGTAATTAGTAAAGTGAGAATAGGTAAAAAAGTACCTATCGAAGTCTCATATACTCGCAATGGTTCAGGCAAGGTAGAAATTGCGACCGGAGTTTTAAAAGTTGTAAATTAAATAATTATGAAAAAAATATTTTTTTGTGCATCATTTTTCTTTTTGATAGCTAATTTATTTTTCTGTCAGGATACGCCATTAAGAGGACCTTTCAATCAACCATCAAATGGAGTAATTGATGGTGTAGTTTTAAAAGAAGAATTGCCAACTCGTTTAACCGTACCTTACCAGTCTGTTCGTGCAGCAGATTATGTCTGGTCAAAGCGCTTGTATTCTAGAATTGATGCTCGCGAAAAAATGAATCAACCACTTTTTCTTCCTTTTGATTCTTTTGATGGAACAACTGATGGTTCTTTTTATAAACCAACTAAAATTCAAGAAGTTGACGATTATAGTTGGAATAAAGATCAAAGTAGATGGTCTTTGTGGACAATAATATTTAGACATGTTTTGTTGGGAGACCTGACAGTATACAAAGTTGCATCAGACGCTTATCCGGCTTTGGAGGACGGCTATAGCTTAAAATATCCGATTGCTCAAAAACCTAATCTTAATCGATCTGATTATTTTAATGATCAATCATATAGAAAGGAAATAAATGGTATAATTTCTTCAAATGGTGTAGGCGAGTATCTCAGATTGCCTATGGCATCTGAACCTCTTGATACTTTTGATGTAATAAAAACAAATCAAGCAGCACAAGAATATATTGACTCAATGGTTCTATCTAATAGCGACTATGCCCTGCTTTCAGGTTTAGATAAAGATAAATTTAAGTTTTGGTGGGATGCAGCAAATGCAAATAGTATTTTACGTAAGGATCCTAAAATTTTATATCTGGCATCTAATAGTATTTTCGGTTATAATATTAAGGAAGACTGGTTTTTTGATAAACAACGCTCACTTTTAGATCGAAGAATTATCTCGATTGCGCCTTTAGCTAGGTACACTATTGATCCTAATTTGGAAATTCCTGAACGTGGAAATCTACTAGTCTATGACAAAGAAGGAAAAGCATTTATTTATGATAATGGAGGTTTTATTGAGTATACAGATAACTATGAGGAGAGAGAAGTTTTTTGGTTATATTTCCCTGAACTAAGAAATGTTATTGTTAACTATTTTGTTTACAATGATAAATCAGATGCTCAATGGATGTCTTTTGACGATTTATTTTGGAAAAGACAATTCAATGCTCAAATCTATAAAACATCTGATAAGTTTGATCGTGAGATTGAAGATTACAAATATGGAGTAGATGCTTTGTATGAAGCTGAAAGAATTAAGGATGAAGTTCGTAAATGGGAAATTGATGTATGGAATTATTAATTCTGTAAACTTTTTAATTTTCCTTACTACTTTTAATCTTTCTTGATTTTAGAAATGGAATAAATCGTGGGGTTCTTTCTTTATAAGCTTTGTATTCCGGATATTTACCTTCTGTAATCTCCTCAGAAAAATCAGAACTTCCTTTAAAAAGAATTATTAGAAGAACACAACCTGCAATTGACCAGTTAATCCAGGAACCTGTGATATGTACACTAAATAAGTAAAAGATAAGCCAGATTGCTTGTTCCATAGCGTAGTTCGGATGGCGAACAATAGCCCATAAACCTGTTGAGATAAATCCTTTTTTATACTCTCCAAGATCTTCATTATTCGCAATTCTCCTATGTTTTTCTTGTTGAAAGGAATATTGCTGGTTGTCTGCAATAAATTCTATGTAAATACAACTTATCATAAGCAAAGCAAGAACTCCATCGATCCAATTTAAATTGTGGTCAATATTTGTGTTCAAGCAAACTAGGATTGGTAAAGTAAAAAGGAAGATTAATGTTAATTGATAAGTGCAGATAAAAAATAAGTTGAATAACATCCAAATGATTGGATTATTAAATCCTTTTCGTTTGCGTAAAACTTCCCAACGGTAATCTTCTTCTCCAGACCAAAATTTCCAGGAATAGGCTCCTCTTCTTGCAAAATTATAAGTCAGGCGAATACCCCATAGACTTACTAATATTGACATTAAAATCATTCTTGGATCCCAAAGCCCCAAAGCTGTCATGTGCCAAACATAATAAATAGGCACAATGCTCCACAGTTTATCTACTTGAGAATTATTTTTTGCTAATTCCCCGATTATAAAACAATAAGCAATTACGCCACTTAAAATATAGAGCATCTGATAAAGAATTGCCCATTGTAAGTCAGTGGGCGCGATTCCAAAATTGAAACAAACAAGTGGAACTATTATGAGTGTAAAAATTAAAAGTAAAATTGTAATGAGCATTGTTAAATCGTTAAATTAATATTTTATTGAACTAAACAAAAATAACAAAAAACTGAAATTTTCAAGAATAATAAAACTCAAAATTATACTTCAAATTGTCTATTCTAAGATTACGTTTTATATCTTAACTTTGCAATATGAATGATTGTGATTTCATGCAAAGATGTATTGATCTTGCCCTATTGGGAAAAGGAATGGTAGCTCCTAATCCAATGGTTGGATGCGTAATAGTTCATAATAATCGCATTATCAGTGAAGCATTTCACATGCATTTTGGAAGTTCACATGCAGAAAATAGTGCGATAGAATTAGTTGAAGATAAATCTTTGCTAGCAGAATCAACAGTTTATATTTCTTTAGAGCCTTGTGCTCATTTTGGAAAAACTCCTCCTTGCGTTGACTTACTTATAAAGTATAAGCTCAAAAAAGTTGTCGTTGGCTGTAGGGATTCAAATCCACTTGTTGCAGGAAAAGGAATTGAAAAACTTATAAAGTCAGGAATTGAAGTGATAGAAGGAGTTTTAGAAGACGAATGTAAAGAGTTAAACAAACGTTTTTTTACTTTTCATGAAAAAAAACGACCTTATGTTATTTTAAAATGGGCGCAAACAAATGATGGTTATTTAGATAAGTTGCGAGAAAAGGGAGAAGTTGGAAGTAACTGGATTTCTGCACCAGAAACAAAAGCATTGGTACACAAATGGCGCAGTGAAGAACAAAGTATTTTAGTTGGTAGAAATACAATTATCAATGATAATCCATCTTTAACAGTTAGAGAATATAAAGGTAAAAATCCAATAAGAATTGTTATCGATAGTCAACTACAAATCAGTAGTGATGTAAATATCTATTCTGAAGAAGCGCCAACCATTGTTTTTAATCGCTTGAAAAATGAACTGAAAGAAAATATCGAGTGGGTGAAAATTTCAGAAACCTCAACAGCAAATATTTTAGAGGAACTTTACAAAAGGAATATTCTTTCTGTTTTCGTTGAAGGTGGCAGTAGAACGCTACAATATTTTATCATTGATAATGTTTGGGATGAAGCCCGTGTAATTGTTGGAGACATTAGTTTTGGTGAAGGCATAAAAGCGCCAGTAATTAATAAGGTTCCTTATGATAATTATAAGTTTGGGTCAGATATGATTTATTATTACAAGCGAAAATGACAGATTTATTTCTTGCCATCTTCTTATCAAGTTTAATTTTCGTGCTTTTTAAAGTTTTTCCGCGCTTTAAAATAGATACATTTCAAGCAATTGTCTTTAATTACATCAGTGCTTTTCTTTGTGGTTACATTCTTTATGGAAGTGACTTAAAAGAAGAAGCTTGGGAAAATACAAACTGGATTTTCTATGTAGTATTAGCCGCTTTACTCTTTATTTCGCTCTTTGTTTTGATGGGAAAAAGCGCTCAGAAGAATGGAATGGCTATTACATCAGTAGCTGTAAAAATGAGCATGGCGGTTTCTGTTCTTGGAATGGTTTTTATTTACAATGAACAACTTCCTTTCTTTAAAATTATAGCAATCTTATTGGCATTTTCTGGGGTGATTCTTGTTTCATTTTCAAAGAAATCAATTGATTCAAAGCAGCAAACATGGTGGATGTTACTTATCTTATTTTTTGGCAGTGGAATTTTAGATTTACTGCTTAATTATGTCCAAAAAACACAGGTTGATGTAATCAGTACTGCCCTTTTCTCTGCATTTGGCTTCGGTCTTGCCAGTTTAATTGGCTTGGGGATTCTTATTGCTCAGATAATTAGGCGAAGAACACGCATAGAATTCAGGAATGTTATCGGAGGAGTAATTTTAGGCGTACCCAATTTTTTCTCGATATTTCTCTTGATGCGCGCTTATAATTCAGTTACTTGGTCCGATTCTTCTGTTCTGGCAGTTATTAATGTTGCTATTGTTTGTATATCTACATTCTTAGGAACACTTATTTTCTCGGAAAAAATATCTTGGGCGAAAGGCCTTGGATTGTGTTGTTCTCTTTTAGCAATTTACCTCTTTTATTTAGTGAATTAATTGTACTTTTGACTATGCGAATTCTTATTTTTTGCTTTATTTTTTTTGCTAAAAGCTACATTCAAGCTCAAGGCACATATCAATTAGCAGTTCTAAAATATAGTGGGGGAGGTGATTATTACGCAAATCCAACTTCGCTAACAAACCTCATTTCTTTTTGCAACAAAGAATTCGGTACAAATATCTCCAAAGAAGTTCCCTATGTAGAAGTCGGAAGTAAGGATCTATTCCGCTATCCCTTTATTCATATGACAGGACATGGAAATGTTGTATTTTCAAGAGCAGAAGCTGAAAATTTAAGAACATATTTGCTTTCAGGTGGATTTTTACACATTGACGATAATTATGGAATGGATGAATATATTCGTGTTGAATTAAAGAAAGTTTTTCCAGACATTTCACTTATTGAGCTGCCTTCAAATCATGCGATTTACAATCAAAAATACACCTTCAATGGTCTACCGAAAATACACGAACACGACGAAAAAAAAGCACAAGCTTTTGGCATTGTAGCAAATGGTAGATTAGTTTGCCTTTATACCTTCCAAACAGATTTAGGTGATGGTTGGGAAGATCCACAAGTTCACAATGATCCGCCTGAAAAACGAAAAATGGCATTGCAAATGGGCGCCAATATACTTATGTATGCTTTTATGCGCTAGAATAAGTAATTTTAAAAACTTGCATTAGCAATTGAATCTAGTTAATAACATTTGAGAAGTTAAACTAAAAAATAAAGTTGGTGTTTATTGGTTCATTAGGTATTTCAGTACGCTTGGCAGATGATCATTTGAAGAATGGGAAAAATATCCCGAAAAAACATTGGCTCAACTTTATGACACTTATAAAATGCCAAAAGGTTTGAAAGAAGCATTCCGTTTAACTGATGATGCAGTGGTGCGTTGTTACGGCAGTAAACCTTTAAATAGTGATGCAGAGCGTTTGGAGTACCTTTTAAATTGTATTAAAAGATGATCCAGGAAAAGAAAAGGAGAAAGGCACTTTGTTGCAGTAGAAATAAAGACACGTAAATAGAAATAGCCATTAACTATGACTAAAGAAATAATTATTTTTGAAAACAGCCAAATCCGTAGGCATTACGATACAGAAAATGAGGTTTGGTATTTTTCATTGGTTGATATCGTTGGGGCATTGACAGATTCTGTGAACGCCACAGATTACCTAAAAAAAATGCGGAAGAGGGATGCTGAATTAAACGGCTACATAGGGACAAATTGTCCCCAGGTAGCCATGCTCACCAATGGTAAAAATCGTAAAACATTGGCCGGGAAGGTAGAACAAATTTTCAGGTTAATTCAATCCATTCCCTCACCAAAGGCAGAGCCCTTCAAACAATGGCTAGCCAAAGTCGGTTACGAGCGTTTAAAAGAAATTCAAGACCCCAGTTTAAGTATAGACAGAGCACGTGACACTTGGAAAAACAAGGGGCGAAGCGAAAAATGGATTCAACAACGTATGACGGGACAAGAAACCCGTAATAAATTAACCGATTATTGGAAAGATAGCGGTGTTACAGAAAAAGATGAGTTTGCCTTGTTGACCAATATTATACATCAGGAATGGACAGGGCTTAGCGTAAAAAAACACAAAGAAATCAAAGGATTGAAATCGCAGAACCTGCGAGATCACATGAGTGAAGCTGAATTGCTTTTCACTGCATTAGCAGAACTTTCAACACGTCAAATTGCTGAAACAAAAGAAGCAAAAGGTCTGATAGAAAATGCAAAAGCAAGTAAGAAAGGAGGAGAAATTGCCAAAAATGCCCGTAAAGAATTGGAAGCAAAAACAGGAAAGAGTGTGGTAACAGGTGAAAACTTTTTACCGCTTAAAAAGACCATAATAAAAGCAAAAAAATAACAACTAATTTAGTTTGCCTTTATACCTTCCAAACAGATTTAGGTGATGGTTGGGAAGATCCACAAGTTCACAATGATCCGCCTGAAAAACGAAAAATGGCATTGCAAATGGGCGCAAATATACTTATGTATGCTTTTATGCGCTAAAACAAGTAATTTTAATACCTTATAAAAGAGATTTTATATTTAATCGGTTTCTTCGAGAGAGAATATTTCATTGACAGTTTTACCAAAGAAATTAGATAATTTTAGAGAGAGGACTGTAGAAGGTACATATTTGTTGAGCTCAACGGCATTAATTGCTTGTCTAGTTACTCCGATTTGTTTTGATAATTCTTCTTGGGTAATATTTTTAATAGCTCTTTCGACTTTGAGATTATTTTTCATAACTAGCTGATTTTTTAGATTGATATAGAACGTAATAAAATCTTGCTATAAATATTACTAAAAATGCAAGCGTACTTAATAGTGGGATTTGGATAAAAAACATGCCATAAATAAAAATAACAGCAAACAAAAAGATTGCATAATTAATATACATTGCCCAAAGTAATGATTCTAAACGCAATTTGATTGTAAATTCATCTTCTGATTTAAGTTTAGAGAATCCGACCAATAGACATCCTAATACAAATAATGTGATACTTAACTCAAATCGAATGTCATCATATTTAAATCCCATTATCGGACTTTTAATTGTAGAGTCTTGTAAAAAGGGCCCTGAATCATAGACATAAAAGACTGGAACCTTTGTTAATAATTTGTTTTCACCATTAATGCCAAAGAACAATGTTATTAAGATAGATAGACACAATAGAATCAAGCCAATTCTATTAAATTTGTTTGGAAAAAGAAATTTTGTTTTCATACGTTTAGATTTAAGATTACGGTACAAATGTAATGTATAAATTACATAAAAGCAATAATAGATTACAAAAAGAATTATATAGATTACATTTTTATAATAATTTATTGATAATAAGATAAATAAAACACTGCTGCCAATAAACGCAACAGTAAATGTGGGCTTGCGTTTTCGCTGAGACATTTGAAATCTTTATATAAATTTGTAGCGCATATTTATGATTTATGCGGCATTTTAAAATGACAATATTATAGCGAGAAACTTTCAAAAAATGAAGATATCAAAGAGTTTATTTTATTGGTTTGCCTTATTTGCACTTTGCTTTATTACATATCAACAAGTGCAAGACAACATTAGACCAGCTTACGCTTATGGAAACTTGACAATAAAATATTTATTGGGAATTGCACCTAATTTTTTTTCCGCAATTGGGATACCATCATTGTTTATTGTCATAATTCCACAAATGAAATTGACGAATAAATGGTTAAACGAAAAGAAACACATTACGGCAAACCTAATTTCTCTTGCTGGACTCATAACCTGGGAGTTTTTGCAAACTTTAACAACAAGAGGATATTTTGATTGGAATGATATTCTTTGGACTCTGATTGGTGCTTTTGTGTTTCAATTAATATGGACTATTAGCCCAAACAGATACAAAGAAAACTATGATGGAGCATAGATAAAAACGACCGTGTAAAAAAGGTTTTTCAAAAGTAACGGTTGAGTGATCCGCATCAATATTTTTGGTCAAAGTTGCCACATCGTCAACCTGAGTCACCTTACCAAAAAAAATTCCTACACTAAATTACCTTAATTTTACACTATTAAATAAACGCAAAGGTCAAACAGATGAAAAAATTTATGCTTAATATCCAACTAGAAGGATTGGACAATGATACAAGAATGAAACTACTCCCAAGAGAGCAGGAGCTTGTAAAAGAACTAGAACAAAATGGGAGTATTGTAGAAACATATATTAAACTTGATATGTCTGGTATTTTCATTGTAATGATGGTCAATGATTCTGAAGATGTGCATACTAAACTTTCAATTTTACCTTATTATCCGTATATGAAAATTGAAATTATTCCAGTGAGAGTGCTTAACAACATTAATCAATAAGTTGGTCATACACCCGAAAATCCCAAAGTTTAGGATTATGAATTCTTAAAAGAATAATTCGCTCCAAACTAGCATATCTTAGCTAATCCGTTTTATTACCAACTCATCTACTTTTTGGAAAAAATGTTGAGGTGCATAAGTTCTCCATTCAATTTCGTCAAGAGTTCCACCCATTAAAAAATAATTATCGATGTTTACTTTATGAAATTCTGCGGCAACATGCTCATGAAAATTTACGAGTGCAATCCAACCATCTTCTACTTCATCGAACCACTCCTCGTAATAGCAATCATCAGAATAATGAAAATTAAGTACATTTTCGCCGATTAAAATAAATTTCGTGATTCCTTCTTCAATCATAAGTTCTATAAAATCGCGCTTTAACAGCATAATATCATTTTCTATTGCATCGTTCCATTCGCCCATCATTTCAAGAATTGCAAATCCTAGATCATAGTCGCAATATAAAATTTTCAGAAATAAGGTTTCAGAGCCAATAGAATCCCATTGCGGATGAATACAATAATTATAGATAGCATTAGTAAATTCAAACTCGCTATAATTCCGCCCATAAAATGGAGAGCGCTTATCTTCTGAAGCAATGTAATAAGCTCTCCAATTATAAAAAGGTTCAATAGAATGCACGTGCAAATTTACATTGGGAATTTCATTATATGAAAAAAAATATATTAAATATGCCAATCAGAATTGACATAAGATATAAAAGCTAAAAATTGTAATGTAAATTTGCCACGACAAATAAAAAAGGATGGGGAAAGATAAATTAAGACGCTTTGCAGCGATAAAATCTTTTGAAAATGTAATTGAAGCAAAACCTGAAGTTGATTTTTCACTGAAAGGATCTTGGCGAAAAAACTTTTTTAAGAACAACAACCCAATTGTATTAGAATTAGGCTGTGGAAAAGGCGAATATTCGCTAGGATTGGGAAAACATTACCCAAACAAGAATTTTATTGGACTTGATTTAAAAGGAAATCGAATTTATATTGGAGCCAAAGAAGCTTTAGCATTAAACATGAAAAATGTTGCTTTTTTAAGAACTAGAATTGATTTTATAACAGATTATTTTGCGGAAAATGAAGTGGATGAAATCTGGCTAACTTTTTCAGATCCTCAGAGAAAAAAACCTAGAAAAAGATTAACCTCTCCATTATTTATAGAGCGTTATCAGCAGATATTAAAGCCTGGAGGACTTATTCATCTTAAGACTGATAGCGAACTTTTGTTCGAATTTACACTAGATGAGATAGCGAAAAATAAATATACTTGCCTTGAAAATACATGGGATTTATATGGTGAATTGTCAGCTAAAATGGATGAAGAAACTAAAGCGATTTTTCATATAAAAACCCATTATGAAAAGTTGTTTACTGCTAAAGGTTTCACTATTAAATACTGTAAATTTCAGATTAATTAATTCTTCCTTACAATACAAATTAGAAAAAGTTACCACCTTAAGCATTTGTTCTTAGAAAATTAGAAAAAAAAGCTTATTTTTGCCATCTAAATAATTAGAATATGGATAATTTAAGTTTTGAGGAGATAAAATCTAAATTTAGTTCAAATAAAAAATTTAAAATTGCAAGTTATGCTTTTGGAGGTTTAATTTTATTGGCTTTGCTTTATTTTTTATACCGACAGTTTATATGGATGCCGAGTAATGAAAAATCTAACGATAGTTGGTGGGTAGGTCAGAATTTTATTTCTAAAGATTCAACAAATCAAGCAATTAAAGCACTAGAGCCTGTCGTAAAAAAATATGATGGTAAGTCAGGTGGCGAAATAAGTCAATTCCTTTTGGCTCGTCAGTACATGGAAAAAGGACAATTTCAAAAAGCTATTAAAAACTTAGAGGGTGTTGATGTGAATGATACCTATATTCGAATTTATTCAATTGGTTTACAAGGGGATTGCTATTCTGAGTTAAAAAAATATGATACAGCAATAGAAAAATATTTAGAAGCTGCAGATGAAGAAGAAAATGAGTTTACAACTCCAATGTATCTTTTAAAAGCAGGTTTGTGTGCTGAAAAAATAAAAGATTACGAAGCAGCAACAACTTATTATACGCGTATTTTAGATGATTATCCTGCCTATGGATCTCAAAAAACTATTGAAAAATACATTGCAAGAACGAGTACAATTAAAAAGAAATAGGAATGGCGACAGCCAGTAAAAATCTTTCAAAATATAATAAGGAACTTGTTCCTAATGGTGCCGATTTTAAAATCGGCATTGTTGTTTCTGAGTGGAATGAAAGCATTACATTTAAACTCTTAGAGGGTGCACAAAAAGCTTTAGAAGAAAATGGTGTTGCTAAAGAAAATATTCATATTCAATACGTTCCAGGAGCTTTTGAACTTGCACTAGGTGCTCAATATTTTTTTAAAGAACAGAAAATAGATGGTGTAATTGCAATTGGCGTAGTTATTCAAGGAGAAACAAAACATTTTGATTATGTATGTTCTGGAACTACAAATGGAATTATGGAGGTGATGTTAAAATACAATAAACCTGTAGCATTTTGCGTATTAACAGATAATAACATTCAGCAGTCTATTGATCGTTCCGGAGGTATTCACGGCAACAAAGGTACAGAAGCGGCAATTGCGTGTCTTAAAATGATTGCAAATAAGCAGCGATTCATTAAATAATAGACCATGACATTAATAAAGTCTATTTCTGGTATTCGAGGAACAATTGGAGGAAAGGTCGGCGAAGGACTTACACCCTTAGATGCAGTTTTATTTGCTGCAGCTTATGGAAGCTGGCTAAAAACACAAAACTCCTCAAAAAAATTGAAGGTCGTTATTGGAAGAGATGCACGTATTTCAGGTCAAATGATTTCAGATCTTGTATCCTCAACCTTAATTGGCTTGGGAATAGATGTCATAAATTTAGGTTTGTCTACAACTCCAACTGTTGAAATTGCAGTTCCCATGGAAAATGCACACGGTGGTATAATTCTGACAGCAAGTCACAATCCAAAACAATGGAATGCACTAAAGTTATTGAATGAAAAGGGAGAATTCATTTCTGGAGCAGAAGGCGAAATGCTATTAGAAATAGCAAAAAATCAAGATTTTGAATTCGCAGAAGTCGACGACTTGGGTTCAATAAGAAACGATGACTCCTATATGCACAAGCACATTGCTGCAATTTTAGCGCTACCACTTGTGGATTCAAAGCTTATTAAAGAAGCAAATTTTAAGATTGTCGTAGATGCCGTAAATTCAAGTGGAGGGATTTTTGTCCCAGCTCTTCTAAAAGCGCTTGGTGTTTCACAAATAACAGAAATGTACTGCGAACCAAATGGCGATTTTCCACACAATCCTGAACCTTTACCTGAAAACCTGAAAGAATTGTCACAGGCAATGAAAGTTCAAAAAGCAACAATTGGAATTACAGTTGACCCTGATGTTGATCGCTTAGCATTTGTCTGCGAAGATGGCTCAATGTTTGGAGAAGAATATACCTTAGTTGCAGTTGCTGATTATGTTTTAAAACATACGCCAGGAGCAACTGTATCAAATTTATCATCCACTCGAGCTTTACGAGATATCACTGAAGAAAAAGGGCAAGTATATGCTGCAGCTGCAGTTGGAGAGGTAAATGTTGTAGCTAAAATGAAAGAAGTAAATGCCGTAATTGGTGGAGAAGGAAATGGGGGTATAATTTATCCAGATTTGCATTATGGGCGTGATTCCTTGGTTGGAATTGCCTTGTTTCTTACTCATCTTGCTATAGAAAAAAAGTCGATGACTGCTTTGCGTGATAGTTATCCTAAGTATGTTATCTCTAAAAATAAAATTGAATTAACTCCAGAGATAGATGTTGATTTAATTTTAGAGAAAATGGCTTTAAAATATGCTGATAAAGAAGTTGATACAACAGATGGTGTAAAAATTTACATCGAAAAAGAATGGGTACATCTACGAAAAAGTAATACAGAGCCAATTATTCGGATTTATTCTGAAGCAAGCGATGAAGAAGAAGCAAATAAACTAGCAAATCGAATTATCTCAGAGATAAAGGCGCTAATTTAATTTGGGTTATTAGCCAACAGATTAAGATGAAGCAAGGCTTCGCCAATTTCAGCTTCATTTATTTCGCTATCATAAACGGCAGATCCAATGCCCTTTAGTAAGCTACATAAAATTTTTCCAGAATGATTTTTTTTGTCTTGATACATAAAGGAAATTATTTCTGGCACCTCATCGAGTTCAATTGACACCATCGGAAAACTTGCTGTAATTGTTGCTTCAATATCCCTAAATTCTTCTAAAGAAATAAATTTTCTTTTCATAGAGATATGTGCTTCGGCGCACATTCCTAAAGCTACTGCGTGACCATGAGAAATTTGTCTTTTGTTTAATTGGTAGCCCTCAAGCGCATGACCAATTGTGTGTCCAAAATTCAATATTTTTCGCAATCCTCCTTCTAATGGATCTTTGTCTATAATCTTTGTTTTTATTAAAACAGAACTATGGATAACATCAAGTTGAATTAGATCATTTTCAGAATGAATTTTTTGAATTTTCAACCATAAATCCTTATCTTGAATTAGCGCATGTTTAAGCATTTCAGCATAGCCATTAAAAATTTCCTCGCCGGGAAGTGTTGCTAAAAATAGTGGATCGATAAAAATATGTGAAGGATGAGAGAATGTACCCAATTGATTTTTATAGCCATCTAAATCAATGCCATTTTTACCCCCAATAGCTGCATCTACCATTCCAAGAAGTGAGGTTGGAACATTTATAAATTTTAATCCTCGTTTGTAAACTGAAGCAATAAATCCACCCATATCTGAAACCATTCCTCCACCTAGATTGATGATTAAATCTTTTCGAGAAACATTGTACTCTGTAAGTGCTTGCCAAACTTGAAAACACACTTCCATGACTTTATTTGTTTCGCCAGTTGGCAGCAAAACAATTTCTGCTCGCTCAAGTTTGTTAAACGAAGTAATTAAATAATCTAAGCAATTATCATGGGTGTTTTCATCAACAATTATAATAATTTTATGCGCTGAGAAGGCAGTTAAGACATTGGAAAATGAACTTTCAAGAATAGAGCCAATTTCTACTTGATAATTAGTAGCCTTTATAATTTTCATTTTCTGATTTGACATCAAAATTAATTAAACTTTTCTGAACGCAACTTCGTAATAAAAAAGCAATTACTTTTGTGCCATGTTATCCTTCGAAAATACAGAAATTGCCTTTAAGAGTAAATCTACTTCTGATTTAAAAAAAGCATATTGGTTGTTTAAGATCGTTTCGTCTCCTATCATTGTGAAAATTGGAAAAGTAGCTACTAATTTTGCCCTAAGTTTGCGTTTACCGATTCGTAAAATTGTTAAAGCAACCATTTTCAAACAATTTTGTGGCGGAGAAAGCATTCAAGATTGCAGAAATAAAATGGAGGAATTAGCAACTTTTAAAGTTGGGACAATTTTAGATTATTCTATAGAAGGAAAAACGACAGATGAAGATTTCGAGCAAACAGTTGAAATAATTATTCAGACAATTCAAGAAGGAATAAACAATAAAAATATTCCTTTTGCCGTGTTTAAAGTGACAGGAATTGGCAGTATAAATTTATTAGAAATGGCTTCCGATGAGAATTGTATACTCAATGAATCACAAATACTTGAATTAGAGGGAATAAAGAATAGAATTGATCGAATTTGTGCTGCTGCACATAGTGCAATGATTCCTGTTTTCATTGATGCTGAAGAATCGTGGATTCAAGCAATAATTGACACCTGGGCGCTGGAAATGATGCTAAAATACAATCTTGAAAAAGCAATCGTATACAATACATTGCAAATGTACCGTCATGACCGCATAGAATTTCTTACAAGTTGCTCTGAAAACGCAAAAAAGCATGGAATAAAATATGGAATAAAATTAGTGCGAGGCGCATATATGGAAAAAGAAAGAGCTCGCGCTCAAAAACTAGGATATCCTTCCCCAATTTATCCAGATAAAAATGCAAGTGACGATGCGTACAATACAGCTTTAAAATTCATCCTAGAACATGAAATGCTTTTTGCGCTTTGTGCAGGCACACACAATGAAGAAAGTTCATTATTGCTAACCCAAGAATTAGAGAGAAAGCAAATTTCAAGGGACAATGACAAATTTTACTTTGCCCAATTGCTTGGTATGAGCGATCACATTTCCTTCAACTTATCAAATGCTGGTTTTAAAGTAGCAAAATATGTTCCTTTTGGACCTGTAAAAGAAGTGATGCCCTATTTATTGAGGCGTGCAGATGAAAATACTTCAGTTGCTGGTCAAACAGGCAGGGAACTTTCTTTGATAATCAAAGAGTTAAATCGAAGAAAGAAGAATTAATTTACCTTGATTATTTTTTGATAAAAACTATCTCCTAATTTCACAAAATAAGCACCTGGACTCAAATTACTAGTTTCAATAGTTGTTTCTCCAAAAATATCAAACTTTAAAACCTCTTCTAATAAAGCATTGTAAATAATTCCTTGAATTGGAATTTCAGAAGAAAGTGAAATGGTTAGTTCCTCATTAAAAGGATTTGGCGAAATTTTAGCTTGGATTGTATTTGCAAGACTTTCGATTTCAACCAACTGATTCAGTGTATTTACATTGAATGTAATTGGAAAATCATTATTGGCTCCAACTTTCATTACATAAATATTTGATCCCCCATTACTTGTATTTGCAAAAAGCCCAGTTGAAGAATTTGTTCCGACTAGTACATATGCTCCATCATTTGTTACTAATAACTGACCAGCCTCGTCTAATCCCTCATTAATAATACCATGATACTGATTTAACCAATAAAGGACAATTCCATCAAAATTAGCGACGAAAATATTATAATCTTGTTCTTCAAATCCACTATTTATTTTACCATAGGCAATTACAATTTTATTTTGACTCGATAAAAATGAAACTTCACTAAAATAAGTAGATACTATTGGATCTAAATTTTCATTAGTATTTTGATAAATTAAATTACTATCTAAGTCAAATATTCCAGCATATTCATCAAACTTTTCAGGGTTGACCTCTCTAAAACCGATAACATAAATTTTATTAAGTCCTAGTGATAAATCGCTTACACCATATTTTCCAGCTAAATCACTTACAGTATTTTCCCAAATAATGGTTCCTTGGGCATTCATTTTTAATATAAATCCTTTTACAAGATTTGAATCAGGGATAAACATTTCTCCCCCAATAATAAACAGAGAATCCTGCACACCAATAATTGAATTGGCACGATCTTCACCAATGCTTCCAATGGTTTTAGTCCACAAAGTATCACCATTTTTATCAGCATGAATAATAAGAATATCAGATGCTTCACCATTTGTAGCTTGAACTTCTCCAACCATTAAAATTGTTGAGTCTTTCGTCCAAATTGCGTCATTAATTCGTTCCCAATTGCTTGGTTTTCCGTAGGTTTTTTCCCATAATTTATTCCCGTTAAGATCAGTTTTTACAAGATATGCATCAAAATCTCCTACCCCAAAAGAATTTGAAAAGCCGGCTATATAATAACCTAAATCAGCATTGTACAAAACCCTTTTTCCTGCTTCTGATTCTGCACCGCCATAACTTTGACTCCATAAATAATTTCCTTCAGCATCAATTTTTAATAGGAAAGCTTGTGAACTTTCACTCCAACTACTGGAACTTCCTGTAATAACATAACTTGAATCTTCTAACTGAACAATTCCTTCTCCACGATCGTATCCGGATCCTGAGTATAATTTAAAAAAACTATTCTGTCCATAGCTTAGCAATGAAACACATAAAATTATAAAGCTTATTAAAATGCGCATTGTAGACGAAGTATTAAAGATTCACCATTTTTACTTATCAAATTTTCACTCGCTAAAGCAAGATTCCAATTTCGAAGTTTTAATGAAGAGTACATTCCTAAGCGATAAGAAGTAAAACCACCATAACTTCCATTTAATCCTATATTTAAATTCTTTCCAAGCCGATAGTTTGCTCCAATGAATAGCATTGGTGTGTAAATAGAGGAAAGATACATTCGTATGCCATAAAATTCTTGTAGGCGGTTTTTGGAATTTTCATTGATTAATTTAGAAACTTGCAAAAAACCGGGTAAAAAAACAATAGATTTTTTTTCAGAATTTAAAATGCCAACTGAATCTAAGATATTGGACGGCGAAGATAGAAAATCTCCATTGTTTAATAATTGATCGAAAGTATATCCTGTAAAAGTATAAACTGAATCAGCTCTGTAGAATGTTTGTGCTTGTGTTAGAGAAACAAGCCCCAGATTACGCCCTAGAAATTGAATGTAATTTGATTCATCTGCTTTATAAGTCAAGGGGATTCGAATATCGAAGTCGATTCCTAATCCCAATCCATTAGAAAAACTTGTTGAGTTTATAAAACTAGCTTCCCCGTCAAAAAGAACAATTAATGTATCTCCCTCATTTGATTGGTATATTCCTCCCGTATTAATTTTTGCAGAAAGTGTATTTGTCAAATTAAAGACATTTAAACAAACTGACGATTTAGATTTTTTATCTAGCCAACCAAAGCCTAATTTCTCAAAAGAATAAGCTGAAATTTTAGTCCCTGAAAATGAAGCAAGTTGCCCCTGGTACATTTCATTACCATAAAAAGTTACCCCGAATAAATCTTTTGAATATTGGGCGGCGAGAAAAGTGTAAATCCCTGATTTTATAATAAACCCCCAATTTTTTTTCTTAAATAAATTTACAGAAAAGTTTCGGTATTCAATTTCAGCACTTACATCAGTCCCAAAGCGATTTAAATCGCCGTGTAACTTAAAACTTTTGTTTTTAATAGCCTCTGTGATTTCTCCACCATAGAATAATTTTTTTGTGAGAGAATTATTCAATGATGTTGAAGAATAATTTGCACAAGCTGAAAAAATAATTTCATTTTTACTTTTAATCAATGTGTCATGTTGAACTGGACACCAATGTTGGGCATTAAATAGAAAGACGACAAAAAGAAAATTAAAAAGAAAAAAATATTTCATTAATAGACAATTTCAGCATTTAATTTTAATCTCAATTTTATACCTAAAAAAGCACCAAATGGAATAGATTGTGCTTCATTTTGACCAGAAGATGGACTTGGTGTATCAAATTTAGCTTGTACAACAATTTTTTTAATTTTATCAAGATTCTTTACAATATCTTCTGTTAAGACAAAGTCAAGCAAAGAAGATTTTTCAAATAATCCAGATTGATTATTTAAAGAACCCAATAAGCTGGAATAAATTTGACTAGTTGCATTAATTGTAAACAAAATAGAACCATTTTCATTGAGCAAATATAAAATCGGTTCGCAGGCTAAGGGAAAAGCATTCGTTGCACTTAAGCTTAGAAGTCCTGATTTTGCATGTGTCTTATTAGAATTCTGTTTTAAGTCTATGTTAAAAGTATCTCTGAGAGTTAAGCCATCTGCACCAACTATTAAAGGAATTTGTGATTTAATTTTGATTTTGAGTCGACTATTTGCAAAAATCTCATCATTTCCCCCTGAAACATTTCCCCAAGGATTTAACTGTAATTTATATGCCAATTGGTGGGAAGACCCTAAATTCACTAAATAATTTTCAATGTTGCTATTTGTAGCATTAAAAATCAAATGCTGACTTGAAGATTGCAAACTATTCCAAGAGCCTGTTGCCGGAGAAATCAAAAAATCATTTCCCAAGTTAGAGGAAACCAATTGAGAAGTGTTTCCGCTAGAATTTGTATTTTCAGCGCTAATTATCTTGCCTTTTATCCCAAATTTCATCCCATTTTCAATTTCAAAATCTAAATTAGCACTTGGTAAATCCAAATTTCCCGCAACGATAGAATTAAAATAGGGAACAAGGAATTCTGCAGTTTCAGAAATCAAAGTATTACCAAAATAACCTTTTGCATAACTAAATTTCAAGCCACTCAACTCAGCTGAAAAAGAAAAATCATTGTTTGAAGATATTGCAACTGATGGACCAGTTGGATCAGAGGTAATAATTAATTGTGATTGAAGTTTATTATATCCTAAACCATTTACTCCTCTTAAGTCAAAAGAGTATCCAGATATATCTAAGCGTTCCTCTGCGCTTCCTGGTTGGGTATTTGTGCCAGCATCAACGAAAAAAATTTGCTCAAAAGCAAGGCCATTTTTTGTTATTCCAGGCAAAATAATTTTAAAATAAACTTTGGTGGCAATAGAATTATAAACTTTTAACTTTATTGAGCCGGAGGAAACATCTACTTTTTTTAATTGTACGTCATTTAAATTAAAGGAATGTTCTTCGATAGTATTTGCAAAATTATATCCAGCAGGGACATTGCTTAAACTAAAATTCAGATTAAAACTTTGATTAATTGTTGTATCTGGAAAACCTACAAGGTCAGAAAGACCAAGATTTAAAATAGTTCGACTTAAATCTAAATCAATTGAAGTTTGATTACTCGAAACTAGAGTTGAATCGTTATATAAATTGGAAAGACTAATTGTATCTGAAATAATAGGTGCAGACCAATCTGTATTCCAAGTCGTCTGTTTCTTTTTACAAGAACAGATTAGAATTGTTAAAAGTAATAAAATAAAAAACTGTCTTTTCACCTCTAGATTATCAATTAAAATTAAGTTCTTTCTAGTATAGTAGCATAACCTTGACCAACACCTATACACATTGTTACAAGAGCATAACGCTTTGAGCTTTCTTGAAGTTGCCTTGCCGCTGTCAAAAGTAATCGAGTTCCTGACATTCCAAGGGGATGACCAAGTGCAATAGCACCTCCGTTTGGATTGATCCGAGGGTCATTATCTGCTAATCCTAGCGCACGTGTACAAGCTAAAACTTGTGCTGCAAAAGCCTCGTTTAATTCTAAAATATCCATATCTTCTAGAGTTAAACCCGCCCGTTTAAGTGCTTTTTGAGATGCAAAAACCGGTCCAATTCCCATAATACTTGGTTCTACACCAGCAACTGCAGCACTAACAATTCTTGCCAATGGTTTTAAATTATGATTTACAAGTCCTTCGCCAGAAGAAATCAACAATGCGGCTGCACCATCATTTAAGCCAGAAGAATTTCCAGCGGTAACAGATCCATCTTTTTTAAATGCCGGTTTTAATCCTGCTAAACTTTCCATGCTCGTATTTGCTCGAGCAAATTCATCTTTTTGAAATATTATTGATTCTTTTTTCTTTTGAGGAATAGTTAAAGGAGCGATTTCGCCATTAAAAAAACCATTTACTTGTGCTTTCGCTACTTTTTCTTGCGACCAACAAGCAAATTTATCTTGAGCTTCTCTTTCAATACTGTATTTTTCAACTAAATTTTCTGCCGTCATTCCCATAGCATCAACGCCATAAAGTCCCTCCATTTTGGGATTTATAAACCGCCAACCAAAGGCAGAATCATACATTTGCGCATCTCTTCCAAATGCAGTTGAAGTTTTTGAAATCACCCATGGACCACGAGTCATATGTTCAACACCACCAGCAATGTACAATTCGCCTGCTCCATCTTTGATTGCTCTTGCAGCATTAATTGTTGCTGCCATTCCAGATGCACACAAACGGTTCACTGTTTCGCCAGCTACTCCAACTGGAAGTCCGGCCAATAATCCAGCCATTCTTGCTATATTTCGATTATCTTCACCAGCTTGATTAGCACAACCAAGAATAACATCTTCGATTGCATTAAGATCTAAATTTGGATGACGATCGATTAAACTTTTGATAGCAAAAGCAGCTAAATCATCTGCTCGCATTGTGGCCAATGTTCCACCCAAACTACCAATTGCTGTTCGAATTCCGTCAACAATATAAACTTCCTTGGACATCTAATTTTAATTTTGCCTTAAAATTACAATTTTCGATTGAATTGCATCAATTCGTAGCGAATTGTTATTTTTACAGAATAACTAGTACAAAAAATGCAAATTAGCATTAACTCCACTCAGATTGAACACCTCACTACTCTTTTAAAAGAAAAAGCAATTGTTCTTTATGATACGCTTGTTGAATATGGGCACGATGAAACAGAAGATTTAAGTTATCCGCCTGCAATAGTTTTAAAGCCAACGAGTGTAGCAGAAATATCTGAGATCATGCGTTATTGTCACTCAGAAAAAATTCCAGTAACACCTGCAGGTGCTCGCACAGGACTTAGTGGAGGATCTCTTCCAATTCATGGAGGTGTTTTGCTTTCAATGGAGAAGTTTAATAAAATTCTAAAAATTGACGAAAAAAATCACCAAGTAATAACCGAACCTGGCGTAATTACTCAAGTTTTACAAGATGCAGTTAAGGAAAAAGGACTTTTTTATCCACCAGATCCAGCAAGTAAAGGTTCTTGTTTTATCGGTGGAAATGTTTCTGAAAATTCAGGTGGCCCTAAAGCAGTAAAATATGGCGTGACAAAAGATTATGTATTAAACTTGGAAGTTGTATTGCCAACCGGGGAAGTTATTTGGACTGGCGCGAATGTCTTAAAAAATGCAACGGGTTATAATTTAACACAATTAATGGTAGGCTCTGAGGGAACACTAGCAATTATCACAAAAATAGTGTTGAAATTAATTCCGCATCCAACACATGATTTATTAATGCTAGTTCCATTTTTCGATGCTCAAAAAGCTTGCGAGGCAGTTGCAGCAATATTTCAAGCTGGAATAACACCAAGTGGACTTGAGTTTATGGAACGGGATGCTTTAATTTGGACAAAAGAATTTATTAGCGAAACTTCAGTTCTTGTTGCCGATAATCATCAATCACATTTATTAATTGAAGTAGACGGATTTGATCACGAGCAATTGATGAAAGAATGCGAGAAAATATTTGCGGTTTTAGAAAATTTTGAAACAGACGAAATATTATTTGCCGATTCAGAAGCACAAAAAACAACACTTTGGAGTTTGAGAAGAAAAGTTGCAGAAGCTGTAAAAGCTCAATCTATTTATAAAGAAGAGGATACCGTTGTCCCTCGATTTGCGCTTCCAGAATTGCTTTATCAGGTGAAAGAAATTGGCAAAAAGTATGGTTTTAAATCTGTTTGTTATGGCCATGCGGGAGATGGAAATCTACATGTAAACATTATTAAAGGCGATCTAAGTGATGAATTTTGGGAAAAAGAGTTGTCTCTTGCTATTCGAGAAATATTTACTGAAGTCATAAAACTTGGCGGTACTATATCTGGAGAACATGGCATCGGCTTGGTTCAAAAACAATATATGGATATTGCCTTTCCGGAAATCACTTTGAATTTAATGCGTCAAATAAAAGGTGTATTTGATCCTAATAGAATTTTAAATCCAGGAAAAATATTTTAATAAAAGATCTTATTTTGGAGTGTAAGATTTTAATTTAGTTTGTACTTTTATTTTATGGGACTTCAATTTCAGTTTAAAACATTTCAAGAACTCAGCACTTCTGAATTTCATGATATTATTGCTCTTCGTATAAAGGTTTTTGTTGTCGAGCAGAATTGTCCATACTTAGAATTAGATGGAAAAGATAAAAAATGCTATCATGTGATCTGTAGGACTGGGGTTGGAGATATTGTTGCTACTGCAAGAATTGTCCCTCCAGGCTTATCGTACAAGGAAGCATCAATTGGAAGAGTAGTTATGACAGAGGCGCTCAGAGGAAATGGAAACGGACATGAACTTATGAAGCAGTGTCTTGCATTTTCAAAAGCTGAATTTGGTGCTGTTGCAATTCGTATTTCTGCTCAAAAACATTTAGAGTCTTTTTATATGGCTCATCAATTTTTTTCTACCGGCAAAGAATACTTAGAAGACGGGATTCCACATGTGGAAATGCTTTTTAACCCAAATCTGAATTGATTTTAGTAATGCAGGTATTTTATAGCACAATCCATTAAAATCAGATCGCGACCAGCATCATCTTTTGATGCACTATCATTATTTTCATATTTCTTCTCAAGATTAGACAAATAACACTTGAAACAAAGATCTTTGTTTTTTCCTAAAATCTCCAAAGATGAACTATATTTTTCAACTTCTTTTTGAGCTTTTTCCTTGTCAGATGAAGTCCAAGAACCTTTTTTGCTTTTGCAAGATGCAAACACTATAGCGACACAAAATAGTAAAGCAATTTTTTTCATTTAGTTGTTTTAAAATAATTAATAAATGAGGCCTTATCCATTAAAATCTGCTCTCCTGACTCCATATTTTTTAGAATAATTTTTCCAAGTTTCATTTCTTCTTCTCCAATAATTGCAACAAATTTTACACCACGATCATTGGCGTATTTTAACTGCTTTTGCATTTTTAAAGGAGAGGGGTAGACTTCACAATCAATTGAATTAGCACGAAGCGAAACTGCTAATTTCAATGCTATTTCAGACTCTTTTTCTCCAAAATTTACAAATAAAACCGTCAATCCTTCAGTCAAGTATTTTGGGAATAAATCCAATTCTTTTAAAATATCATAAATACGATCTGCACCAAATGAAATACCAACTCCAGATAAATCTTTTAGTCCAAAAAGACCAGTTAAATCATCGTATCTTCCACCACCACAAATACTTCCCATTTTAACATCGTGGGCATGCACTTCAAAAATTGCCCCAGTATAGTAATTTAAACCTCTTGCTAATGTAATATCGAATTCAATTATTTCATGATTAAATTCAATTTTATCGAGTAGTGAAAAGATATTTCTCAACTCCTCAACTCCTTTTAAGCCAATTTTAGATTCAGAAAGAAATACCGCTATTTTATCTAACTTTTCTTTATTTGATCCTTGTAAATCGAATAAAGGTTGAATAGCAACAATCGCTTTACTTGAGATTCCTTTATTTTCTAATTCAGTAATTACACCTTCTTTACCAATTTTATCCAGTTGGTCAATAGCAACTACGATATCAACTAATTTTCCACTTTCTCCTATTAATTCTGCAATTCCTGTAAGTATTTTGCGATTATTGATTTTTATCGTGAATCCTGGTAAATTAAATCGACTTAAAACAGCATCAAAAATTTGAATTAATTCTAATTCACAGAGCAATGAATCGCTACCAACAACATCAGCATCGCATTGAAAAAACTCTTGATAACGACCGTGTTGAGGTCGATCAGCACGCCAAACAGCTTGAATTTGATAACGTTTGAAAGGAAAAGTCAATTCGTTTTGATGTTGGACTACAAAGCGCGCAAAAGGAACAGTTAAATCATATCGTAAAGCTTTTTCAGAGAGTGAATTTGCAAATCGCGGTAAATTATCCTCTTGAAGAGCAGAAAGATCAGCGCGTTTCATCTTTTCTCCAGAATTTAAAATCCGAAAAATTAAGCGATCACCTTCTTCGCCATATTTACCCATTAAGGTTGAGGATAATTCAAAACTTGGAGTTTCAATTGGAGCAAAACCATGCATTTTGAAAACAGACTTAATTGTATCAAAAATATAATTCCTTCTTGCCACATCCTGTGGTAAAAAATCACGAGTTCCTTTTGGTATTGTCGGTTTTTGTATCACTATTTTTCTAATTCTTCTTTGTGCATGGCATAAATCATTCCATCTGAAAGCCCAATATTTGGAACCTGTAAGTTACGAATATTTAGTTCTTTTAAAATATAAATATAAATATCTAGAGCTGGAACTAGCACATCTGCACGTTCTTCCTTAATTGAAAAGCGTTTCATTCTTTCGGTAAGACTCAAAGGTGCCAATTCAACCTGAAGTTTTTCAATTTCAATTAAAGATAAAGAGTCATTTGCTTTTTGAGCAATAATATCATGGGCCTTTTGGATATTTCCACCCGTTCCAAATAGTAAATGATCCTCTAAAACATCAACATTTTCCTTAATCCACATTGTTAAATCGCTCCAAATTTCAGGGCTAGTTTTTCCTTTTAATATGCGAATTGTCCCTAATTCAAAAGACTTTGATGCGATGCGTTGACCATTCTCAAAAACACTAATTTCTGTACTCCCTCCTCCAACATCAATTACGATAAAAGCTATTTTTTTTGGGATATTAAGCAATGAAAATCCTCCTAAAATTAGTTTTGCTTCTTCATCTCCAGATATTACTTCAATCTTCACACCAGTTTGTGCGTATATTTCGGCTATAACATTTTTGCTGTTTTCAGCAATTCTCATTGCAGAGGTTGCTACGGCTCTTATATTTTTTACATCATAAATTTGAGCTAAAAGTGAGAATACAGAAATTGTTTTGATAAACATTTCAAGTTTTGTATTTGAGATTTTTCCATCTTCAAATACATCATCTCCCAAACGCAGTGGTATTCTTAGGTAAGTGATTTTTTTAACTGAAGATTGTCCTTTATCTTCAATAAGCTCTCCAATTAAAAGTCGAGCGGCATTTGTACCAATATCTATTGCTGCGTATTTCATAAGTTTGCAAAGATAAAAAAAGAGAGATTATAAAAAACAAAACAGAATTTAGATTACATTTTAATTTAATCTGTTCATTGCGCTTGAATACAGGAATTCTAAAAATCATATAAGAAAATTAAAAGGCATTAATACATAAAGAAAAAATCTATCTGTTTTCTTTAGTTTATAAAATAATTCACTATCTTTGCACCCCTTAATTGTGGGGTCAACTCTCTACAAAAGACCTTTTTACTAATCTACTTTCATTCGTGTAGAGGCGATGAAATACAAAACTTATTAGCCAAATGGCAGAAACAATTAACCCGCAGGGAACTGCAGATTTTGATTGGGAAGCGTTGCAATTAGACGGTTACAATCAAATCCAACGTTCAGAAATGTCTGATCGTTACGAAAAAACCTTAACTTCAATCAACGAGAGAGAAGTAATCCAAGGAACAGTTGCATTAATCACAAAAAAAGAAGTAATCATCAACATCGGATATAAATCTGAGGGAGTGGTTGCAGCAAATGAATTTCGCTATAATTCTGATTTAAAAATTGGTGATTTAGTAGATGTTTATGTTGAATGTCGTGAAGACAAGACTGGTCAATTAGTCGTTTCTCACAAAACTGCACGCATGCACAGTGCTTGGTTACGTGTAAATGATGTTTTACGTACTGGAGAAATTATTACTGGCTATGTTAAATGCCGCACTAAAGGTGGACTCATAGTTGATGTATTTGGAATTGAAGCATTTTTACCAGGATCTCAGATTGATGTAAAACCTATTCGCGATTACGACGTGTATGTTGGAAAAAACATGGAATTCAAAGTTGTGAAAATCAACGAAGAATTTAGAAATGTTGTTGTATCTCACAAAGCATTAATAGAAGCTGAATTAGAAGAACAGAAAAAACAAATTATTTCTGGACTTGAAAAAGGTCAAGTTTTAGAAGGTATTGTAAAAAATATCACTTCCTACGGTGTATTTATCGATTTAGGAGGTGTTGATGGGTTAATTCATATTACAGATTTATCTTGGGGACGTGTTTCACATCCTGAAGAGATGTTAGAATTAGATCAAAAAATAAATGTTGTAATCTTAGACTTTGATGATGACAAAAAACGCATCGCACTTGGATTAAAACAATTACAACCTCATCCTTGGGATTCTCTAGATATAAACTTAAATGTTGGCGATAAAGTGAGCGGAAAAGTTGTTGTAATGGCTGACTATGGTGCATTTATCGAATTAGCAACTGGTGTTGAAGGTTTGATACACGTTTCAGAAATGAGCTGGTCTCAACATTTACGTTCTGCACAAGATTTTATGAGTATTGGAGATACTGTAGAAGCAGTTATTTTGACTTTAGACCGTGAAGACCGAAAAATGTCCCTTGGAATTAAGCAATCAATGCCAGATCCATGGAATGATATTGAATCAAAATATGCTGTCGGCTCCAAGCACTCTGCAAAAGTTAGAAATTTCACCAATTTTGGTGTTTTTGTTGAATTAGAAGAAGGTGTTGATGGATTGATTCATATTTCAGACTTATCATGGCAAAAGAAAATCAAACATCCTTCTGAGTTCTGCAAAGTTGGAGAAGGAATGGATGTGATTGTTTTAGAAATAGATCGTGAAAATAGAAGAATTTCTCTAGGTCATAAGCAACTAGAAGAAAATCCATGGGATGTTTTTGAATCTACTTTCTTGGATGGATCTGTTCATAGCGGTACAATTATCGAAATGAAAGATAAGTCAGGAATTGTTTCATTGCCTTATGGTGTTGAGGGAATTTGTCCTGCAAAACATTTAAAGAAAGAAGATGGTCAGAATGCTAAAGTTGAAGAAACACTAGAATTTAAAGTAATTGAGTTTAATAAAGAACTAAAGAAAATCGTTGTTTCTCATACACGTACTTTTGAAGAAGGTGAAGATCGTCCAAGCTCAAGCGCTAAGCCAAGCGCTGCTTCAAAAACAGCTAAAGCTCCTAAAAAAGCAACTGTTTCATCTACAGATCAAGCAGTGAAAGCAGTAAATGAGAATACCGAAAAATCTACACTAGGTGATTTCGATGCACTTGCTGAATTAAAAGAAAAAATGGAAAAAGGCGAATAAGCTTATTAACCATTAAATAATTAAGAGGTCTCAAGGACCTCTTTTTTTTTGCTTAATCGTTCATAAAGTGTTGATAAAGTTGCTTTGTGATTTTAAAGCATAAAGTAGTAAAACTAAATAAATACTTAATTTTGTTTTGCTAAATGACCAGTGAAGAATTACAAAATACTGTAAAAGATATTTTTGCAGCATACCTAGAGCAAAATATGCACCGAAAGACACCGGAACGTTTTGCTATACTCGTTGAAATATATAACTATGAAGGGCATTTTGATATTGAATCCTTGTATATTAAAATGAAAAATCATAATTACAGAGTTTCCAGGGCCACTTTGTACAATACTATTGATTTATTACTTGCTTGTAATCTTGTTCGAAAACATCAATTTGGAAAAAACATAGCACAATTTGAAAAATCCCATGGATCAAAGCAACATGACCATGTTATCTGTACAGATTCAGGTGAAGTTTTTGAATTTTGTGACCCTCGAATTCAACAAATAAAAGAGACAGTTGAAGAACTATTTGATCTTAAAATTCAACATCATTCACTTTATTTTTACGGGGTGAAAGAAAAAAAACAATAAGATGAGTGTTATATTTAATGTAAAAAAAAATACTTCATTCATTATTTTTCGATTTGAAGGTAAAATTCTTTCAGATTCTGATTTAACAATAGCAAATGAGGTGTTATCATCTACTAAAAATTGGAACATTGTATTTGACATAAGCCAACTTACACATACCAATTCTAGTGGAATAGCATTTATGGTAAAAACTTTAACAAAAGCACGTATTAATCAAGGAGATGTTGTATTGCTAAGTCCAAATATTGGATTAAATAGATTATTTGAAATTACTAAAATGCAGGAAGTATTTTCAATAGTAGATTCACTAGCTGCAGTAGAAAATTATTTTAAGAATTGAGCATGAAAGTAGATGTATTATTAGGCCTTCAATGGGGCGATGAAGGAAAAGGAAAAATTGTAGATGTCTTAACTCCAAAATATGATATTATTGCACGATTCCAAGGAGGACCTAATGCAGGGCATACATTGGAATTTGAGGGGATTAAACATGTTTTAAATACTATTCCTTCTGGTATTTTTCATCCTGATGTTATTAATTTAGTTGGAAATGGAGTTGTAATAGATCCACTAATATTTAAAGGAGAGCTTGATAAACTCGCTCCCTACAACATTGACTTTAAAAAGCGACTTTTTATTTCAAAAAAAGCACATTTAATTTTACCAACTCATCGTTTACTTGATGCAGCATCTGAAGCAGCAAAGGGGAAAAATAAAATTGGTTCTACTTTAAAAGGAATTGGACCAACATACATGGACAAGACTGGCAGAAATGGCTTGCGAGTAGGAGATATATTTTCAGAAAATTTTAAAGAAAAATATCAGGCGCTTGTTGAAAAACACATTGGAATTTTATCCCATTATGAAGGTTTTGAGTACGATTTAAATTCACTTGAGGCCCCTTGGTTAGAAAGTCTTGAAACATTAAAAAGTTTAGAAGCTGTAGACAGCGAACATTTTCTAAACAAAGCCTTGCTTGAAGGAAAAAAAATCCTAGCTGAAGGAGCGCAAGGAACAATGTTAGACATTGATTTTGGAACTTATCCCTTTGTTACTTCCTCAAATACTGTAACTGCAGGAACATGTACTGGTCTTGGAATTGCCCCAACTAGAATCGGAAAAGTTGTAGGAATTTTTAAAGCGTATTGTACTCGAGTGGGAAGCGGTCCATTTCCAACAGAATTAGATAATGAATTAGGGGAGTTAATCCGAAAAGAAGGCAGTGAATTTGGTGCAACAACAGGAAGACCAAGACGTTGTGGCTGGTTAGATTTAGTTCAAATGCGTTACGCTATTATGATAAATGGAGTTACAGAACTATCGATGATGAAATCTGATATACTCAGTATTTTTAATAAAATTAAAGTATGTACGCATTATCTTGTTAATGGTGAAAAAGTATCAGATTTTCCATTTGACGTGAATGATATTGAAATTATACCTTTTTATGAAGAAATTGACGGTTGGAACTGTGATTTAACTAAGTTACGTGACTATAAAGATGCTCCTCAAGCATTAAAAAATTACGTTTCTTACCTTGAAAAGCAATTAAGAGTTCCAATTAACGTTATTTCAGTAGGTCCAGATAGAACGCAAACCCTTTCTAAATTATCGTGATAATTAAAATACATCCTACTTTTAAATTTGCGCTTATTTTTAGCGCATTTTTTTTACGTGGATTTTTATTTTCTCAAAACAATGTACTTGAGTTGCTTCCTGGATCAGAAAAAATAATTTACGATGAGAGATCTAAAAAACATCGTTTAATTGGTTCTGTAAATTTTATTTATCAAGGAAATACAATGTATTGCGATTCAGCTCACTATCAAGAAAAAGAAAAAATAGTTCATGCTTATGGTAGTGTTCAAATACGTAAGAATGATATTAATCTTTTTTGTGATTCGATGTATTATAATGGAGCTCAAAAATATGCAAAACTTTGGGGTCACGTTAGGGTCCGCGATCAGGAATATAAAATTACTAGTGATTCAATGGATTATGATGCAAAAAATAGCAAGGCAATTTATCGAAATCAAGGGCAAGTAGAATCGATAGTTTCTGACGAAAAAATAACGAGTAAAGTTGGTTATTTCTTTCCAAAAACAGGTAGTTTTTTCTTTAGTCAAAAAGTCGAATACCGTAAAAAAGACCTTACGATGACAACTGACACCCTACAATTCTCATATGAAAAGCAAACAGTCTATTTTTTTGGTCCAACAAAAGTGATAAATGATAGTATAACTATATTTTGCAAAAATGGTTGGTATCATGTAAATAAGAATGAAGCAACTCTTTATAATAAAGCTGAAATTATTCAAAAAACAAATATCATTCGCGGAGATACTATTTATTACAATAAACCCAAACAAATTTTTAAAGGAACAGGAAATGTGTTTATTAAAGATTTGAAACAAAACTTAATATTTCTTGGCAATAAAGGGTTTGCAAATGATTCTTTGCATACTGCTCATTTATGTGGAAAAGCAGTGGCAGTAAAACTGCAAGAAAAAGATACTGTATATGTTTTTGCAGATAGTTTAATACTAAAAAAAGATTCACTTAATCAATTAGAAGTGATTTTTGCTCATGCCAAGGTGCAAATTTTTCAAAATAAATTAGAAGCAATTTCGGATAGTGCCGAGTATAGACCAAAGCTGAAGTTATTAAAATTGAGGTCAAACCCAATTGTTTGGTCAGAGAATGTAGAATTAAAAGGCGAAAAGATGGATATAATCATAAATGATAGTATAATTGAAAAAATTCAAATAAGTGGAAAAACAAGTGCTTTAATGGAACTAGATTCTGGAAAATTTTACAATCAACTTTCTGGACGCGAGATGATAGCTTGGCTTAAAAACAATGAATTAATTCATGTTGATTTATTGGGAAATGCTTGGACAATTTTATATCCCGAGGAAGAAGAAAATAAAGATTCACTCATCTCTAATAAAAGAATGGGGCTAAATCGCCTTTTTGCATCAGAATTGAAGGTATACTTGGATAGTGGGGAAGTTACAGGAATTACTTACTTCGATAAACCTGACGGCATTTTTTTTCCAATGGATCAGATTAAACCCGAAGAGCAATTTATAAAAAACTTTGTTTGGAATGCTGCACTAAGACCAAAAAATTCATTTGTTTTCAGCGATCAAAATTGACTTTCCTCTTCAGTATCCCATCGTGTAACTCTCTGTACCCCATCTACCTCTCCAAATTTATTAGTTAGTTGTTCTAGGTGTTCTGTGTCAAAAACAAGTACTTTTATTCTTCCTTCAAAGACACCATCAGTTGTCTCAAATGAAATACTTTTCATATTAATATTATTTTGTTTGGAAATAATATCCGTCAACTTATTAACAAGTCCAATTTGATCAATTCCAATAATTTTAATAGCCGCAATTCGCTCAACTAACTTATCCTGTTTCCAAGTTGCTTTGATGCAACGAAATGCTAATTTTGATAATAAATCTCCAGCATTTGGGCAATTGCCACGGTGTATTTTAATGCCATCATTCATAGTAATAAATCCAAAAACAATATCTCCTGGAATAGGATTACAGCATTTCGCTAAGTGGTATTCAAAACCTTTAAAATCATCGCCAATTAAAATTGTATCGTGTTTGGTATCAATTCCCTCAAAATTATTTTCTACAAGATTTGGCTTTTTTAAATTGTCTTTTCTGGTTAATTTAATATTTCCATCGACAATTTCCTGTTCCCTTAAGATAGCAAGATCTATTTTACCTTTTGCAATTCTAAAATACAATTCTGAAGTACTTGACAAATTAAAATAACGTTCTAAAAATGAAATATTATGGTTGGTGCTTCGCAGATTAAATTGTTTAAATTTACGCAGCAAAATTTCTTTTCCATCTTCGACAATTATATTTCTTTCTTCATTTAAAGATGATTTTATTTTTTGCTTTGCCCTTGCTGTTACGACAAATCTAAGCCATTCTTCATTTGGTTTTTGTTTTGGAGAAGTTATAATTTCCAGCTGATCTCCATTGATTAACTGATAACTTAGTGGCATCAATCGATTATTAACCTTTGCACCGATACATTTATCTCCAATATCAGTATGGATATCGTATGCAAAATCTAATATTGTTGACCCAATTGGTAAAACTCTTAATTCACCTTTGGGAGTAAAAATATAAATTTCATCATTAAATAAGTTTAGTCGAAAATCATTTACAAAATCCATTGCCGTGGCCTCGGTATTGTCTAAAAGATCTCTGATTTCTGCAATCCAACGGTCAAACTTATTATCCTCATTATTTATTTCCTTGTATTTGTAATGAGCTGCCAAACCTTTTTCAGCAATTTCATCCATTCTTTTTGAACGAATTTGAACCTCAATCCATTTGCCATTTGGCGACATTACCGTTGTATGCAATGATTCGTAACCATTAGCACGGGGAGTTGAAATCCAATCTCTCAATCGCTCAGGACTCGGTTGATAATAATCAGTAACAATGCTGTAAATTCTCCAACAATCTGGCTTTTCTAATTCCACAGGTGTTTCCAAAATAATTCGAATAGCAAAAATATCAAAGACCTCCTCAAAAGGAATGTCCTTAAATTGCATTTTTCTCCAAATCGAGGAAATTGACTTTGTACGTGTTTTTATTTCAAATATATATCCTTCATGAAGTAAAGTTTCTTTAATTGGCGACATAAATCGTCGGATAAAACGATTTCGGACATCTGCAGTATTTTTTAATTTCCGAGCTATTTCGTTGTATATATCGGTTTCACAGTACAACATTGATAAATCTTCTAATTCGGATTTTACAGAATATAATCCTAAGCGATGCGCTAATGGAGCATAGAGAAATTTTGTTTCAGAAGCAATTTTTAATTGTTTTTCTGGGCGCATACTTCCCAAGGTCCGCATATTGTGCAAGCGATCGGCTAATTTTATAAGAACAACCCTAAAATCATCTGAAATTGTTAAAATCATTTTCCGAAAATTCTCAGCTTGAATTGATGCATTTTCATCAAAAACTTCTGGAATTTTTGTCAAGCCATCAATAATAAGTCGCACTTTCGATCCAAAAAGATCTTCAACATCTTGAAGTGTAATATGTGTATCTTCAACTGTATCATGAAGCAAGGCGCAAACAATTGAAGTAGCTCCAAGTCCCATTTCCTCAACACAAATTCTCGCTACAGAAATCGGATGGTAAATGTATGGTTCACCAGACTTACGGCGCATATCTTTATGGGCTTCAAGTGAAACATCAAAAGCTTTACGAATAAGTCGTGTATCTTCTTTTGAGCGGTCTTTTAGCGCCCGTAATAAGCCTTTGAAAGCATTTAGGATATCTTTTCGCTCTTGTTCAATATCAATAGGTGTTACTGGACTATATTCCTGCATTATTTTGCGGGTAATAATTTAGATTTCAATTCACCAAAACCAATACGAACACCATTTAATTCAGAATGACCACGCATTACAACGCTGTCTCCATCATTTATAAACTTGCGTTCCGAGCCATCTTTTACTTTTAGAGGTTTTGTTCCTCGCCAAGTTAATTCGAGCATTGAGCCAAAAGAGTCTTCACTTTTTCCTGATATTGTTCCGGAACCCAATAAGTCGCCACAACGAATATTACAACCATTTGAAGTGTGATGGGCCAATTGCTGCGCCATATTCCAGTACATGTATTTGAAATTAGAATTGCATACCACTGTTTCATCTTTGTTATTTGTAAGAATTCCTACTTGAAGTTGAATATCATACGATTTTTTTCCATCGAATTCTAAATAAGGCAAAACCTTAGGATTTTGTTCAGGCGATTCCACCGCAAAAGGTTCGAGGGCATCTAAAGTTACAATCCAAGCAGAAACAGATGATGCGAAATTTTTTCCTAGAAATGGACCTAAAGGAACATATTCCCAAGCTTGAATATCGCGCGCCGACCAATCATTAAAAAGACAGAGCCCAAAAATATAGGAATCTGCTTCTTCAGTTGAAATTGAATCTCCAAGTGGTTTTCCATCGAAAGTTATAAAAGCCATTTCTAATTCAAAATCAACTTGTCGTGAAGGAGTGAAAATTGGGTCTTCTTCAGCACTTGGTTTTATTTGGCCCTTTGGTCTGTGAATATCTTGACCAGAAAGCACAATCGAAGATGCTCGCCCATGATAAGCAACTGGAATCCACAACCAATTTGGCAAGAGTGCATTTGAAGGATCCCGAAACATCATTCCAATATTTGTAGCATGTTCTTTGCTTGAATAAAAATCTGTGTAATCACCAATTTCGACAGGCATTGACACTTCTACAGTTGAAATTAAATGAAGTACTTGTTCAATTTGAGAAGGATTATTTTGAAGAGAAGTTGAGGAATCAAGTAATAATTCAGAAATCCTATTTCGCAATTTTCGAACTGCAAGTTTTCCTTTTTTCATCATCGGATTTAAAAAAGGTGCATCAAAATCACTGCTATCAAAACTTGTTTCTTTCAAATATCCCAGTTCAGCTAATACTTTTAAATCGAGTGCATAATCTCCAATTCTCACAGAAACTCTTTTTGAAAGAATGTGGTTTCCAATAATTCCAAAAGGCAAATTTTGAATGGGAAAATCAGAATTTTCAGGAACGCTTACCCACGATTTTAAATTTGGATTATTTGCTGCTATCATATCCTTAAAATTATACTACTTAACTAAAAATCAAAATAAAATTAGACATTGAATCTAAAATGCATTAAATCGCCATCTTCAACAATGTATTCTTTTCCTTCTACTTTAAACTTCCCTGCTTCCTTCAATGCCAATTCAGAGCCAAAAGAAATAAAATCTGAATATTTCATTACTTCAGCACGTATAAAACCTTTTTCAAAATCTGTATGAATTACACTTGCTGCTTGTGGTGCTGTCATACCTTTTCGGATTGTCCATGCACGAACTTCCTTAACTCCTGCCGTAAAATAGGTTTGTAAATTTAATAAGGAATAAGCAGATCGAATCAAGCGATTTACACCGGGCTCGTCTAATCCCAACTCGTCTAAAAATAGCTGACGTTCTTCATACGTATCTAATTCGGTAATATCTGCTTCAATTTTTGCGCCAATCATTAACACTTGTGATTTTTCATTTGCCACTGATTTTATAACACTTTCAACATGATGATTTCCTGTTTTTACGGATGCTTCATCAACATTACAAACATATAAAACAGGTTTTGAAGTTATTAAATTAAAACGGTGAACAATGTCGCGTTCTTCTTGTGTAAAATCTAAAGCGCGTGTTGAAATACCTTTTTCTAGACCTTCTTTTATTTTTAGTGCTAATTCATTTTCTTTCAATGAATCTTTGTCACCAGATTTTATAATTCGGGATAAGCTACTTATTTTTTTTTCAATTGTATCTAAATCCTTAAGTTGTAATTCAATATCAATAATTTCTTTATCGCGAATAGGATTTACATTTCCATCAACGTGAATAATATTATCATCGTCAAAACAACGCAATACATGTAAAATTGCATCTGTTTCCCTAATATTTGCTAAAAATTGATTGCCAAGCCCTTCACCTTTTGAAGCTCCTTTCACAAGTCCTGCGATATCAACAATTTCCATGGTAGTTGGAACAACTCGCTCAGGCTTAACCAAGACTTCTAATTTTTCCAGACGTACGTCGGGAATAGAAATCGTACCGATATTTGGTTCAATAGTACAAAAAGGGAAGTTCGCTGCTTGTGCTTTTGCGTTCGACAAACAATTAAAAAGTGTAGATTTTCCAACATTCGGTAATCCAACAATTCCACATTTTAAGGCCATTTTTTTTAATTTAGATGCAAAGATACTAAATTGAACATTGAATAGTTCATTTTGTATAAAGGCTTACTCTCTGATAATTGATACAATTCGATTTACTTTTTTTGGATCAACCTTCAAGACTTTTTCTGAAAAAGCAGAATCTTCATCCAAAAGTGTATTTGTGGTGGCTGAAAAATGTATTCCCTTTGGTTTTAATTCACGAATAATTTTTTGTGCATTTGAAGCACTTACACCTCCACCCGGCATAATTTCAATTCGATTATTTGAATAAGCTATCATTTCTTTTAAGACCGTAAATCCATTGTCTACATTGGAACTAAAGCCAGATGTTAGAATTCTTTTAAAGTGGTGTTTAATCAATATATCCATTGATTTTTTCCAGTCTATTGTTTCATCAAAAGCACGATGAAATGTTAAAACCAAATCGCCAGTAATTGCATTTATTTGCTTTAAAACATCTTGGTCGATTTCAAAATTATTTTTTAGAACGCCAACTACAACTCCATGAACGCCAAGTTTCTTACAGGAGATAATATCCTTAAAAATAACTTTTAGTTCTTCTTTAGAATAACAAAATCCTCCGGCTCTTGGGCGAATTAACACATGCGTTTCAAGCCCTAAATCCATTGCATATTCAATCATGCCAAAAGATGGTGTAAGTCCTCCTTGTTCAAGATTTTGACAAAGTTCAATTCTGTCTAATCCCTTTTCTTTTGCTAATAAAACTGCCTCTTGGGTGGCTGCACACAATTCAATTTTTACCATTTAAAATAATTTATTCAAAATTCGTGATTTTTCTCTTACAAACGACTTTTCCGTATATTTGTCTCTGATTTCAAAAATATGACTGAAAGCTCAACAATTAGTGAACATACAGCAATTGACTTTAATACATTTAAGGATCAAATCTTAGCTGATTATCGCTTGGCTTGTGAATCTCGTGAAACATCCCTCTTAGGAAGAAAAGAAGTTCTTACGGGAAAAGCAAAATTTGGAATTTTTGGAGATGGAAAAGAACTAGCTCAAATTGCACTTGCTAAACAATTCCAAAATGGCGATTTTCGTTCTGGATATTACCGTGATCAAACAATCATGATGGCAATCGAGGAATTAACAATTGAACAATATTTTGCCAGTTTATATGCACATACTGATTTAGAATTCGAACCTCAATCAGCTGGGCGGCAGATGGGCGGTCATTTTTCTACAAGGAATCTCGATGAAAATGGTGAGTGGCAAAATTTAATGTCAAAAAAAAATAGCGCTGCAGATATTTCGCCAACAGCAGGACAAATGCCCCGATTACTTGGTTTAGCATTGGCATCAAAAATGTATCGTAACAATTCTCAATTACGGGATTTATCGGAATTTAAAAATTTTAGTAACGAAGGAAATGAAGTAGCATTTGGAACAATAGGCGATGCATCTACCTCAGAAGGACCATTTTGGGAAACAATTAATGCAGCAGGTGTTCTTCAAGTTCCAATGGTTATGTCGATTTGGGACGACGGATTTGGAATTTCCGTGCCTAGAGAATTTCAAACTACAAAAGGAAGTATTTCAGAAGCATTAGCAGGAATGCAGCGTACAAAAGAAAAATCTGGTTACGAAATTTTCGTTACAAAAGGTTGGGATTATGCAGATCTCTGTGAAACATATGAAAAAGCTGTTCACTTAGCACGTACAGAACATGTTCCAGTTTTAGTTCATGTAATGGAGGTTAATCAACCGCAAGGTCATTCAACTTCAGGTTCACACGAACGTTATAAATCTGAAGAACGCTTAAAATGGGAAACAGATTTCGACTGTATTCAAAAATTTAAAGAATGGATATTAGCTTTTAATGTAAATGGCTTAGCCCTCGCAAGTTTAGAAGATTTAGAAAAAATTCAGAGCGAAGCAAAGGAAAAGGTGCGACTTGCAAAAAATACCGCATGGAAATCTTTTAACGATTCTATAAAAAAAGATTATTCAGCGCTAATTGCTATCCTGAAATCTTTGGCAGATGAGAGTCCAAATGGCATATTTATTACCAAAGAAATTGAAGGACTTGAAAAAACAATTGAACCAATTCGCAAAGATATTGTAAGCTTAGCTAGAAAAGTATTACGCATGGTAAGAGCGGAGAATTCTCCTGCAAAAATAAGATTATCAGAGTGGATTAGCCGAAATATTAAAGAGAATTTTGATCGTTATAGCTCACATCTTCATTCTGAATCAGCTAAATCAGCATTAAAAATCGAAGCTATTCCTCCTGAATACGATCAAGAAATTTCTATGGAAGATGGTAGAATTATTCTTCGAGACAATTACAGAAAATTATTAGAAAAGTTTCCTGAATTTTTAGTTTTTGGAGAAGATGCTGGAAAAATTGGTGGTGTTAATCAAACCTTGGAAGGACTTCAAGAGCAATTTGGTGATTTGAGGGTTTTTGATACAGGCATTCGTGAATGTACGATTATCGGTCAGGGAATTGGTTTAGCGATGCGAGGTTTACGCCCAATTGCAGAAATTCAATACTTGGATTATCTTTTGTATGCAATCCAAATTTTATCAGACGATCTTGCCACACTTCAATACCGCACAAAAGGCGGACAAAAAGCACCATTAATAATTAGTACACGAGGACATCGTTTGGAAGGAATTTGGCACAGCGGTTCTCCTATGGGAATGATTGTTAATTCATTGCGTGGTATGCATATTTGTGTGCCTCGAAATATGACAAAAGCTGCAGGATTTTACAATACATTGATGCAAGCAGATGAACCCGCTCTTGTTATAGAACCTTTGAATGGCTATAGAACTAAAGAGCGCTTACCGATTAATATTGGAGAGTTCAGAGAGCCCTTAGGAATTCCTGAAATCACACAAAATGGCACAGATTTAACGATCGTTTCTTATGGTTCCACCTTTAATTTATGTGAAGTTGCAGGAAAAACGTTAGAAGAAATGGGTATTTCTGTCGAATTAATAGATGTGCAGACACTTTTACCCTTTGACATTCATCATGTTATTGCTAAATCATTGGAGAAAACAAATCGTTTATTACTTGTTGATGAAGATGTTAGCAGCGGTGCAACAGCTTTTATGCTTGATAAAATCCTAGTTGAACAAAAAGCATATAATTTCTTAGACTCAGCACCTGAAACATTAAGTGCTAAAGATCATAGACCTGCATACGGATCAGATGGCGATTATTTCTCAAAACCGAGTATAGATGACATTGTTGAGAAAGCATACGGAATTTTAACAGAGGAAAATCCAATTAAATTTCCGAAATTATTTTAATCTGATTATTTGATTGTTAAATCATAGGGCAATCTCATTTGAATTCCAGACATTCCTTCAATTTTCTTCAATTTCTCGTAATATTCCATAAATTCTTTGGGCATAGCATTTGATTTTATACGGACATCATTTTCTGTTTCTTCTTCAATTAATTCAATGAGTTGTGAAAATGAATCATCTTCCTTAAGTGGGTAATATATAACTTTAGGATTTTTTAATTTAGCATTATTTGTTGCAAAAGCGATAGCATCAGGCAAGCCACCCAATTGATCTACTAAACCGATTCGCAATGCATCTCGCCCTGTCCAAACTCGACCTCGAGCAATAACATTTACTTCCTCTTTTGTCATCTTGCGACCATCTGCAACACGCTTTAAAAATTGATCGTAAATCTGATCTAATTCAGTTTGTGTAATAGCCAATTCTTCAGGGCTTAATTTGCGATTAGTGGAAAGCACAGAATGTTTGTTTGTACTTACTTGGTCGAATGTAATGCCCAATTTGTTTTGAAGCATCTTTCCAGTATAAGGAATCATTCCAAAGACACCAATTGACCCTGTAATTGTTGTTGCCTCGGCAAATATCTTATATGCTGGACTTGCAATGTAATAGCCTCCAGAAGCTGCAACATCTCCCATAGAAACAATTACCTTTTTTACTTTATTTGTTAAAGCGACCTCGCGCCAAATTTCTTCGCTTGCCAAAGCGCTTCCTCCAGGACTATTTATACGAAAAACAACAGTTTTAATTGATTTTTCATTTCTAACATCTTTAAAAAGCTTGCAGATATCGAAAGAACTCAAGCCATCTCCGTCAGTAGAAACCTCACCTTCTGCTAAAATTACTGCAATAGAAGGATCTTGATTTTTTACGATATCCTGTTCATTGGAAAATGTTCTTTTTGCATATTTCTCAAAATTCTGAAATTCTAGCTTATCTTCTGACTTCTCAGAAACTTTTTTCATTAAATAGTCCATCATTTCATCTCGGTATTTCACACCATCTAAAAGTCCAAAAGAAACAGCATCCTCAGCGCGCGTAATTTTTAACTCATCGGCAATAAGATTTAAATCTTCCGTTTTTATGTTACGGTCAAGCGCAATGTCGTTGCACATATCTTCCCAAATAGATGTGATGTAGCGCTGAACTTGTACACGACTAGAATCACTCATGTTTGTTCTAAAAAATGGTTCAACAGCACTTTTAAAATCATTATTTTTTCCACGAATTATTTCCACTTCTAAATCTAATTTATCCAACATTCCTTTGTAATACATCATTTCACCACCCAATCCAGTTAATTGAAAAGCAGAAGTTGGAAATCCAAAAGCTTCTTTTGCAGCAGAGCTTATGTAATATGCTTTTTGTGAAATATACTCTCCTGAGTTATATGCTACAACAAACTTTCCGCTTTTCTGAAAATCTTTAAGTGCATTTCTTATCTCACGTGCCGTTGCCATGCCACAATCTACATCCGAAACATCAATAAAAAGCCCTTTAATCATTTTATCTTCTTTCGCTTTTGATAAGCCATATAAAATATCAGGAAGTCCAATACTTTTAGAAATTGTAAATGTTGTAGGATCAATTTCAGTATCAGCTTTTTCTAAAATAGTGCCCTTTAATTGCATGTGCAGGATTGTTTTTTCTTTAAGTGCGAGAGGTTCAGGTCCGAAATCACTAAAAGCACCAATAATCCCTCCTAAAATCAAAAAGAAAAATACAAGACCTGCAATACTTGCAATCATAATTGCTACTAAACTTGGCCAAAATACTTTTCCGAATGATACTTTTGATTCAGTTGATTCAGTCATAATAATTTTTATTTGTATAAAGTTAGTTTAATATCTGATTTAAAATTCCCTTATTAACAGGATTTAATCTTAATGTAAATCGGATTTTATTTTGATAGTTAGTAAATATATCTGTACCCATATTCGAACTTTGAACAAAAGGAAACGAGATGCTTAAAATACCTGAAAGCCTTATTCCAATACCTGCATTATACATAGAATGAACAGTAGCTCCATCGTAAAATGTACCAAAATCAGCAAAAACACCAATAATTTTTGGAATTTTTGGAATTTGAGTAAACAGATTAGTTGAAGCCATCCAAAAAGAAGAGCTTCCAAAATCAGAAGTGCTAGCGAAATTGCCAAAATTACTCATACGTTGCTGCGACCATATTCCTGAAGTTTCATAGCGACCGAAGTTATAGTCCTCCATGAATAAATCTTGATTTCCCCGAGCGCCACTCATTGACATACGGTAATTATTCCCTACACCGGTTGAATTATTATATAAAAATATATTTCCAAAATTTGCTCGTAATTCGATCCATCTATCTGATTTATTTTTAAGAAAACGGTATTTGTAAGTACTTGATGCTAATAATCTTGCAACATTATCAGAATTAGATTTCGTTTGCATGTATTCACCTCTTAACTTAAAATTAAAAATATGATCCGGCAGATTTACATTATAAATATATTCTCCAAAAGCACCAATTTGCTCAGTTAAATTAGCTTCTTGGTTTAAACTAGAATAGATGGTTTGAATAAGAATAGTATGACTTGTTGGTTTTGCATTACCACGCTCTCCTAATTTTAATGACCAATAAGGTGCGATTGTCAAAAACGAACCAGTTGAATCATCTAAGCCAAAGTTTTTTAGAGAAAGTCCGATTCTTGTATTTCTAAAATTCTGTTTTGGCAGGAAAGAATAACTGAATTCGCTCATGCCCGCAATATTTTTTCTTCCGAAAGAAAATTGCGGCGCAACAAAATATTGGAAAGGCTTGAAAGGAATACCCATATTATGGAAAGCAGCACCAATAAGTAATCCATCGTATACATTTCCACCAATTGAAGGTAACCAAAAAATATTTGTCTTTTTTGTTTCATTATCACCGATTAATAACTCAAATTTCAAGGGCTCTATTTTTGGAAAAAGAAACTTATTAGTCCAAGTATTATTTCCACGGTTAATCTCGGGAATATTCCTCGCATCATCGATTACCAATCGTGTGAATTGAGAACGATTAGAATTAATTTTAATTTCTTCCACACCCGGTTCCACCCAAACAGTTTCAATTAAAATTGAATCTTTGAATACATTTATGGTTATGGGGCCATTTACCTGCCCAACATTTTTTACTTTCACTATGGATCCTACTTTCATTGAACGAACGTTCATTATTTTATAATCGATATGGTTTGTTGTTTGGATTAAATCATCGAACAACCATGATAAATTTTTACCCGAGCTTGCTTCCATTGTTTTGCGCATATCTTCAGGTTGAGGATGTTTGAATTTCCATGTCTCAAAATAATCATGCATAACCTTGTTAAATAATTCTTCCCCAAGATAATCTTTCAGGTATAAAAAAACCAAGCCTGTTTTTTGATACATTATTAAGCCATAATTAGTTGGTGTAAAATCTTCCGAGTGTGTTTCAATAGGTTGATCAGCACCAAAGCCGGAAATTGTCCGATAAGAAACATCTCCCATGTCGTGGTGATCTAAATCATTAAAATGTAAGCGCCCATTTAAAATCATATCGGAGAATGATGTATTTTTAGGATATTTTGTTTGCATGTAACGCATTTCGTTTAGCGTATTCATTCCTTCGTCCATCCAACCATGAACACGCTCGTTTGTCCCTAAAATTCCATAAAACCAATTGTGTCCAACTTCGTGCACAATAACTACCTCCAACTCTTCTTTTGAACTAGCATTTCCGATTACAGTAACGTTTGGGTATTCCATTCCTCCTCCGGCGCTTATTGTTCCATCTACAGCTGTAACTTGATTATAGGGGTAATCTCCATTCCATAATGAATAATAATAAGTTCCGTCATTGATATATTCTATAGCATTCTGCCAATAAATCGCATTATGCGGAACAAACATTGCCCAAGAAGTAACTTTTCGTTTTCCTTGAGGTAATTCTACTTCGCCTTTCAATACAGCGTAACGTTTATCTGCAAACCAAGCAAAATCATGCACTTTTTCCTGCGTATAACGAATCGTTTTCCATTCACTATCTGAGGGTGGAAAAGGGGTTTTTCCATTTCTACCTTGTTTTTGAGATAAATAATCGGGAAGTCTTTTTTGTGATTCTGCCACTTTTTCGTCGAGAAATAGTTTTTCACTTTCGGTTTGTAAATCGCCTGTTGCACCAATTACATAATTTTTAGGTAGTGTAATACTTACGTCAAAGGATCCAAATTCAGAATAAAATTCTCCTTGATTCAAATATGGCATTTGATTCCACCCATTTTTATCGTAAACAGCTGGTTTTGGATACCATTGTGTGATTTGATAGGATTGCCCGACATGTCCTAATCTAGATATTTCGCCAGAAGGAATTTTCACTTTAAAAGGTGTAGAAATTTGAATTCTATCTCCAGATTTTAGGGGATTTTGGAGCTGTAAAATACAGATGTCACTATTCTTAGCATCATATTCCCATTTTAAACGAATACCATTTGACTGAAAATCCAGGGAATCGATACCACCTTTTAAACTATCATTACCAAAACTCAAGATATTATTCCCGCTTTTATATTGTTGTTTTGCCAGAGCTGTATTTCCATTTCTATATGCATTTGGCCATAAATGGATGTATATTTTATCCAAAGAATTTGGTGAATTATTTACATATTCAAAAACCTCAAATGCTGAAATCTCATGCTTTTTGTCATCCAAACGAGCTACAATTGTATAGTTAACTTCCTGTTGCCAATATGATTGAGCTGTTCCTATCGACACAAAAGAAAAAACAAATATAAATTTAAGGACTTGCTTCACACTTTAATTTTTAGATTATTCAAAATTAAAAAATTAAACTATTTCAAAATTGTCAATAGTTGCTATTTTTAAAAACAATAAAAAAAGCCTTGCAATTAATACAAGACTTTAAGCGGAGAATGTAGGATTCGAACCTACGGTACCTCTCGGTACAACAGTTTTCAAGACTGCCGCAATCGACCACTCTGCCAATTCTCCGTGCACAAAAATAGTAATACTTTAGTTATCTGTCAAGAGAAACTAAAAAAAAGTAGTTTTAATAGTTAATTTACAATTCAAAGAATAAAATAATTTAATATTTTATACTTTTACCCCAAGCATAAAAAATTTAAATGAAATATTTAACTCTGTTTTTAGCTATCATTTTTAGTTTTCAGTACGTATTTTCACAAAAAAACGATGTTTTTTCTGGAGAATTAACGTATGAAATTGAACGCGTAGATAAGAAAGACACGAATCGTACTTTTATGATTATTTATGCAAAAGACTCCTTGCTAAAAGTGGTTAATTTTAATTCTAATTCCGGAAAGCAACAACTTATTAAGCACTTAAGGCTAAATAGATCGTATATCTTGTTAGAAACCCCCAAACAAAATTTTGCGGTTCGCACGAATGAGCATTTAGTCATCGATTCTATTGAAAATTATACATTTAAAAAACAAATGGGCATGCGTAAAATCGCTGGAATACCTGTTAAAAAATTACTTGTTCATCACAAAGAAATCTCAGAAGCGGTTACCTTTTATTATACGAAAAGCATCTCTGCTAAATATGCCAATGTCTATAAAAATCTTCCTGGACTTCCACTTCTTTTTTATATACCAACAAAAGATGGTTTATTCAAATACACGCTTAAAGAACTGAAAAACAACAACCCTCCTTTAGAACTATTTATGATTCCAAAAGAATTTAAAATTGTAAGTTTTGAGGATTTTTCTAATGAATTCTTAAAGTCATCTGAGGAATAAGACAAAAATTAAGAAATAAAGAGTTTTTTTAAACCCCTGCTAACAATACGCTGTTTATACTTCCTAATAAATTAACTCTCTCTTGTTGCTTATTCGTATACCTTCGTTAAATATACTTTATCTAACATGGAAGAAAACCATTTTATACCAAATTCTCCAGATCAAATTATCGAAAAGACATCGAAATCAGTTAGAGAAAATAAATCTAAAGATAGCAAAGCTGAAGCTGTTGACAACTTAAAAAAATCAGGTGTAAAAATAAAATTTGATTGGTCGAAATTTAAAATTAGTATTGGTTCTGCTTTTACTTTGTTATCACTTTATCTTTTTTTAGCTTGTGTTTCGTATTTATTTACTTGGACACTAGACCAAGATAAAGTCTTTAATCGATCATTATTTGAATTACTTTTTAATTCTTCTCAAGAACCAGTTGAAAATTGGTTAGGAAAATTTGGCGCTTGGTCATCCCACCTCTTAATCTATCGACTCTTTGGAATTTCTTCTTTTATTCTTTGTTTCCTGCTTTTTATTTCAGGTATAAAAATTCTATTTGGAAAAAGTATTCTGAACATTGGAAGGGCATTTACTATTGGTTTAACATATATGATTTGGTCATCAATTTTTTTAGGATATTTCTCTTATTCAGTAAATTATCTAGGAGGTACTTTTGGATTTTATTTGAACGAATGGATGATTTTAACAATCGGGAAAATAGGAACTATTTCATTACTTATCATGTCGTTTTATGTTTTAACTGCAATTCAATTTAATCCAAATTTTGCTGCTTTATTTTCCTATTTTAAAAACGATAAAAGTAATGATTCTGATATAGAGAATGAAGAACAGAAAAACACAAATGAGTTTGAAGACATCTTAGTCGTTAACACGATAAAAGAAGAGCAGATAAAAAAAGATGCCGTCTCAGAAACTGTTGATTTTTCAGATGAAGATGATGCAGAATTTGATGAAAGTGAATTAATTGTTACAATAAAGGAAGATGATGATTTTGAAATTGAGATTGGCCAGGAACCAGATGAAAAACCAATAAAAAGTGATTCAATTACTGAAAAAGTAACGAGTAAACATGGAGAAGAAGATGTTTTGGCAGCTGGACTAGTAGCAGAATTTGGTGAGTATGATCCAAAAAAAGACTTAGATGGGTATATTTTACCTCCTATTGATTTACTAAGAGATTTTGGGAATAAGGATATTTCGATTAATAAAGAAGAACTTGAATCCAATAAAAATAAAATTGTACAAACGCTTTCACATTACAAAATTGACATTGCAAAAATCAAAGCCACTGTTGGTCCAACTGTTACCTTGTATGAAATTGTACCAGCGCCAGGAGTTCGGATTTCAAAAATAAAAAATCTAGAAGACGATATCGCCTTGAGTTTAAGCGCACTTGGAATTAGAATAATTGCACCTATTCCAGGAAAAGGAACTATTGGAATAGAAGTACCAAACTCAAATCCTGAAATGGTTAGCATGCACTCCCTAATTTCTTCTGATAAATTCCAGAATTTTGACGGTGAATTACCCGTTGTTTTAGGAAGAACAATAACCAATGAAACTTATGTATTTGACTTAACAAAACTGCCGCATTTATTAGTTGCTGGTTCTACGGGACAAGGAAAATCAGTTGGATTAAATGCTATTTTAGTTTCTATTTTATATAAAAAACATCCTGCACAGGTAAAATTTGTATTAGTTGATCCTAAAAAAGTAGAATTAACGCTTTATAACAAAATAGAGCGCCACTTCTTAGCAAAATTACCTGGAGAAGAAGATGCAATTATTACAGATACATCGAAAGTAGTGAATACCTTAAATTCTTTGTGTGTAGAAATGGATAATCGCTACGAATTACTTAAGGATGCAGGAGTTAGGACAATTAAAGAATATAATGCTAAGTTCATATCTCGTAGATTAAATCCTGAAAAAGGTCATTATTTTATGCCCTATATAGTTGTTCTAATTGACGAATTTGCAGATTTAATAATGACTGCTGGTAAAGAAATAGAACATCCAATAGCTAGAATTGCACAGTTAGCCAGAGCGATTGGAATACATTTAATTGTAGCAACTCAACGACCTTCTGTTAATGTAATTACTGGAATGATAAAAGCTAATTTCCCTGCTAGGATTGCATTTAGGGTATTGTCTAAAATAGATTCTAGAACAATTCTTGACGCATCAGGAGCCGACCAATTGATTGGAAGAGGAGATATGCTTATTTCAACTGGTTCAGATATTATTCGACTCCAATGTGGTTTTGTAGACACAGCAGAAGTTGAAGATATTTGCAGTTTTATTGGAGAGCAGCGGGCATTTCCTGAAGCACTTATATTACCAGAATACACAGCAGAAGGTGGAGATAATATTGGAGAAGTAGACATGAATGAAATCGATTCTATGTTTGTCGATTCAGCAAGAATCATTGTAATAAACCAACAAGGTTCGGCAAGCTTGCTTCAAAGGAAATTAAAGTTAGGTTACAATCGTGCTGGACGAATTGTAGATCAATTAGAAGCTATGGGAATAATTGGCACTTTTCAAGGAAGTAAACCACGAGATGTTCTTTACACTGACATTGAATCTCTTGATGAGTTATTGAGATCAAGAGGATTAATTTAACGAATTGCTCGCTCATTAAATAATACATAGCCATAGCTGACCTGAAATTGAAAAGGTTTATCTTGTTTTGGGAAATAATTTAAAGTTGCCCTTAGCGGTCCAATTGGCGTTTGAAAAACGAATGAACTAGACCCCAAAAAAGTATTTCCTTTAAGAGGCTTTGTAAATTGACTTGAACCATTTTCATTTTTTTGTAATAAAATAATCGGTTGATAAAAATAGGCATCTATTCGAAAATCAATATTCTTTTTAAGGGTAAAAACTAGATTAAGTCCACCACCAAAATGCTGATGAGAACGGTATTCAGATAAAAAATAAGTTTCTGCATCTACAACTGGTGAAAAAGCTGGCAATGATAATAAAGTAGCAGTATAATTTGAAAATAGTGATTGAGAATTTAATTGTCCTCTTAAATGAATCCCAACATGAAGAAGTTTTTTTAAACTGAAATAATTTTGAAATTCTGCATTTAAATTTATCCATTGGTGATTTATATTAAAAATACTATCGTAAAAAGAAGTAGATCCAGCGAAAGACTTTTCGAATCCATCGACTAATCTAACCTTAAACAAAAATAAATTACCTCTATTAGCAAATTGTTTTCGATTTAATGTGCTTTTTTTAAGTTCCCAACTTGCAGAAAAACCTCTAAAAATTGTCATGTCTGCAGTATCGGTATTTGTAAAATTAGTCGATTGATAATATGAATCCTCGAGCCTAAAAAATCTTGCATCAAAAGTAGATTTTATACTATTTGTAACGGAATGTTTTATTTTAATTCCATAATAAATCTCATTTTGAATTAAAAATGATGGTTGAACCTCTTCAAAGAAAGTAGCGAAACTTCTAAAATAATCCCAGCGATTTAAAACGAAATAGGTCGAAAAAGTAGCTGGTATAATGGCAGGAATGTCAATACTAATATCAGCCTTTGCTGAGCTATAAAATTTACCAAAATAGGATTCAGCATGTATACTTGATGCAACACTATTAATACTTCTATATGTTATTCCAACATAAGCCATGTTTACAGCGCGCGAAGAAACGTGACCTCCAATATCAAATTTAAAATTACGTGCTTTTTTTAGGTTTAAATTTAACGCATAGCTTGAATCACTTTTTAATTTTAATGTTGGAAAAATATAATCAATTTGTTGAGCTTCATACAGTCTAAAAAAACGTTTTTCGAAGGTTAATTCTGATAAGACTTCATTCTTTTTTTCTCTAATCATAGTTTTTTTAACAAAATTTAACTCCGAGTTATTTTCATTTCTTGATTTTATCTCTGAAATTCTCAATGTAGGAATTGAAGATCTAAATAATAATCTTTTTTTATTTACAAACTCTTTAGGAACTTTATTTTTAACAAATAATTCTATTGAGTCCAAATACAATAATGTTGAATTATAACCATCTTCAATTGCTTGTTTAATATTATTAAAATCAAAGGTTTCAACTTTGGTATTTGGCCTAATTACAAGTCCATTTTTGCAGGGCATCTCATAATTTGTTGGTTTGGTCATCATCGTATTTAATAAGCCAATAAAATCTTGTTCGTCTACAACACTTGAATTATTTGTTACATTACTTCCAATAATAAAATCTGGGCTGAATTCATTGTACATAACATCAAGAGGAAAGTTATTGTACAAACCACCATCAAAGTAAATTTTACCATCAATTTTTATAGGATTAATATACAGAGGATAAGTAATGGATGCTCTGATTGCTTCATTCAAATTACCAGATCGAAAAACAACACTTTTTTTATTTAAAACATCCGATGCAACAGAACGAAATGGCACAAAAAGGGCATCAAAATCTTCTTTATAAGCTGCACTGGTAATTCCCAAGGAACGCAGCATTTCAAAATCCATCAATATAGGAGTAATGATACTCAATGGAATTGATTTTCGTAAAATACTATCGCGTGAAATTGAAAAATTAAAGGTGCTAGCATTTGCATCTTCTTGGCGGTATAAAAAGTGATGTTTTGCATCTAAATCACCTGAAGTCATATATTTAAATTCTTGACTTAATACAAATGCTTCAATTTCTTCCGGAGAATAACCGCATGCATACAAACTTCCAACTAAAGCTCCAGACGAACTTCCTGCAATAAAATCTATAGGAATGCCTCTTTCCTCTAGTGCTTTGAGAACGCCAACATGCGCAATTCCAGAAGCGCCACCACCACTTAATACTAATCCAACGCGCTGCTGAGCACTTGTAAAGAATGCAATGATGATAAATAATGGGGCTAACAGGTAGCTGAGTCTGGGCAATTTTGTTATTTTGCACAAAGTTAGAGTATAAAAATTTAAAATGAAATCAAAAGAAACGACAAGCGAAAGTGAACTCAAAATAACACTAAAATGTTTTTTTGGATTTGAACAAACATTAGGAGAGGAACTAATTGAATTGGGTTACGATAAAATAGAATTTTTAAATCGAGCTGTAAGAATAAATGGCTCATGGGAAGACGTTTATTTTCTCAATCTATATATTCGCTGTGCAATTTCTATTTTAGTAGAAATAGAACATTTCTTTATAAAATCTGAAGATGACTTATATAAAAAAGCGTCTGGTATTTATTGGAATGAGATTTTTTCTGCAAACAAAACATTTGCTATTAAAGGCGCAGTTTTTTCGACTCTTTTTAAAAATACGCACTATCCATTTTTAGTTCTTAAGGATGCAATTGTAGATTGTTTTAGAGAAACACAAAACGAACGACCAAATATTGATCTTAAAAAACCTCAAGTTCTTTTTGACTTGTACATAAAAGAAAATGAAGTTACGATATCCGTTAATACAAGCGGACTTCCATTGTTTCAACGTGGCTACCGTGAAGAAGTTGGAGAAGCACCTCTAAATGAAGTGGTTGCAGCAAGTCTCATTCGTCAATCAGGATGGGATAGAACAACAACATTCATGGATCCATTTTGTGGGTCTGGGACAATTTTAATAGAAGCTGCATTTTTAGCAACTGGAATACCCTCAAATATTGAGCGACAGCATTACGCATTCAAAAATTTAAATAATTACGATGAAAAGCTTTGGAATGAGATTTTTGAAAGTGCACCGCGTATCGTAAGATCTTTGCCCTGTGAAATTATTGGTTCAGATATTTCAGATGAAATGATTCTAAAAACAAGAAGAAATCTTCGCAGTATGAGTTTTGGGCGCTTTGTAAAAACTTCTGTGCTTCCCTTTGATCAAGTTACAAAAACAGAAGAAAAACTCTTTATTCTAACTAATCCTCCATATGGTGAACGTATGGAAACAGATATTCCTGAATTATATGATACTTTAGGTACATGGATGAAACATTCAATGACAAATTCTGAAGCATGGATTATTTCTTCAAGTGAGGAGGGTTGGAAAAGTATTGGCTTAAAACCTACGAAAAAAATAAAAGTTTTTAATGGCGATTTAGAATGTAGTTTTAGGAAATTTGAGATTTATGACGGTTCCAAAAAGACTAAAAATGAAGAAAGCTACTCCGAGGAATAGCTTTACATTAAATTTGTGAGCTGTAATTTATCTTTTTGACAAAGGCACGTATTCTCTGGAAGTTTTACCAATGTAAACCTGTCTTGGTCGACCAATGGGCTCTTTATTTTCAGTCATTTCTTTCCATTGAGCAATCCATCCTGGAAGTCTGCCAAGTGCAAACATTACAGTAAACATTTCGGTAGGAATCCCAATTGCTTTATAGATTATTCCAGAATAGAAATCAACATTTGGGTATAGATTCCGAGATTTAAAATACTCATCTTCCAAGGCAACTTTCTCTAATTTTTTAGCGATTGCTAGTAAAGGATCGTTCACGCCAAGTTTTTGTAATACATCATCACATGCTTTTTTAATAATATTCGCACGTGGATCAAAATTTTTGTAAACCCTATGTCCAAATCCCATTAGTCTAAAAGGATCTTCTTTGTCTTTAGCTTTCAAAACCCATTTGTCAACGTTACCACCATCATTGTGTATTTGTTCTAACATTTCGATTACTTCTTGATTTGCTCCACCATGCAACGGACCCCAAAGAGCTGAAATTCCAGCAGAAACAGTAGAATATAAATTTGCTTGAGAGGACCCTACAATTCGAACGGTTGAAGTAGAACAATTTTGCTCGTGATCAGCATGAAGAATTAATAATTTATTTAAGGCACTTACAATAATAGGATCTACATGGTAATCCTCTGTTGGCATTGCAAACATCATGTGCAAGAAGTTCTCACAATAATTGTAATTATTTCTTGGATACATAAACTTGTGACGCATTGAGTTCTTATATGCCCAAGCAGCCAAAGTTGGTAATTTTGCTAATAAACGATGAACAGTTAAATTTTTTGCTTCTGTACTTCTATTAGGATCGAGCGATTCAGGATAAAATGTAGCCAATGAAGATATCATAGAAGATAAAACACCCATTGGATGTGCTTGGGCAGGATATGCTTCAAAAAACTGCTTCATATCTTCATGAACCAAAGTATGCTTTTTGATGCTTGATTCAAAGTCATTTAATTCTGTTTGATTTGGCAATTCTCCATAAATAAGAAGATGTGCAACTTCTGGGAATGAAGCTTTTTCTGCCAATTGCTCTATAGAATAGCCTCTGTAATGTAAAATTCCTAGTTCACCATCTAAAAATGTGATAGAACTTTTTGTTGCACCTGTATTTTTGTAACCTGTATCTATTGTGATATATCCTGTTAGTTCTCTCAATTTAGAGATATCTATGGCTTTTTCATTTTCAGAACCTTCAATGACAGGTAATTCATAAACCTTACCATCGAGCTCTATTTTTGCAATTTCTGACATATATAAACGTGTGTAATTTTAGAAAAAAAAACTAGTCTATAAAATTACGAAACTTTTCTAATAAAAATTATCACAGAATATGAATAATTTATTAAAAAATTAAAAATAATTTGAGATCGGGCTTATAAATTCTTTACAACGTAATCAAACAACATTGTAAACAAGTGATTACGTGTGTTTCCACCATAAATTCCATGATTTCGATCTGGATAAATAAATAAATCAAATTGTTTATTTGCTTTTACCAGAGCATTAATCATTTCCATTGAATTTTGATAATGAACATTATCGTCAGCGGACCCATGAATTAAAAAGAATTTGCCTTTCATTTTATCAACAAAATTAATCGGTGAATTTCCATCATAACCTGCTTCATTTTCTGCTGGAGTTCTCATAAAACGCTCAGTGTAGATATTATCATAATAACGCCAATTTGTTACCGGTGCAACTGCTATTGCCATTTTAAAAACATCTGCTCCTTTTGTGATTGCTAAAGAAGCCATAAATCCACCATAACTCCAACCCATTATTCCAATTCTATTTCCATCAACATAAGGCAATTTTGTCAATTCCTTTGCTGAATTAATAATATCTTCTATTTCAAGTTTTCCTAATTCTAAATAAGTAGATTTTTTAAATTTCGTTCCCTGATACATTGTACCTCTTGGATCTACTGAAAAAACAATGTATCCTTTTTGCGCCAATAACTGATGGTACATAAAATCTGAACCATCCCATGAATCAAGGACTTCATTGTGTCCAGGACCTCCATAAACATTAAAATAAACGGGGTATTTTTTACTCGGATCAAAATTTGGAGGTTTAATCATCCAGGCATTTAAGGAAACACCATTCGCGGAAATTTTAAAAAATTCTTTTTTACTCAAATTATAAGGCTTCAAGCGATCTTTTAGCTCATTATTGTCTTGTAAAATGCGAACAAGAGACCCATCATTTTTACAAAGTGAAATTTTAGCCGGTGTATTTCCATTTGAGTAAGTATGAATAAAGAATTTCATGCCCGATAAAAATTCCGCTTCATTGTAACCCACTTCCTTTGTTAAATCTATTTTATTTGTTCCATCTAGCTGAATGGAATAAATTGATTTTTGTATAGAAGATATTTCTGCTGAAGAATAATAAATGGTATTGCTAGATTCATCTATTCCTAAAAAATCAATCACATCCCAAGATCCTTTTGTTATTTGTGTTGCTTTTCCATCAAAACCTAACTTGTAAATGTGCTTGTAGCCATCTACCTCACTTGCTCTAAGAATGGTTTGGCCATCCTTTAAAATTAATAAATTGTCATCAACATCGATATAAGCATCAGAATTTTCTTCAAAAATAATTTTGTGCTTGGGCTTCCCTTTAGTTAAATCAATTAAATGGTACTTCAAATTATTTTGATGCCGGTTCATCGTTTGAAGAATCAACTGATTAGAAGATGACGACCAATTTAATCTTGGAATATACTCATATTCACCTAGGGTTAAATTGCTAATCGCTCCAGACTTTACATTTACCAAATGTGCTGTAACTTTACTATTGTCTTCGCCAGCTTTTGGATATTTATATTCGTAATGTTCAGGATAAAGATTTCCGTAAGTTTCCAAAGAATATTCTTTAACAGCTTTTTCATCATAACGCAAAAACGCAATTGTTTTACTATCTGGTGACCAAGCATATGCTTTCGTTATTGAAAATTCTTCTTCATAAACCCAGTCTGTCGTTCCATTTATTACTTTATTGCGTTTCCCATCCAATGTTAATTTTGTAATTTTTCCAGTTTGCAGGTTTTTAACAAATAAGTCATTTCCATAAATGTATGAAACCATTTTTCCATCGGGAGAATACTCCGCCAAGGTTTGAGGATGATGTTTTTCGTCTAGTGCTTCCAATTTTTTTGTTGCAATGTCATAAAGAAAATATTCAGCTGTAAAACTCCTGCGGTAAACTGCTTTCGTTTCACTCAAAAATAAAATTTTTGTTTCATCAGAATTAAATTCATAATCATCGTACTCAAGCATCTTAGTGTTGTAAACTAAATTTTTAGAATCTACAAGTGTCTTTCCAAGATCTGAAGCGTCTAATATGTCATATTTTAGAATGGATAAATCATTTCCTGGTTTCGTATAATGCGTTCCATTGTTCATGGATTTAAAACCGGCAATTCCCTTTGAAGAAAATTCGTATTTTTTCCATATTTTTTCAATTGAAAGCTCTTGAGCAACAATTTTAGTAAGACATAAAAACAAAAAGGCGCTAAAAAAAATATTTTTCATGAGTGTAAATTTACTTGCCGAAATTAAGATTTTTTTTTTTCACTTTATGCCAAATCCAAACATTATTGACTCACAATCTTAAGAAATGTTAACAAAAAATTAATCACAAAGCAAAAAAAAAGAATTAAATTTGTTTTATAATTTTTTGAGTGAACTCCTAGAGGCAATTTTTATGCTAAAACCATTCAAAAAAATGAAATTATTTGTTAAAAATTATTTTTTTTTACAAAGCTTCTAATCGTTTATTCATTAATTTAAATTAACTCTTATGAAAAAAAATCTACTATTATTATCATTTTTTACTGCAACTTTTTCTTTTGCTCAAAATTGTAGTCAATTATTTATTTCTGAATATGTTGAAGGATGGTCCAACAATAAGGCACTTGAGATCTACAATCCTACTTCTACTCCAATTGATTTAAGTCAGTATTTTGTAACACGCTATTCAAATGGTTCAAGCACGGCTACTGTTGCTAATTCAGTTCAATTATCGGGGACAATTGCCCCCTATGATGTTTATGTAGCAATTATAGATAAAAGAAATCCAGATGGTACAGGTCAAGAAGCACCGATTTGGGATTCTTTAGAAGTAAGAGCTGATGGCTTTTATTGTTCAGATTATAATACATCTAATTCTTTTTATTGGAATGGAAATGATGCAGTGCTACTAGCAAAAGGAACGCTTCCATCTTTATTAACAACACTTATTAACCCCACAAATGTACCTGGGTTAGTTATAGTTGACATCATAGGTAAAATTGGTGAAAATCCAGCAAATTCAAGTGGTTCATCAACTGGGAATGATGGCGCATGGTCCTCTACTTTTCCTTATAATAATGGAGCTGGTGTATTAATCACTAAGGATCACTCTATGATACGTAAAAATAGTGTCGTAAAGGGTGTAAATACTTTAGTTTCATTTTTTGACCCTTTGTTAGAATGGGACTCTATTCCTCCCGTAATTGTTCGCCTAGATGCAAATGGTGATACTTTAATTGGAACAAGTGGAAATCCAATTTTAGATGGCAATTGGTTATCTTTAGGATCTCATGATTGTTCTTGTAATCCTGTAGGAATTAATGAAACACAAGAAGCAGAATTAATTCTCTTTCCAAATCCAACTTCCGGATTAGTCTATTTAAAAAATGCTGAAAATATTCAATCTATTCAATTGATAAGCGCACTAGGCCAGCAAATTTTTTCAAATACTTACTCCAATAATCCACTTATTCTTTTAGATTTAACTGGGAATAAAGGAGTTTATATTTTGAAAATAACGATGAAAAATAATTCTCAAGTTATTAAAAGGGTAATTTTAAAGTAATTTAATTATTTACTAGACCAAAACGAAATTATCAGTTTTTATTTAGTTCATTAACTATGAAATCATATTTTCTATTTTTATTCTGTGTTTTAATTTTTTGTGTTTCAGGACAAAATATTGAGACAAACAATAAAGGAACCTTATTAATTAAAGTTAATGGATTAGATAGTGAAGATTTTATTGTTGGTGCAAAAGTTGTAGCTACTAGTAAGTCCGACCCAAATAAAATTTATAAATCCATTACAAAATTTGATGGTAGCTGTTCACTTTTGGATATGGAATATGGCCCTTATTCATTAAGTGTAAGTATGATTTCTTTTGATCCTGTTATACAAATCATAAATATAGAAAAAGCATCAACATTCTTAAATGTTATTTTAGGAGGAAATCAAGAATTAGAAGAAGTGAAGGTAATTGGTAACTTAGTAAAAGAGGGGAATGTTCCGGTAGCTTTGACCAAAATCTCTCTTCAAAAAATTACAGAGGAATTAGGCTCACGAGATTTGCCAATGTTGTTAAATGGAACTGCCGGAGTTTATGCCACTCAAACAGGAGGTGGAGATGGTGATGCAAGGATAAATGTCCGTGGGTTTGATCAACGAAATGTCGGAGTAATGATCGATGGTGTACCAGTAAATGACATGGAAAATGGCGCTGTTTATTGGTCGAACTGGTTTGGTTTAGATGCAATCACTTCTCAAATGCAAGTGCAAAGGGGATTGGGAGCAACTAAAATTGCGATGCCTTCAATTGGTGGAACAATTAACATCTTGACTTCTGGAATCGGAAGTAAAAAAGGTGGTTCTTTAAAACAAGAATATGGCACTGGAAATATGCTTCGCACCACTTTTGCATACAATTCAGGGATGTCTAAAAAAGGTTGGGGATTCACCGTTTCAGGTTCCTATAAACAAGCAGACGGTTGGGTATATGGAACGCCAAGTCAAGGTTTTTTTGGTTATGGAAAAGTATCTAAAAAAATTAAAAATCATTTAATAACTCTTTCAGCATTTGCAGCTCCACAAAGACATGGTCAACGTTCATTTAACCAAGCAATTCAGTATTTTGATGCAGAAAAAGCAAGAGGGTTATGTGTTCAAATCGATTCTTCTCAATTTCTTTTTAATGAGGGAATTCGCTTCAATCAACATTGGGGGTATAGAACAAATGGTAATGGAGAAAAAGAAATTGTAAATGAACGATTGAATTTTTATTCAAAACCTCAAATTACACTAAAAGATTTTTGGAAAGTGAACGAAAAGTTAGCTATATCAAATCTTATGTATATGTCAATTGGTAGAGGTGGTGGAACTAGCATGCTAAATTCAACTGGTATTTTGAGAGATTCAACAGGCTTAATCAATTGGGATTTAATTGAGCAAGAAAATAAAGTTAATTCTTTATTCGGTACACCAAATATCAATCCTCAATACAGTGCAACTGAAATCCAGTCAAATCAAATCTTATTAGCAAGCATCAATAATCACTTTTGGACTGGTTATCTTGGGCAATTTAATTACACGCTATCAAAAAAAATGGAGATTTCAGGTGGCTTAGATGTTCGCTACTATGAAGGAAGACATTACCAACAAGTACAAGATTTATTAGGGGGAGATTATTTCGTTAGTACCGCCAATAATAATTCTGCAACTGCTATGATGCGTGTTGGAGACAAAATTGCAAAAAATACATTTAATGCGGATAGAATGGGAATTGTTCAATGGACAGGAGCTTTTGGACAAGTGGAATATACAAGTGATAAATTTGCTTATTTCATCAACTTATCTGGAATAGTTAACGGTTATAAAGGTATAGATTATTTCCAGAAACGTACGTTAGATTTAGGAGACACTGTTATACAAGTTGGAGCAAGTGATTCAATTAGCTACAACGGGCAGGTAATTAGTATATCCAATTCTCCAGGTTTAAAATACGCAAGTACTGATTGGAAATTTATCCCTGGATTTACTTTTAAATCTGGCTTTAGCTACAACCTTCACAAAAATGCAAATGCATATGTAAATTTAGGATTCTTAAACAGAACTCCTCAATTCTCTAACGTAATTGATAATAACTCAAACGAATTTTTCGGTATTATATCTAATGAACAAATTTTGGCCTTTGAACTTGGTTACAATTATGCAAGTGAAAAATTTGGAGTAAATATAAATTCTTATTATACAAATTGGAGAAATAAACCAGTACCTTACGGAGTGCAGGTGCCAGATCCTCAAGATCCAACAGAATTTATCCGGATAAACATTAACGGTATGGATGCAATTCACTTAGGTGGGGAAATTGATATCGCATATAAAATAAATGATAAGTTATCAGCTGAGTTAATGTTTTCTTATGGTGATTGGTTCTGGAATTCTTCAAAAACAGTTATTGTGCCACAATATGATTCGCTTGAAGTTACTTTTGATGCTAAAGGAGTGCACGTAGGTGATGCTGCACAAACTGCACTTGCAGCTTCTTTAAGATATGAACCAATTAAAAACTTGTATTTCAAAATTCAAGCGCAATATTTTGATCGTTATTATGCGAATTTTGACCCATTCTCTCTAAAAGATGAAAATGGAGGAAGAGAATCTTGGAAAATGCCTGCTTATAGTTTAGTTAATCTCTTTGCAGGATTCAGATATCCGTTAAAATCAGTTACATTTATTGCGAGTGGTTCGATTACTAATTTATTAAACACCTCTTTTATTTCCGATGCGACTAACAATCAAAATGGATCATTTGATAACTTCGACGCCAATTCAGCAACAGTAATGTTTGGCGGTGGCTTTAGATTTAATGTTTCACTAGGAATACAATTTTAAAAACTAACATAAAAATAATGAAAAACCTACTACTTCTATTTACCTTAAGCTTTTGCTTTATGAGTCAAGCTCAAACTATTTCTGATACCCGGAATTTATCTATCGGAACCAGCGTAACTGTACGAGGTGTTGTATCCAACGGAACAGAATTGGGAGCGATACGCTATGTACAAGATGAAACTGCAGGAATCGCTTGTTATGGAACGAATTTATCTAGTATTGCGGTAGGTGATTCTATTACAGCAACAGGTGTTTTGTTCGATTTCGGTGGTTTGTTGGAATTGTCTCCAACAACTACATTCACGAATCATGGACCGGTGATTCCAAACACACCACTCATAATACCCATTTCAAGTGCAGATGAATTGCTTGAGTCACAGCTGATACGTTTTGAAAATGTAACTTTTGTACAAACTGGAACCTTTGCGATAGGTAATTCCACGGTTCAAATCACCGATGGCAACAATACTTTCGATGTTCGAATAAATGGTTCTACCAATATAGATGGATCAGCTATACCCACAGGACCTGTTACAATTACCGGTTTATTAGGACAATATAATACGAACTACCAAATTATACCTCGTTTTACTTCAGACATTGTGGCCTATGTTGCTCCACAATGGGAAATCAATGTCAAAATAAACGGATCCACTGTTCTGAATAACGGTAGTTATGTGATCGGAAACACTGGCAATAATACATTGACAATTGAAAATACAGGAACCCAAGCACTGAGTGTCAGCTCCACCTTAATAAGTGGTGCAAATGCTTCCGAATTCAATACAACTTTAAGTAGCGCTTCTGTTTTGGGATTAGGTTCGCAAATTTTCCCCTTAACCTTTACGCCAACTGCTAATGGTTCGCGCTTTGCTACCATCACCATAGTGAACAATGACAATGATGAAAACCCATACATCATAAATCTTTTAGCAGTAGGCTTAGACAATTTAGCTACAGAACCCAATGCAAATCCAACGAATTTAAACTTCAGTGATTTACAAGCATACACTTTAAGTGGTGCTTACACTCAAGGAAGTAACACTGAAAAATATTTGGTCCTTTGGAGCAAAGGTGCGCCAGTTTCAGGAATACCAACTGATGCTAATACTTACTTCCGAGGAGATATCATCGGCAATTCAAAAGTAGCATACCTAGGTGCAGGAACCTCTTTTATTCCTAGAGGTGTAAGAGCAAACCAAAACTATTATTTTGCAGTTTATGGCTTTAACGGTCCAGCCGGATTTGAAAACTATAAAACTACCAGTCCAGCAACAGGAAATTGTACTTCTACAGGTTTGAACATAGGTTCTTATTATTCTGGTATCTCAACGTCATCTTCAACTTTCATTGCAGACCTATCTACCTTAATCGGACCACATAACTTTATTAGTTACTTTAACTACAAACAAACTGTGATGAACCAATTCGAAGTGCGTGATACTACTGGTGGGCAGTCTTTTGTGACCTGTTCCTATACAGGAGAAAACAAGGTTTTTAATGATCCTTTCGACTGGACAACTACTGGCTATTCTAGAGAACATACTTTTTGTCACTCTTGGATGCCAACTTTTCCTTGCGACAATCCTGAGCAAAACGAATATACTGACCAACACAATCTATATCCAACTAATTTTGCTAACGCCAACGCTTACCGAAGCAATTTACCGCTCAATGAAATTACAGGCAATGTATTGTTTAATTATTTGGAAGGAAGTGTAGGATATAATGGTTCTCAGATGGTTTATGAGCCAAAAGCTTCTCAAAAGGGAAATTCTGCCAGATCTATATTTTATATGGCGACAGCTTACAATGGGCAAAATAATTTAAATTGGGCCATACCCAATTACCAAGACCAAGAAATCTTGAAGACGTGGCATTTTTCTGATTTGCCAGATTCCTACGAAATTGCACGTCAAGAATACATTTACAGCGTTCAAGATAACCGCAATCCTTACATCGATTCCATTAATTATGCTTGTCATGTTAGTTTTTCCAATATGACCTATTTAGACATTGACTGTAATGTTGGTTTAGAGGAACAACTTCAAAGTAATTTCTCAGTATTTCCTGTTCCCTCCAATGGGAAAGTATATGCGCAAGTAAATGGGACAAACATTACTGAATATAAGGTGACTGATTTATTAGGAAGAGTTGTTGTTAAAAATAAATCTGTAAGTCTTCCTGTATTGGAAATTGATGGGCAAAACCTAAAATCTGGAAAATACCTAATAGAAGTTACGACAGAATTCGGAAAGACCAAAGGTTCATTCATCATTGAATAATGATTAAGATATTGTGGTTCGTTTTTTTTGTAGCAAGTCTTTTCGCTTGCTCTTCCCATTTAACGTTACATCACTTATCACCAAAACAAACGATAGATTCTTCTGTGTCTAATTCGTCAAAAATTGACGAACTGATTCAGCCCTACAAAGATTCACTTGACAAGGAAATGAATCAAGTTCTTGGTTTCTCAAAAGATAATTTTGAGATTCAACGGCCTTCTTCCTCACTTATGAATTGGTGCGCAGATGCAATTTTTGCAAACCAAACAAAAAATATAAAATTAATACAGCCAATTTTTTGCTTACTCAATACAGGAGGTTTGCGCTCAACAATAGGCAAAGGAACAGTTTCTCTTGGTGATATTTATAAATTAATGCCATTCGACAACACGATTGTTTGGGTTGAACTTCCAATAAGTTCTCTTGCTGAGATTGAAAAGTATTTAAGTCAATCTGGTGGTGAACCAATAGCAAATGCTAAATTAGAAAATGGAAGATTGCTAATAAATGGAAACAATGAAAAAATGACTCATTTCTGGGTTCTTACCTCAGATTACTTAATGAATGGTGGGGATAAAATGAGTTTTTTTGAACAAAGAACAAATGCAATAATGAATGGCAAACTTCTTAGAAATGCATTTATTGAAGAAGTAAAAAGTCAAGATACTTTAATTTTTAATGAAGAATTAAGAATAAAATAATGCGCGTGTGAAAAGAAGAAATTTTATCCAAAATATAGTTTTAGGAACAGGAACTCTACTTGTTTCACCTTCACTTTTTAGCCAAGAAAATCTGAAGAAAAAAAAACGCCTTGTAATTTTGCATACAAATGATACACATTCAACAATTGAGCCTTTCCCAAGCAAGCATTCTAAATTCCCTAACATGGGAGGTGTTTCCAAACGCCACACTATTCTCCAAAAAATAAGAAGTGAAGAAGAGCATGTTTTATTATTGGATGCAGGAGATATTTTTCAAGGAACACCTTACTTTAATACTTTCAACGGAGAGTTAGATATGAAATTGATGTCGCTACTTCAGTACGATGCTGCAACAATGGGAAACCATGATTTCGATATTGGTTTAGAGGGCTTTTTAAATGCACAACAATTTGCTAATTTCCCGTTTTTGTGTGCGAACTATGATTTTTCAGAAACAATTCTATCGGGACAAACTAAAGCCTACCATATATTTCATAAAGCAGGAATTAAGATTGGTGTTTTTGGAGTTGGAGTCGCACTAAAAGGATTAGTATCCGAGGATAAATATGGTAATACACGCTACTTAGATCCGATACGTACTGCAAATAAAATAGCAAGTGAGTTAAAATCTAAATCCTGTGATTTAGTAATTTGCCTTTCACATTTGGGATTTGAGTACGAGAACAAATCAATTAATTCGGATAGGAAATTAGCAGCAGAAACAGAAAATATTGATATAATTCTTGGAGGACATACGCATACATTTTTTGATAAACCGCTTGTCCTTAAAAACGTAAAAAACAAAGATGTTTTAGTTAATCAAGTTGGATGGGGTGGTGTTTATTTAGGAAGAATAGACATCGATGTTGAAAGCGGCTTTTTTCAAGCAGAAAAAATTTGCGTTGATTGAAAAATCAATGAATTCTATTCTTTAATTATTTCAATTGAATCAATTGAATCACCTTCACGAATTTGATCTAAAACATCTAAACCTTCTGTAACTTTTCCAAAACAAGTATGGTTGCGATCTAAATGAGCTGTATTTCTTCTGGAATGACAAACAAAAAATTGAGAACCTCCAGTATTTCTTCCAGCATGAGCCATAGATAAAACACCCGTATCATGAAATTGATTTTCACCATCTAATTCACAATCGATTTGATATCCCGGCCCACCTGCACCAGTTCCATTTGGACAACCTCCTTGAATAACAAAGTCAGGGATAACTCGGTGCCACTTAAGGCCAGTATAAAAACCTGATTCGGCTAATTTTACAAAATTAGCAACTGTTTTCGGTGCGTCTAAATCGTATAATGCAACATGCATTTGTCCTTTATTCGTTGAAATTACTGCTTTCATATCTTAATTTTTGTGCAAAGGTAAGTTTAGTTTAGAAAAAAGAAAAATAGAGTTGTAAACAATTTAGTATTACTATCTCTGTTGAAAACTTGGTTAATAACACTTTAAAAGTAAGAATCAATGCAGTTAAGTAGCACCTTAAATTTGTAATTATCCACATTAATAAACTATAGAGATGTTTAGCACACTGATAAAGCGAAAACTAACTGATAATCAAGTAGCAAATATTTTTATTAATGCACTTTATGACAGTATTGATAATGGCTTTTCTGAAGTTGCACAATTAATTAATGAAGATTTAGCCTTTACAACTTCCCCAAATATTGATAAGTACAATAATGGAGAATTTGGATTAATTGTTATTGTTGGTAATCTATCTTATTTAGAAAGCACTTTCGATGCTGACCAAGCTGAAAGAGTTGAAACTATTATTTTCGAAAAACTCTCGAAATTTTATGATCTCGATGCAAACGCTTTTAAAAAAATCGTAAAAGAATATCAGAATTTTATTTTACGGATCAATCATCCATCAAAAAATTGGATTTATGGAATGTCTAAAGCAGTTTTTCATAAATATAAATTAAATGAATTTCAGGATGAATATTTCCGCAGAATGCAGGCACCAAATCCATTGTTTTTAAAGAGAATGGATGAAGTAATGGGTAATTTTGTATGGAATTGGGATGCTTTTTTTAAGAAATACCGCCTGTAAGCTATTTGTAGAAGTACTTCAAAATAGTAAATGTCAATCCAAAAAAAACAAGAATACTTAGGAATAACTGGCTGGGTGATTTATACCCTTTTTTTCTAATTCTTATATAGTTTCCAGTACCTAATAGGACGCCAATAATAAGCGATAAGAGTAAAGGATTCATTACATTAATCCAAATTGAGTGAAATGATGTGTGAAATGCTTTGAATGCAATAAAAGCCATTGCTCATAATTCAAATTGCCGTAGTAGGGGTGAAGCGCTGTTTTTTTTGAATCTTCTGAATACATTTCTTCAAAATCAACCCAAGCCATAGTAAATTCATCTAAAGCTAATTCTATGTCAGTATTTCGAAGAGGAGTATTTTCTTTTGCAAATGGAACTTGAATATTTTGAGGCATTTCTTTATCGCTGATTAAAAAAGCTTGCATTCCTTTAATTTTCTCTTCAGGAATTAGGAGTTCATGATTTCCTATGCCACAAGACATATAAATACAATCGCTTAAATGTTCAATCATCCTTTGAGGAGTCATTTTTCCCCAAGATGCTGATTTTTTTTCGTCTAAATTTTTTAGGATTTCAAGAAAAGCGCATAAATCTGCTTGAACAAATTCCATTTGTTATTTTCCGACTAAGATGTGAAGACTTCTTGGAACTACTTGAACATTTAATTCACTTTTTACCATAGTTGGTTCACCATCATATTGAGCCAGACCTTGAGAGATATTTATTTTTGCTTTTTTAAAGGATATGACCTCGGTAAATTGTGAGCGATCTGAACGCCCCATGAAGAATTGGTATACCAATAGTGGAATTCGCCACCTCGAAAATGGTTTCAATAAGATTAGTTCTATTTTTCCGTCTGTAGCATCTGACTTTGGTGAAAAAACAAAGCCATTTCCAAATTCTGAGGTATTTGCAATTGTACACATCACAACGGGCATTTTTTTAATTTGTCCGTTTGTATCAATTGAAATATTAATGGGGTTGTATTTAAAATACTCTTTAAAAACATGTTTAACGTAGGTCCAAAAACCACGTTTTTTGTCTTCATCAAATCGTTTTGCAATGAGCGCATCTATTCCGTAGCCTCCAAAACCTAAAAAAGGATTGTCGTTTACAAGAACAGTATCCATCTGAATTTCATTCGTTGAATTAATACATAAAATTGCCTCTGGAATCGATAACGGAATATTCATATGCCGTGCTAAACCATTACCAGATCCAATTGGAATAATAGCTAATTTAGTTTTTGATCCGATTAGAGTGGTTCCAATTTCGTGCACTGAACCATCTCCACCAATAGCACAGACTATATCAATGTTTTTTTCTATCGCTTCTTTTGCGATTTCAATTGCCTGACCTTTGTAACTTGAGCTTTTAATTTTGAAATCAAATTGACTATGATCCAAATGTTCATGAATAAGCTGCGGTATGTCGTCTTTTCGACGAACACCAGATATTGGATTTATGACAAACCAAATACTTTTTTTCATGACTAGCAACTTATTTTTTATTTGTATTGTCCACTATTTAATAATATAATATAAGACAATATTCAAAATTCGTTACATTTCATGATAATTCCTAATTTTTAATAAGATTTTCTCAATTAAATCTGCACTTCGCAGACAATACTATTTCATGAATCTACTTAAAATATGTATTTTTGGTAAACTAATTTTATTAAATGAAAGAAAAAGAACTAAATAAAAACAGAGAGCATTTATTGAAGTTACTTTTGGATAAATCAGCATTAAAGCAAGATGTTGCTGATGATTGCGAAAAAGTTTTCATGTCTTTTAAAAAAGCAATTTGTAAGGAATTAGATGCGCTAAAGTTGAAGATTAAAGATCCTCGGATTCGTTTAAATTATGAAGACAAAGGTGAACACGAAATTCATGCTTACATCGGAAGTGATGTCTTGGTTTTTAATTTGCATAGAAATGTTTTTAAGTTGCCAGATAATGATCCACTATGGGGGACAGCCTATTTCAGGTCGAATGAAAATAATGGTTATTTCGGAATCATCAATATTTTTAATTTTTTAGCGGAGTCTTTTCTTCAGCATCGAATGAACGACAGCGGTTATCTTATAGGCCGAATTTTTATTAATCACGAACGCCATTTTTATGTTGAAGGAAAAGGACACCTTGGCTCACTTTTTCGAGATACACAAAATTCTGTCGTGAATGACGAGTTCATTGCAGCAATTGTACAACTATCTTTTGCCTATGCTTTACAATTTGATTTACACATTCCACCTTTTGACTATTTCAGTGAAATTACGGTAGAACAAATTCAGTTAATGGGAGAAAGTTTAAAGCTTCAAACTGCAAAGAGATTAGGCTTTAAAATGAAAGCTGACGAGTCTGATAATATTTAAAAAATATAGCACATAACCTTGCAGTTAAAGAATTTCACACTATATTTGCAAACTCAAATTTGAGAATTTTTGATTTTTGGCCCATTCGTCTAGTGGTTAGGACGCCAGGTTTTCATCCTGGTAACAGGAGTTCGATTCTCCTATGGGCTGCATAAAAATTGGTTTAATAGCCAAAAAAATATTAATTTAGTACAATTAAAATAATTTAATAAAACAATAATGGCAAATCACAAATCATCAATCAAGAGAATTCGTTCAAACGATGCTAAGCGAGTTTTAAATAAATACCAACATAAAACTACACGTAATGCAGCTCGTAAGCTACGGGAATTAACAGATAAAAAAGAAGCTGAAATTTTATTTCCTACTGTTGTTGCAATGTTGGATAAATTAGCAAAGAAGAATGTAATTCACAAAAATAAAGCAGCAAACTTAAAATCTGGTCTTCAGGTTTTTATCAATAAAATGTAATTTTACTTTTTGAACTAAATTGAAGGGGCTTTTGCCCCTTTTTTTGTTAAGTTTGTTTTCTATGATGCATCTAAGAATTAGTTTTCTTTTCTTTATTATCAACTATTTTTGTTATTCTCAAATACAAATAGCAGCTCAGACTGACACATTAAAGTCATCCTTTTCAACACTTGGAAAACTAGACACAATAGAAATAAATAGTATATATTTAGCATCTTCTTTTCCTATTAAATCATTTAGTAATCTTTTTGGTTTTCCAAGTATTGATTTACTTGATATGAATTCATCGATTTATTACCCTCTAAAAAAGGAGCAAAGTCTTATAACATTTTCAGCCCTTCCTCATGTTGGTTTTTCATATTTATTTGGAACTCAGGGCACGCAATTATTAGGTTTAAAATATCAACAAGCATTTAAAAAAGGATTTTTGCTCAATGCACAGATAGGAACAGATAAAACAGATGGTTTTTTTCGAAATACAGGATTTTCCAGAAGTTCTTACGCCTTTCAGTTAGCACGAAAGTCAAAGCGACATTCATTTTTATTAGAGGCAAGAAGTGCAAAAGAACTTCGCAAGTGGAACGGGGGAGTGGTGAGTGATTCTCAAGCAGTAAACTTTTCACCAGAATTACTTCCTGTAAATAAAAATGATGCTTCCAGCCTTTTAACGAATTCAAAAGTTTGTTTAACAAATTCATTTTCATTGTTTTCAGATTCTTTACATGTATTTGGATTAGAAATAAAGCAGTTTTATGAAAATTTAAAGCGTTCTTATTTTGAAAATTCCACTATTATCAGTAGTTATGATTCTATTTATTTTGATAGTACACAGACCAGTGATTCATATACTTTAAAAACGTTTGAAAATCAACTTGGTATTTTTTATAAAACTCCCTCTCTTGAATTCTCCATAAATGCAGTTTTACGAAATTGGAACTATGCAAATTTTGACAATAAAAGCGATACGACAGAATTTGATATAAACGAGCAGTTTCAATTTAAAAATAAGTCCTTTCAACTTTCAAATTCTTCATCTTTAAACTTGTATGGAGCCAAAAATACTTTTCGTTCTTTTTCAGAATTTAGAGCTCTATTTTCGAGTTATAAAATTGCTGTAAATCATTCTTTTATAAGAAGCTTACCTCTTGTTTTCCAACGTTATTATTCTTCCAATAACGTTTTTTATAAATTGGAAAATTTCGAATTGCAAACACATCAAAAGTTAAAGTTTACAATTTCTAAAGCTTTAGGTAAAAAGTTTTTTTCTCTTGATTATTCCCTTATTTCGTTTAAGCAAAATTATTTTTTTAATACAAGTATTTCCAAATGGCAAAGAGATTTAGCTATTTCTTCATCCATAATTCAGCAGGCAAAAATTTCTTCAGAATTACACTTTTCAATTTTTCATATTTATCCAAGTTATACTTTTACAAGGATGGATAAATCCATTAATTTTCTTCCTCAACACACTTTTGAAACTCGTTTCTTGATTAAAGGAGGGATTTTTAAGGCAAAAAAATTAAAAGGGATGTTGGGATTTGATTTTATTGCTCTTTCTAGCTATAAAAGTTTAATGTTTAATCCGCAAATGGGAATTTATGATTTTACTGTTTTGAGTCAAACGAATATGAATTCTGGAATGTTGAATGCTGCAGTTTTTTCAGGATTTGAAGTCGATAAATTTCGTTTTTTTCTTCGTTGGGATAATTTAGCATATTTGTGGGCTAACAGAATGCAAACTTTTATTATTGGTTCTCCATCGCCTTCTACTCAAATAAAAATTGGTCTAACCTGGGATTTCTGGAATTAAGATAAGTTAAATAAAAGTTTTTCTTTTTAAACTTTTAAGGCTAGAACTTCCGCCATTTTTGCACCAATGTGAGCAGGTGAATCTACTACATGAACACCGCATTCTCTCAAAATACGTTTTTTAGCTTGTGCAGTATCGTCTTTTCCGCCAACAATTGCTCCAGCGTGCCCCATTGTTCTTCCTACAGGAGCAGTTTCTCCAGCGATAAATCCAACAACTGGTTTTGTGCCATGTTCTTGAATCCATCTTGCTGCAAGCACCTCAAGATTACCACCAATTTCTCCAATCATTACAATGCCATCTGTTTCTGGATCATTCATTAATAAGGCAACAGCTTCTTGTGTTGTTGTTCCAATTATTGGATCTCCTCCAATACCAATCGCAGTTGTAATTCCCATACCTGCTTTAGCAACTTGGTCTGCTGCTTCATAGGTGAGTGTTCCAGATTTTGAAACAATACCAATTTTCCCTTTTTTGAAAACAAAACCGGGCATTATTCCTATTTTAGTTTCTCCTGCTGTAATTATTCCAGGGCAATTTGGACCTATTAATCTGCATTTAAAACCTTTAATGTATTCTTTGGCTTTAATCATATCATTAACAGGAATTCCTTCTGTGATACAAACAATTACAGCTATTCCTGCTTCCGCAGCTTCCATTATTGCATCTGCAGCAAATGCTGGCGGCACAAAAATAATAGAAACATCTGCCTTCGTTTTCTCAACTGCCTCATGCATTGTATTAAAAACCGGTCTATCTAAATGACTTGTCCCACCTTTTCCTGGTGTAACACCACCAACGATATTTGTACCATATTCAAGCATTTGGCTTGCGTGAAATGTGCCTTCGGTTCCAGTGAAACCTTGAACAAGAACTTTTGAGTTTTTGTTTACTAAAACACTCATAATTTAGATATATTTAATTTTGAACTCAAAAGTAAGAAATGCCTTTTAAATAGCAAGTTTTTCGACTTATTTTACTTCCCAAACCTTCATATTAAATTTCAAAATCGAATTTTGCGGGATATTATCTAATTTATGATCTCCATAAGCAATAGATGGTGGGAGAATCATTTTAACTTCACTACCTTTTTTACACATTAGCAATACTTCTTTCCATCCGGCGATTAAATCACGAACAGCAAATGTTATGGGATTTTTTTGATTGTCAAAACGTTTTCCATTCAATAAAAATCCTGAATAGGTGATTGAAACACTGTCAGTATATCGAATAAATTTTCCGTCTCCATTTTTTGAGATGAAATAGCGTAGTCCTGACGATGATTTATCAAACTTCAAGTTGTTTTTTTTGATATAAGTAGAAATTTGTGAATCAAAATCTTGAATTTCTTGTTCAGAATAAGTTGAACAACTTGTTAGTAGTAGAAAAAGAAGAAATTGTATTAGCTTTCTCATAATTTTATTGCGTTTAGTTCATATCCCTCTTTAATTAGTAATTCAATTAACCCTTCTGGTCCTGCAAGATGTGCCGCACCAACAGCAAAAAAGACTTTTTGTTTTGATATCATCTTCTTCATTAGTGAAATCCACAGGATATTCCGTTCTTCCAAGAAAACACGAGAATTTGGCAGCGAATTATCCTTTTGAATAAATGAATACAAAGAATCGAGATTCTGGAGTAAATAAAGTTTTTGAAGTTCGTTAAATTCATTTTTTGCCTTATCTTGATTTCTCAAGGCATCTAAGATCATATTTTTTTGTTCAAAAGAAGTTAAATCATCAAATAGTTTTAGTTGTTGATCTATTGTTTCTAAGCCGAGAAGTTCAATATCTTTGATTTTTGCTGTATTTTCAAGTTCTAATTCCTGTGACTTTGTGTATTCTGGAAGCGAATTTTGTAGAATAAATTGCAGTACTAAAAATGGCTTTGCTTTCTTGAAATTCTCATCAAATTGCTTGACATTCATTAATAAATATTCACTCGCCCATTGATGAATTGTATCTAGTTCTTTTTCAGAAAAAATATCATTGAAACTTCCTTTTTCTAAAATCAACTTATTTGGTGATAATTCTGCATTATTTAGTGAGTTAACCTCCATACACAATGCTTCAGATTTTGCAAGTAAGAGCAATAGTTTTTTCGGTAAAAAAAAAGATTCTTCATCCATGATGTGCATGGTTCCAAAAAGATATGATATTTGATTATTGGTAGGATTGCGAATTTCCCATAGGAGACTTTTTTTCTCTATTTGAGCTGATAACAGAAAAGAAAAAGTAAAAAAGACTAAGAAAAGAAACCTTTTCATATCAGTTGATACTCAGTTGTGCTAAAAAATGATGATCTTGTTCCGAAACTTTTTTACAAGAAAAGCCAGCTTTATTTGCTATGATATGTAGACTATCGTAGTCGATATAGAGCCAATCAAACCAAGGTCCAGAAGTTTTTTTGTAGTGCATTTGAAAACGAAAATTTCCATAATATTCAGCATTCAGATTCATCCAAAGCGCTCCATCATCATCTTCGTATAAATAGCGAATATCAGATGAGTCACAAATTAGTTGACCGCCGGGTTTCAATAGCGTTTTTGCATGTAAAAGTGTCGCTTTCAGTTGCCCTAATGTCCCTGCTATTCCTATTCCATTCATGAGCATTAAAATCGTATCGTATTTCGTGTTTGGGGCAAAATTTTCAAAAAGAACATGTTCCACTGGGATATTACAATTACTTAAGTGCTCAGTTGCACCGGGTGAGGCTTCAATAGCAAAAACATTCAATCCTTTTTTTTGTAATTCTAAGCAATGTATTCCAGCTCCGGCTCCAACATCTAAAACATCCCCACGACAAAGTTCAAGCGCTTTCACTTCTAATTCTGGCATATCTTTACGAGTGCGGAAGAGAACTTCAAGAGGAATTACGTCATCTTCACACAATTCTGAAGACACGATTATATCATTTGGTTTTCTATTTTCGGCGTAATCAAGAATTGCTTCACCGATTGGATCTGATACCCTCATAATTAATGGTCATATTCGCTAAATTCACTTAAATCATCATCAGAATAATCATCGTCAAATTCATTAAATCCAAGCTCATCATCGTCTTCAAGATCTTCATCTATTCCATGATTACTAAATAAATCTGTTGTTATATCTTCTCTTGAATTTTCAGCTGGCGCTTGTCCAATTGAAAGCAAAACACTTGGTTTTTTTGGCTCAGTTTTATCAAATCCAATTAATTCGACAAGAAAGATCCACATGCAAAGAAAATCGTAAACTAAAATAAATTTTTGATCGGGTTCGTGTAAAAAATCTTTAATAGTGGCTGAATTCATAACTGTAGATGGCTCGTCAATTGAATCATCATCATAGGT
>CAMCYF010000007.1 GCA_945883825.1 Chitinophaga pinensis
ACAAAAACAGATTTAACAAAATTTGGTAGTCTCTTATACATGGTTTTTATTGGAATGTTTATAGCCGGAATCGTGAATATTTTTATGAAAAGTGATGGTATGGGTTTCATTATTGCATGTTTAGGAGTTTTTGTTTTTACTGGACTTACCGCTTATTCAATGCAGCAATTAAAATCTGTGGCAACTAATACAGATTTGACTGAAGAAGAAAGAAATAAGCTATCGCTAATTGGTGGACTTCAACTTTATATTTTATTTATTAATTTATTCCTTTCATTGCTTAGACTTCTAGGAAATAGAAATTAAAACAAATTTTAGATCTCTAATTTAAAAACCGAAGAAAATTATCCTTCGGTTTTTTTTTGCGTTTTGATTTTTAAAAGAAAACATTTTCTAACTTTGAAAAAAATATTTTTATGTCAGATAACTTTTTTGAGGAATCAACTGCTGCTGTAGGAACAATCTACACTATTGCTATTCTTGCTATTATTGTTTCTATTCTTATTTGGGGTTAAGCTAAAACAAACTTCATACTTTTAGCATGCCTTTCAATTCGCTATTTTCTTGGTACATTGGAAAGCGCATGAAACGGATCGCTGATTATAAAAATAATCCGCATGAGAACCAAGAGAAAATATTCCATTATTTAATCTCTCAAATAAGTAAAACAGAATTTGGTCTTGAAAAAGAGCTAAATATAAATACTCATTACTCAGAATTTAAAGAGAAAATTCCATTACAAGATTACGGCACCTTAAAATCGTTAATTGATTTATCAATAGAAGGCAAAACAAATTTACTATGGCCAGGTAAAACTAAATGGTTTGCGAAATCTTCCGGCACTACTGCAGATCGCGTAAAAAAATTGCCAATAACTAAAGAACTTCTTGAATTCAATCATTATGCTGGAGGGAAAGATTTATTAGCGCAATACTATGCAAATCATCCAAAAAGAAAATTATACAATGTAAAAAATTTAATTATTGGTGGAAGTGGAAAAATAACTAAAAAAGCTGGAGGTGTATTCATTGGAGATCTTTCTGCTATTATTATTAATAACCTGCCAGCATGGACTGAGGTCCGAAGAACACCTAAAAAAGAAATCGCGCTATTAGGAAATTGGGAGGAGAAACTAGAAAAAATGGCGCATTCCGTTATTCATGAAAATATTGGTATTCTTGCCGGTATTCCTAGTTGGACCTCCCTCCTACTTAAAAAAGTGTTAGAGATTTCTGGAAAAAATACAATTCACGAAGTTTGGCCAAATTTAGAATTATACATTCACGGAGGCATGAATTTTAATCCCTATCGTGCGACTTTCTCTAAATTAATAGGGAAAAATATAAACTATGTAGAATCGTATAATGCATCAGAAGGATATTTCGGAATGCAAGATCAAACCGACAAAGATGAATTATTACTCTTAACGAATTCACAGATTTTTTATGAGTTTATTTCTATGAACGAATTTAAAAATTTAGAATCTGAAACAATAAGCCTTCAAGAAGTTGCTGTCGATACAGAATATGCATTAGTTATTAGTACATCCGCTGGTTTATGGCGTTATCTCATAGGCGATACAATACGTTTTACATCTATTAATCCTTATCGATTTAACGTAAGCGGACGTATTTCACATTACATGAATGCCTTTGGAGAAAAAATGATTGTTGATCATGCAGAAAAAGCAATTGCAAAAGCGAGTTCTGCAAACAATGCGCGTATTCAAGATTACACAGTTGCGCCGTTTTTTAATTTTGAATCAGCAACTGGCGGACACGAATGGATCATTGAGTTTGAGGAGGAGCCAAAAGACTATAATCGCTTTAAAATAGCTTTAGATGATGAATTGAAAATTGCCAATGCAGATTATGAAGCAAAACGGATCAAGAATATTAACATTGAATTTCCACGATTTGTTTTTGTACCAAAAGGTACTTTTTATGAATGGTTTAAAAAGCAAGAAAAGCTGGGTGGTCAACATAAAATTCCTCGATTGACAAATGATCGAAAAGTTATTGAACAGCTATTGGAAATCATTTCGTAACTTTCTACTAGAATTTGTCAGAATGAAAATCAGAGTTACAATCCTTTTTGTTTATTTTATTTTTTTTGTAAATCACAGTCAAATTATCATTGAAGATACTGAAGAAAAAAACTTTACCTTCTTGAAAGCTGTTTCTGTATGGAATATAGACGAATTACAGAACTTGTACTTAATTCAAGGAAGCACAATAATTAAATGTGATTCAAGTGGAAAACAACTATTCTCCCAAAGTATTAAATCAATCGGAAATGTAGCACAAATTGAACCGATAAATGCACTTAAAATCGCAGTTTTTTCTGAAGAACAACAAAGTATTTGCTTGTTTGACAATACTTTAACACTAAATAGTGAATGCAACTATTTAGATAAATTCGGGATTCGTAATGCAAAATTCATAGCCCGTTCAAATCGGCCAAATCTATTCTGGATTTACGATCAATTTAATTCAACACTACTTCTAATTGATATTATTTCTAACAAAACAATTCAAAAAGTTGATAATATCAAAGGTCTAATATTAAAAGGTGATGAAGAAAATGAAGTTGAAAAAATTCAAGAATTTAACAATCACCTGTATCTTTTTGATTCAAAAGAAACAATCTACGAATTTGATCAATTAATGACCTTTAGTAGCGAATTTAAATACCACTCGAAAAAAATAGCATTTTGGGAAAATCAACTAATTGAAATGGAAGGAAATAAAACATGGATTACAACTTTGATCAATAAAGAAATTAAGACTTTTACAAGTACAAATAGAAATCCTAAGGACATAAAAATCAAAGGGAAATTTCTCTACATGAACACAGAAAATAAAATTTTGAGATTCGCACTAAAAAGCCTATAAATTAGCTTTGCTTTTTGTATTTTAGCATTCTAAATTTTAAATCATGCACATTGCAATTGCCGGAAATATCGGAGCAGGTAAAACAACATTGACAAATCTCTTGTCAAAACATTATGGTTGGGAAACACATTACGAAGATGTAGACCAAAATCCTTATCTAAATGACTTTTACGACGATATGCAACGTTGGTCCTTCAATTTGCAAATTTATTATTTGAACAGTCGTTTTACACAAATTCAGGAATTCAAAGAAACAAAGCATACGGTTATTCAAGACAGGACTATTTACGAAGATGCATTTATTTTTGCTCCAAATCTTCATTCTATGGGATTAATGACCACCCGTGATTTCGAAAATTATTTTTCGCTGTTTAATCTTATGGACACATTTGTATCCGCTCCAGATTTACTTATTTATTTGCGAGCAAGTGTTCCCACTCTAGTAAATCAAATTCAGTTAAGAGGTCGAGATTACGAAGAAAGTATTCGTTTAGATTATTTGAAACGCTTAAATGAACGTTATGAAGCTTGGATCTCAACTTACGATAAAGGCAAATTATTAATTATTGATATTGACAACAATCGTTTTCCAGACAGTCAAGAAGACTTAGGTAAAATAATTAACGCGATTGATGCTGAGATCAACGGATTATTTTAATCATCCTATGATTGTTATTACAGGAGCTGCAGGCTTCATCGCTAGTTATCTTGTTGGACATTTAAATGAATTAGGTTATGAAAACTTAATCTTGGTAGATGATTTTTCGAGAGCCGATAAAATTTCTAATTATAGCACAAAGAAATTCTTAAAAAAAATAGAAAGAACAGAATTTGTTGCTTGGCTTGAAAATACGCATGAAACGATAGACATTGTATTTCACTTAGGAGCAAGAACAGATACAACAGAAATGAGTGTGGAAATTTTTGATGAACTAAACTTATTTTTCTCTCAAAAAATCTGGACAGTTTGCTCTAAAAAAAATATACCTTTAATTTATGCTAGCAGTGCAGCAACTTATGGCCTAGGTGAATTTGGCTATGAGGATAAGCACGAAATAATCTCTAAATTAGTTCCCTTAAATCCTTATGGTGAATCAAAAAATAATTTTGATAAATGGATTTTAAAGCAAATGGAAAAACCGCCTTTTTGGGCTGGACTTAAATTCTTTAATGTTTATGGTCCTAATGAAAACCATAAAGGAAGAATGGCAAGTGTGATTTTTCATGGATTTAAGCAAATAAAATTAAACGGAGAAATTAAACTTTTTAAATCTCATAATCCAAATTATTCGGATGGCGGTCAATTACGAGACTTTGTATATGTAAAAGATGTAGCAAATGTTTGTTCCTATTTAATGACCGAGAAACCAGCATCTGGAATTTACAATCTTGGTTCTGGTAAAGCGCGAACATTTTTAGATTTAGCAAAGCTAACTTTTAAATCACTTGGATTAGAAGCCAATATATCATTTATAGATACTCCAATTGATATTCGTGATAAATACCAGTATTTTACTGAAGCCAACATGTCTAAATTGCTTGAAACTGGCTACAATAAAGATTTTTATAGTTTAGAGGAGGGAATTCACGATTATATAACAAATCACCTGAATTCTTAGCAAAAAAAATCCCCTCAATTTCTTGAGAGGATTAAATAATCTTTATTTAAGCAAAATTATTCGCTTACTACTTCAAATTTAAAAGCTTGCTTTACACCTCTAAAAAGATTTGCTTCAGCTTCAAATGTTCCGATTTCCTTAATTGGTTCGTCTTTAATTTTTAAAGATTTACGATCGATATCAAAACCTTCTTTTCGAAGCGCTTCAGCTAACTGAACTGTATTAACTGAGCCAAATATTTTTCCGTTCTCACCAGCTTTTGTTACAATAGAAACAGTAACATCAGCAAGTTTGGCAGCAATTTCTTGTGCTTCAAGCTCCAATTTATTTTCTTTGTGGGCTTTCTGCTTCATCATTTCCTCGTGCGCTCTTTTTGCACTTGCAGTTGCCAATGAGGCATAGCCTTGAGGAATGAGAAAATTACGACCATATCCAGGCTTTACGTTTACTATTTCGTTTGCGTAACCTAATTTATCTACATTTTTCTTTAGAATAACTTCCATGATTTTTTTACTTATTAAAGTTCAACAAACAACTTATTTCAACATATCACTTACATAAGGCAATACAGCAATGTGACGTGCACGTTTTATAGCCTTATTAACTCTTTTTTGGTATTTTGCTGAAGTACCAGTGATACGACGAGGAAGTATCTTTCCTTGCTCATTGAGTAATTTCAATAAAAAAGCAGGGTCTTTGTAATCGATAAAACGAATACCACTTTTTTTGAAACGGCAATATTTATCTTTGGTGATATCAATATTTATCGGTGTTAGATAACGAACATCATTTGACATTTTTTGATTTTTTTAGGGTTAATAAATTAAGCTTCTACTTGTGCTCCTTTTCCAGCTTTAACTCGGCGCTTTTCAGCATAAGCTAAATGGTCAACATCCATTTTCATGGTGAGAAAACGCAAAACACGTTCATCTCTTTTCATCGATAATTCATAAGGAGCAACACAGGTGCCATCTCCATCAAATTGAATTAAAAAATAAAAACCTGTCGATTTTTTTTGGATTGGGTAAGCTAGCTTTCGCAAACCCCAATTTTCCGAATGCGTGATTTTTGCTCCTGTAGCTTTAATCTCGCCTTCGAATTTCTGCACTGCTTCCTTTGCCTGATCATCAGACAAAACGGGAGTTAAAATGAAAACAGTTTCGTAAGAATTCATACGTTATTAAATTAAAATTAGTATTATTAAGGGTGCAAAGATAAGTATTTATTTCATAGAGACAAACTGATTTTAAGATTTTCTTTGTGCTTATTAGCGTTTAAACCATAAATGTTTATTTTTGACATTCAATTTTTAATAAATTTTAAATTAAAATCATTATTTTAAGTAAAAAATATCAAAACCATGAAAATTTATTTAGTATTAATCTCAGTTATTTTCGGCACTTTTTCATATACATTATCTCAAAAGAAAGAGCTTTCTTTAAAAGATGCTGTTATGTTGCAAAGAAGTCTTTCTCCCGAAAGAATCACAAATTTTCTATGGATTTCAGATACTGAATATTCTACGTGCAGTAAAGATTGGAAAACACTTTTTAAGAACAATGTTAATGCCGATAAAGATGTAGAATTATTAAAAATTGAAAATCTTAATCTTGCTCTTCAAACATCCTATCAAAATTTTGGTGGAATGGAATGGATCAATGAAACCACAATACTTCTTAATGATGGTCAGACAATCTCTGAATACAATGTTGTAAACAAAACTGGAAAAATCTTAAAAAAAGTAGGAGTAGATTCTGAAAATTTGAATTACCATTCTAAAAGCAATCAGTTAGCTTACACGATTGCTAATAATATCTATGTTGATGAGAAAGCAATCACAAAAAACATTGATAAAAACATCGTTTCAGGTCAAAGTATTGCTCGAAATGAATTTGGAATTTCAGCTGGTATTTTTTGGTCTATTAATGGTTCTTATTTGGCATTCTATCAAAAAAACGAGCGCAATGTTCACGATTATCCTTTATTGGATATCAATTCAACTCCTGGTGAATTAGTGTCAATTAAATATCCCATGGCGGGACAAAGATCAGAGGAACCAAAAATTGGCATTTACTCACTCAAAAACCACAAGACTGTTTATATTAATCCTCGTGGAAATAAAGATGATTATTTTACGAATTTGTGCTTCACTCCAGATGAAAAATATATTCTTGTTGCTGAAGTAAATCGCGATCAAAATCACATGCACTTGAATGTTTACGATTCAAAAACTGGAAAATTTGTAAAAAAACTCTTTGAAGAAAAAAATGATAAATGGGTAGAACCTGAACATGCTGCTTTTTTTCCTGATGCAAAATCAAATATTTTTATTTGGATTTCAGAAAGAGATGGATTCAATAATTTGTATGCTTATACTTTCAATTTAGAAAGTGAAACTGATTTTCCTGTGCAACTAACGAAGCACCGTTTTGTAATTAAAGATATTCTCAGCGCAAGTAGTGATGGCAAAGAAATCTACTACTCTGCAACTGGAGAAAACCCAACAAACACTGTTTTCTATCGCTGTAATATGAATGGTGAAAATGAGCTTTTAACAAAAGAATCTGGAACGCATTCATTGTTAATATCAAAAAACGGCAACTATTATATGGATTCATACACAAGTTTGAAAGTTCCTCATTCAGCAAAAATCCTTACTCGAAATGCTGAAATAAGGAAAGAATTGATCAATTCAAAAGAAAAATTAGATGAATACTCGATTGGAACTACAGAAATAGGAAAAATAAAGGGCGTAGATGGCTCCGATTTGTATTATCGTTTTATAAAACCTCAGAATTTTGATGCTACAAAAAAATACCCTGTTTTAGTTTATGTTTATGGCGGACCGCATGCTCAAATGGTAACAAATTCATGGTTAGGTGGCGCTAATCTTTGGATGCATTGGATGGCAAATCAAGGTTACTTAATCTTTACTTTAGATAATCGAGGGTCTGGAGAACGAGGTTTTGAGTTTGAATCACAAATTCATAGAAATTTAGGTGATTACGAGATTGAAGATCAACTTTCAGGAATAAATTTCTTAAAATCATTTCCTTTTGTAGATTCCGAAAGACTTGCTGTTCATGGTTGGTCTTATGGTGGATTTATGACAAGTTCCTTGATGCTTCGAGAACCAGATGTTTTTAAAGTTGGTGTTGCTGGTGGTCCAGTTACTGATTGGAAGTATTATGAAATCATGTACGGAGAAAGATACATGGATCGCCCGGAACAAAATAAAGAAGGTTATGAAAAAGCTTCCTTGATGACACACGCAAAAAATCTAAAAGGCGATTTGCTTTTAATTCACGGAACAATTGATGATGTTGTGGTAATGCAAAATAATTTAGCCCTTGTCAAAAAGTTTATTGATCTAGGCATTCAAATGGACTTCTTTCCTTATCCAATGCATAAGCACAACGTAAGCGGAAAAGACCGCGTGCATTTAATGGAGAAAATTTTAAGCTATATTATTGAAAAGAACAAATAGGAAATCTTTTTCCACTCAAAAAAGTAACATTTGAAGTAATTTTAATTCTTGAGATATTTACTAAATTTGTATATTAAATTAAAAAAAAATCTATGTATCTTAAAAACAAACTAATTGCAGGTTTTGGTCTAAGTCTGCTTTTCAATGCAACTATTTTTTCACAAGCACTTCCTGGAACACTTAATTGGTATAACGGAGAAGGAACTGGAATGCAAACAGATAAAGCATATAAATTACTTAAAAGCAAAAAACCTAAAGCAGTTATTGTAGCTGTAATTGACTCTGGTGTGGATATTGAACATGAAGACTTACAAGGAAAAATATGGACTAACGAAAAGGAAATTCCAAAAAATGGAATTGACGATGATAAAAACGGCTATATAGACGATGTACACGGCTGGAATTTTCTCGGAAATAAAAAAGGTCAGAATTTAGAGGCAGCTAGACTTGAAAAAACTAGGATATTAGCAAAATTAATGTTGAAATATGACGGTATTGATCCTTCAAGCATAAAGAAAGATGCTGAATATGAATTGTACCTAAAAGTAAAATCAGAAGTTACTGAGGCGCGCGCTGAATTTGAACCATATATGGAAATGTTAAAGCAATTTGATGCTGAAACTAAAAAATATATTGAAGACCAAATGAAATATAATCTGAATGTAGATTTTAATGACCGAGCTTTAATTGGTGATAATCCTGATGATTTTAATGATATACATTATGGAAATCCAGATGTAGAAGGCCCAGATGCACTCCATGGAACACATGTTGCAGGAATTATTGCGGCAATTAGAGGAAATGATAAAGGTGGTGATGGTGTTGCAGACAATGTAAAAATCATGTCAATTCGTACCGTTCCAAATGGCGATGAATTTGATAAAGATATTTATTTAGCTATTCGGTACGCAGTTGATAATGGTGCAAGTGTAATAAATATGTCATTTGGTAAAGCCTATTCACCTCACCAACAAAAAGTATACGAGGCATTTCAATATGCCGACTCTAAAGGTGTATTATTAATTCATGCAGCTGGAAACGATGCGAAAGACATTGATATTGAACCGAATTACCCAACATCTATGTATTCATTTCAAGAAGCACTACTTGATCATTTTTTAACAATTGGAGCATCTACAATTAAAAAAGATTCTTTAACTGCTTCTTTTTCAAATTTTGGTAAAAAAGGAGTTGATATTTTTGCTCCAGGATTTCAAATTTACAATTCTGTTCCCCAAAGTGAATATAAAAATTTACAAGGTACTTCGATGGCAGCTCCAATGGTTGCAGGAGTTGCAGCTCTTCTTAAATCTTACTTCCCAAGCTTGTCTATGTCTGAAATAAAAAGCATAATTTTATCTTCTGGAACAAAATACAAAGGTGATTTTGAGAATTTATCGGCTACTGGAAAAGTTGTAAACGTTTACAATGCAGTAAAATCTTGTCAAAAGCTTGAGGCTAAAAAAAATAGTAAAAATTGAGAGTAGTTATTTTCTTTTTTATTGCTTTAAATGCACACTATTTTAGTGCACAACAAGATGTAAAAAAACTAAATGAATTAATTCAAAATTGGCACAAAGCCGCCAGTGATGCACAATTTGATTCCTATTTTAAATGCTTAACAGACGATTTTATTTTTTTAGGAACCGCACCCGGTGAACGCTGGACAAAAAAAGAATTTCAAGCATTTTCAAAAACATTTTTTGATAGAGGAAAAGCATGGGATTTTAAAGCCTCAAATAGAATATGGAACTTCTCTAAAGACGGAAAAACAGCTTGGTTTGATGAAGATCTTGCAACATGGATGCAAGGATGCCGAGGAAGCGGGGTTTGTATAAAAATCAAAGGTTTATGGACAATATCTTACTACAACCTTACCGTGCTAATAGAAAATGAAAAGATAAAAGAATTTATTGAACTTCGGAAAAACTGATGTTTGTAATCGACAATCAACTTAAAACCGCAAAAAACTATTTCTCTGAACAGCTTAAAAACTTGTTCACATCCACTGAAATAAATTCAATGTGGAAAGAAATTATTTGTTTCCGTTTTAATTGGAATGCAAGTGATTTTATTTTAAATACTACTTTTCGACTTTCAGAATCAGATTTACTTTTCATTAGATACTATGTACATCGACTTCAAAATAATGAGCCCTTTCAATACATTCATGGGACAACTACTTTTTTTGGACTTGAATTAAAGTGTGACAAACGTGCCTTAATTCCACGTCCTGAAACAGAAGAATTAGTAGCTTGGGTAGTAGAATTTGGTCCTTATAAAACAATTACAGACTTATGTACAGGCTCTGGCTGTATTGCACTAGGACTCAAATCAAAATTCTCTGAATCAAATGTTACAGGCCTTGATATTTCTTCGGATGCTTTGAGTCTTGCAAAAGAAAATTCTGAGCTTACCAATCTAGATGTCAAATTCAATCTTGCAGATGTACTTAATATCAATGGGGATTTATTAGTTAATAAATGGGATTGTATTATTTCAAATCCACCATATATCCCATCTAATGAAAGAGAAAGTATTGCAGAAAATGTGCTCAATTTTGAGCCTGAAGTAGCCTTATTTGTGGAAAATGAAAATCCTATCATCTTCTACGAAGCAATTGTTAAATATGCCAAATTAAATCTTTCAGAAAATGGTTTTTTGTTTTTTGAAATACACCCTGATTTTTCAGCAGAAATAAGTGACTTATTAAAACTTAAGGGATTTATAAACATAGAACTGAGGAAAGATTTACAAGGTAAAAATCGCATGATAAAAGCACAAAATGAGTAATTTTATACCATGACAGTTGCAGAAGCTAAAATCGAAATAGAACGACTTTCAGAATTGATTCACCAATACAATTATTCGTATTATGTTGAAACAAATTCGAAAATTTCTGATTTTGAATTTGATACATTGTTAAAAAAACTTCAGGAATTGGAGTTGGGATTCCCAGAACTTTCATCAGTAAATAGTCCAACTAAGCGCGTTGGAGCAGACATAAGTAAAAAATTTGAAACTGTTGAACACGAATACCCAATGCTTTCTCTTTCTAATACCTATTCTCAAGAAGAAATAATTGAGTGGGAAAATAGAATTAAAAAACTTGTTGATGGACCAATAGAATATGTTTGTGAATTAAAATACGACGGCGTTGCAATTGGAATAAAATACATTGATGGGCAATTGAAACGTGCACTAACAAGAGGAGATGGAGAAAAAGGCGAGAATGTTACTGCAAATGTTAGAACAATTCAATCTATTCCATTAATCCTAAAAAACGACTATCCCAAAGACTTTGAAATTCGCGGAGAAATTTTTATACCTCACGCACAGTTTAAACGCCTAAATGATGAACGACTAGAAAATGGCGAGCCCTTATTTGCAAATCCGAGAAATACTGCTGCTGGCTCTATTAAATTGCTAGATTCAAAAATTGTTTCAGAACGAGGTCTTGATTCTTTTTTATACGGAATTTATCCTTCATCATTAGCAGATGCAGGGCATTTTGAATCCGTTCAAAGAGCAGCCAATTGGGGATTTAAAATTCCTCAAAAACAAAATAGATTTATAGAAAAAACAACTTCAATAGAAGGTATAATGCGATTTATCGACTTCTGGAATACAGAAAGAGAAAATCTCCCTTTTGATATTGATGGAATTGTTATTAAAGTAAATAAGTACCGGCAACAAAAGTCCTTGGGTTTTACTGCAAAATCTCCAAGATGGGCTATATCCTACAAATTTAAAGCAAACCGAGTAGAAACCATCCTTGAAAATGTTGTATATCAAGTTGGAAGAACGGGTGCTATAACGCCAGTGGCAAATTTATCTCCTGTTTCTTTGGGTGGAACAACTGTTAAAAGAGCTTCATTACACAACGCTGATCAAATTCAAAAACTAGATTTAAATATTGGCGACACTGTTTTTTTAGAAAAAGGTGGTGAAATAATACCAAAAATTGTAGGTGTCAATATTGAAAAAAGAAAGACAGGAACGATTCCAATTATTTTTATTGAAAATTGCCCAGAATGTCAAACTAAACTAATCAGACTCGAAGGAGAAGCGCATCATTATTGCTCCAACGAGCAAGATTGTCCACCACAAGTTAAGGGAAAAATTGAACATTTTATAAGTAAAAAAGCACTTGATATTGATGGTCTAGGAATTGAAACTATTGATTTACTTTATACAAAAAATCTCGTTAAAAATTCTGCAGACTTATACGATTTAACATTTGAACAACTAATTAATTTAGATAGAATGGCAGAAAAATCTGCAAAAAATTTAATTTTAGGCATTGAAAACTCAAAAAAAAGTACCTTTGAGAGAATACTATTTGGACTAGGCATTCGTTTTGTTGGAGAGACAGTTGCTAAGAAATTAGCCAAACAATTTATTACTATTGATAATTTACAATATGCAGAATTAAATGAACTTGTTGAAACAGAAGAAATTGGAGAAAAAATTGCCGTTTCTGTTCAGGCTTATTTTAAGGATGAAAATAATTTAAACCTGATTAAACGATTAAAAAATAATGGACTGCGTTTCGAATTGGAAGAGAAAGAAATGTTATCATCCATTTTAATTGATAAAATTGTAGTTGTTTCTGGGACATTTACTACGTTTTCAAGAGAAGAATTAAAAGAATTAATTGAAAAAAATGGTGGAAAAAATGCAAGCTCAATTTCAAGTAAAACAACTTACCTTTTAGCAGGAGAAAATATGGGGCCTGCAAAATTAAAACAAGCAACTTCACTTAAAGTACAAATTTTAAGTGAAGATGAATTTATAAAACTGATAAGTTCATGAAAGAAAAAAATAGCTGGGATGCAACACAATCCTTATTAGTTATATTTAACTATGAAAACGACGAACAATTAAAAGGGTTTAGAAAGTCTTTAGATAAAATTCTAAATTCAAGTAATGTGAATCGCTTGATAATTGTTGTAAATATTAGCAAAGAAGTTGATAAAAAAACCTTGCCTCCACACTTCTTAATTTACTACTGTTCACCTTTAGATTTCTCATTTTGGGGGAAATTAAAAGACGTACAATTAGAATCAGAATTAAAGAAAGAATTTGATTTATTAATTTGCATCGGTGAAAATAAAAATGGGATTGCCAAAGTTGTAGAAGGAACAAAAATTAAAAGAAGAATTTCAATAAATGCCTCCAGTAAAACCGCCGACTTATTATTAAATACTGAGTCTTCAGAACCAAGAGAAATGCTTGATTTTGCTATAAAAAATTTACAAAAAATAGCTATTTATGAATAATCCATTTTCGGGAGTAGGAGTTGCTCTTGTAACCCCATTCAAGAAAGATATGTCTGTAGATTTTGAAGCACTTCGAAAATTAGTTCAACTACAAATTCTCGGAGGTACAAATTTTTTAGTTGTTCAAGGCACAACCGGTGAATCCCCTACCCTTTCTCAAGAAGAAAAAATGGAGATTCTAAAAACTGTTATTGACGAAAACTCAGGAAAATTAAAAGTCGTTTATGGTCTTGGTGGCAACAACACGCATGCGCTTGGTGAACTTCTAAAAAGTTTTTCTTTCAATTCAAAAGTTGATGGTATTCTTTCTGTTTCACCATACTACAATAAACCAACACAAAATGGCATTATTGAGCATTTTAAATACATTTCAAGCTGTACAGAATTGCCAATTATCTTGTATAATGTTCCTAGTCGAACAGGTTCAAATATCTTAGCTGAAACAACACTTGCTTTAGCTGAAATCCCAAACATTGTTGCTATAAAAGAAGCATCCGGAAACATGGATCAAATAATGGAAATTATTCGCTTACGAAAGCCTGATTTTGGTGTAATTTCTGGTGATGATGCCATTACAATGCCTTTAATTGCTGCAGGTGCTGATGGAGTAATTTCAGTAGTTGCAAATGCATTCCCTGAAAAATTTTCTAAAATGGTTCATGCTTCAATAAATGGAGATCTTGATAGTGCCCGAAAAGAGCATTATGATTTATTAGCAATCACAAGAATGTTTTTTGAAGAAGGAAATCCTGGTGGAGTAAAAGTAGCACTTTCAAAACGCAATATAATTCAGGAATTTATGCGTCTTCCGCTAATTCCTGTATCAGAAAAACTTAGAGAAAGAATTCTAAAACAAACGGATGTAATATTGAAAAACCCATAGTGTTTTAATATTTTTAATAATTTATTCCAACAATAATTTTCTGTGGTAATTCCTTAGTGTTAAATCTTTCTATGCGCTAAATTAAGGTCTTTACCTAAAATAAGAAACCGAAGGAATTTAATTTAAATTTAAAGCGCATTTAAAAACAACACTTATGTTTTCCTCGGAAAAACCTGAGATATATAATCTTTGAATTACTACATTTGCTCGAATTTAGTTAACTATGAAATATCTATCTGACACTAATTTTAAAACAACAACTATATTTTATTTATTACAATTGGAAAAACAGTAGCTAAATTGTTTTTAAGAAAATATTCTATCTGAAATAAAAACACCAATTAAATCGAATATAAACGCAAACCTTAACTTTGCTCTTTCAGTTTGGGCTTTTCAACTATTTTTTTGTATAAAGAGATGTCGACTTATGTGATTACCTCTTTTTTTTATATATTCGCAAAATACTTTAAAATTATTTAATATGAAAATTTTATTATTTATACCATTCTTATTTATGTGTAGTATCGTGTTTGGACAATCCTACAATTCAGATTCAATAATAGGTAAGCCAAAAAAAATAGGGAATCTTGAGATAGCACAGAATGATTTTCCAAGAAAATTATATTGGTATGATATCGAAAAGGCTCTTACAGATTTGGGAAATGGATGGAGGCTTCCAACTAAAGATGAACTTAATATTATGTTTCTCAACAAGGACAAGATTAGCGGTTTTGCTAATAGCCGCTATTGGAGTTCAACGGATGGAGGTGACAACAGTGCATGGGGCCAGGGTTTTGAAAGTGGTAATCAGAAGTTAGCCAATAAGTTCAATAACAACTACTTTGTACGTGCTGTTAGGGCTTTCTAGAACTGAGCCTGTCGAAGGTTTAACCATTTAACTATTTAATTTCGCTCACCGCTTAAGCTGTCAATTTATGAGAAAAAGCTATAAAAAAAACCAGTAGGCTCGTACTTTTTTTTTTTGGTCTCCACTGACCTATTTTTGAACACTTTTTTGGAGGATTTGGAAAGTATTATTAGCTTGTAAAACTAGTTCCAGTAGTAGCAGATCAAATAAACAAATCAGTACAAAAAAGGTTTCAAAATATAAAAAGCTTTTTTATGATTTGTAGAAAAATTATTTGTTTGTAATAGTATGCGCATTTCTAATATCGTATAACTAAAGTTAAGTTTATTTTATATCGATTAAAAAGCCATCAAGAACCATTATTGAGCATCGCAATTTTCTATATTAATTTACGCTATTTTACGTGAAAATATGTATTTTTGAAGGTATTTTCACGGTAAATATAGCCTCTTATAATGATAAACCAGACAACAAAAGATAAAATTCAGGCACTGCACCTTCAATATTTGAACTTGGCAAAGGGAAATAAATCAGTATTAAAGGAAATAACCCTTGCTGAAATTCCGGAGTTGGTTTATAACTCAAACGCTATCGAAAATTCAACCCTTTCATTGGAAGACACAGAAAAAATTCTTGCTGGAGGTATTTTAGCTCGAAAAGTAAATGTAAGGGAAGTTTATGAAGCCAAAAATTTGGCTAAACTTACTGAATCCATATTAGAAAAAAACAAATCGAGAATAAACATAAAACTAATTTTAAGCTTGCATAAAACTTTGCTTACCAACATTGACGATAATATTTCAGGTCGTTTTAGAATTGGCAAAGAATGGGTGCGTGTTGGCAATCACTTAGGTGCAAATCCACAGTTTGTTCCTACACTTATACAAGAACTAGTTGATAGTTACAACCAGAATAAAATCAGTTATTTTTTAGATGCTGTGTCACATTTTCACGCGGAGTTTGAAACCATTCACCCATTTGTTGACGGAAATGGAAGAATGGGTAGAGCGCTTATTAATCTGCAGTTAATAAATTTAGGTTTCCCTCCAATTATCATTCAAAATAAAAGCAAACATACTGAATACTATACGCTGTTTACACAGTACCAGTCAACATTTAAATTTGGAGGTTTTACCGAGTTATTTGCACTACTATTGCAAGAATCTTTACACAAAAGAATAAGCATACTTACGGCAAAAAAAATAATTCCACTTGCACTATGGGCATCGCAAAAAGGAGTAAAACCAAACGTTGCAGCCAATAAAGCCAAAAGGCAAACGATTCCTGCCTTCCGTCTGCGAGAAAAATGGATGATTGCAGAAGAATTTACATCAAGCAAATAATTATTGAATTAGCTAAAAAAAAGCAATTCCTAGAAAAGAGTGAGAATGAGAATAAAAATGAGAGTGAAGTAAAACAAAGTAGAGTATATCTCTTTTACCCCTGAGTTCATCGAAGGGTAGCTCTATACTCTCACTCTGTTTTGTGGAGTCGGAGGGGTTCGAACCCTCGTCCAAACGACGAATACTCTAGCTTTCTACATGCTTATTTCTTGATTGGTTTTAGATTGTGAGACGGACAAGAACACCCAAGCTCCCAACTTAGCTTCTAAAGTTTCACCAGCGCTTAGAAACATCACACCGGCTAGCCTGATGGGATGAACTTCCGATTGGTAAATCTAACAGGCAGAAATTTACCGGAAGTACTCGTCCAACCTACTATACTTCGATCGGATAAAGCCAACTAACTATCAGTTAATTAAGCAGCAAGTGCGTATGACGTATTGTCAATTATTGTTCGAGACAAGATATTTAAGAGGTTCATCTCAACCCTCTGCATGCTGACACTTGACTACCGCTATCGCTGTCAAATCCAATGTCGACCCCAAAGAACGTTTTCTTTATTAGGAAATACAAAGATAGCTGTTCTCGCTCAATCTTTTCTGCATAAAAGCAATTTTTATTTTCAAAAAATACCTCGTATTGGTTCATAAGAAACTATTCTCAATCTGAGTTTCCTATCAGAGAGTCTATTTTTGAGCTAATTTTCCTATTTCCTTTGGGATTCTTACTGAAAAAGCTATCTTTGCAAATTCAATTTTCTAATAAAGTAAAATGATTCAAATTACCTTGCCAGATGGCAGTGTGAGGGATTACAATAAAGGTGCTTCTGCAATGGATGTTGCCTTGAGCATATCCGAAGGTTTAGCACGAAATGTATTAGCAGCAAAAGTTGATGGCTTTGTTCAAGATGCAAATTTACCCATTAATCAAAATTCACATCTTCAGCTACTTACATGGTCTGACTTAGAAGGCAAATCTACTATGTGGCATTCTTCTGCGCACATCATGGCTGAAGCTTTAGAATTTTATTATCCAGGTATTAAGTTGGCTATCGGTCCACCAATTACAAATGGTTTTTACTACGATATTGATCTTATGGATTATTCTATTAAGGAAGAAGATTTAGCAAGAATTGAAGAAAAAATGAAAGCATTAGCGAAAGAAAGAAACCCTTTTATTCGCAAAGAAATATCAAAAGCAGAAGCTCTTGCTTATTTTGATAAGAAACAAGATCCATATAAATTAGAATTGCTGTCGGAATTGGAAGATGGGACAATTACTTTTTATACTCAAGGGAATTTTACCGATTTATGCCGTGGCCCACATATTCCTGATACTGGATTTATAAAAGCAGTAAAATTAACCGCTATTGCAGGCGCATATTGGCGAGGAGATGAAAAAAATAAGCAGCTAACTCGTATTTACGGAATTACTTTTCCCAAGCAAGCAGAGTTAACGGAGCATCTTGAGAAATTAGAAGAAGCAAAAAGAAGGGATCACCGAAAATTGGGGAAAGAATTGGATTTATTTACCTTTTCACAAAAAGTTGGTCAAGGTCTTCCTCTCTGGCTTCCAAAAGGCGCAGCTTTGCGAGAACGCTTAGAAAATTTCTTGAAAAAAGCACAGCGAAAAGCTGGCTATCAACAGGTAATTACGCCCCACATTGGAAATAAAGAATTGTACGTTACTTCCGGTCACTACGAAAAATATGGAGCAGATTCTTTTCAGCCTATTAAAACTCCAGATCCAAATGAGGAGTTTTATTTGAAGCCAATGAATTGCCCGCATCATTGTGAGATATTTAAGTCTAGACCTCGTTCATACAAGGATTTACCTGCACGCTTCGCGGAATTTGGGACAGTTTACCGTTACGAGCAGTCAGGAGAATTACACGGACTTACAAGAGTTCGCTCTTTTACCCAAGATGATGCGCATATTTTCTGTACGCAAGAACAAGTAAAAGACGAGTTTAAAAAAGTAATCGATATTGTTCTTTACGTTTTAAAAACATTGGATTTCCAAAATTTTACAGCTCAAATTTCTTTGAGAGATCAAAAAGATCGTTCGAAATATATTGGTTCTGAAGAAAATTGGGAGAAGGCAGAAAATGCCATCATAGAAGCAGCTGCAGAAAAAAATCTTACTACAGTTGTAGCATACGGAGAAGCTGCATTTTATGGTCCGAAACTAGATTTCATGGTGCAAGATGCACTCGGAAGAGAATGGCAATTGGGCACAATTCAGGTTGATTACAATTTGCCAGAGCGTTTTGAATTGGAATTTACAGGCGCTGACAATCAAAAACACCGACCTGTTATGATTCACCGAGCTCCATTTGGTTCGATGGAACGTTTTGTTGCAGTATTATTAGAACATTGTGCCGGAGATTTCCCACTTTGGCTGACTTCAGATCAATTTATTATCCTTCCAATTTCAGAAAAATTCAACGACTACGCAGAAAAAGTTTCAGATTTCCTAAATAATTCCGATATTCGCGGACTTGTTGATGACCGAAATGAAAAAATAGGCAAGAAAATACGAGATGCGGAGCTTGCGAAAATTCCATTTATGCTCATTGTTGGAGAAAATGAATTTGCGAATAATCAAGTATCAGTAAGACAAAGAGGAGGAGGAGGAGACATGGGTGTTGTTTCTTTAGAAGAATTTAGAAAAATCGTACAGGAAGCTATTAATAAGGAATTGACAGTAGAACTTTAAATATATTAATGAGAAGAAATTCAAAACCGTTTGTAAAAAGAGAAGAGGAAGCGCAACACCGCATAAATGATAAAATTAGCGCACAAGAAATCCGCTTGGTAAATGAAGGTGAAGAACCTAAAGTGTTGACGCTAGCTGCGGCACTTGAAATGGCAGAAGCACAAGATATGGATTTGGTAGAGATTTCACCAAATGCTAAACCACCGGTTTGTAAGATTATGGATTACAAGAAATTCTTGTACAACCAAAAAAGAAAACAAAAGGAATTAAAAGCAAAACAGAGTAAAATAGTTGTAAAAGAAATACGTTTCGGACCTAACACAGACGATCACGATTTTAACTTTAAATTGTCACACGCAAGGAAATTCCTTGAAGAAGGAAGCAAAGTAAAAGCTTTTGTTTTTTTTAGAGGTCGCTCAATTGTTTTTAAAGACCGAGGAGAAATATTATTATTGAAATTCATGCAAGAATTAGCAGATGTTGGGATAGTAGAGCAGTTGCCGAAATTAGAAGGAAAGAAAATGATCGTAATGATCAACTCAAAAAAGAAATAAAGAAGCTGATATAGTTGTTTAACTCAAAAAAAGAAGAAAAAATGCCTAAAATGAAAACTAAATCCAGTGCTAAGAAGCGATTCACAATCACTGGGAGTGGAAAGATAAAGCGTAAGCACGCTTTTAAAAGCCACATCTTAACTAAAAAGGCTAAGAAGCGCAAACGTAATTTGACGCACGCAGGGCTTGTACACAATGCAGACCTTTCGAATATCAAATTACAATTATGTATGAAATAGTCCTTTAGAGGTTTATCTATTGTTTAACCAAATAACGAGTATACAAGTCTTCTGAAACAATGTTGCACTCCTTATTAAAAAACTTAAAATTATGCCAAGATCAGTAAATCACGTCGCATCAAGAGCTAGAAGAAAGAACTTGATGAAATTAGCCAAAGGATACTTTGGTAGAAGAAAAAATGTCTGGACTGTTGCAAAAAATGCAGTTGAAAAAGGACTAGTTTATGCCTACTCAGGTCGTAAGCAAAAGAAAAGAAATTTCCGTTCTCTTTGGATTACCCGTATAAATGCAGGAGTTCGTCAATACGGAATGAGTTATTCTCAATTTATGGGTGCTGTGCACAAAAGTGGTGTTGAGTTAAATCGTAAGGTTCTTGCAGATTTAGCGATGAATCACCCTGAAGCTTTTAAAGCTGTTGTGGACTCTGTAAATAAATAAGTGTAAAAAGTATCAGCAAAAGCCATTAGTCCTTGATTAATGGCTTTTTTTTTGTTGAAAAGTATTCAGTTCCTATTTATTTCTTCCTTTATTTGAATGTAATTTTGAAAAAAAAGTCATGTTAAAAATTGGTCTTATTGGTGCAGGGCATTTAGGGAAAGTTCACCTTAAACTTATCTTGGAATTATCAGATTACTTCAACTTAGTCGGTTTTTATGATGAGGACAAAGAAAATTCCGCTAAGGTTTCTGCTCAATTTAATGTGAGATCTTTCGGCAGTATTAATGAATTACTTCAGCAGGTAGATTGTGTTGATATAGTTACTCCAACGCTAGTTCATTATTCAACAGCTACCGAAGCTTTGCGAATGAGAAAACATGTGTTTATCGAAAAACCCTTGTCAGAAACAATCGCTGAAGCCCAAAAATTGGTCTCGCTAACAACAGAGGCAGATGTTAAAGTTCAAGTTGGACATGTAGAGCGTTTTAATCCGGCATTCCAAGCAGCTCTTCCTTATTTTGATAATCCCATGTTCATAGAAACTCATCGCTTGGCACAATTTAACCCACGTGGGACAGATGTGCCAGTGGTTTTAGATTTAATGATTCACGATATTGACATTGTGCTTAGCGTTGTTAAATCTCGTATTAAAAAAATATCAGCATCTGGAGTAGCAGTTATTAGTGATACGCATGATATTACAAATGCGCGCTTAGAATTTGAAAATGGAACAGTAGCAAATCTTACAGCTTCTAGGATTTCATTGAAGAACATGCGGAAATCAAGGTTTTTTCAAAAAGATGCTTACATAAGTGTCGATTTCTTGACAAAAGAATTAGAGGTTGTAAGAATGCAAGATGTTATTGGTGAAGCTGACCCTTTTGATATTGTCCTAGATTTAGGGCCAAACAAAGCACCAAAAAAGATATTTATAGATAAGCCAGAATTGCAAGAAATAAATGCTATTAAAGAAGAATTAAAATCTTTTTATGATGCCATCACTCAAAATGTAAGTCCTAAAGTTACTGTGGAAGATGGTTGTGCTGCAATGGAAGTGGCAATTGAAATAATTGAAAAATTAAAGAAAAATCAAATTCATTTTTAGGCAATAATTTATCTTTTACTTCGTTTTTTTTTCAATGAGTCGTTTATCCTTTTTCTTACTCCTTTTTCTCGGTTTTACAGCTTGTGTTAAAAACAATCCAGATCCATCTTGGTTGGAAGTAACAGCATGGACGCTACAAAGTAATATTGATCTTTCAGGTGATGAAGGAGAATTAAGCCATAACATTACTGAGGCTTGGGTTTTAATAGACGATAAAGTAATTGGTGTGTTTCAAGTCCCGTTTAAAATACCAATTTTAAAGGATGGAATGTGCAACATTAAGATTTATCCTGCAATAAAAAACAATGGGATTTCAGCAACCAAAAAAATCTATCCTTTCCTAGAAGTTTATGAAGTAAATCAAACATTGACTAAAAACCAAACACTTACTCTAAATCCTGTTACGAAATATAAGTCAGTAACTCAATTTTGGATTGAAGATTTTGAAGGAGTTAACATTTCACTAACAGATGATCCAAATACTTCAATAGCAGTTTGTGAAACAGTAAACGAAAATTTACAGCCCTTTAATGGTAGTTTCTACGGGAAGATAAGTTTGAATTCTATTGATTCATTATGGGTTGCGTATACGGAACAGCTTTTTATCGCAAAGGGAAAGGAAGCCTATTTAGAAATTGACTACCATAATACAAATTCCTTAACGACCGGCTTAATTTATGCCTCTCCTACTGGTGTTACTAACAATATAAATATTCGCTTAAATGCTCAAAACCCTGAAACAGCTGTATGGAAAAAAATATATATTGAGTTAAAAGAGTTAATTACGGCATCTCCCAATTCAAGCAACTTTCAACAATCTTTTTCCTGTTATTTAGACCCCGGGCAAATCTCGACAGAAATTTTAATTGACAATATTAAAGTTGTATATTTTAATTAGTATGAAAGATAGATATTGGGTTGTGCTTTTTCTATTTTTTGATTTTTTAACGGCTGTAATTGCTTGGTCCTCTTTTTTCTACTTACGGCAAACAGTATTAGAAAAATCTGAATTTAAAGTAGACTCGAATTTTATTTATGGTGTTCTTTTAATTCCATTAGTTTGGGTCTTGTTTTATTATGTTCAGGGCACTTACATCTCGATTCGACAGATGTTTCGTTTGAAAATGCTAAACCTGACCTTAATTGCATCATTTTTTGGGGTAATTCTGATATTTTTTATCTTACTTCTAGATGATGAAGTTAAGTCCTATGAGATTTATTATCAGTCTGTCATCTTGCTTTTCTCTTTGCATTTCATGCTAACAATAATTCCTCGCCTAATTATAAATTCCATTATGATTTGGTCTATTCGTAAACCAGGTAATGGTTTTAAAACAATTATTCTTGGTGGAAATGAAAAAGCCCTAGAAATTTATAACGAAATGATTTCTCATCCACTAAATGTTAATTCAATTATCGGCTATGTAAATCTAAATGGAAAAGATTATCTCTTAAGTGAACACATAAATTATTTAGGTCATGAAACTGATCTAGAGCGCATTCTAAGTGAGCATAAAGTTGAGGAAGTGATTATTGCTATTGAAAGCTCAGATCACAATCGCTTAAAAGATCTTTTGCTCCGTATAGACGACGGACATATTAGAATTAAATTATTGCCCGATGCATATGTAATATTATCTGGAAGTGTTAAGATGACGAATATTTATGGTGCACTTTTACTTGAATTAAAATCTGATATTATGCCATTTTGGCAACAAGCGATAAAACGCGTAATGGATTTTTTAATTTCATTCATTGCTGTAATTCTTCTCACTCCCTTTTTTATTTTCTCTGCGATTGCTGTGAAATTTTCTTCTCCTGGGCCTATTTTATATTTGCAAGAAAGAGTGGGACTTAAGGGTGCTATTTTTAAAATCATAAAATTCAGAACCATGTACGTAGATTCTGAAAATCTGGGACCTCAACTTTCTTCAGAAAATGATCCACGTATCACTAAGATTGGTCGTTTTATGCGCAAAACAAGGCTAGATGAATTTCCACAATTTATAAATGTTCTTTTTGGACAAATGTCGCTTGTTGGACCAAGACCTGAACGACAATTTTATATCGATCAAATTGTAAAACTTGAAGCGCAATATTTGCATCTAAATCGTGTGAGACCAGGAATTACCTCTTGGGGACAAGTGAAATTTGGCTATGCAGAAAACGTAGAACAAATGCTGCAACGAATGAAGTTTGATCTGATTTACCTGAAAAATAGAAGTTTAGCACTGGACATTAAAATAATGTTTTATACTGTAATTATCGTTTTAAAAGCAAAAGGAAAATAATATCCTGATAGAATTTGATAATTCAAATAGTATTTCTATCTTTGCATCCCGAATAAATTATTTATAAACCAAGGTTTCGGACCTTAAATTGTAAAAGAAAATGGCAACAAGAATCAGATTGCAAAGACACGGTAAAAAAGGAAAACCGTTTTTTCACTTAGTAGCAGCAGATAGTCGTGCGAAAAGAGATGGTAAATTCATTGAAAAATTAGGAACATATAATCCAACTGCAAATCCAGCTGTGATTGATATTAATTTTGAAAGAACATTGACTTGGGTTCAAACCGGAGCAGAAATGTCCGACACAGCTCGCGCAATTCTTTCTTATAAAGGTGTGCTTTATAAAAGTCACCTAATCAATGGTGTTAAAAAAGGTGCTTTAACAATGGAACAAGTTGAAGAACGTTTTACACTTTGGGTAAATGAAAAAGAATCTAAAATAATAAACAAAATTGATGGCTTAGCTGCAAAAGCAATTGCAAGTAAAAATGCAAAAATGAAGTCAGAAGCCGATGCAAATATTGCTAAAGCAGCTCAAATTGAACTTAAAAATACAGTTGTTGAAGAAGTTGTTGCAGAGGAAACTCCAGCAGAAGAATCAGTAAATGAAGAAGTTGCATCAGAGGAAACTCCAACAGAAGAAACAGTAACTGAAGAAGTTGCATCAGAGGAAACTTCAATAGAAGAAACAGTAACTGAAGAGGTTGTTGCAGAGGAAACTCCAGCAGAAGAAACAGTAACTGAAGAAGTAGTTGCAGAGGAAACAGTAACTGAAGAAGTTGTTGCTGAGGAAACTCCAGTAGAGGAAACAGTAACTGAAGAAGTTGTAGCAGAGGAAACACCTGCAGAGGAAACACCAACAGAAGAAAAATCAGCAGATACAGCTGAATAAGCTTAGATGACTATAAAAGATTGTTTTTACTTAGGTAAAATAGCGAAACTTCACGGATTTAAAGGTGAAGTTTCCTTGTTTTTGGACGTTACTAATCCGAGTGATTACAAAGATTTAGAATCAGTTTATGTAGATGTAGATGGCGTACTAACTCCATTTTTTATTGAGTCTGTAAAACTCAAAAACAAAAATTTTATCGCTGTAAAATTTCAAGGAGTGAATGATGAAAGCTCAGCTCAGCGCTTACTTAAAAAATCACTTTACTTGCCTGAAGAAATTCTTCCTGATTTAAAAGGCACTCAGTTTTATGATCACGAAATTATTGGGTTCAAAGTATTAGATGATGTGCATGGTGATATCGGAGAAGTAGAAAATGTAATTGATCTTGCTGCAAATCCATTATTACAAACTATTTGTAAAGGAAAAGAAGTGCTAGTTCCTATTTTTGATGGTTTGGTACAAAAAATAGATCGTAAAAACAAGATACTTTACATCAAAGCACCTGAAGGTCTAATCGATTTGTACTTATCTGACAGTATTTAAAAGTCCCAAGGAAAGCTTCATTCGAATAATACGCTTTGCAGCTGCATCTACTTTCGCTCTAAACACTTTATCTGTTTTATAGCTCGCAAGTAATTCTGAGTGAGCTTTCTTTGCGTCTAAAGGCATTAAAACAATGTCACAGCCTGCTGAAATTGCTTTTGTCGCTGCATTTGGAACATTTACAACTCCTCCCATATTCATTGCGTCTGTTACAATTAAACCTTTAAAACCAAGGCTATCACGCAACAAACCTTTTACAATTATTTCAGAACAAGTTGAGGGCAAACCTTTTGTATCAAATTGGCTGTTGTTTTTAACTGCAATGTGTGCAATCATAATTGACAAAACCCCGTTTTTTATAAGAAGAGGGTAATTTTGTAACTCTTTTAGAGGACCATCAATTACTTGAAGAGCTTTATGTGTATCACCAGAAACTAAACCATGTCCTGGAAAATGCTTTGCTGTTGCAAGGATATTATTTCGTTGAGTTTCTTGAATAAAAGCATTTGACCATGGAATAATATTTTCGGGCTTTGCGCCAAAACTTCTAAATCCAACAGTCTGATTTGCCGACATATCAACAACTGGAGAAAAATTATAATTAATCCCAATAGCATTTAAGTCTTTGGAAATAGTTGCAGCTACACTGTTTACTTCTTCTATAGAAATTAATTCATTTGCTTTTTTAACCGGTACAGAACCAATTATTTTTCGGTTTACCAAACTTGGCTCAGCATCTGCGCTATATAAAAAAGGTAAATTACCTCTTTTCTTATTATTAGATTCAAATTCCTTAATCCAAGTTGTGAATTCTTCTTTCGTTCCATTTAACATCAGAACTCCACCAATTACTCTATCTTTTATGTGCTGATCAATTGCTTCTTTTTTTTGTCCCAAACGACCAACTGCAGGCATTATTAATTGTGCTACAATAGCTGTATCATCCATACTTTCAAAAATTCGATTCACTTCTTTATCTAAAGCATTATTGTCTTCTAGGTAATTTGATAATTGAAAAGTATAGCTAGTTAATTGCTTATTAACTAAAGAAGGTCTTTCTGTTTTTTTTGCTTCTTGAGCACAACCCTGAAAAATTAGGCCAATAAGAATAGTAAATATTACAAAGTGTTTCATTATTATTTTTTTATAAAATTAAGCCATTTATTATTTCTTGTTTTTTTAATTTACTTAAATTACAAACAAATTAAATGTCAATAACTTAAAAAAGCAACCTTTCCTACAATTTATTCGTCTTGATTTTGTAACTAAAAATTTATACTATGAAAACAATTATACAACTATTGCTTTGTGTTTTAGCCTTTAACTCATTTAGCCAACTTCCTACATTAACTATCGCATCTACATCAACTACTTCTGGTTGTAATCCGACAATTGATGGATCTATTTCTATTGGTACTATTAATTCAAGTAACACCTCTGAAATAGACATGGTACTATCCCCAAATCAAACTACATCGACAAGTATTGTTCTTCTAATTTCTTGGGGAGATGGAAGCACAACAACTCATACGGGCACTACAAATTTGGGAAGTATTCCTTTAGCCATGACTATAAATCCAGCAATACAACATACTTATAGTACTTACGGGACGTATTTAGTTACAATCCAATACACAATTAATAACGCTGGATCTGGAGGCACATTATCATATATCTACGATTATAATTGCGGAGGAGGGCCAAATACTTCAAGTTTTAGTGCTTTTGCAAATGTTGATTGTGATCAAGATGGACTAATTGATTATGAACTATTTGATAGTATTCCAATAATTATAACCAATGCAAACGGTATAAGTTATTCTAGCGTAATTAATAATGGCAGCGCAGCAGTTACTTTACCAATTGCTGGTACAGTAAGTCAATATACAGTTACAATTGATAGTACTTGGTTGCAAAATAATAATTATGCAGTAACAGGTGCGCCAAGCATTATTATCTATACACCAAATGGTTGGAATTCTATTCAATTTAATCTAATTTGTACTGGGATAATAGATTGCTCCACCACTAACACTTCTATTGTGCAGGGCTACTTAAGTGGTTCTTTAACTACATTAGTATATTCCACTTCAACCCCAAATCAAATTGCTACTTATTCATGGTCTATATCGAGTTTTGATGCCTTTGGAAATCAACTTGGAACAGCCTCAATTTCAACGCAAGCAAATGCATACATTAGTAATATTTCACAATTAAATTCTGTTGAAGCATGTTTAATTGCTGTGTTTACAAATGGTTGTATTGATACTTTGTGTGAGACTTTTAGTCTTGATAACTGTATTAGTGGCACTATATTTTGCGATGCAAATGGCAATAATATGCAAGACAGCTCTGAAACTACTATCTCCAATGCAGCAATACAAATTCAAGTTGGTGGAACTTTACAAACTGTCTACAGTAATATAAATGGCTATTATTCGTATACTTATTCTTCTAATTCTCCAATCATCCTAAATCTAAATCCAAATTGGCTTTCTGCTTTGGGTTATACTTCAAATTTAGGAGTATGGACACTATTATCTGAAGATTGCGATTCCAATCAAACTTTTAATATAGGAATTAATTGTGGCTCAGGAAATACACAGGTGTCTCTTTGTTACTCAGGAATAGTATTTTGTGATGCCAATGGAAACGGATTAATGGAAAATAGTGAGTTACCATTGAGTGGAGCGCCAATAATGCTTTTTGGATCAACTTCTGCAGTTGGAAGTGGAAATAATATTATTGTTTATTCAGACTCTAGTGGATATTTCACCTATTGCGGACCAATATCTGGAGGGCTTAATATGCCTCCTATAAGTTCTATCATAGCTTCTGTTTCTCCTCAGTGGTTGAGTGCAAACGGCTACAGTATGAATCAAACATACATATTTTTGTATGGATCAACAACTATTCCAAATCCAGTTATGTTTCCTGTAAATTGCGGTGGCACTACAAGTACTTGTGCTGACTTATGGACAACAGTTACACCTTGGATCGGATATTATCAAGGAACTGTTGCAACTGTAAAATTAAATTGGGGAAATTACGGACCAGGTAGTCCCGGATCGTATACATTGACATTAACGTATCCAGCTGGTGTAACAGTTAATACTTCCAGTATTCAAAATTCAAGCTACACGATAGCAGGAAATACTATAACATGGACGCTAAATTCTGCACTATCATCTTTTAACAATTATGATAATATTACTTTCAATGTGCCAAGTGGTTTAACATCCCAAACACCTCATTACTATACTTCAACAATTACACCAACAGGAAATCTAACTGACTGTTCGAGTTTAAATAACGCAGGGTCTTTACTTCAATTACTTGGTAATAGTTATGATCCAAATGATAAACTTGTTGCTCGTCCAAATGAAACGCAGCAGATGTTTTTTAATGATGTATCTTATTTAGATATTGATGCGATAGAGAAATTGACCTATACAGTTCGTTTCCAAAATACTGGAACTGCACCTGCTCAAAATATCTATATTATTGACACACTAAGTTCAAACCTAAATTGGAGTAGCTTTAGTTTGATTGAATCTTCTCATCCAATGCAAGTAGTTAATTTAGGAAATGGTGTTCTTCGTTTTGAATTTTCTCAAATTTGGTTAGCCGATTCAACAACAAATGAAGAAGAAAGCCATGGACATTTAGTTTATAGCATATCGGAAAATGCTAATGTTTTAGGTCAAGCGGGTATAGAAATTGAAAATACCGCTTATATCTACTTTGATTGGAATGATCCAATTATTACAAATACTACATATAATGTGAATCAATTAATAGGTGGTGTTGAAGAAAGTAACAAAACAGCTTTCAAGATTTTCCCTAATCCAGCTAGTTCAGAATTAAATCTTTTGGGTGAAGGTGCTTTTAGCTATCAAATTTCAGATATGTCTGGTAGAATTTTACTTCAAGGAGAAGTTAACAAATCTGATAAAATAAGAATAGCTGATCTTAATGCAGGTGTTTACAACATCACATGCATAACTGAAAATAAAATACAAACACTGCGATTCATGAAACAATAAATAGTAGTTTGAAACTAAATAAGAGCGACTTCGGTCGCTTTTTTTGTGAAAAATAATTAAGCGCCTTTTTTCTTTGTTTGGGCATATCCTTCCTTTACTAATAAATCAAAGACTTTGTCCCTAAAAGATCCCTGAATCAATATTTCATTATCTTTTACAGTACCTCCAACTCCAAATTTCCCTTTCAGAAACTTCCCTAAGGCCATTAAATCAGATTCTGCACCTATAAATCCCTCTACAAGCGTCACTTCCTTTCCTCCTCGTTGCTTGCGATCAATTGAAATATATAATTTTTGCTGATTTGGAACAAGTGTTTCCGCACTACTTTCGTCCGCTGACTGATATTCAAAATTTGGATTTGTAGAATAGACAACATTCACAAAATTTTTATTTTTCTTCGACATAAAAAGTAAATTTAAGTGTAAAAATAGAATTTGTCAAGGAAAATAAATTTATAAGCTCATTTTTTTTCGTAACTTAAGTTAATGGAACAACATGGAATTAAATTTTGGGCGGAAGACGATAGGCCACGAGAAAAACTACTTTTAAAAGGAAAAACAGCACTTTCTGATGCAGAATTACTAGCAATATTGATAGGTTCAGGAACCCGAAAAAAATGTGCAGTAACATTAGCAAAAGAAATTTTATCAGAATTTCAAAATAATCTAACTCTTTTTTCAAAAGTGCAAATATCAGAGCTACTAAAATTTAATGGTATCGGCGAAGCGAAAGCAATTTCAATTTTGGCCGCTTTAGAACTTGGGAGAAGAAGGCAGGGTGCTGAGCAACAAAAACAAATTAAAGTAAGCAACTCAAATTCTGTTTATCAGCACTTAAAGCCATTTCTTTCAGATTTATTTCATGAAGAATTTTATGCGATTTACCTCAATAATGCAAATGATATTATCAAAACCAAGCAGATTTCAATTGGTGGTATGACTGGAACTGTAGCAGATGGAAAAATTATATTTCGACATGCTTTAGAATGCAAGGCAACAGCCATAATTCTCAGTCACAATCATCCAAGCGGAAAATGTACTCCGAGTCAAACTGATATTTCACTAACAAAATCTATTAGAGAATTTGGAAAATGCATCGATCTTAAACTCCTAGATCACCTCATTTTCACAGATAATGGTTATTTTAGCTTCGCCGATGAAGGCTTACTTGTAAATTAACATGAAAAAAATCATTACTGTTATTGGTGCAAGACCGCAAATTATAAAAGCTGCTGCTATTAGTCGTGAAATAAAAAATAACTTTTCTGATAAAATCATTGAGGTAATTATTCACACCGGGCAGCATTACGACGAAAACATGTCGCAAATATTTTTTGAAGAATTGGAAATCCCATTTCCTAATTTCAATTTGAATGTTGGCAGTGGATCTCACGGAGAGCAAACAGCCAAAATGCTTGAAGGATTGGAGAATATTTACCTGCAAGAAAAACCAGATGCTGTAATTGTTTACGGTGACACAAATTCAACAATTGCAGGAGCTTTAGCCGCTTCAAAAATACATATTCCCGTTATACACATCGAAGCTGGATTGAGGAGCTTTAAAAAAGCAATGCCAGAAGAAATAAATAGAATTGCATGCGATCATATGTCGACCTTGTTATTTACTCCTTCAGAAACAGGACATAGAAATTTATTAAATGAAGGCATCAAGAACGATAAAAAAGAAGCTGCTAGCATTGATAATCCTAAAATCTATTTATGTGGCGACATAATGTATGATAACAGTTTGTATTTTTCAGCAATGTCAGAACAAAAATCTAAGATATTAAATGAATTAGAAATTACAACAGATGAATTTATTCTGTGTACAATCCACCGAGATACAAATACAGATGATACAGCAAATCTCAATGCTATTTTCCGTGCTTTATTAAGAATTCAAAAAACAAGTAATTTAAAAATTGTTTTGCCACTGCATCCAAGAACTAAGGAGAAGTTAAACTCTCATCTAGATGAAACTCTGCTTACAGAACTAAATCAAAATAAAAATTTTAAAATAATTCCGCCGCTAGGATTTTTAGATATTATTAGTCTTGAAAAAAATGCAAGGCTGATAATCACTGACAGCGGTGGTCTTCAAAAAGAAGCTTTTTTCTTTCAAAAACCTTGTGTTATATTAAGAGAACAAACAGAATGGATTGAAATTGTCGAAAATGGAAATGCATTAATTGCTGGAGCCAATGAACTAAAGATTATATCTTCTGTTGAAACATTATTTAAAAGAACAGACTTTACCTACCCCAACTTATATGGAGATGGAAACGCTTCCAATTTTATTTGCAAAAAAATTACGGAGGAACTCTAATGATTTTAATTTATGTAGATCAAATTACTGAAAGACTAATTTACACCCTTGGATTTATTTTTAAGGATCGGGAGATTCCCTATTCCCTAACAAATGATTTTGTAAAGTTTGAACAAAGCGAAAAGGCGAAATTCAATTATTCCGATCGAATATTTGAAAACTGTATAAACATAAATCCAAGTTCTGTTATTTTTGATGAAAATATCGGAGTTTATGAAATTGATAAATGTCAGTTTTTTGAGGAAGAATGTCTGTCATTTAATGGAAAAGTAGATCCTCTAGCAAGTATATTTTATGTGCTTTCAAGAATGGAAGAATACACTTCTGTTGATTCAGATAGCCACAGTCGTTTTGAAGGAAAAAATAGTGTATTATTTCGTTTTAAATGGAATGAAAAAGCAAGCTGTGATCTTTGGTGTGAAGACATAATTAATTACTTACTAAAGCACCGACTTCTAAGCAATAAAGGTGTTAAACCAAGTTTAAGTTTGCTGCCAACGTTTGATATTGACAATGCATATGCCTATAAATACAAAGGTTTTAGTAGAACTGTTCTTGCAACTTTAAAAGATTTGTTATTTGGAAGAAAAAAAAGATTAATTGAACGCCAAAGAGTTCAGACTGGAATTTTAAAAGATCCATACGATACATTTGATAAAATTACTTCATTAAAAGATAAGAATATTGACTTCAAATTATTTTGGCTTTTAGGAGATTTTGCAAAATACGATCGAAATATTTCTGTAAAAAACAGTAAACAGAAGCAATTAATTAAAAAAATGAGTGAAGTTGCAGATATCGGAATTCATCCAAGCTATAAATCAAATAGCTATGAATATTATTTACACAATGAAATTGAACGCCTAGAAGCTATTATTAATAAGAGAGTACATTTTAGTCGCCAACATTTTTTAGTTCTAAAATTTCCCTATACATACAAAACCCTTATTGAGCAAGAAATTACAGATGACTATTCAATGGGTTATGCTGATATCTGCGGATTTAGAGCAGGAACTTCTAGGCCTTTTAAATGGTTTGATTTGACGAAGAATGAAACAACAAAATTAAACATTCATCCATTTGCTTTTATGGACGGAACTCTAAATGAATATTTGAAATTAACACCGAAGGAAGCGATTAAAAAAATTCAGTTGCTCTTTGATGAGGTCAAAAAATATGGTGGCCAGTTTAGTTTTATTTGGCACAATGAAACCATTGGAAACTACGGAATTTGGAAGAACTGGTCAGAAGTTTTTGACTTTAGTATCGATCTTAACATAAAATAAAAAAGACATTCTAAATTTGCTAACTTTGTTTAAAATGTTTGTATGGCTTCAATCTTAATTGTTGACGATGATGAAGATATCCGAGAATTGTTAAAATACAATTTAGAAAGACATAATCATTCGGTTAGAGCTGTTGAAAATGGTCTTAGATGCATTGAGGCCGTAGCTTCTGAAAAACCAGATTTAATTTTATTGGATGTCATGATGCCACAAATGGATGGAATTGAGGTCTGCGAACAACTTAAAGCTAATGAAGCATACAATTCTATACTAATTTGTTTTTTAACCGCTAGAAACGAAGATTATAGTCAAATAGCAGGCTTAGAGGCTGGTGGCGATGATTACGTTTCAAAACCAATAAAACCAAAAGTTTTAATTAGTAGAATAAATGCTTTGTTGCGAAGATTAGATCTAAATAAATCGAAAGATATCATTGACACTTGCACAGTAAAAATCAATCGCGAAAATTATACCGTTGAAAAAAATGGAGATACATTTCATCTTCCACGCAAAGAATTTGAATTACTTGCACTGTTAATTTCACAACCAAATTTTGTTTTTAAAAGAATTGTAATTTTAGAAAAAGTATGGGGGACTGATATTGTTGTTGGCGATAGAACGATTGATGTTCATATTCGAAAATTACGCGAAAAAATTGGGCCGCAATATATTACTACTATAAAAGGAATTGGCTACAAGTTTAACAACTAAAATCGGCTAGGTTTTTGATATAATTTTTTAAACTAAAAATATGAAAAAAAGAACCCTACTTTTTTATCTAACATTCCTAAGTAATGTTGTTTTTTCGCAAGATGTATTTTCTTCTGCTTTTTCAGAGATAAAAAATGACCTTGTCTCCTGGGATCCAATTCGTGGAGAATGGTTAGCAACAAGTATTCTTGCAATGAAAGACAATGCAACTATTCCAGATAGGACATTTCCTGAAGAGTTTACACCATATGAAATGTTGACGATGATTCCTCTGCAAAAAAGAAAGGAAATCGCAGAAAAAGTTGCAAGTCAGCAAAGCACACAGATAACGCAGTTCAATCGAGAATGGAATTTCGTAAATTTATTTTTTAATCATAGTTTTTGTGAGCCTTCAATTGGCAGAAGTTATGGTGATCCACACTTAAATTCTTTTGATAATGCAAGTTATTCTTTTCAAACTGTCGGAGAATTTGTGCTCTCTAAATCTAAGGCAATACCGTTTGAAGTTCAAGTACGTCAAATGCCTCAAGATCAAAGTTTCTCTCTTAATAACGCTGTTGCTATGAATGTTGGAGGCGATCGCTTGAGTTTTTATACAGATGAAAAACCCGATAATCAAAAACAGGCCTTTAGATTAAATGGAGCTGGAACGCAGCTATCTGGCAGAACATACTTCTTGCCAAAAGGAGGGACGATCCGTTTAGAGGGTAGAAATTATATTGTTTCTTGGCCTACAGGTGAATCGGTAATTATTGACAATCGTTCGACCGGAAAAATGAAGTTTGTAAATATCACTGTACAAGTTTTTAAGTGCGATAAAAATCAATATGAAGGTCTATTAGGGAATTTAAATGGAAATCAAAATGATGATTTTAACGGGCGTGATAATAAGGGACAAAGGCCTGTTTTTATTTCAAGCTACGGGAATTTTGGACTTGAGCAAGCTACTGCAATTGCTGAAAAAGAATATTTAAATTTTTTGGCAAGAGATTTTGCAGATGATTGGCGTGTTAATGACCAAACAACACTCTTTGATTATAGCATTGGTGAATCTACTGCTTCATTTACAGATAAGTCTTTTCCAAATATTCATTACACCCTGTATGATCTTCCCCTAGACCGTCAAAATAGTGCTAGGAGAAGATGTGAAGAAATGGGGATTTCTCAAGCAGAAATGAATGGCTGTATTTACGACCAAGGATTTCTAAATATTCCACCAAATCCTATTCCAAATCCTAGTAGACCAACAAGCGGAGGAACATTACAAAAATTAAATTATCCTGCGCTAAATACTAACCAAGGACTTATAATGAACAAGGGCGATAAAGGAGATGAAAATACCAAGCCATCAACTATTGAAAAACCGAGTGAAATTGAGAGGGAAATAAACCAAAATGAAAGAGGGAATGAAGAAGAGATCATAAAAGTGCCGAATGTGATTACAATTCCAAAACCTGTGAGAACTGAGCCTTCAAAACCAGTTTCTCCTTCAAAACCAATTCAAAATACAACACCTATCAAAAAAGAAATAAAAGGAAAAGGGTAATTAGATTTTTTTTTGAATAAACTGAATATTTCTTTTTAAGCCTTCAAATTTTGTTCGTTTTACAGCACTTTTCTGAAACAAGAGATCAAAAGTTTCCAATTGTAAATTTTTCCAATCATTATTTGTTAAATCTAAGAGTGATAATGCAGGCTTAAACCGCGCTTCTTTTGTAACTTTTGAAAAACGATTCCAAGGACAAACATCCTGACACACGTCGCAACCAAACATCCAATTATCCATTTTACCTTTAAATTCCGAGGGAAGCAACTCATCTTTCAATTCAATGGTAAAATAAGAAATACATTTTGAACCATCAACTACATAAGGTTGCACAATCGCTTCAGTTGGACAAGCATCAATGCATTTTGTACAGGTCCCACAATAATCTTGGATAGGACCGTCTGGTTCAATAACTAGATCAATAATTAATTCTGCAATGAAAAAAAAACTGCCATTTTGAGGATGGATTAAATTTGTGTGTTTCCCAATCCAACCCAAACCTGATTTTTTTGCCCAAACCTTATCCATTACTGGTGCAGAATCCACAAAAACACGACCACTCACCTCCCCTATTTCCTGCTTTATATGCTCTAGTAATTCTGTTAATTTATCTTTGATTACAAAATGATAATCCTCACCATAAGCATATTTGGATATTTTTGGAGCTAAAGAATCTGCTTGTTTCTCCTCTGGAAAATAATTTAGCAACAAGGAAACTACTGTTTTTGCATCATCCACTAATAAGCGTGGATCAAGTCTTTTGTCAAAATGATTTGACATATAAGCCATTTTCCCGTGGTAATTATTATTTAACCATTGATCCAATCGAGGTGCTTCCTCTTCTAGGAAATTTGCTTCTGAAAATCCACAATGAAAAAAACCAAGCGCTGTTGCTTTATCTCTGATTACTTTTTTATAATCTGCTTTTTGCATGAGAATTAGAACAAGTCACCTTGAGAAAAGCCAATATCTCTTCCAAGATGCTTATAGCTTCTTTCTGTTGCTTTTCTTCCGCGGGGAGTTCGCATTAAAAACCCCTCTTGAATTAAGAATGGCTCATATACTTCCTCTAAAGTCCCAGTATTTTCTCCAATTGCTGTTGCAATAGTCGATAATCCAACTGGACCACCATTAAACTTATCGATTATCACTTTTAAAATACGAATGTCCATTTCATCTAAGCCGTTTGCATCTACATTTAATGCTTTCAATGCAAATTCAGTAATTGCGTCATCGATGGAACCTGTTCCTTTTATTTGTGCAAAATCCCGAACGCGACGCAACAAAGCATTTGCAATTCGAGGTGTACCTCTACTTCTACTTGCAATTTTAAAAGCAGCATCTTCATCAATCGAAATATTTAGTAATCCGGAAGAGCGTTCAACAATACTTGTGAGTGTTTTAGAATCATAATATTCTAAGCGAGAATTAATTCCAAATCGAGCACGTAAAGGTCGCGTTAACAAGCCCGAACGAGTTGTAGCACCAATCAATGTAAATGGATTCAGGTTTATCTGTACGCTTCTTGCATTTGGTCCTGTATCAATTAAAATGTCAATCACATAATCTTCCATGGCAGAATACAAGTATTCCTCTACAACAGGGCTTAAGCGATGTATTTCATCAATAAATAAAACATCTCCATCTCCTAAATTCGTCAGCAAACCAGCTAAATCTCCTGGCTTATCCAAAACAGGTCCACTTGTGACTTTAAATCCTACTCCCATTTCATTGGCAATAATATGTGCTAAAGTTGTTTTTCCAAGTCCTGGAGGCCCATGAAGCAAAACATGATCCAAGGGTTCCTTTCGTAATTTAGCAGCTTGAATAAAAACTTCAAGATTTTCTACAATCGCAGGTTGACCTGAAAAATCAGCTAAATATTTGGGACGTAAAACTTTATCAATTTCCTGATCAAGATTCTCATCTAAATTTTCTCTATAATCAAAAGATTCTTCCACTTAGCTATTTTATACAAAAATACAAAAGCAAAGCAGAAAAGTGACTAATTATTTTTAATCTCCAAGTAAAAATCGCTCATGGAATCAAAGCTAAAATCTGCAAGTTTAAGTTTTGAATTAATAATATGTGTTTTTTCAGGAATACATACCACTTTCATCCGTGCAGCAAGCCCAGCAATTACGCCGTTGTATGAATCTTCTATAACCAAGCATTTAGTTGGAGAAACCATCAATTCTTCAGCAACTTTTAAATAAACTGCTGGATGAGGCTTGCCATAATTTTCTGTCTCAGCAGAACAAGTAACATGAAAGTAATGCTGAATTTTTAATTCTCTTAAAACAATGGCGATTAAACGAGAAGATGAAGATGTTGCTAATCCAATTTTTAGCTTTTGCTGCTTTAAAAAATCCAGAGTTTGACAAACTCCATCCAAAGCTTGTGCATTTTGCGAGATCAAAACTTCCATTTTAGAGATAATCTTTTCAGCAATTTGATTTTCATCTACAAGCCCCCAATTTTCGTGTTTATTCCAAAAATGAATAACCTCATCAATACGTAAACCAACTGTTTTCTCGAAATCTTTTTTTAAAAGCTTTGAACCTAAAGATGCAAAAACTTCTTCCATTGCAATTTTCCAAAGTGGTTCAGAGTCTATTAAAACCCCATCCATGTCAAATATTACAGCTTCAAAGTCAGATAAATTTATCTTCAACCCAAAATAATTTTTATGATTCAGTATTAACTCGAACTTTTATAATTCGTCGATCGCTTACTTCTTCTATTGTAAGGATATAGTTGCTAATTTCACAGACTTTTCCATTTTCTGGAATACTCTCTAAATGATGAATAATTAAACCACCTAAAGTATCATACTCATCAGATTCTTCGAATTTTAAATGATACTTTTCATTGAGATAATCAATATCCATTCTAGCAGAAAAAAGAAATTCCGTATCGCTAATTTGCTCTTCCAATAAATTATCTTTGTCATGCTCGTCTTCAATTTCTCCAAAGATTTCTTCAATAACATCTTCCAAAGTAACAATTCCAGCAGTTCCTCCATATTCATCTGTAACAACAGCAACATGACCACCTTCTTTTGTAAATTTCTCTAGTAATTCTTTTCCTGACATCACAAAAGGTATAAAACTGATAGGTTTTATTACTTCACTAATTTTCTTTGGTTTTTTAAATAATTCATAGGAATGAACATAGCCAATAATATTATCAATGGAATCTCGAAAAATCATGATTTTTGACAAGCCTTTTTCAACAAATAGTTTATTTAATTCATCGATATCTGTCTCAAAATCAACAGCAATAATTTCAGTTCTTGGAATCATGCAGTCACTTGCACGAACATTTGTAAAATCTAGCGCATTGCTGAGAATATTCATTTCATTGCTTAACTGCTCTTTTGAATTAATACGCGAATTTAAATCATCCACATAATGCTCTAAATCGACCTTTGAAAAAACCTTATCTGAATTTTCATTTTTAGCACCAAAAATTCGCAAAACAAACCAACTTATAAATAGTATGATTTGAGTTGGGATAAAGAGTAAGATAAAACAAATAAACATTGGTGAAAGACCAATATTTAAAAATTTATTCGGATTAATCTGAACAATTGCTTTTGGAAGAAATTCTGCTGTAATAAGAACAAGTAATGTTGAAACAACAGTCTGAATAACCAAAACAGCACCTTCAGAAGTTAAACCCATTGAGATTAAATAAGGATTTAATATTTGAGCTGCAGAAATTCCATAAATCACTAATGAAATATTATTTCCCAATAAAAGCATGGCAATCATGGTCGATTCTTTTTTGTAGAATAGGGAAATTATTTTGCTTTTTAGAGTTCCTTGACTTTTTTGAACTTCAATTTTTAAACGATTAGAAGCCAAATAAGCAAGTTCCATTCCAGAAAAAAAAGCAGAGAAGAAAAGCGAGAGAAATATCAATAAATAATCAGTATTCATTTACGAGATGTTGAATTATTTTTGGGATAAAACATCTTGACCTAAATCTTTTCGGTAATATGCACCTTCAAAACTAATTTTAGAGACTGCTTCATACGCTTTTTCAATTGCTACTTCTATATTTTTTCCATAAGAAGTTACCGCTAAAACTCTTCCCCCTGAAGTTAAAACAGAAGGGCCATCAGCAATTGTACCTGCATGAAAAACCAAGCTATCAACAACAGAATTCAAGCCATAAATCTGTTTGCCTTTCTCATAAACATCGGGATAACCTCCAGCAACCATCATAACTGTTGCAGCACTTTTATCAATAAATTGTATATCTCTTTCAGATAAAGTATTGGAAGCAATTCCTTCAAAAAGATCTAAAATATCTGATTTTAAGCGTGGAATAACCACCTCTGTTTCTGGATCTCCCATTCTACAATTGTATTCAATAACATATGGATCTCCCTTCACACAAATAAGTCCAAAAAAGACAAATCCTTTGTAAACAATTCCCTCAGATTTTAAACCCTTTACAGTTGGGACAATGATTCGATTGTGAACTTTGTCCATAAAAGCTGCATCTGCAAAAGGGACAGGAGAAATTGCACCCATTCCGCCGGTATTTGGACCTGTGTCACCTTCACCAATTCGCTTATAATCCTTCGCTTCAGGAAGTAATTTAAATGAATGTCCATCCGTTACTATAAAAACTGATAATTCAATTCCATCTAAAAACTGTTCAATTACAACTTTTTTGGAAGCTTCGCCAAATTTTTCATGTTGCAGCATGCTTTTTAATTCAGCTTGCGCTTCATCCAAATCTTGTATTATTAAAACTCCCTTTCCAGCAGCTAGTCCATCAGCTTTTAAAACATATGGAGACTTCATGTTTTTTAGAAAAAGTAAGCCCTCTTCAAGATTATCAATTGTAAAAGTGGCGTATTTTGCAGTTGGAATATTATGTCTATTCATAAATTCCTTGGCAAAATCTTTACTTCCTTCTAATTGCGCTCCATATTTACTTGGACCTATAACTGGTATCTTATAGAGATCTGGATCAGCGGTAAAAAAATCATAAATCCCTAAAACTAAAGGTTCTTCAGGACCAACAACGACCATTTCAATACTATTTTCAAGTACAAAGAGTTTTACTGCATCAAAATCAATTGGAGAAATTGGAATATTCTTTCCAAATTGACGAGTCCCAGCGTTTCCTGGTGCAATGTACAATTCATCAAGAATCGAGCTTTGTGCTATTTTCCACGCCAATGCATGCTCACGACCTCCTGAACCTAACAACAATACTCTCATTAACAATGATTTAAAATCGATTCAAATAATAATTTACCATCTATGTTCAGAAGTTTTTCGTCTGCTGCTCTTTCTGGATGTGGCATCATACCAAAAACATTTTTTCTTTTATTAGTAATCCCAGCAATATTCAAAATTGAACCGTTTGGATTAGAAGTATCCTCTACTGAAGCAAGTTCATTGCAATATTGAAAAAGTATTTGGTCATTATCTAGTAGTGATTTGAGAACATCATCTGCAGCAAAAAAACGGCCTTCTCCATGAGCAATTGGTATTTTTAAAGCTCTATTATTATCTAAATCCATAGAAATAGCTGCAGATTTAGAAACGGGCTTTAAAAAAACATTTTTACAAATAAATTTTTGAGTATGATTATGAAGTAATGCGCCTTCTAGTAATCCTGATTCGGTCAAAATCTGAAATCCATTGCAAATCCCTAGTACGTAACCACCATTATTAGCATGTTTAACAACTTCTGACATAATTGGGGAGAATTTTGCAAGAGCACCAGAACGCAAATAATCCCCAAAGGAAAATCCTCCAGGTAAAATAACCATATCAACATCTTTTAAATCAGTTGACTTATGCCATAATTTCTCAACTTTTTGTCCAAGTAAATCCTGAAGGACATAAATCATATCTTGATCGCAATTGGATCCGGGAAAAGTTACAACTCCAAACTTCATTTATTTCATTTAAAATATTAGCAAAATTAACATTTACAAGCTTTGATAGGGATTTAATGTAAAAAATTTAATAACAGAATAAATAATTGTTAAATAAAAAAAGATTGTAGCTATAATTCCATAGTTTTTATCAAGAAAAGAATAACTCAATAGAAGAGAAATAGGAATCATCAAAAGACTAAAGTGCTCAATTTCTAGGAAATAGTAAAAATTTAAACCACCTAATATAATTGTTATGAAAATAAAAACCCATATGAGCCGAACTTGATTCTTTAAACGAAGTGATGATTTTTGAAGACGTGAAGGCAAGCTAAAAATACTTAATGAAAAAAGAAAACTGATTACAATAAGCGTAATTACAAAATCAGCATGTAATTTAGGTTGTTCAAAATAAGTAAAAAAAGAAAAAGCTAAACTGTTTTTTTGGAACAAGAGATTAACAAAACCATATACTAAGGGAAGTCCAAAGCCAACAATACCAATGAAAAATTCTCGAAAATTAAAAGAACGTATTATAATTGGCATTGCAATAAAAAATGGTAAGGCTAGCATCATTGGAGGATGAAAAGTAGATGATAACCCAGCAAGAAAGCAGCCATTAAAAACATAGATTCTTGCATCTGAAGTTTGTTTAATTTGAAGAAACTGAACAAACATTAAAATAAAAAATAAATGAGCTAATAATAAACCGTCCATTATATAAAATGAATGATAGAAACTCATCGTAACTATATATAAAAGCGAGACTATATATGAATTTCTTTCTAAAAATTCATTTTTATTAAAAACCCAATTTAAAGAGATTGCATTTAAAGTAATTATTATAAAACTGAGAAAACTATATATCCACGAATCTCCAGAAAAAAAATTACTCCATAATCCAAAATTATGTACTGGAGATTGGACATAATAACCAGTCTGGAAATTTAAAAGAAAATAAATGCCAACAATAAAAGGTAAGAATAATAGAACGAGAACTCTATTCTCTAAAAACATACGAATCATAATGCGAATTTATTTAATAAAAAGCGGCAAGAGATAAATTGTGGATAACTACTTTAATTTGTTAAAATTCAAATTTGAAATCAAAAAATTAATGAAATTAAATTAACATGTCGATTTGGACAAAAATTATATCTTTGTTAATTAAGTTAAATGATTTAATTTTTAAATTTAAGTAATGGCTACAGAGAAAAATAAATTTTCGGATTCTGAATTGGAAGAATTCAAAGTGCTTATAAATAAAAAACTTCTAGAGGCAAACGAAGATTATGCCCTTCTAATTGGTTCATTATCCCATGCTGACGATCATGGCACAGATGATACAGGAAGGACATTCAATATGATGGAAGATGGTTCTGAGACATTATCAAGAGAGGAAGTTGCACAACTTGCAGCACGACAAGAAAAATTTATTCAGAGTTTACATGCTGCATTGATAAGAATAGAAAATAAAACATATGGTATATGTCGTGTTACTAGCAAATTGATACCAAAAGAACGTTTGCGTTTGGTTCCACATGCTACCATGAGTATTGACGCAAAAAACGCTCAAAAATAAACTCAAAGTGAAAAGAAAAGTATTAATTATTGGGTGTATTATATTTTTTTTATTACTAATCGATCAACTCACCAAAATTTATATTAAATCATCATTTTCCTCAAATGAAACAAATTTTATTCTTGGAGATTGGTTTGCATTACATTATATCGAGAATCCAGGAATGGCTTTTGGGACTACATTTGGCTCCGAAATTTGGCATAAATTAGCCTTAAGTTTACTTCGTGTTGTTGCAATAATTTTTATAGGAATATTTATATACAAAGAAATAAAAAAAGATGCTAAAATAGAATATTTAATAGCAATAAGTCTAATTTTTTCTGGAGCCACAGGTAACTTAATAGATTCAATGTTGTATGATTTTATCTTTCCGTTTAATCCCTGTGAAGGCTTTAATCAACTTGCTGGTTCAGGAATAAAAATGAACTGCATGGATTATGGATTTAAACAAACTTTAGAAGTCCGACACCAGGGTTTTTTATTAGGCAATGTTGTTGATATGTTCCAATTTAATTTTTATTGGCCAAAATGGGTTCCTTATTTTTCTGGTGAAGCAGTTTTTCCAGCGATTTGGAATATAGCTGATGCATGTATTACCTCTGGTGTAATACTTATTATAATTCGTCAAAAAAAGTATTTCCCTAAAAAAGTATTGCAAGATAAAGAAGAAGAAAAAACTATTTGATATTTTTTTACTAGAAGTTCCATTTCATGCTTCTGTCATTTAAAATAGCAAAAGATACTTTATAATTAATTCTAGATTCCACTTTATTCCCATCTGAAAAAACTGTGTATACACCAACTCTCAATCTTCTTTTAAAAATTTTAAAGTTACGTTCTAAGCCAGCTAGCAACTCGTAATGCTGCCAATTATACTCTTTAATATACATTGCTCCACCTCCAAATACAAGGCCAATTCGTGTTTTTTTCATAAAGGGGATTTTGTTAATTATTGCGCCATTATCGTGATGCACAAAGTGCGCTTCAAAAACATAATCAATAGTTGGTAAAGTTGAATCTAAACCCTGAAATGAATATAAAGGATTAGAAAACCAAATAGGATCACTTCTTCTTTGGTATTTCATATCAGGATCATATAATTTTTTTGAACTCAAAAACTTTCCTCCAGATAATCTGTAAGAACTTGTTCCTAAAGTTCCTATTTTAAAAGTTTGACGTATATCCATTTGTAAATATTCATGATCGACATCACTGCCAAATAAACGAGGGATTCCTCGTTCATAATTCAAACTAAAAGTTGGCCATTTTGAACCAAGAACAACTTTTCGATATGGTTCTCGCATGTATTTTTGCTGTGGTGTATAGCTGAATGTCACATTTGTAATCAAAGTTTGATAACTTTTAAAATCTAAGGGCTCGTCATTTGGAAGATATTCGTCAAAACTTCTTATGAATTTAAAATCTTTTAATGATCTTCGCTCGGAAAAATCTAGACTAAGACCTCCATAAAATCCATTAAATAATTCATATTCAATTGAAGACCCCATTTTTGTAGCTTCAATCAAATTATTACGTCTATAAATTTGATTAATGGCGTCTGCATAGCGAATCGCATCAAAATCGTGGTTGATTGAAAGACGAATGAAGCCAAAATGAAAAGGATCAAACTTAAATCGCCACCATGAGCCACCTTTTAAATCCTTGTTTAAAAATCCATAAGAAAGTCGAGACCAAGATTCTAAAGCTCGTTCATTCTTCCACTTCTTAAAATAATCAAAACTAGGAGACAAGCGTGGTCCCCCAATCGATACAGGCTGTACAAAAAGTGCTAAAGGACTAAATCCCAATTGATAACGCTTTACTCTATTTCGGTGGTCTATTCCATACCATAAAACTTTTAAAAAAGTTATCTTATTAAAAATTTTATCAACGGAATCAAGGTATTCTTTACGGTTGTGGGCATCTCTAATACTATCCTTTAGTAGTATAAATTTACGTTCATCATTGCTCAATTCTATCTGTCGCCTTGTTGACCAAAATGCAGTGTCTTTCTCAAAGGCTTCTTTTTCAGTTACAGCTAATTCTGTACTGAAAAATTTATTTACAAATTTAGGATTGAAATCATAGTTCGAAAAAACAGCTTTAGTGTAAGACTTAGATGTTTCGTTCTTGTATTTTACACCATAACTTAAGTTTTGTTCAGCTAATATGCAAATTGAATCTCCTAAATGAATGAAGTTTTGTTCAATAGTAAAATTATCATACACTAATAAATTCCCTTTATTCATCGTTAATTCAATTTTTTGAATTAACCAAAGTGAATCAATCACCCAAATGTACCCCTCTAAAGTGGATGTGGAAATATTTCTTGGTATGATTTTTATTTTTGAAATTACCTGTCCATTTTCCTCTATTTTTTTTTCCAAGCGATATTTGTAAGAAATTATACCCGGAGCAGAAATCGGAGAAATTACAGGAGTTTGATGTAAATCATCAAGATAAAGCAGATTTTCGAAGAAATTAAAATTTGATTTAATTGTGGTTGTATAGTACAAGTTCTTTTCACTACCTCGAAGAGTAACAGCATTTCTAATTTCTTTCACCTTATCTTTAGAAGCATAATAACGCATTAATTCAACTTCTAATAAATTCATTTGATTTGATAATTTTAGCAATTCATCGTTTTTTTCATCTAAAGGATCATACGATTTATTATTGTCATCTTCTGATTTTTTTTGCTTTGCTTTAGGATCAATTTTTTCAGCAGCTTTAATATATACAGATACAGAATGAGGATAATTCCATGGATTAATTGCATCTCGTTTCTTAACCACTTCCAAAATTATATCTCGTCCAGGATTACTTTTCTTAACTTGAACATCAATGTTATCGAGTTCAAGAACTTTACTCGGAAAAAGCTGAATATTTCTAATAATATTTGCAGAACCAATAGAAACATACGTTTCTCTTTCATCATACCCTTTGGCAGAAAAGACTAAAAAATATTCACCTGGCATTAAGGAAAGTTCATACTTTCCATTAAAATCTGCTAGTGTACGTTGATCGGAAAAAGTTTTTACATATACTGTAACGGAAGGAATTGGAATATTTCGCTCATCAGTAATTACTCCATTTACAAATTGTTGAGAAAAGGAATTTAATTGAGACAGAAAGAAAAAGAAAAGAAAAAAAAGAAATCTAAGCATTGATGATTTTAGAATTAAAAATATTTTATTTAACCGTATTTTTTTCTTTTAAAAACTCATTATGACGCACCATTCTTTTCATCATCCATTTTTTAAAGAAATAAACAGCAAGTGTAGTAAATACAAAAATATAGTAATATGCCCATTTATTGAAACCTTCTATAATTGACATATAAGTTACAATTAAAAAAATAATAATCGCTGAAAATAGCCAGAAATAGGACATAATTTGATTATACATTTTCATTCTAATTTAATTTCTTTTTCTAATTGAATACTTCCTTTTGGATTTATAATTTCGTAGTAACTAAAATCTTGCTTTGTTCGAATGCCATCACCATAAAAGATTCCTTTTGGAGTCCTAACAATTACCTGAGAAACAGAATATATTGTACTGTCATTTTGATTCCAAATTAGCGCTTCTGTTTCCAATGTCTGGTTTTTAGCAAAATTTGTCAAGCGAACTGAATCTCTTACCATTATTTTACTTGCAGTATGATCAATTTCGCCATAAAGAGCAGTTAATCTTGATACCACTACACCATCATTCGAAAAGAAATTTACTCTTATGCTATCATACATTTTTGTAATATGCTTTTTATTTCTAAAAGTTTCAGATTTCGCTGCAAAGATTTCTACACGAGCAAAGCCATAATCAGAATAAATTAAATGTAAATCTTGTGTGCTTTCATCTGGATTTGAAGAATTGTAGGATACTCTTTGAACTGATGACATATCATTTTCACACGAATAGATAAGTGCGAAAGAAAAAAAGAAAATTGTTATTCCCAAAATCCTCTTAGAAAAAAAAATCACTTAGCGAACATTTACTGTAACTCCCCAGCAAGATAAAGAAACAGTACTAGGATTCTTATTATTAAATTTATCTTCAGCATTTGGTGCATTAGAACGATAACGTGAAGCTGCACCAGAATCACCAGCGCGTTCTGCTAATTCAGCTGCGTAATAATAATTGCATTTTCTATCAAAAGTACTAGACCCACAAGAATTAGCAGAATTTGCAACACATTTAGCTGCTATTTGCAATGCTTTATTTTTATTTGAGCCTGAAATCCCTAATGCAAGTCTATAGGCAGTTTGATAATTATTTAGATTATGAAATTGAACTTCTAATATCTGAAAGTCAATATCCTCCAATTGAACTGCATCTTTTGTGATAGCTTTCGCAGAATTTAGACTAGAAATAGCCTCGTTATAGCGCTTTTTTACAATTAGAAGTTCAGCTTTTGCTATAATTGTAGCAGTTGTTTTATCAAACTTTATGAGAGTATCAACAAGCATTTCATATTCTTTACTATCCGTGCAGGACTTCTCTTTTAATAAGCTTATGAAATTTGTTGTAGTCTTTATTTTTAGGTCAATATCTTTGGGTAATTCAGAAATAAACACATTTAAATCAGGTAATAAATCCTCACAGTTTTTAATTGTTCCGTTAAATATATTACTTATGGATTCTTGGGTTTTTGAGCTTAATTTTTTTACACTGATTAGTCTAGAAAGCATGAAATAATCGCTTATCAATCGCTTTTTATACACATTTTTTACTGCAACATCTACTTCAGAGGAGTATAATAAATACAGATTAGAATAATAATTCGTAAGGTTTTCACTTGTAAACTTTAAAGATGTATCCTTAAAAGCTCTTGTATAATAAGCATCTGAAACTGTTCGCTCTATTTCAGATTTTAACAAAGCATAATCTGCTAATTTCAGAACGATATTTTTATCCCCAAACTTTAGTAAATCTATTTTTTTATTGATTAAAAACAAGGTATCAATATAGCGCGATTTTATTTTTTGGTCTTTTTCTAATTTTAAAATATCTTGTCCTGATCGTATAATGTAGCTATAATTATTTTTTGTGTAAGTACCACAAATAGCCTCACCTTTTAACAAATAGGTGAATTCATTTTTAAAATGCATGAGTTTTAAGGTAACTGAAGTATCAATTTCGATTGATTTTCGCTCTTCTTGGGCGAGAAATTTTATTCTATTGCATTCGCGCATTTTTATTGAATCATTTTGAGACATAAATGCAAATGCATTCAAAACTAGAAGAGAAATTAGTAGAAATTTTTTAAGCAACATAGCAGTAATTTTTATTTTAACATATCTATTTAATCAAGTTTTCTTTTTCTGAACCAACGGTCAAAAAATGGAGGCGAAAGAATTATTCCAAAATTCATAGCAAAATACTTTTCAGCTAATGAAGTGCTAATTGAATCTGTATTTTTTCCAAATGTAAAACCTATATTTAATGATGATAAAGACTGTTGCACCAATATTGGAAGGCCAAAACCAAAAGTAAGTCCACTAATATTAATACTTTTATCTATAACGCTAGAAATGGAATTTTGTTGCTGAAAATATCCAATTCTATACTGAACTTTTTCTAAAAATTTTAAATTAGTGCTATTCTCAAAAAGTTTTGTTTCAGGAATAAATTGAATTCCAAAACCCAAATGACTCATTATTTTTTTTGAATCTAGCAAAGTCATACTTGAACTTGAATAAGAACCAACAAGCATAATACTCGGATGTAATTGACGCATATTTCTTTGCCAATTAGGTAAATTTAGAGTATAAGAAAACCCTGCCTTCGTACTTGAACTCACCATTGATGCTGAACTTACAGAATATGAAATTGTATCATAAGCAATTGTACCACTTAGTAATTTAGCATAAAAAATTTCGTCCTTCAATGATAGTCTTTGGAGTAATAAATTTGGAGTATAAACTGCACTTAGCATTAGATTATGTCTTTTTGAGAAGTTACGATTAAATGAAACTCCAAAATCAACATTTATTGCGCTTAGTTTAATCGTAGAATTGGAAATGCCAGATGGATAATCAGAACTAGTAGAAAACATTTTTGATATACGGGAATTTGTAACAGATCCAAAAATTGATTCAGCATTAACTCCAAATGCTAACTTACTTTTTTGCTTATTTATAACTCGGATTGATGTTCCTAAAAAAAATGTGCGAATCCCTCCAGTTCCTTGATACTTATTAGTTAATGAATTTAATGAATCATACTCTGTAATCTCATAACCTCTACTAGAATATGGTTTTATTCCAAAAGCTAAGCCAATAATTTTACTTAATTTAAAGCCCATTGCAAAATGATCGGGCATTACTGCAACTTGTGAATTTGTATTCTTTAACTCAGAAAATTGTGATCTACGAAAATCTATTCCAAGTGAAACAAGCGTATTTCCTGAGCTCAAAGATGCGTATGAAGCAGGATTAAAAATATTTAATTGACTTGAATCAAAATAAGAAATAGTATTTTGACCCAGCGCATTGTATATGGCATTACTTCCAAAAGACTGTTCGCCAATACCATAGTATGACAAAGGATTATTTGTTATTGATTGCGTAAAAACATTAATATTCGCAAAAAGGATAACTAAAAGACAAATTGTTTTATACATTTAACAGATAAATTTCAAGTATTCCTTTTAATGTTAAAATTTCGTCTGCAAAGATGTTGTTTTTTTGCGCCAAATCAAAATAATGTGCATCTCCACCCGTAATATAAATACTTAAATCTTGATATTTTTCTCTATATTTTGAAATTAGTCCCTTAATTTCAGATTCAATTCCATTTTGTACACCAGATTGCATAGAACTTCCAGTAGAATTTCCAATGAGATTTACTTTTTCAGAAATTTCTATAAGCGGTAATTTATCTGTAAATAAATTAAGTGCTTTGAAGCGAAGTTTTAAGCCAGGAGAAATTGATCCTCCTTCATACTCATTTTTGTCATTTAAGAAATCAAATTTTATACATGTACCAATATCAATTATCAACCTATTAGTAAACTGATTTGTTTTAGAAATGGCAGCAACATTACAAATCCGATCAATACCGAGAGTCGAAGGAGTCAAGTAATTTATTTTAAATGGAAGTTTTACTTGATGACTTACCAAAAAAACAGGATTTTGAACGTTTTTTAAATCTTCCTTAAAATTAGAATTTAAAACAGAGGATAGTGCTATTGGGACATGGGGCTCTAGCTCTTGTTTTAATAATGCTAAACTATTAAATGAGCTCATGGAAACAATTTCTCCCTTTATACAAACTCCAAGTTTTATAAGAGAATTACCTGCATCAATTATATAGAGATCAATTTTAGAGTTCATTTACAGCAAAGATACATTCCCTTTTTTAAGAATTTTCAATTTGAATATGATATTTAAAAGAAAAAAATGTTAAATTTGCACCCACTAACGGCTGGTACCTTAGCTCAGTTGGTAGAGCAAAGGACTGAAAATCCTTGTGTCCCTGGTTCGATTCCTGGAGGTACCACAATAAACCCACTAAGAAATTATTGGGTTTTTTATTTTTTTGTAAAGTCAAACTATTTAGAATTTAATTACAGGTTGATTAAAAAAATCACATTGAATTATTAAATTTATTGATTATTCAAAAAAAAAGTTGACCTTTAAACCTCTTAGATTAATTAAAACCTATTACTATGAAAAATTTACTTTTTTTACTTTCAATGGTTATACTAAACACTTCATTCGGACAAACCGCACAAGAGTTCTTTGATCGTGGTTTTGCTAAATCCAATTTAGGAGACTATTCTGGTGCAATAGTAGATTACAACAAAGCTATTGACAAAAATAATACTGAAGCAGATTATTATAACTATAGGGGACTTGCAAAAAGTTATTTAAAAGATTACACTGCAGCTATAAAAGATTATAATAAAACGATTGAGTTAGATCCTAATAATTTGAAAGCCTATAATAATAGAGGTAATATTATGAGAAATTTAGAAGACTATAGAGGAGCAATAGCAGATTACACTAAAGTTATTGATAAAAATAGTAATGATGCAATTATGCAAGACTCATATAATAATAGAGGGCTTGCAAACATATATTTAAAAGAATATACCAGTGCAATCGAAGATTACAACAAAGCTATTGAGCTAGATCCTTATGATGCAAGAGTTTTTACTAATCGGGGTGATGCCAAACAATATCAAGGTAAAATCACTGATGCTTGCATGGATTGGAAAAAAGCACAAGAATTAGGTGATCCTAATAATGATGAAAAGATAAAAAACTTATGTGAATAGCTAAATAGTTTTTTTATTACCTCAATAAATTAATGTGACCAGAAATAATTTTAAATCTGTCAATTTCTGGATTTTTGTATTTGATAGTATAGGTATAAACTCCTTCTTTGCATATTTTATTATCAAAAGAACCATCCCAAGGTTTCAAATGGTTTTTAGATACGAAAATTATTTCTCCCCATCGATTGTAAATTGTTAACTCGTAATTAGCAGGATCAAAACCTGAGGTAAATATTGGCAAAAAGGAATTATTGAATTCATCTCCATCTGGTGTAAAACAATTTGGAACATAATAGATATCATCGCCTTTAATTTGAATTAATTTTTCTGTAGAATCCAAACATCCATATATAGAGCTAACTATCAATTTAATTAGATAGTCTCCTTCTGTAAAAGGATAAGAATAATCAATCGTATTTAAATTATTTTCTAATTGAATATCATCGCCGAAATCCCAGAAATTAGAGACACCACCACTGCTAGTATTCGTAATTGCAATAGTAGGATCATCACTAGTCAATAAAGTACGATCTACACTAAATTCTGCTATTGGATTTGGGTGAACAATTACCGTCGATTCAACTGTATCAGAACAAGAATAAATATTTAAGCCAATCACTTCATAAGTTGATGTTTGACTAGGAGAAACTAAATTTTGATTTGAACTACTATTAGAAACGACTGGGGAAATGCCCCATTGATAAATAGTTGCTCCACTAACGTTAATCTGAACGCTTTTTCCAGAACACATTTCTTGTTCAGGAGTAATCAATAAAACAGGCTTTGGATTTACTGTTATTGTTACTGGCTCTGAACCAATGCAACCATCAGCTAGTGTTGTTGATGTAACTGTGTAAACAATATTTTGTGGTACAAAACTTAAATTTATAAGTGTATTATCAATAGTTGAACTTAAAATTGGTAGTATACTAGCATCATTTATATTTGGATTGGCAGCAGCTACCCATGAAAAAGTACTTGGGATATTTGATGTTAGAGGAAAATTTAATGGTGTTTCAGAACAAATAACTCCGTTTAAAGGACTTGTTAGTATTGGGCTTGCATTAACTGTTACTGTTACTGCTTGTGCTTGTCCAACACAAGCATCAGCTGTTGTTATTGGTGTAATTGTATAAATAACATTTTGATTTGGGGTAGTTGTATTAATAAGTGTATTATTAATGGTGGGACTTACCGTTGGAGTTGTTGTTTCTCCAATTATAGTAGCGCTAGAAGCTGCTAACCAAGAATAAGTACTCGGTAGATTTGATGTCAAAGCAAAATTTAAGGTTTCGCCAGAGCAAATTACTTCTGTAGAAGGACTGGTCATAGTTGGAGTAGGATTTACAGAAATAGAAACTGTTTGTGGTAATCCTAAACAAGCCCCAGGATTTGATGAAGGTGTAACAGTATAATCAACAGTTTGGGTGCTTGAGGTAGAATTAATAAGTGTATTATTGATTGAAGGATTTGTGATTGCTGATATCGTACTTGCTCCAGTAACATCAGGATTTATCGCAGCCACCCAAGAAAATGCACTTGGTATATTGCATGTTAATGGAAAATTTAAGGGTGTTCCTGAGCAAACAGCACCTAAAGCAGGACTTGTTATCGTTGGAATTGGATTAATTGTAACAGAAATTTGATCTGTTGTGGGACAAGCACCAAAATTTGTAAGTAAGGTAGTAGAAACAGTATAAATATAGGTAACTGTTGAATTCGTTGAATTTGTTAGTGTTAAAGTAGGATTAGAATCAGAAGTTGAACTCAAACCCAATGCAGGCGACCATGAATAAGAATAGAGTGGATTAGTCGCGACACCAATATTCAAAGGAACATCACTACAAGTTGACCCATTAACTGGTCCAGCATCTGAAATTGCCTGCTCAGTATAAATAATAGCGTTTTTAATTGATTGTTGATCGCACCCACCTCCAGTGGAAGAAGTAAAACCCATATAACCTGTAAAATTAGTTACAAAAGTTGCAGTTAAATAAAGTGTATTGTTTAAGTACAGGCTAATTAGACCATTAACATATGTTATTTTAACGCTTTGATAAGCTGAATTTCTAATAAAATTTAGACTTCCATTGATGTTGGTTAATTTAACCATTGCTGGAGCGCATTCTTCATATCCTATACCCGAAAAAATTTGCAACTCTGGATTAGCACCACAACCATTTTCGTATGTATCCAAAACAACCTTTAAGCCATTTGCCGTTTGTGGAATTCCTATTCCTCCACCATTAACAAATCCAGCAGGAGGAACATCTATAAAGCAAAAAGCAAGTCCGTCAGCAATTCCAAAAGGACAAGAACCCGGACCACCCCAAAGCCTGTAATCAAACTCTACTGTCCATTTTGAACACGATGAAAGATTAATTGGATTAGTATAAAAAACTCCCCCGCTTTGGGTTTGTAAAACATTGGTTAAAATAAGCTCATCACTAAAGGCATCAGCATCACCGGGAGTATCTCCAACAAATGCATTTCCAGTTAAATTCCAACCTGTAGTATTTAATGGATTTCCTGTTAGTTGACCAAAAACATAATTCTGAGCATATTCATATTGTGAAATTAAAATGAATAAAATGAATAAAATAATTCGGAACATGAACTATAAATTAAATATATTTTTAAGACGTAATTAACAACTTAAAGTTGCTAAAATTAGTTATTTTTTTTTAAATTTATAAATTACTTAGTGTAACTTTGACACATTAAACTATCTTTTTCATTTAATTGACATGACAAAAAAAAATCGCCATACAGAAGAATTCACTCCCTTTAACCTAGTTGTTTTTGGTGGTGATGGCGACTTAGCCTTGCGCAAAATTTATCCTGCATTATTTCACAGAGACCAAGATGGGCAGTTTTTGACAGATTATAATGTTATTGCAGTAACAAGAAAAAGTATTTCTGAATCAAGTTTTAACGAAAACCTACTAAAATTCCTCAAGGAAAGTGCAGAAAAAGACACTTCAGAGAATGACATTACCATTTTTTCTAAAAAAGTGCAATTAATACAAGTAGCAGAAGCGAATGAAGCTGCATATTTAGAATTAGCGACTTGCCTAAATAAATTCCCTTCTTATCAAAATATTTTTTATTTTTCAACTCCCTCCTCTGCTTTTGGACCAATTGCTGAAACTTTAAAATCAACTGGTTTAATAAAAAAAAATAGCAAAGTTGTATTAGAAAAACCTTTGGGATACTCCTTGGAATCTTCAAATGAAATCAACATTCAAATCACAAAAGCATTTTCTGAAAAACAAATTTATCGTATAGATCACTACCTTGGAAAAGAAACTGTCCAAAATTTAATGGTTTTGCGTTTTGCAAATAATTTATTTGAACGAGCATGGGATTCAGAACACATCGACAACATCCAAATTACTGTTTCAGAAAGTTTAGGAGTTGAAAAACGTGCTTCTTATTACGATAATAGCGGAGCGCTATTAGACATGGTTCAAAATCATTTGCTGCAACTACTTTGTTTAGTAGCAATGGAGCCACCACACTTATTGGAAGCTGATGAAGTTCGAAATGAGAAATTAAAAGTCTTGAGAGCTCTGCGCCCAATTTCTAAGAAAAATATTGCTAGCCATACAGTTAAAGGTCAATATACTCGCGGTAGTGTTAAAGGAGAACAAGTTAATTCCTACTTGGAGGATATCGAGGAATACCAATCCAAGACTGAAACTTTTGTAGCAATAAAAGCTTACGTAGATAATTGGAGATGGAAAAATGTACCTTTCTATATCCGAACTGGTAAAAGAATGGTAAAACGTTATTCTGAAATCGTTATAAATTTCAAGGAAGTTCGTCACAATATATTTCCTTCAAAGGAAAAATTAAACAATAATAAACTCATCATTCGCTTGCAACCAGAAGAAAGAATTGAGCTCGTTCAAATGACAAAAGTTCCTGGTCCTGGAGGATATCGCTACAAACCCATCGCCCTAAAATTAGATTACATTGATTCTTTTAAAGAACGATTTCCAGAAGCTTATGAGCGACTCATTATTGACGTAATTCGAGGAAATCAAACGTTGTTTATGCGCCAAGATGAACTTCAAGCTGCTTGGTCTTGGATTGAGTCAATAACTTCTAGTTGGAAATCTACTGGTCAAAACAATGTTTTATACGAAGCTGGTACTTGGGGGCCAGGAGATGATATTTTAGAGGAAAATGATTCATGGATTACAAAATCATGGAGAGATCAATGAGACTACATGCTTCAAAAGAAGAGTTAGAAGATGCTCTTTTACAAGATATCAAGTTCATAATTAGTGAAGACATAACAAAGTTTGGAAAAGCAACAATACTTCTTTCAGGTGGCAGTACACCAAGTGGATTGTATCGTAAATTAAGTTCAACTCAACTAGATTGGTCTAAAGTAATAGTTGGTTTAGTTGATGAGCGTTTTGTGGAAAATTCAAGCGACTTTTCAAATGAAAAATTAGTAAAAACATGCTTTTTGATTAATGAAGCAAAGAATGCAACGTTTATTCCAATGATTTTTAGTGTCGATAACGAAGCGTTAAATTTATTAAGGACAAATGAAAGTTATACAATTTTTAATGACTCAAGTGTTATCATTTTAGGAATGGGCGAAGATGGACATACTGCATCTCTTTTTCCAAACGACAGTGATTCAAATAAAGCAATGGATTCTGAACAGAATATTTTTTTTACAAATTCTCCCTCAAATCCCACAAGAAGAATAACTTGCACTCCAAAATTGCTACTTTCTTCAAAAAATATTTTCTTAATGCTTACCGGAGAAAATAAAAAAGAAGTACTTTTCAGTGCCGCAAAAAATAAGTTGCCTATTTCACATTTTATTGGGTCTATAACTGAAATTTATTATTCGAAATAAACCAAATATGAATCAACGAATTTTAGAAGTTACAAAACGCGTAGAAGAGAGAAGCAAAGCTACTCGAGCTAATTATCTTGATCAGATGCAATCTGCCTATTCTGATGGAGTTGCTAGACAAGCGATGCACTGCGGTAATCTTGCACATGCTTTTGCTGCATGCGGAACTACTGATAAAAATAATCTTTCTGAAGAAAAAGTTCCAAACATTGGTATCATCACAGCATATAACGACATGCTTTCAGCACATAAAACCTACGAAAATTATCCTGCTGAACTCAGAGCTTATGCTCAAAAACACAATGCTGTTGCTCAAGTAGCTGGCGCTGTTCCTGCTATGTGTGATGGAGTAACACAGGGTCAGCCTGGCATGGAATTATCTTTGTTTAGCAGAGATGTAATAGCACTTTCTACTGCAATTGGGCTTTCTCACAACATGTTTGATGCGGTTTTATGCATGGGAATTTGTGACAAAATTGTGCCTGGCTTGTTAATGGGTTCACTTAAATTCGGTCATCTTCCGGCTGTTTTTGTACCCGGCGGACCAATGCCAAGTGGTATAAGCAACGAGGAAAAAGCAAGTATTCGCCAAGCTTTTGCTGAGGGAAAAATTGGAAGAGCCGAATTATTAAAGGGAGAATCTGATTCTTACCATTCTCCGGGAACGTGTACATTTTATGGAACTGCCAATAGCAATCAAATGCTAATGGAAATTATGGGCTTGCAACTTCCAGGTTCAAGTTTTGTAAATCCCAGTACTGAATTAAGAGCATTATTGAATGAGGAAGCTGTAAAAGTAGCTGCAAATAATAGTCAATTAGGACTTGAGGGCTCACTTTCTAACTTAATAACAGAAAAAGTAATTGTAAACGGAATTATTGGCTTACTTGCAACTGGTGGATCTACAAATCATACAATACATCTTATAGCAATTGCGCGTGCAGCAGGAATTATAATTAACTGGGCTGATATGTCAGATTTATCTGATGTTGTTCCTTTAATTACAAGAATGTATCCGAATGGTGCGGCAGATGTTAATCATTTTCATGCTTCTGGAGGAATGGGATTTGTTATTCATACACTACTTGAAAATAATTTACTTCATGAGAATGTCCATACAATTCTTGGAAAAGGCTTAAAAAAATATACACAAGAACCAAAAATTGAAAACAAACAATTAGTTTGGAAAGAAGGTGCAAAGGAAAGTTTAAATAAATCAATAATTCGTCCGGTTAACGATCCGTTCTCCGAGCACGGGGGAATTAAAATTTTACAAGGGAATATTGGAAGAGCTGTAATAAAAACAGCTGCAGTAAGTGAGGATAATTTAGTAATTGAAGCTGAAGCACATGTCTTTTATGAGCAAGAAGACCTTATTAAAGCATTCAAAAATGGAGAACTTGAGAAAGATTTTATTGCAGTACTTCCTTTTCAAGGACCAAAGCAAAATGGAATGCCCGAATTACATCAACTAACGCCAACCCTTACAATACTTCAAAAAAAAGGATTTAAAGTCGCCTTGGTAACTGACGGGAGAATGTCTGGCGCCTCAGGAAAAGTACCTGCAGCAATTCATTTAAGTCCCGAGGCATTTGATGGTGGAATGATTTCTAAAATCAGAACTGGAGATATCCTTCGCTTAAATGCTGTTTCTGGAGAATTAAATTGCATGAATGAATCCGAAGTAAATAGTAGAGAAGCTACACAAATCAAAAATGACAATACTATTGGCTTTGGCAGAGAATTGTTCGGAAATCTCAGAGCATTAGTTTCTGGAAGTGAGGATGGCGCAAGTTTTTTAATTTAAATTTTTTCTTTCTCGAGAAATATAAACGAAGCTGCAATCGAGCAAACCAAGACACCAAAAACGATAGCTAGTGAAAGAGTCGATGAAACATGAAGAATTGGGGCGACTAACATTTTTAATCCGATAAAAGTTAAAATTACAGCTAATCCGTATTTTAATTTTGAAAATAGACCAAGAGAATTTGACAGCAAGAAATACATTGACCTTAGTCCAAGAATTGCGAAAATATTTGAGGAATACAAGATAAAAGGATCGTTTGGAGCGATTGAAAAAATTGCAGGAATTGAATCTACTGCAAAAATCAAGTCCGTAGTCTCTACTATCAAAAGAACAAGAAATAATCTCGTCGCTATTAGTTTATTATTTTCGCGAGTAAAAAATTTTGAGCCATCAAACTTAGTAGAGATTCTGAAAAGCTTACTTAATAACTTTGATAACCTATTGTTATCGTAATTTTCACTTGCATCAGAATTTGATTTTTTAAGAGATTTAACACCTGCAAAAATCAAGAAAATACCAAAAAATGTAAGTATTAAGTTTGGTTTTAAAAATGTTTTTGTCACATAATTTATAGGTGTATTATGGTCACTTGAAAAATGACATCCTATAAAATCAAATTCAGGCAAATAACTTAGGTTAATTAATTCTACACCGGCAAATATGAATATCGCTCTAAAAATTACTGCTCCTATTATTCCCCACAATAAAATCTTATGTTGTAGAATTCCTTCAATTTTGAAATAGCTAAAAATTAGAATGAAAACAAATAAATTGTCAACAGAAAGAGCTTGCTCAATCCAATAAGCAGACTGAAATTGGGTAAATTTTTCAAAGCCTGACTGCCACCATATAAAACCACTAAATAACATTGATAAACTAATCCAAATACTTGTCCAAATTGCTGCTTCTTTATTTGAAATTGCCTTGGCTTTTTTTTTCATTATTCCTAAATCCAACAAAAACATGCCCAATACAACCAACGTAAAAATGATAATTAAAAGTGGACTTGTTGAAAGAGAAGATGCCATAAAGCTTTAGATTGATTGCAAAATTAAGTAATTGATTGGGATAAAATCAGTCCTTTATTTAAAATTGTAAAACAAAATAAAATTATACTCTTTATTTTCGTAATAGATTCAAATCAATGGATTATTTTTGCAGTAAAAAAAGCATGAATTCTACAGTCGAACACATCAAATGTTTAATTATTGGATCTGGTCCTGCCGGATATACAGCAGCTATTTATGCAGCACGAGCAGATATGCAACCAGTTATGTACCAAGGTCTTCAACCAGGCGGACAATTAACGACAACAAATGAGGTAGAAAATTTTCCTGGCTATGCTAATGGGATTTCTGGTCCAGCAATGATGGTAGAACTTGAAGAACAAGCTAAACGGTTTGATACAGATGTAAGAACTGGATTTATTAATAAAGTAGATTTTTCTGGAGATATCCATAAATGTTGGGCAGACGATGGTAAAGAAATTCATGCTGAAACAGTAATTATTTCTACTGGCGCCTCAGCAAAATATATTGGATTAGAAAGCGAACAAAAATACCTTCAACTCGGAGGTGGTGTTTCTGCTTGTGCTGTATGTGATGGTTTTTTCTACCGCGGGCAAGATGTTGTGATTGTCGGAGCTGGAGATTCTGCTTGTGAAGAAGCACACTATTTATCAAAACTTTGCAAAAAAGTAACCATGCTTGTAAGAAAAGACGATTTTAGGGCTTCTAAAATTATGGCGCAAAGAGTAAGAAAGACGGAAAATATCGAAATCTTATTTAATACAGAAACACTTGAGGTTTTAGGGGATGGACAAGTTGTAACTGGAGCTAAAGTAATAAATTCAGCGACGAAAGAAGAAAAGGTAATTTCATGTACCGGGTTTTTTGTTGCCATTGGACATAAACCAAATACTGATGTATTTAAGGATTTTATTTATTTAGACGAAGTTGGATATATTAAGTACGAAGAACCAGGAACTAGTAAGACAAATGTTGCAGGTGTTTTCGTAGCTGGGGATGCCGCAGATAAAACATATCGACAAGCTGTAACAGCAGCAGGAACTGGCTGCATGGCAGCATTAGATGCAGAACGTTATTTGGCTGCTAAGCACTAAATCTTCAGCAAAGTTTTTTTATTAAATTTGTGGTGCTTTCAATTTTGAAGTTGAATTGCGCAGTTCATTATGAAAATTCAAAGTACAAAAAGACAAGCCACCAATTTATTTTCAGAAAAAGATCTCTTGCTCTCTGAAAGTCAACACGAACTATCCGACTTTATTGGAATTCCATTTTCAAAAGATGCCTTTCAAAAACAAGCACTGCTCAAATCCAATGAATTTAGTCCTCAGAAAAGAGAATTATTGGTAAAAGTCCTACAAAAAAATTACGCTACAATTGATGGAAATGAAGCATGTCTAAAAAACATCTCTGCACTGACAAACGAAATTTGTTTTACTATTACGACAGGTCATCAATTAAGTTTATTGACCGGACCAATTTATTTTATTTATAAAATTCTTCATGTTATAAAACAATGTGACGAGCTTAAAGTATCTTATCCTGATTTGCAGTTTGTTCCGGTCTATTGGATGGCTTCTGAAGACCACGACTTCGAGGAAATTAAGTCATTCATGCTTTTTGGAAAAGAGATTAAATGGAACACCGAACAAAGTGGTGCAGTCGGAAGAATGACACTCGATGGTCTTCAGGAAGTGAAAAATAAAATAGCAGATGTTTTTCAAAATAATGATAATTCTGAAGCAAAAGAATGGATTGACAAATTAAATGGTGAAACCTATGGAAAAGCTTTTTTTGAATTTATTCATCATCTATTTGGAAAACACGGATTGCTAATTTTAGACGCTGATAATCCAAACCTAAAAAAAGCGTTTTCTCCAATCTTAAAAGAGGAATTGACTTCTTTTTTTTCAATGGAAGAAGTCCTCAAAACAAATAAAAGACTATTAGCAAGAAATATTAAACCTCAAGTAAATCCGAGGGAAATTAATTTGTTTTTTCTTTCAAAAAACAAGCGGGAACGAATTATTTACGAAAATAATAAGTACAACATTGGAGCTCAAAATTTTTCAAAAGAAGAAGTATTGCAAATGTTGGAAAAAATACCAGAATCCTTTTCACCAAATGTAATTCTAAGACCGCTATATCAGGAATATATTCTTCCAAATTTATGTTATATTGGAGGTCTTGGTGAATTAAATTACTGGTTACAACTAAAATCAAGCTTTGAAAGAGTAAATCTAACTTTTCCACTTATTCAAGTTCGAAGTAGTCTAATTTGGATTGATAGTTCAACGAAAAATAAAATGAATTCTGTTGATCTTTCAGAAGCCGATATTTTTAGAACAACTAATGAATTAACAAAGTCTTTTATTAGTAAAAATGAAAAGGATACAATTGATTTTTCAGAGATTAACGAACATGCAACTAACTTAAAAAAAGAAATTTTTACTAAGTCCTTAGCAATTGATCAAGCGCTAAATCCATTTATAGAGGCTGAAATAACTAGAATTGAAAAACAATTGGAGGTTATTCAAAGTAAATTGGAAAAATCTGTAAAATTAAAACACGAAAAAGCACTAAAAACCATTGGTCAAATTAAAGAAAAATTATTTCCGAATAATAATTTACAAGAACGCTCGCTAAATTTTTTGCAACTTTGTAAAAATGGTGAAATTTCTTCTTTTATTGAAACTATTTTTCAAACTATTGACCCATTTAACAGTGATATTTTAATTTTAACAGAAGAACATGAAGCAAAATAATATTCGTGAGGTACTTTCTCATCACCCAATAATTCCTGTCATAAACTTCAATGATATAGATGAAGTTATTCCAATGATTGAAAAATTAAAAGCAAAAAATATTTACTGTATCGAAATTACTTTACGAACTCCAATTGCTTATGATTCAATTCGCTTAGCAAAAGAAAAATTTGGGCATGAAATCACTATTGGAATGGGGACAATTGTTTCGAAAGATCAAATTGCCAAAGCAATAGAATTAAAAGTAGATTTTTTAGTAAGCCCCGGTCTTATTTCAGGTTTGTCTTCTCATTTCGAAGACTCAGGAATTCCCTTTATACTCGGGGTTGCAACTCCCAGCGACATTATTAACGGAATACAATTTGGCTGGGATACTTTTAAATTCTTTCCAGCACATCTTTTCGGAGGTTTAAATGCCCTAAAAACATACGGGCAAGTATTTCCTGAGATAAAATTTTGTCCAACTGGAGGAATCACAGAAGAAAGCTACCAATCCTATTTAGCATTAGAAAATGTTATTTCGATTGGAGGATCTTGGCTTAAGTGAAATTAGTGCTTGTGATTTGGATCGCTGTGATCATGTGCATCTTGACTTGGAGGAGTAATAGAAATAATCTCTACATCAAATACTAAGTCAGAATATGGAGGAATAGCACCTGGTCGTCCATCTTTTCCATAAGCTTGAAAATACGGGATAATAAATCTTCCTTTGCCCCCCTGCCCTAACATTGCAATACCTTCCTCAAATCCAGGAATCATTTTTTGGTCTATAAATGTAAAGTCCATCGGTGCATTTCTATCGCGAGAGGAATCAAATTGTTTTCCATCTGCTCTAAATGTACCAACATAATGAAGTGAAACTTTCGATCCTTTAACAGGCTTAAGTTTATCTATTCCTTTATTTTCTATAAAATATACAAGTCCTGTTTTAGAAATTTGAGCTTTTGGATTTTGTTTCTTTACTTCAGAAAACATAAATGCTGTGTAATCTGTTTCTGACATACTAGAAATCTTAGCGTATTGTTCATTATTTTTAAGTGCTGCTGCTTTTTTTAGTCCATAAATTTTATCAAACTCTTGCATTGCATTCCACTTGTTTGCTTTCGAACCATAACGCATAATTGAAACTGAAATCATCACATCTTCCTGTTCAATTTTATTTACAATGTCCATACCTTCAACCACATGTCCAAAAACAGTATGCTTTCCATCTAACCAAGATGTTTCTTTGTGCGTTATAAAAAATTGACTGCCATTTGTTGCAGGTCCAGAATTAGCCATTGATAAAATACCCGGTCCACTGTGTTTTAGATCTGCAACAATTTCATCATCAAATTTATAACCTGGATCTCCGGATCCATTTCCAAGAGGGCAACCACCTTGAATCATAAAATCCTTGATAACACGATGAAATTTTAATCCATTGTAAAAAGGCGTAGAGATAACTTTATCATCTACTTTAAAATTCCCTTCGGCTAAACCCACAAAATTAGCAACCGTCATAGGTGTTTTTTCATATTCCAAAACACAAATAATTGAACCTTTTGACGTTAAAAAATTAGCGTAAATTCCATCAGGTAAAACATTTGAACTTTGAGCACAAATAGATAACTGAGCAACAAGAGCAGTAATAAGAGCAAAAAATGACTTCATAACTTTATTTTTAGAATATTTATTTTAATTTATTTTTCAATACTAAGTAATTCAACTTCAAAAACCAAAGGCATAAATGGCTCTATAATATCTCCCTGAGGACTTTCGCCATAAGCCAACTCCTGAGGAATGTATAGCATAAATTTAGACCCTACTGGCATAAGTTGAAGACCTTCAATCCAACCTGGTATTACTTGGTTCAAAGCAAATGTAATTGGTTCTCCTCTATCTACAGAACTATCAAATACTTTTCCTTCTGGAGTAGTTCCATGATAATGAACTTTTACATTCGAAGTATCTGTTGGTTTTGGTCCTTTACCCATTGTGATAACCTTATATTGTAAACCTGATGCCGTGACTTTTACCTTTGGATCCTTTTTATTGTTCTCTAAAAAAGCTACTCCTTTTGCCTTATTTGCTTCAAATACTTTGGCATTTTCTGCTGCTTTTTGCGCAGTCTTATTTTCAAAATAAGAGGAAATCGTTTTTCCACCATCATCTACTATTAAAGATTCAACAGCATTGATTTCATTTAATAATCCTTGTAACATTAAATCCCTATTAACTTCGGGCATTTCTCGAGCAATATTTCCGCCAATACTCTTTCCAATAAGATAAGATACAGAATCTACTTGATTCATATTTTGGCCAAAGGTTGTTAAGCTAACAAGCGAAACAAAAAGTAAAGAAAAAGTTTTTTTCATTTTATTTTATTTTTAATTAATATTTAATTTCTAGTGTCTATTCCCCACATCATTTTATTTCGGATAGTATCAAGAAAATTATTGTCTTCAAATTTAATGACATTTATCATAAATTCCGCTTTTTTGATGATAACTTCTTCACCCTGCTTGATACTTTTTGAATTTCCATCCAAGCTCAAGAGATAAGTTCTATCTCTTCCTTCTACAGAAAGTGAAATTGGCAAATGGTCAGGAACTACAACAGGACGAACATTTAGATTATGAGGTGCAATTGGAGTAAGAATGTGTACTTGACAACCAGGTGTTATAATCGGTCCACCGCAACTCAAGTTGTAAGCTGTTGATCCTGTTGGAGTGGCGACAATTAAACCATCTGCCCAATAAGCATTCAAATACTTATTATCTAAAGAAGCATGAACCGTAATCATTGATGCAGTATCTTTCTTGTGCAGCGTTAATTCATTTAAAGCAAAATTATTTTCCCCAAAAATATCTTCTTCTGTAAAAACACGTAACAATGAACGCTTTTGAAATTCAAATTCCTTTTCTTTTACTTGTGTTAGCGTATGGTGAATTTGTTCTTTTGAGATATTTGCAAGAAATCCTAAGCGCCCCATATTAATTCCCATTATTGGAACTCCTGAATCTTGAATATAACTTACAGTTTTTAAAAATGTTCCATCACCACCCATGCTAATTGTAAGATCAATCCCAGATTTAAAATCCAAATGACTTTTAAATGTTTGGTATTTTTCTGAAATACCGATTTTAGAAACTAACAGAGCTTTTAAATCTTCCTCCAATACTGCTTCCCAGCCAAAATCTTCGAGGTACTTTAGCATTTCAGTAAAATACTCGGCGCTATGCTTGCTGACTTTTCTTCCGTAAATTGCAACCCGCATGGTTTAAAATTTTAAATAATGCATCAGTGAATCAAATCTCGCTTGCAAATCGTCATTGTCCATACTTTTTTGAAATGATTCTTTAACGACATAATCATAACGTTCAAAAGTTCGAATAATTGAAGACAAATCTAATTTATTTATTTTTAAGGTGATTTCCAATTTTGAAGACGAAGAATTTGTTAAAATGTATGAACTTAAAATCCGAGCATTATTACTTTCTACAATTTGAGCTATTTGTGCCATGGAATAATCAATATTATTGATTTCTAAAATTAGAATTCCACCAACTTCTTTCATGCTTCCCGTATTGGCTAGTTGCACCATTAAATGATAAATGGTGGTACAGCCCAAATAATTTTCATTTTCATCAAGAATCGGTAAAACACTTAGATTAAATTCTGATATTTTAGCGAGAACCTCGAAAACATGAGAATTTGCAAAAACATAAGGGCGAGGTAAATGATCAAATAAGCCATCCAATGAATTTTCTGCATTCAAGCGATCTAAAATATCCGATTCAGAAACAACACCAACAAAATTCCCGTTTTTTAAAACTGGAAGGTGTGAAACCTTAAATTCATCCATCCAATTCAGTGCTTTCTCTCCTGAATCTGTATGGATTAGAGGTGGAATTTCTTCTGTAATTAAATCAATTGCTTTCATAAACGTGGCCAAAGTAGTAAAATCCTCTGAGAGTTTGTAATTTTGAGCTGTCAAAAATTATACCATGACTAAATTAAGTGTCAATATTAACAAAATTGCAAGTATTCGAAATGCAAGAGGTGGAAATGTACCCAACCTTTTAAATTTTGCAGTTGATTGCGAACGTTTTGGTGCTGATGGTATTACAATTCATCCTCGACCTGATGAACGTCATATAACAAAGAAAGACGCCTACGAATTAAAAGATGTCATTCAAAAAGAATTTAATATTGAAGGATTCCCCGATATCCGTTTTATGGAAATCATCAAAGATTTGCGACCAACACAAGCAACACTTGTTCCAGATCCACCAGGTGTATTGACTTCAAATGCCGGATGGGACACAAAAGTAAATTTTGATTTTCTTCAAAAGACTTGTAGCCAGCTTAGTGATTGGGGAGTTCGAACTTCTATTTTCATTGAACCAGATTTAGAGAAAATTGAATTAGCACAAAAACTAGGTGTTAATCGCATTGAGTTATATACTGGACCATACGCAGCAGATTTTAGTCGAGATAAACTAAAAGCAATTCAATCCTATATAACTGCAACCCAACAGGCGATAGATTTAGGATTAGGAATTAATGCCGGCCACGATTTAAATTTAGAAAACCTAAATTATTTTAAAAAATCATTGCCGCGCTTAGATGAAGTTTCTATCGGTCATGCACTTATTTCTGACGCACTCTATTTAGGCATTGAAAATGCCATTCAACGCTATAAATTCTTACTTCTCGATTAAATTTTCTTTATCTGAATTCATCAAAATATCCCTTTTTGGATAAGGGATTTTAATCTCATATTCGCGAAATAAACGATCAATTTCAAAACGAATTTCTGATTTATAATTATTAATATCCCAACTCTGATCAGCCCAAAAAACCAATTCTAATTCAAGACCTGAATCACCAAAATTTGCAAGCCGAACAAGAATAGGATGACTCTTTTTAACTTTGGGGTGAGCCAAAGCAGCTTGTTTAAGTAAGCGCTTAATCAATTCGGTATTTGCACCATACTCTACAGTCAGGTTTATAATAAAGCGCGTTAATTCTGAACCATGACTCCAGTTTTCAACTTGTTCTTGTGTAAGTCGAGTATTCGGAATAATTAATACATTCCCCTCTCTAGTTTGAATTTGAGAAGTACGGACATTGATTTTTACAATCTTTGCGACAATTCCACTTGAAGACTTAGTTGAATTTTTTGAGCCGCTTGTTATTTCTACAATATCTCCCACACGAAGATTACCTTCAAATAGCAAGACAAAACCAGCAAAAACATCTTTAAAAACATCTTGAAGGCCAAGGCCAATTCCAACTAATAAAGCAGCGGATCCTGTTAATAACAAGGTTACATCAACATCTAAAATTTGTAGACAGAAGATAATTGCAAAGACATAAATAAAATATTTTGCAATTTTGACATAAACATACTCGGTTGATATGTCACTATTAGCAGCTTTTCGGAATTTTCTTCCAATAACTATTTTAGAAAAATTAACGAGAATTCTTGATGCAAAAAAGATCGTAAGTATTACAAATATGTCAAAGAAATTTAGATGAAAAGATTTTAAATCAATTAATTTAAAATTTAAAAAATCCTGAAAAGTAATGAGCTTATTATTAAATTTTAAACTTAAAAAAGCTAAGTAAATCGCAAGTAAATAAACACTCTGACTAATTAGTTTTAGCCAAGCAACACGTCTGCCCTCCATGTTAATATTTGCAGTTTCAACATACTTTTTAAGGAAACGATGGACTATTCTTTTAAGAATTGCGGCAATGAAAAAAATAAGAGTAAGGAAAACTAAATTCCAGAAACAAATTTTAAATGGACCAAGAGAAAAGAGAGTTGTACTTAGCATAACTTATTTTAGAATTATTCTACCTAATTTTTCTGAAATAACTTTTTTTACATTTTCATAAAGCATTTGTTGACCCAACGCTAATAAAATATCTTCATCTGATAAATCTCCTTTACTTATATCCGATTTAATTGAGAGTAAATGGTCTTCAACTTTCTTGTATTTAAAATTGTAAATAATATTCATTACTGTTGAATATAAATCATCGCTTTCAGATTTTGTGAAAATACTAAATTTAGTAATCCAATTTGTACTGAGTTCTATTTCTCGACTCTCAATATCCGATACAAAAGAAACGATTTCCTGATCTTCAATTCGTTTGAAATAAGAAGCTGTATAAAATGTTTTTTCGTTCAATCCTTCAATAATTTTATCATATATCTTAATAAATAATGGGTATTCAAAAGTCAAAAGGTCTTGCTCCAATTCTTGATGAATTAATTCAACCACACTTGTTTTATGCAATTCATTTGAATCCAATGCTAAAGTTTCTATTTCTCTCGTTCCAAAGCAAATCATCATGCGCATTAATTCTTCTTCGTGTTTAAAACGGAAAGCGTCCTCTTTCGTTGGATCAGTCGTTTCTTGACTTTTTATAAGATCATTCTCAGGTAATGGAACTTGATTAAATTCCGGTTCTTGAAATTGTTTAGACAGGCTATTTCTTCGCAAACGCATCAATTCATTGCTAATAATAGATTCTTCAATGTCAAATTGCCGAGCGATTTCCTTCACGTAAACACTTCGTGTTATTTGATCAGGAATAAGTCCTACAGATTGTACAATTTCTCGAATTAAATCTGATTTTTTTAAGGGGTCATTTTCACCATCTTTTAATAAAATCTGAGCTTTAAAGGTGATGAAATCCTGTTTCTGCTCTTTAATAAATATTGCAAGTTCAGCATTGGAATTCTTTTTTGCAAAAGAATCTGGGTCTTCACCATCTGGGAAAAGGACAACTTTAACATTCATTCCCTCTTCCAAAATCAAATCAATTCCTCGAAAAGAAGCTTTAATTCCAGCAGCGTCTCCGTCATATAGAATTGTAAGATTCTTCGTATAGCGCTTAACTAATTTAACTTGCTCCTTTGTTAACGATGTGCCGGAAGAAGAAACAACATTTTGAATGCCCGACTGGTGCATACTTATTACATCCGTATAACCTTCGCAAAGCAAACATTCATCGTATTTTACAATTTCACCCTTGGAAAAATATAAGCCATAGAGAATTTCACTTTTATTATAAATAATACTCTCAGGAGAATTAAAATACTTTGCAACTTTCTTATCATTAATAAGCGAGCGACCACCAAATCCTAAAATACGACCAGAAATACTCTGAATAGGAAATAAAACTCGACCACGAAAGAAGTCAAAATGCCGCTCATCCTTTGATTTAACTAGGCCAACTTTTTCCAAATAAGAAAGGGAATATCCTTTTGATAAAGCTGCTTTCGTAAAATCATCACTAACATTCAGGCAATATCCCAATTGAAACTTTTCGATTGTTTCCTTGGTAAATCCTCGTTCTTCAAAATAACTTAATCCAACTGCTTTTCCTTCCGTACTTTCTTGTAGATTTTGGTAGAAATAATTTTTTGCAAAGTCATTGATAATAAAAAGACTTTCTCGTTCTGTTTTATCAGCTAATTCCTTGGCAGTTGGTTCAGACTCTTCTGGAATTTGAACACCGTATTTATTTGCAAGAAACCGCAATGCTTCAGGATACGAAAAATGTTCTTTCTCCATTAAAAAAGTAACTACAGAGCCACCTTTTCCAGTCGAAAAACATTTGAAAATTTGTTTTGCAGGAGAAACTACAAATGAAGGCGTTTTTTCGTCGGTAAAGGGACTTAAGCCCTTTAAATTTGATCCAGCTCTTTTTAAGTTCACAAAGTCACCAATCACATCTTCTATTTGAGAAGCTTGCATGATTTGATCGATAATATGTGCCGATATTTTGCTCATTAGTTTCTTACTCCGTACTCTTTTTCATTAATCAAATTTCCATTTTCATCATAGGTTGACCAAAGTCCAATCATCTCATCATTTTGGTATTCGCCTCTGTAATGAATTCTTCCATTGGGATATTTTACGAGTGAAAAACCTTCTTTTTTTCCGTGATCATATAATGTAAAAGATAATTCTGTGCCATTTTCAGCATAAAAAGTCCATTTTCCGTCTCTATTTCCAAGTTCATCTTGACCACCTTGAAATTTTATTTGTTTTTTTCCAGGATACCATTCCGTAAAAACGCCATCTTTTACTTCCACTAATTTTTCTTTAGGGATTTCCTCTTTCTTTTTTTCAGATTTGTTTTCACAAGCACTAATTAAAAACAAAGTAGCAAATAAAAATACTATTTTTTTCATTTTATTTTTCACGGTTAATTGTATAATCTAGAAGTCCTATTAAGGATTTTTTCGCTTCGCTTTCTGGAAATACATCCAATAAAACGAAAGCCTCTGATATCATGGATTTCATTTTTTCATGAGCATATTCAAGTCCACCATTTTCAATTACTAACTGTACTGCTCTCCGAATATGTTGTGAGGATTGATTTTTATTCTTTAAAATATTTTTCAACTCATTACGTACTGAAGAATCACTATTATTAATAGTATAAATTAGCGGCAATGTCATTTTCTGTTCGCGAATATCAATTCCTGTTGGTTTTCCAATTTTACCAGGACTAGCGTAATCAAAAACATCATCCTTTATTTGAAATGCCATTCCTACAAGAATTCCAAAATTTTTCATGCGTTCACGATGCTCTTGTGAATTTACGCTAATTGCTGCAGTTTCGCAGCAAGCTGAAATTAAAGATGCTGTTTTTTTTCGAATAACTTCAAAATAAATTTCCTCGGTAATATCTAAATTGCGGCTCTTTTCAATTTGCAATAACTCACCTTCGCTCATTTCTCTAACCGCTTCGGCAATTACGCCTAACAAATCAGTATTTTTTTTTTGAATTGTGAGTAACAATATTCGAGAAAGCATATAATCTCCCACTAGAACAGCAATTTTATTTTTCCAAAGAGCATTCACCGAAAAAAATCCGCGGCGCTCATTTGCATCATCAACAACATCATCGTGAACAAGTGTAGCTGTGTGCAGTAATTCAACTAAAGAAGCAGCGTCAAAAGTAGTTTCGTTAATCGTACCCAGCATTTTTGCGCTTAAAAACACAAACATAGGTCGCATTTGCTTGCCTTTACGTTTTATGATGTACTGAGTAACCTTGTCTAATAATCCTACTTCAGAGCGCATCGATTCCTTAAAATGAATTTCAAATTCTCTTAATTCAGATTCAATTGGAGCACTAATTTCATTAACATCAAGCATACTACAAATATAGTATTTTGTAAATCTTAATTCAATAGAAAAATTGGGGTATTATGACATTCCACTCAAAAAGTTTTTAGCGAGATAAATGCATATTTCTTTCAGAATAAATTTTCGTAAAAAATGGATCCTTTAAATCCTTAATAAAACGAATAGCTTCACCTGTAGATTTCATTTCAGGCCCGAGTTCTTTTTTGACATCTGGGAACTTTTCGTAAGAAAAAACTGGGATTTTAATTGCATACCCTTCTTTTCTTGGATTGAATGTAAAGTCTGTCACCTTATTTACTCCAAGCATCACTTTCGTAGCATAATTCACATACGGTTCATCGTATGCTTTCGCAATAAATGGAACCGTTCGTGAAGCCCGAGGATTTGCTTCAATCACATATACTTTATCATCCTTTATCGCAAACTGAATATTAATTAATCCTACTGTTCTTAGTTCGACGGCTATTTTATGTGTAATATCTTTAATTTGAGTCATCACAAAATCGCCTAAGTTATATGGAGGCAATAAAGCATAGGAATCTCCAGAATGAATTCCAGCAGGTTCGATGTGCTGCATAATGCCAATAATATAAACATTTTCCCCATCACATATTGCATCCGCTTCAGCTTCAATTGCTCCACCAAGAAAGTGATCCAATAAAATCTGATTATTTCCCATTTCATTGATAATATCAATTACGTGGTATTCTAATTCTTCTTTATTGATCACGATTTTCATTTTTTGACCACCCAAAACATAAGAAGGTCGAACTAACAAAGGAAAACCAAGTTCATCTGATAATTCAAGAGCTTGCTCTGCATTCTGTACAATTCCATATTGAGGAAAGGGGATATTATTTGCTTCCAACATTTTTGAAAAACGACCGCGATCTTCTGCTAAATCTAGTGCTTCAAAACTTGTTCCCATGATTTTTATTCCAAAGCGACTTAATTTCTCCGCTAGTTTTAGAGCTGTTTGTCCGCCAAGTTGTACAATTACACCCTCCGGTTTCTCGTGTTGAATGATATCGTAAATATGTTCCCAAAATACAGGTTCAAAATACAATTTATCAGCTGTATCAAAATCTGTAGAAACTGTTTCTGGATTACAATTAATCATGATGGTTTCATAACCACATTCTTTTGCTGCAATAACACCATGAACACAAGAATAATCAAATTCTATTCCCTGCCCTATTCTATTTGGACCAGATCCCAAAATAACAACCTTCTTTTTATCGCTGACAACACTTTCATTTTCATATTCAAAAGTCGAATAGTAATAAGGCGTTTTTGCATCAAATTCAGCAGCGCAGGTATCTACTAATTTATAGACCCGCTGAATTCCCATTTCAGTTCTTTTTGTATAAACTTGAGATTCTAAGCAGCGCAATAAATGAGCTATTTGTCGATCAGCATATCCTTTTTGCTTTGCATCAAATAACAAATCTTTAGGAATTGTATTTATAGCATATTTTTCAATGACATCTTCCAGTTTAATAAGGTCCTCGATTTGTTTTAAAAACCAAATATCAATTTTTGTTTTTTCTACAATTGTTTTAAAAGGAATTCCCAATTTAATCGCATCATAAATATGAAAAAGTCTATTCCAACTTGCATGTTCCAGACTTTCTAAAATCTCCGTTTGATTTGTCAATTCTCTTCCATCGGCTCCCAATCCATTGCGATTTATTTCTAACGATTGGCAGGCTTTCTGAAGCGCCTCTTGAAAAGAACGACCAATTCCCATCACTTCACCAACTGATTTCATTTGCAAACCAAGTTCACGATTTGTCCCAGGAAATTTATTGAAATTCCAACGTGGAATCTTTACGATAACATAATCCAATGTTGGCTCAAACAAAGCCGAAGTAGTTTTCGTAATTTGATTACTCAATTCATCCAAGTGATATCCTATCGCTAATTTTGAAGCAATTTTTGCTATCGGATAACCAGTAGCTTTTGAAGCCAAAGCAGATGAACGAGAAACACGAGGATTAATCTCTATTGCAATAATATCTTCATTAACATCTGGTGAAACAGCAAATTGAACATTACAACCTCCGGCAAAATTCCCAATTGAGCGCATCATTTTAATTGCCATATCACGCATTCTTTGGAAAGTAGTATCAGAAAGCGTCATCGCTGGAGCAACAGTAATTGAATCGCCCGTATGAATTCCCATTGGGTCAAAGTTCTCTATCGAGCAAATAATCACAACATTGTCATTGGAATCCCTCAATAATTCTAGTTCAAATTCCTTCCAACCTAAAAGCGCTTTATCAATCATTACTTCATGAATCGGTGACAATTGCAAGCCCCTTTCTAATAAGCCATCAAAGAGTTTTGGATCATGAACAATTGAAGCTCCTGCCCCACCCAAAGTAAAGGAAGCACGAATGCAAAGTGGAAAACCAAATTCTTGAGCAACTTCTTTGCCTTCCAAAAACGAACGCGCTGTTGACTGTGGAGCCATTGGGATTCCGATTTTCAACATTAACTCGCGGAATTCTTCTCTATTTTCAGTAATTTCTATTGCTTTTATATCAACACCAATAATTTTCACACCGTATTCCTCCCAAATCCCTATCTCATCGCATTTAATGCAAAGATTAAGAGCAGTTTGACCACCCATTGTTGGAAGTACCGCATCAATCTTGTGATTCTTTAGAATTTGAATAATACTTTCCGGCTCTAAGGGTTGCAAATAAATATTATCTGCAACAACCTTATCGGTCATAATTGTCGCAGGATTTGAATTTATCAGTGTTACTTCTATTCCTTCCTCTCTCAAAGAACGTGCAGCTTGAGAACCCGCATAATCAAATTCACAGGCTTGACCAATAATAATAGGACCGCTCCCAATGATAAGAACGGATTTTATAGAAGAATCTTTTGGCATAGGGGTTTCAATTTACACTAATTGAAGCGTACGTTCGCTGCAAATTGAAGACAAATTTAATTGAAATCGATTAAGAAGCAAGTTAAAATTCGAACTCTTTTTGAACAAAATAAATTAAATTGTTAATTAAATCGAAAAAATAATATCAGCATAGAGTGATAAACAGAAAAAGTCTTTTCAAGAATTTAAATTTCCATTGTCTGCATCGCAACAGACTCTGCATAAAGACCTTTTTTGGCGATTAAATCTTTATGAGTTCCCGACTCCTTAATTTTACCATCTTGTAAAACTAAAATCTGAGAAGCATTTCGAATTGTTGCTAATCTGTGAGCGATAACTAGAGAAGTTCGACCCTTCATTAAAATCTCCAATGCTTCTTGAACCAATCTTTCAGATTCTGAATCAAGGGCAGAAGTCGCCTCGTCTAAAATTAGAATTACAGGATTCTTAAGTAAAGCTCGTGCAATGGCAATTCTTTGTTTTTGACCACCAGAAAGTTGAATTCCACGATCTCCAACTTCTGTCAATAAACCCTCTGGAAAGGTTGAAATAAATTCCCAAGCATTCGCTTTTTTTGCAGCTTCAATAATTTGTTCTTCTGTAGCACTTGTTAATCCAAATCGAATATTTTCTAATATACTTCCTGAAAACAAAATAACTTCTTGAGGAACAATTGCCATATTTTCCCTCAAATATTCCAAATCATAGTTATTTATTTGAATTCCGTCAATTAGAATCTCACCACCTGTATTGTGATAAAAATTCAGCAACAAACTCGAAATTGTTGACTTTCCTGCGCCACTTGGACCAACAACAGCTACAGTTTGATTTTTTAAAATAGAAAAAGAGACATCTTGAAGAACAGGAACGTCCAAGCGTTGAGGATAGGCAAAGGAAACATTTTTAAATTCGATCATTCCTTCAATCAATGATTTTTCTTTACCCTTACTGAGGTCTTTTTCAGATTTTTCTCCGATAATATCCATTAAATTTTCAGTAGCACCTATCGATTTCTGAAGGTTTGCGTACATATCTGGAAGAGATCCAATTGATGCTCCCATCATAATTGTAAACAAAACAAATTGATAAAAACCTTCACTAGATAAAGTCGGATTTGCACCTTGCGTCATCAGTAAACCCTGCCAAATAATAAAAACGATTGCTCCAAAAAGGCAGAATATAATAAAGGATACAAAAAGTCCTCTCCAAATTCCACTACGGACATTTAGATCCCGTGTTTGCTGTGTTGAAGTCTTGTATTTCGATAGCGTAAACAACTCATTGGTAAAAGATTTAACATTCGTTATCCCCGTAAGTGCTTCCTCGATAATTGAATTTGATTCTGCAGTAAAATTTTGTGCCTCTTTACTTAACTTACGGATAAATCGACCGAAAAATACTGCCACAATAGCCATAACAGGAACTGTTGCTAACATTATCAAAGCTAATTTCCAGGAAATAAAAAACAAAAAAGCAACGCCACCAAAAACAATAATTATCTGTCTAAAGAATTCTGCAATAGTTGTGCGTAATGTCTCTTGAAGCTGAACAATATCAGAAGAAACACGACTTGTAAGTTCACCCACTTTACTTTTGTTGAAAAAATCCATTGGCATATAAACCAGCTTCTCAAATGCATCATTTCTTATGTCACGCAAAGCATTTTCAGTAACATTATTAAATATTACAACCCTTACAAAAGAAAACAAAGCTTGAAAAGCAAATAGAATAAATAAAGACAAAGCAATAGAATTAATATTTTCCATGCTAATAAAATCAATAGTGCCAGAACTAGTGTTTTTTGAGCCACTAGCTCCTAGCAATTTTCCCATTAAATAGGGAAAAACTAAACCTGCAGAAGTTGATAAAACCAGAAATACCCAACCAATAAAATAAACAAAAGCATAGGGTTTAAGATACGAAAAGATTCCCTTCGCTTTTCTATAGCTATCCGTTGTCAATTTAACTTTTTCAGTTTTTTCTTTCTTAGGAGATAACATTCATGATATTTATCACAAAAATAGTGTGGTTTATTGGTATTGCGGTAATTTTAAATAAAAATTTAAAAAGAATTTGTTTTAAACAAAATTTTACTATATTTGCAACCTCAAATTTAGCGACAATATTAAGTTAAAATCATGAAAAGAACATTTCAACCATCCGTAAGAAAAAGAAGAAATAAGCACGGCTTTCGCAGCAGAATGGCATCAAAAAATGGTCGTCGAGTTCTTGCATCACGTCGCAAAAAAGGAAGAAAGAAATTAACAGTTTCTGATGAACCGATGCACAAAAGATAGAAATTATAAATTATTTAAACCTCTTAATTCAAGAGGTTTTTTTTTGACCTCAATTTTTTGAGAATTTTTGCTGGATTTAAAAGAGAGCTAGTCAAAAAACCTCAATTTGCAAGCACTTTAGGGGAAGCTGCTAAAATATCACTGCTTGTTCCCTCTGCAAATTTCTCAAAATTCTTTACAAATTTCGCTGCTAAACCATTTGCTGTTCGATCATATTGATCTTTGTCAAACCATGTATTTCTTGGATTCAACAACTCAGAAGGCACTCCATCACAAGAACTTGGAAATGCCAAATCAAATACAGGCAAGACCTCAAAATGAACACCATCTAATTTTCCTGTTAATGCCGCTGTAATCATTGCACGAGTATAAGAAAGCTTCATGCGACTTCCGACACCATAAGATCCTCCTGACCACCCAGTATTTAACAACCAAACATTGATATTAGCGCTATCTAATTTTTCGCCCAATAATTCAGCATATTTAGCCGGATGTAAAGGGAGGAATGCAGCGCCAAATCCAGCAGAGAAAGTAGTTGATGGCTCGGTTACACCAACTTCAGTTCCTGCAACTTTAGCTGTATATCCAGACATAAAATGATACATTGCTTGGGCTTTTGTAAGTTTTGAAATTGGAGGTAAAACACCGAAGGCATCAGCAGTTAGAAAAAATATATTTTTTGGTGCAGCTCCAATAGATGGCACAGCTATATTATCGATAAAATTTATAGGATAAGAAACCCGTGTATTTTCTGTAATTGTATTATCTGTATAATCAGGAGTTGATGACTCATTTTCGAAACCAATATTTTCTAATAATGCGCCAAATTTAATTGCATCATAGATTTGTGGCTCTTTCTCACGCGTTAAATCTATTGTTTTTGCATAGCATCCGCCCTCAAAATTAAATACAGTATTGTCACTCCATCCATGCTCATCATCACCAATTAATCTACGGTTTGGATCGGAAGATAAGGTTGTTTTACCTGTTCCAGATAAGCCAAAAAAGATTGCTGTATCTCCATTTTGTCCAATATTTGCTGAACAATGCATTGATAAAACATTTTTTTCATGTGGCAATAAAAAATTCAATGCAGAAAATATTCCTTTTTTTATTTCGCCAGTGTAACCAGTGCCTCCGATTAAAATCATTTTTTTTGTAAAGTTCAATACTGCAAAATTATGCTGTCTTGTCCCATCAATTGCTGGATCAGCTTTAAAACTCGGCACGCAAACAATATGCCAGTCTGGATTGAAATTTTGAAGCTCATCACTAGTAGGTCGGAGAAACATATTGTATGCAAATAAATTTGACCAAGCAAATTCAGAAACAACCCGAATATTTAATCTAAATTTTTCATCAGCACAGGCGTATGTATCTCGAACATAAACATCTTTTTCTACCAAAAAACTTTTCATTCGAGTGTAAAGTGCATCAAATTTCTCAGGAGAAAATCCAATATTCACATCGCCCCACCAAACTGCTTTTTCAGTAATTTCATCACGCACAATAAATCGATCTTTTGGAGAACGACCTGTAAATTCACCTGTATCAATCGCAAGAGCACCAGTATCGGTTAGCATTCCATCCCCAGTAATAATACAATCTTCTATTAATTCAGAAGGCGAAAGATTCCAAAATTGCTGCCCTAAACCAGATAAGCCAATAGATTTTTTTAAATCATTATTTGAACCAAATTTTCCGATTAACTCCATAGTTTAAATTCTAAGTAAATGCTATCAATTAATACTTGCAAAATTACAATTATCACACTAAAAAAAAGATTTATAATTCAGATTTTTCAAACAAATCAAATTTAGATTGTTGACAAATTAATTTGCTTAATTCTTAAAAGATTTGTATATTAGGTTAGTGTCATTCATACACTTTACATTCATCCAAATAATTAATAATACTCTTCTGTTCATATTCTTTTGAGAGTAAATTAAAACAAACTTAATAATTGAATAAATTTGTAAATAAAGAAAAATGTATCATCACAAAAAAATAGCACGAGTTTCCTTCATCTTGATTTTAGGGTGTATATTTTCTTTTTGTGTAAATAATCATGGTCAAGAAAAAAATACCTGGGATTACCCAAAACTACCGACAGAATGGGTATCAAAAGAATTAAGCAGATTAAATTTGCTTCCTTTAACTCAACAATATTTTGAATACGAGAAATCAATTACTCTTTTAGAGAATAAAGATAATTTACTCCCACTTGGTAGGCTGGACCTAAATATTGGTTTGATAAATATCGGCGGGAATCCCAAAGAGTTTTTGGAAACAAGCGAGCTTTTTATTTCTGGAAGTTCAATACATGCTCCAAATTTCAATTTAATTACAGCAAAAGACTGGGCTAAAATCATTGACTGTGAAATAATTTTACTTAGCCTTCATGCAAATCTATTTTCAGATGGTAAAAATTTGATTGATTCAATAAACAGCCAACTATTTGAGAAACTTCCAAAATCAGCAAAAATCATTCTAAGTATTTTTGGGGATGAGGAAATATTACAACAAATCGAAACCAAAAATATTTCTGCATTAATTTTAGGGAAAGAAAATAATAAAATAGCTCAAAGCCTTGTTTGTCAAACAATTTTTGGCGCAGTTTCTATTTCTGGAAAGACAACTAATGAAATTAAGTCTAAAGATCAAATTTACTCAAGTGCATTTGGCATTGAAATTTTGGCAAATGGTAGACTGAAATTTAGTCAAGCAACTGAAATTGGAATAGACGCCGAAAAATTATCTGAAATTGATCAAATAGCTTTAAATGGAATTTCAGATGGTGCTTATCCAGGTTGTCAAATACTAGTTGCCGTTGATAATAAAATAATCTATCGAAAAAGCTTTGGAAACCAAACATATGAAAAAGACGCCAAAAAAGTTGAGAATGATGATGTTTATGACATTGCCTCAATTACAAAAATTGCAGCATCAACTTTACTCGCAATGCATCTTCAATCGCAAGATAAATTTAACCTTAATAAAAAGTTAAAAGACTATATTCCTGAATTAATCAACAGAGCTGAATATGGTGAAATTGGAATAAGAGAAATGATGGCTCATCAGGCTGGTTTGACTCCATGGATACCATTTTATAAAAGAACACTCAAAAATGGTGAGTTAAATCCTCTTATTTATAACAATTTAAAATCAGAAAATTTCAAACTTCAAGTTGCTGAAAATATATTTATAAAACCATCTTACGTAGATAGCATGTATGCTCAAATATTTCAAACTCCATTAGGAGCAAAGAAATATGTTTACTCTGATCTCTGTTATTATTTCACTCAAAAAATTCTTGAAAAACAAATTAATTGCAAACAAGATGAATATTTACGAAAAAATATTTTCGGACCAATGGGCTTGAGATTTGCTTGCTATTTACCATTAAACTATTTTCCAAAAACAAAAATTATTCCCACTGAAAATGATTTAATCTTCCGAAAACAACTTATTCATGGTCATGTTCATGATCCAGGAGCCGCAATGCTTGGAGGTGTTGCAGGACATGCAGGACTATTTTGCAATGCAACTGACTTAGCGAGTATTATGAACCTTTTTCTTCAAAAAGGGAAATGTGCTGGAATGACATTTTTTGATGAAAAAACAATTAATGAATACACAAAGGCTCAATTTTCAGGAAATCGCCGAGGTGCAGGATTTGACAGGCCAAATAGTAGCGGTGGTGGTCCTTGCGATATTTTAGCGTCGCAGGAAAGTTTTGGACATTCTGGATTCACAGGAACATTGGCTTGGGCAGATCCAAAAGATAAGGTAATTTTTATTTTCCTCTCAAATCGTGTAAATCCGGATGCTGAAAACTGGAAATTACGCGACTTGAATATCAGGACTAAAATTCAACATGTTGTTTACGAAGCTGTTCAATCAAGAAAAAAGTGAACTCATTAATCAAGATGATTTATTGATTTAGCTATATTTGTACAAACACACTTGAAATTATGCAAGTATTATTAAACCACCAGCAAATTGAGCAGAAAATCACTCGCTTAGGACATCAAATCCTAGAAAATTCTTTTGAAGAAAAAACACTTTTTATTGGAGGAATTATCGGGAATGGTAGCATTCTTGCAAAAAAAATTGTTGAAGTAATTAATGCTAATTCAACTATAAAAATTGTTTATTTCGAAGTCTCAATAAATAAAGAAGAGCCGTGGAGTGAAAAAATACACTTGTCAATTGATGAAAAATTATTAAAAAAAGGATATATAATTCTTGTTGATGATGTCATAAATTCAGGAAAAACAATGCAATATGCCGTTATGAAATTCCTGGAACAAGCAACAAAAGCGATTAAAACTGTTGCGCTAGTTGATAGAGCACACAGACGATATCCTATAAAAACTGATTTTATTGGCTTAGGTTTATCAACTACTTTAAAAGATCGTGTTGAGGTCGACCTAATTGAGAATGATTTTAATGCATATTTAGTCTAGGAAAGTGAAAAAAATTACCGAATCTTCTTCAAATTATGAACATTTAGATAAAATGTCGACTCAAGAATTGTTGACTAATATTAATAAGGAAGATCAATTTGTAGCTCTTGCAGTAGAAAAAGAAATTTCAAGTATAAGTTCCTTTGTTGATGCATGTTTTGAACGAATGAAAAATGGAGGTCGTTTATTTTACATCGGAGCAGGTACAAGTGGAAGATTAGGAATTGTTGACGCGAGCGAATGTCCCCCTACATTTGGAATCGAACATGGAATTGTAGTAGGGATAATAGCTGGTGGTGATGCTGCAATTCGAAAAGCGGTAGAATTTGCTGAAGATGATAAAGAACAAGCATGGATAGATCTTCTAGAATATAAAATCACGAAAGATGATACAATAATTGGCATTGCAGCTTCCGGCTCTACACCTTACGTAATAGGAGGTCTCGAAAAAGCAAAGCAAAACGGAATTTTAACAGCGGGAATTTCATGTAATCCAGACTCACTTTTAGCGAAAACAGCGCAATTTGCTATAACTCCAATTGTTGGACCTGAATTTGTCACTGGAAGTACACGTATGAAATCAGGAACTGCGCAAAAACTAGTTTTAAACATGATTTCCACTTCACTAATGATTAAACTCGGACGTGTAAAAGGAAATAAGATGGTTGATATGCAATTGAGTAACGACAAACTTATAGATCGAGGAACAAAAATGATTATGGATGAAAAACAAATTGATTATTCAGCAGCTGAAGTTTTACTGAAGAAATTTGGTTCTGTAAGAAAAGCAATTGAAGCTTATAAAAATGGTAACTAATGACTGATTTTGATCCAAATGGCGTTGGTATTGCAAATGGAAATATTTTTGGTTTCCCCTGCACTGAAGAGGATGCAGATATTGTAATTATTCCAATTCCTTGGGATGCAACTGCATCTTATGGAAAAGGAACGAGTAATGGTCCAAAAATTATTTTAGATGCTTCCACACAACTCGATTTTTTTCATCCTGAACTTGAAAAAGCGTATGATACTAAAGTGTTTATGTCCCCAATTTCCAAAGAATGGAAAGAACTAAATGATAATTTAAGCGCTAAAAGTATCAGCTATTTAGATTACTTGGAAACGCATGGAGAAAGTGCAGCGAAAGAAATATATAGCACAGAAATCACAGAAATAAATAAAACACAAGTTGCTTTAAAAGAAAATTTAAAAGAACGCTGTCTAAAGCTCATTTCTACTGGTAAAATTCCTGCTGTTTTAGGTGGTGAACATTCTACACCACTTGGATTAATTGAAGCTTTAAATG
>CAMCYF010000008.1 GCA_945883825.1 Chitinophaga pinensis
AGTTGTTGGGTTAAATCTGGTGAAATCGCTGACCAATCGTCTCCTTTATTAGTAGTTTTAAATAATTTATTAGCAGCAAAATAAAGTGTAGATGGATCGTGAGAAGAAACTAAGAGTGGTGCATCCCAATTCCAACGGTATGGAGCTTCACCTTTTCCTGGCATTGGTTGAATTGGAACTTTTTCTCCCGAAACCTTATCATATCGAACCAACCAACCATACTGCGCTTGAGCATACGTGATGTTTGGATTTGACCAATCAGTTGCGGACTCAAAACCGTCACCGCCATTAGTAATAAACCAATCTGAATTTAAAATACCGGAGACATTTCCAGTTGCAGCAGGACCGCCCATAGAATTATTATCTTGAGTTCCTCCATAAATGGAATAAAATGGTGCTGCATTGTCTGTGGTGACTTTATAAAACTGAATAATTGGAAGGTTAGCGTAATATTTCCATTCTTTAGCATGTGTATAGGTTTCATAAATACCACCATCGCAGCCAACAATCCAATGATCTGTATTTTCTGGATCAATCACTATGCAATGATTATCAACGTGCTTATTTGATTCCCCAGTTGGTTTAAATGTTTTTCCGCCATCTTCACTGTGGTGCATGTAAGTGTCCATTGCAAAAATCTTCTGCTTATTCAAAGGATCAATAAAAATTTCTTGGTAATAATTTCCACTTGTATTAAAATTACTTTGTTTTGACCAATTCTCTCCTTTGTTTGTTGAACTATAAACCCCTGCTTTTCCATATCGACCTTCAACAATAGCATAAATATATGATGCATCAGACGGAGCAACAGCAATTCCAATTCTTCCCATATCTCCTTTAGGAAGGCCTTGAATAATTTCTCTCCATGTTTTACCACCATCTTCAGATTTGTAGAGTGAAGATTCTGGTCCACCTCCAATATAAGAAGATTCACTCCTGCGACGTTGATGAGCAGATGCATAAAGAATGTCAGGATTTTTAGGGTCAATGGCAATTTCTGCAATTCCAGTTTCATCAGAAACAAACAAGGTTCGTTCCCAAGTCTTTCCGCCATCAATTGTTTTATAAACTCCACGCTCACCACCTGAACTCCAAACTGGACCATAAGCAGCTACCCAAACAATATTTTCATTCGTTGGGTGAATAATAATATTTCCAATATGTTCAGAGGTTTTTAAACCCATATTTGTAAAGGACTTTCCACCATCCAAAGAACGGTAAACTCCATCGCCATATGCAACAGATCGCTGGTTATTATTCTCCCCTGTTCCTACCCAAATTGTGTTTGGATTTGAAGAAGAGATTTCCACACAGCCTATTGAATAAGATCCATAACTATCAAAAATTGGAGAAAATGTTATACCATGATTTGTTGTAAGCCAAACTCCACCGGAAGCAGCAGCAACATACCACATATCTTTGTTTTTGGGATGAACAGCAATATCTACGACTCTTCCAGATGTTAGGGCTGGACCAACCATTCGAAAGGAGAGACTTGAAAGAGTGCCTGCATCAAAGGGTAATTTTACAATAGTAGCTTTAGTTTCTTTCTTTTGAGCAGAACTAAAAAATGAAATAAGCACAAATAAAAAAAGTAATTTTTTCATAATTGATGGAATTAATTTGAAGAGATAAAATTACGTAAATTATCCAAAATAAAAGTTGAATGGGACTAACAGTTATTTATTTCTTCAAAATGATTTACTGATAGATAAAGTTCTATTTTTGTATTAATCTAAAATCATTTGTCATGATGCTACCTTTCAATCTCCAAAAATGGATCGATGAAAATCGAGATTTATTAAAGCCGCCTATCGGTAATAAAAACCTGTATAAAGAAGCGGGAGATTTTATTGTTATGGTTGTAGGTGGTCCAAATGCGCGCAAAGATTACCATTACAATGAAAGTGAAGAACTATTTTATCAAATTGAAGGAGATATTCAAGTTCGAATTCAAGAGAATGGAAAAGCCAAACTAATAGAAATAAAACAAGGTGAACTATTTCTCCTTCCAGGAAATACGCCACATTCTCCAATTCGTGCAGAAAATACTGTAGGATTAGTGATCGAAAAAGTGAGGAAAGGAACTGATTTAGTAGATGGTCTCATGTGGTTTTGTGAAAATTGTAATCATCCACTTCAAACTTATCGTTTTCCGCTCACAAATATTGAAACAGATTTTATCCCTCGCTTTAAAGAATTTTATTCTTCAGAAGAGATGCGAAAATGTAAAAAATGTGGAACAATAATGGAAGTTGATCAACGATTTGTTAATTAAAAGTTGATGAACTAATTCTATAAAATTTTATGAAATTATATTTTCGAGAGCTAGGAAAAGGAAAACCAATGATAATCCTCCATGGCTTATTCGGATTTTCTGATAATTGGCAGACACTCGCAACAAAATTTTCTGAATTCTTTAGAGTAATTCTGATTGACTTCAGAAATCATGGGCATTCCCCTTGGTCGGATGACTTTTCCTACGATTTAATGGTTGATGATTTAAAAGAGCTCATTGATGACTTAAATTTAAAAAATCTTATTTTAGTCGGACATTCAATGGGTGGTAAAGTTGCAATGCACTTCGCTCAAAAGTTTCCAGAAAAAATAGAAAAATTAGTAGTTGTTGACATGGGTGTAAAGCAATATACTCAGCATCATCAAGAAGTGTTAGAAGCATTTAATAAAGTAGATTTAAAAGGCATAACTGCTAGAAGTCAAGTAGAATTAATTCTTTCTGATTTTATAGAATCTAAGGGTGTAAGACAATTTCTATTGAAAAATTTATATTGGAAAGAAAAAGGAGAATTGGCATGGAGAGTAAATTTTGTTGTTTTGGAAAAAACTATGCCTGAAATATTATCAGCACTTCCGTACAAAGAAGTTTTAATTCCTAGTTTATTTATTCGTGGTGAACTTTCTAATTATATAGAAGACAATGAAATTCAAGAACTAGAAAGTTTTTTTTCAGATATGTCGCTAAAAACTATAAAAAATGCAGGACATTGGGTTCACGCAGATGCACCTGAAGAATTCACAAATTCAGTTTTAGGATTTTGTTTGCGATAAAAAAACGCCTATAGGCGTTACCTTAGTTTTTACAAAATAAAACCCTTTGTTTTTTGAACTTTTTTACATCCATTGCTTTACTATAACTTAATAAAAACTGAATTGAAGCAACAGTTGGTTGCAAAATTGGTTTGTTATTTTCTAAAATTTCGAGTAAGTATTTTTTTGACATAGGCAAATAAGTTTTTTATTTAAAACGACAATAAAAATAGTTTAGTATAAACTTTGTAATATATTTGATTTCAGTATCATAAAAAGAAGCTTTCTAAAAGTAAAAAAGAATATTTTAAACTTGGGTACAATTTTTTAACTTTGCAAAAACAAAATATAAATGAGCAGTTCTATTAAACCGGGAGTGGCTTGGGGAGATGAAGTACAAGCAATTTTTGACTATGCAAAACTCAAGCATTTTGCGATTCCTGCAGTAAATGTTTCAAATACGAGTACTACAAATGCAGTAATCGAAACTGCCGCTAAATTAAAATCCCCAGTTATTGTTCAATTTTCAAATGGTGGATCACTCTTTTATGCTGGAAAAGGACTTTCAAATGAAAATGAAAAAGCTGCTATTTTAGGAGGTATTTCGGGAGCGAAACATGTACATTTAATGGCAGAAGCTTATGGTGCAACTGTTATTCTTCATACCGACCATTGCGCAAAAAAATTATTGCCGTGGATAGATGGATTACTAGATGCAGGTGAAGAACATTTTAGATTGACAGGAAAACCCTTGTTTAGCTCACACATGATTGATCTTTCAGAAGAACCAATATCTGAAAATTTGGATATTTGTAAGAAATATCTTTCTCGCATGAGTAAAATTGGAATGACTTTAGAAATAGAATTAGGAATTACTGGTGGAGAAGAAGATGGAGTAGATAATACAGATATCGATAGCTCTAAATTATACACCCAACCTGAAGAAGTTGCATACGCTTATGAAGAACTTATGAAAATATCTCCACGCTTTACAATTGCTGCAGCATTTGGAAATGTTCATGGTGTATATAAGCCAGGAAATGTAAAATTAACACCCATTATTTTAAAGAATTCCCAGGAATATGTGCAGAAGAAATTTAACACTGGAGAAAACCCTATAAATTTTGTATTTCATGGTGGATCTGGGTCTACAAAAGAAGAAATTCGTGAAGCGATTGGTTACGGCGTTATTAAAATGAATATCGATACTGATTTACAATTTGCTTTCTCAGAAGGAATTAGAGATTATATAACAAAATACATGGCTTATTTACAGGAGCAAATTGGAAATCCAGAGGGTGAAGATTTACCAAATAAAAAATACTACGATCCTAGGAAATATATAAGATTAGGACAAGAAACTTTTATGATTCGCTTAGAACAAGCATTTAGTGACCTAAACAATATAAATACATTATCCTAAAAATAAAAAATGAGTTGGTTTAAACGAAATAAAGAAGGGATTACAACCTCAACAAGCGAGAAAAAAGAAATTCCCGAAGGATTGTGGGCACGATGTTCAAATTGTAAGACACTTTTTTCTTCAGATGATTTGGCAAAAAATAGCTATGTCTGTGATCGCTGTTCTCACCATGAGAGAATTGGTTCAGAAGAATATTTTAAACTCATTTTTGATGAGGGGAAATACAAAGAGCTAAATCCAAATATCGTTTCTGGAGATCCTCTTGGTTTTGAAGATACAAAAAAATATACTGATCGAGTAAAAGCTACTCAAAAATCAAGCGGGTTAAAAGATGCTATTCGAACTGCAAAAGGGAAGATTGATGGGATGGATTTTATAATTGCTGCAATGGACTTTTCCTTTATTGGAGGTTCAATGGGTTCAGTAATGGGAGAAAAAATTGCAAAAGCCATTGATGAAGCAATTAAACTCAAAGCACCTTTCATGATTATTTCAAAATCTGGTGGGGCAAGAATGATGGAAGCAGGTTATTCTCTGATGCAAATGGCAAAAGTTTCTGGTAAATTAGGTCAACTTTCGGATGCCAAACTTCCTTATATTTCCTATTTAACTGATCCAACAACTGGTGGTGTTACTGCTTCATTTGCAATGCTTGGTGACATAAATATCTCAGAACCTGGAGCACTCATTGCTTTTGCTGGACCGCGTGTTGTAAAAGAAACAATTGGAAGAGATTTACCCGATGATTTTCAAACTTCAGAATTTTTACTAGAACATGGCTTCTTAGATTATATTGTTGATAGAACAGAAATTCGAGAAAAATTAAGTCTTTCTATAAAAATGTTCATGAACTAATCATGGCTATTCGGGTCGTGAAACTGAATGAGGACAGTTCATGGATGTGGGAAAGTGACTCTTTATCAATACTTGTTGATCCTTGGTTTACAGTTTCACAAATAGATCTTGCACCTTGGTTTTCTGAACAGTTTCACTTGAATCCACAGCCATTAATTTCTGATATAAAAAAACCTCATTATATTTTTATTTCACATCCATTTACTGATCATTGTAATAAGGAAACATTGCTTCAATTTGATCCAACTATTCCAATTTTAGGAGAATCTAATACCTTGACTAAAATAAAAAGATGGAATTACTTTAAAAATTTAATCAATATAAACGATTTTGAAAAGGTAAAAATTGAGCGCATTAATAAAAAATCACTCTTTGATCTCGTTCATAATGCTTTCTTGATTTATTTTGAAATTAAGAAAATAGTTTATGCGCCTCATGGTTTTAAATCCCTAAATAAATATATTACTGCTGATGTATTAATTACTTCTTGCTCTACTTACCATCTTCCTTGGTATCTTGGTGGAACTATTAATCTTGGTATAAATAGGGCCCTTACAATGGCAGAATTACTTTCAACTTCAATTATCATATCAACGCATGATGAACAGAAAATAGGAAAAGGAATAGTTGAGAAAATTGCTAAAAAAATCCCTATTCAAGCAAATAAAAAAATCATAATTTTAGAAAGGGGAAGAGAGCTAATTATTGAATAAAAGACTATATTTGAGCAAAAGTATCGCATTGAAAATATTTCTTTTTTTTATTGGAATTACTTGCTCCCTTATTTCATATTCTCAATATCAAATTGGACATACAACTATAACTTTTAATGATCCTCTGAGAACAGGAGGTTTTGGTTCGGGTGGTGGAACTGGCCGGCAAATTCAAACTGAGATTTACTATCCTGCAAATACCTCAGGCGATAATGTTTCTGTAGCTTCAGGTCGATTTCCAGTGATAACTTTTGGTCATGGTTTTGCAATGGCTTGGAGTGCTTATGCTACTATTTGGCAACATTATGCCGCAAGGGGATATATTTTGGCTTTTCCACGAACTGAAGGCGGCTTAATTCCTGGTCCAAGTCATGGAGATTTTGGAACAGATTTAAAGCAAGTGTCAGACAAAATGCTAGCGCTAGATGCTAATTCATCTTCACTCTTTAATGGAAAAATACTTCAAAAAGCTGCGATTATAGGTCATTCCATGGGAGGTGGAGCTTCTTTTCTTGCCGCAGTAAATAATCCAAACATCGAAACTGTAATTGGATTGGCGCCTGCAGAAACAAATCCTTCAGCAATTGCTGCGGCTTCAAATGTATCTGTTCCAGCCTTAATTTTTTCTGGAAGTGCTGACGGTGTAACTCCACCAGCTGAACATCATATTCCAATTTATAATGGTTTAACTAGTTCTTGTAAAAGTTTTGTTTCTATTAGTGGTGGAGCGCATTGCTATTATGCAAATACTGATTTTAACTGTGATTTTGGTGAAAGCGTTTCCTCTCCATCTATTTCAATTACAAGAGCGGCGCAACAAACTGCCATGTTTGGATTATTAGATCCATGGCTTGATTTTAAACTGAAAGGTATTTGTGAGTCATACGCTGCCTTTTTATTAGGAATTGATTCACAGCCAGGAACTGTCAACGAATCGATTTGTCATTCCTTGCCTATTGTTACGCTTGACAATGACCCTAATCAAGGTTCAGGTGTGTATTGCTCCTCCGAGACTGGTCTTTCTTATCAATGGTATATGGACAATCAACCGATAATTGGAGAAACTCAACAATGCTATAATATTCCAGTTGATTTAGGGGCTACTTATCAAGTTGCTGTTTCCTTTCAAAATGGATGTGTTTTAAGTCAATCCCTAACTTTTGAAAGTAATGTAGATGAAACTTCACTAAATTACCTTGAGATATATCCAAATCCTGCAAATCAATTTGTTACCATAAAAAATAATGCCACTGAAATAAAAGTTCGTATTTTAGATGCGAATGGTAGAATTATTGAAGAACTTTTAGATAATGCTTCAAGCCACTCATTCGATATTTCACGATTGAAAAAAGGATTTTATCTTCTTGAAATCACCACAGAACATAGAAAAATTGTGAAACAATTTATTAAAGAATAACATGAAAAAATTTCTATTATTATTTATCGGTCTTAGTTTATCTTTTGCACACTTTTCTCAAGATACAACATGGGTAAAGACTTTTACTTTTGATTCAATAACTACGCGAAGAGCAAATTTTACTTTTCCTGAAGAATTAAATTCAAAACGCTTTGAAAAAGTATTGATGTATTACAAATTAAAATGTAGTCCTTTAACTTCATGGGATCAATATGATTGTGGAGAATGGGATTATCTAACATATACACGTGTTTTTGATCATACTGGAATTTTCGACTCTGTTCGAGTTGATAAAGCAAAATACCTTGCAAATTGTCAAGCTCCAGAGCTAATTAATTACACACCAATTCCCTATTTACAAGCTGATAATTACCAACGAATTGAAAACTTTCGGTCGAATCCTTCCTTGTCTTCTATTCCATTAAATACTTCAAATTCTTCCTCTGCCCTGCCGTTCAACACTTCAAAAAATGGAGGAAAATATCAAATGTTATTAACAGCTGCAGAATTAAGTGCTGCAGGAATTCAAGCGGGAGATATCCAATCCTTATCACTTTTTCTTAATTCACTTGGAACTTCTGGAGAATTATTATTTCCATCAATTTCAATGAAAACTACAACAGATAGCGAACTAACAAGCTTTCATACTTCGGGGTTTAATCAGGTTTATAATGCGTCTCATGGTCTTACTCTTGGGGAATTAAATATTGGTGAAAATGAGTTGCTTTTTTATCAAGCTTATGCATGGAACGGGACAGACAACATTATCATAGAATTTTCATTTGAAAATGATTATCCAGTTTCAAGTTCGTTGGAATTTCAAACAGAGACTATCAATGGGAATACTGCTTTAAATTTTGAGGGAAAGAATGGTGTTCTTGAATTTAATGGTGGAAATTATGCCCTGCTTGAAATGTCTGATTTAAGCATCGGAAACGAATTAAGTATCGAGTTTTGGTCGAAAGGAAATGCAATAGGCGGAACCAACAGTACATTCTTGGAAGCGTATGACACTTTGAACAATAGAATTGTAAATATCCACATGCCCTGGAGTAATAACAACATGTATTTCGATGCGGGTATTTCTTCTGGCTATGATCGCATAAACAAGACGATGACAAGCGCAGAAATGGATAATTCTTGGAATCATTGGGCTTTTGTGAAAAAGCAGACAAGTGGAGAAATGTTTATCTACAAAAATGGTGTTTTATGGCATTCTGGAACAAACTTAAACAGAGCTGTCGGCTATATTCATCGCTTAGTTCTAGGTTCAAGTTTGAACCAAAGTCTTTTTTGGAAAGGTGAAATTGATGAATTTAGAATTTATAATACGGCACTTTCACAAGCGACAATTGCTGCTAATTATAAAAATAAAATTGATGCAACTCATCCAAATTGGAGTAATCTACTAGCATATTATGATTTTGATGATGTAAATTATTGTGTTGACCGTTCACAAAACGACTATAAATTAATGCTTTCTCAAGGTTCGTCTGAAACTATGGGAAGTATGTTGAAATGGGATGAATCTCCAGTAGCTGGTGTAATTCAAGCTGCAGAAATACCACGGATTTCTTTTGGGCAAGGAACAGTTCTTGGTAACATGGACTCAACAACCGTTCTTAGACCTTCAATTAAAGAACCTATTGTGATTTTCGAACAAGAAGTCGTAAACAAGCATTTTGAGATTGTTAATAGTTTTATCGGTGTTCCTAGTGGAAATTCTAACACATTTGGTCCACAGGGAGAAATTATTAATATGACTCCCTACTCTACTTCAACACAGCTAATCAACGATACTATTACCTATTTCAACACGCCTTATGAAATAATTAAAGATGTTGAAATTGCAAGATACATCACTCCTTATGGAATTCAATTTGACTTAGGTCCAAATGGTTTTGCATGGATTTACGATGTCACAGACTATCAAGATTACTTGAGAAATACAGTAGATCTTGCTGCGCACAATACACAAGAATTATTGGATTTACGTTTTGCTTTTATTGAAGGAATTCCTCCAAGAGATTTACACAAACGCGAGCCAATTTGGTCAGATTTTAGAAGTTATAATTTTGGGAACATGGCAAATGATGTTGTTCTACCTGCAACAAATATTGTGCTTTCAGATACTTCAGAAATGTTTAAGATTAAAACAAGAATGTCAGGTCATGGTCAGGTTGGCGATTATGCTTGTTGCGAATGGGTAAACAACAATCACCAAATAAATGTAAATGGCGTTCCAAGATTTCAATGGAATATTTGGCAGGATACAGAATGTGGTGAAAATCCAAATATCGGTCAAGGCGGAACATGGCCTTATGCTCGTGAAGGATGGTGTCCTGGTGATTTAGTGAAAGAACATGAGTTTGAATTAACGCCATTTGTTAGTCCGGGAGATACAGTAAGCTTGGATTATGTAATTAATCAAGTTCCAACAACAGATCCAGGGCAAGGTGGTGGAAATTATATAGCGGCTTATGACTTAATTTCATACTCAAACCCAAATTTTCAAAATGATGCAGCAATAAAAGATGTGCTTAACCCAAATAACTATGAATATTACAGCAAATACAATCCAACTTGCTCAAATCCGAGAGTAATTTTAAAGAATACTGGTCAAATGCCATTAACTTCTTGCAAAATTGTATGTTGGATAACCTATGGCGATAATATAGAATTCAACTGGACAGGAAACCTGAATTTCCTAGAAGAAACCGTTGTTGAAATTCCAGTTACAAATAATTCCTGGTGGACAGATTTAGGTAGCAATATGACATTCACTGCTTATGTTCGAGATGTTAACGGAAATTTCGGAAACGATGAATACCAATACAACAGTGTGAAAACAACAAAATTTGATTCGCCAGAACGTATTGATGGAGCGTTTTTTATCTGGTTAACTACCAATAATAAAGCAAGTGAAAACAATTATAGAATGATTGACAATGCCGGAAATATTCTCTTTGAAAGAAACAATTTAACAAATCAAACGCAGTATAAAGATACATTCGATTTGGCACCAGGATGTTATTCTATTATTATTGAAGATACTGATGATGATGGTTTATCTTTTTGGTATTCTGCCCAAGTTGAAGGAGAAACAGCAGGGACAATGCGCTTGCGAAAAGTAGGCGGAACTTATATTGAATTTTTTCCTGGAGATTTTGGATCTTATCACCGCTATGATTTCTCTGTTGGATTTGAACTAGGCATAGATGAAACAGATTTAGAACATAAAATTGCTATTTTTCCAAATCCAACGAATGGCATGACTACAATTGAAGTAAATGGTGCGGTAAATGAACAGGCCTCCATTGAAATATACGATTTGATGGGTAGAAAAATTTATTCCGAAGAAATGAATGCTTCTCAGTATTTTGCGGAATCTTTTATTGATTTAAGCGAAATAAATTCAGGGACTTATATTGTAAAAATCATAACTAATCAAAGAGTTTATACCAAAGAACTCATAATACAATAAACTGTAAACAACATTAAAACTCAGAAATAAATGCTTACGGACCTTAGTAAAACCAATTCTATTTTGAATCAATACATGGCAGAAATCCGTGATGAAAAAATTCAAGAAGATCCGCTGAGATTCAGAAAAAATATGGAGCGAATTGCAGAATTTATCGGTTTTGAAATTTCAAAAAAACTAGCCTACAAAAAAATAGAAGTAAAAACTCCATTGGGGATTTCTATTGAAAATATTCCGAAAGAACAACCTATTTTATGTACCATTTTAAGAGCTGGCCTAGCGATGCACAACGGTCTTTTAAATGTTTTTGATCATTCTGAAAGTGCCTTTGTTTCGGCGTATAGAAAACATACAACACCCGAAGAATTTGAGATTTATGTCGAATACATTGCTATTCCAGAAATGAAAGGGAAAATTTGGATTATTAGTGATCCAATGTTGGCAACGGGAAATTCAATGGTTGCTGTATACAAGGCGCTCGCAAAAATATCAAAACCAAGTAAAATTTTTATTGCTTCAGCAATTGCAACAAATGAAGCCATACTTTTTATCAAAAAACACTTTCCAAAAAACACAGAGATTTTTGTTGCTGCCATCGATTCAGAATTAACCGCTCAATCTTATATCGTTCCGGGACTTGGAGACGCTGGAGATTTAGCTTATGGAGTTAAGATATGAATTTAGCGGGTTTATCAAGCATTTTTTTTCTCGCTACCATTAAATTTAGCGTATCAACAATTCCTGGTCCAGGTTTAGGTTTATCGTTTATAGAAACCTTCTTAGCCGCATTTTTAGGCGGTTCAATAAGTGCTGCATTTTTCTATTTCGCTAGTGAATTTGTGATTCAATGGGCGCAAAAAAGAAGATTAAAAAAAGAGGAGTTATTGCTTCAACAAGGGAAAGAAATCAAAAAAAGGAAAATATTTACAAAGTTAAATCGCTTTATTTTTATTTTAAAATCAAAATTAGCAATCTATGGCATTTGCTTTTGGGTGCCCTTTTTCTTTTCGGTGCCCCTTGGCTGTATAATAGTCGCTAAACTATATGGAAAAGAAGCACGAACTTATCCGCTGATTGTTTTAGGAATGGCAATTAATGCGCTAATTACAACATCATTGGTATATGGCATTCACGGATTTTTCTGATAAACATTTATTTTTTGACTTAGACCGAACGCTTTGGGATTTTGATCGAAATTCTGAGACTACAATTCGTAAAATCTTAAAAAATGAAAATATAGAAGCTCAGGTAAATGGATTTGATGCATTTCATGCTATTTACGTAAAAAAAAATGCCAACTTATGGCGCAAGTATGGCAAAGGAGAAATCACTAAAGAAAACTTGCGCTACGAACGATTTAAAGTTTCTCTTGAACATTTTTTTAAGCCCGAAAATGATTTGGTAAAAAGAATTGGTGATGCATATGTTGAACTATCACCTCAGCAAATTCAATTGTTGCCGAATACAAAAGAGATATTAACTGAATTAAAAGACCTTGGTTTTAATATGCACATCATAACAAATGGATTTTCTGAAGTGCAACATATAAAAATTGCAAATTGTGGCTTGATAGATTATTTTCAAGAAATTATATGCTCAGAATCAATTGGAAAGAATAAACCCGACCCTGAAATTTTTCAATTCGCTCTAAAATTAGCCAAGGCAAGTGCTGAAAATTCTATAATGATTGGAGATGATTATTACGCGGATATTTCTGGGGCGAATCAAATTGGAATGCAAGCAATTTTATTTAAAAATGATAATGCAGCTAATTATTCCTATGAAAATACGATTGGAAATCTTAATGAACTTCCAGATTTGATAATGAAGTTATTTCGCGCTTAGAAATCTATCCATACAATTCTTGCCGGATTTTCTCATAGAGCACCATCCCGGTTGCAACTCCAACATTTAAAGAAGAAATAGTTCCTTTCATTGGAATTCGTGCACGTATATCTGACATGTTAATTAAATCTTGGGTGATCCCATTTTCTTCAGAACCAAATATAATTGCAACGGAACCTCGTAAATTAACCTCATATAGTGGCGCGGCAGTTTTTTCGGTACAAGCTACAATTCTCAATCCACTTTGCTGTAAATAAAAAATTGAATCCTTTAAATTATCAGATTTACAAACTGGAATTCGATTCAGTGCTCCGGCAGAAGCTTTCATTGCATCTGATGAAACAAGCGCAGAACCTTTTGAAGGTATAAGAATTGCGTCAACACCTTCACACTCGGCTGTTCGAGCGATTGCACCAAAATTACGAACATCAGTGATGCGATCTAAAACTAAAATAAACGGTTTTTTTTCTGCTGCTAGCAAGCCATCAACAAGTGTTTCGATATTTTGATATTCAATTGGGGTTACAAATGCTACAACACCTTGATGATTTCCTTGCGTTAACGAATTTATTTTTTCTACAGGAACAAATTGAAGTTGGAAGTCTTTTCCAGCCAATGCCTCTTTTAAATCACGAAATACATCTTTACTAATTCCTTTTTGAATTAAGATTTTATTTAACTCGCGATCAGCATTAATAGCTTCTAAAACTGGATGTAAACCATAAATTAAATCACTGCGTTCTTTCCTTTTGTATGTTTCCTTTCTTTCCATTTTTAAAAATTAAATTCAATTTGTACTGAGTCCTCAATAGTTTTAGCAACAGGACAAGTTTTTCCTGCAATAATTACTTTTTCAAGCGTAGAGGAACCCCAGTTATTTCCTGTAAAATCCATATGAACAATGATTTTTTCAACTTTTCGAGGATTTACGCCCATTATTTTTTCAATCTCTGCGGTGCAGGAATCAAAATTAATTCCATGATTTTTGCAATAAATACCAATAATTGTCATCATACACGATGCTAAACTAGTTGCCAACAAATCTGTCGGAGAAAAAGCTTCGCCCTTCCCCTGATTGTCAAGAGGTGCATCCGTAATAATTTTTGTGCCTGATTGAATGTGTGTACATTCAGTTCTTAAATCTCCTAAATAAACAACTTTTGATGTCATATTCTACTATTATACAAAGTTAAGGCTAAACTATCGTAATACCACGAATAAAATTACTTGAGTGATAAAAAACAAAAAAGACTGCCCAAAAAATGAACAGTCTTTCTATATAGTGTCGCTTCTCTCTATCCGATAAATCGGGAAGAAAGAAACGGAAAAGAGCACAAAGGCTCTTGTAAATACTACATCATTCCGGGCATTCCGCCACCCATTCCTGCCATTGCGGCTGCAGCGTTATTTTCTTCAGGTTCATCTGCAATTACGCATTCAGTTGTTAAAAGCATCGATGCAATTGATGCTGCATTTTCAATAGCTATACGCGTTACTTTTGTTGGATCAATAACCCCAGCTTTATATAAATTCTCAAACTTATCTGTTCTAGCATTGTAACCGAAGTCATCTTTTCCTTCTTTTACTTTTTGGACAATCACAGCGCCTTCTTCTCCAGCATTTGCAATAATTTGACGAAGAGGTTCTTCTGCCGCTCTTCGAACAATAGCAATCCCTGTCATTTCATCTTCGTTTTCACCCTTTAATTTATCCAAGTTTTCAATTGCACGAATTAAAGCAACTCCTCCACCCGGCACAATTCCTTCTTGAACTGCTGCGCGAGTAGCTGCTAAAGCGTCATCTACTCTATCTTTTTTCTCTTTCATCTCTACTTCTGTAGCTGCACCAACATATAAAACAGCAACACCTCCTGCAAGTTTCGCTAAGCGTTCTTGTAATTTCTCACGGTCATAATCAGAGGTTGTAGTTTCAATCTGAGCTCTAATTTGTCCAACTCGAGAAGAAATAGCTTTCTTATCTCCTTTACCATTTATAATCGTAGTATTGTCTTTATCGATTTCAATTTTTTCAGCAGTACCAAGCATATCCATTGTAACATTTTCCAATGTCATACCACGTTCTTCAGAAATTACTTGTCCGCCAGTAAGAATTGCGATATCTTCCAACATTGCTTTTCTTCTATCTCCAAATCCTGGAGCTTTCACAGCTGCAACTTTCAAAGAACCACGTAAACGATTAACAACTAAAGTTCCAAGAGCTTCACCATCTACATCTTCAGCGATGATTAATAATCCTTTCCCTGCTTGTACAACAGGTTCTAAGATCGGCATTAACTCTTTCATGCTTGAGATTTTTTTCTCAGAAATTAAAATCAATGGATTTTCCATTTCTGTGATCATTTTATCAGCATTTGTAACAAAATAAGGAGACAGATATCCACGATCGAATTGCATTCCTTCCACAATTTTTACATCTGTTTCAGTTCCCTTTGCTTCTTCAACAGTAATGACGCCATCATTTCCAACTACTTTCATCGCTTCAGCAATTAATGCACCGATCGTTTCATCATTATTTGCAGAAATTGTAGCAATCTGTTTGATTTTACTATTATCTGATCCAACTTCCTTAGAAATTTTCTTTAGGTTTTTTACTAATTCAGTTACAGCTTTATCAATACCTCGCTTTAGATCCATTGGATTTGCCCCTGCAGCAACATTTTTTAAACCTGCTTGGATAATTGCTTGTGCTAAAACAGTAGCAGTTGTTGTTCCATCACCTGCAACATCAGCAGTTTTTGAAGCAACTTCTTTTACCATTTGTGCACCCATATTTTCAATTGGGTCTTTCAATTCTATTTCCTTAGCTACAGTTACCCCATCTTTTGTTATTTGAGGAGCTCCGAATTTTTTTCCGATAACAACATTTCTTCCTTTTGGACCTAAGGTCACTTTTACTGCATTTGCTAAAGCATCAACACCTCTTTTTAGTTTGTCTCTTGCTTCAACATCAAAATAAATTTGCTTTGACATCTTTCTTACTTTTTATTTGTTAAAAACTCCATAAATATCTGATTCTTTCATAATCAGATAATTCTTTCCATCAATTTTTATTTCCGTTCCAGAATACTGACCATATAAAACTGAATCACCAGCTTTTAAAGTCATTGGCTCATCTTTTTTTCCAGAACCTACTGCTATTACTGTTCCATTAAGCGGTTTTTCTTTAGCAGTATCAGGTATAAATATACCACTTGCTGTTTTCTGCTCTGCTGGCGCCGCTTCAATAAGAACACGGTCTGCCAAAGGATTAAATTTTACTGACATAACTAATAATTAATTTGATTAAATTGTAATAAAATCTTTTTCCAATATTATGCCATAATCGAAAAAAGTGTAATTTTTCTTTTTTTGACCTAATTAGAAATAAAAAATGTCAGTATGCGTGACATACTGACATTTAAATAAAATAGTCTTAATTCCTATATGTTTTACTGACCACCGGCTGGGGTTTTAGTTTTTCCATCTGCCGGAGCTTGCTGATTTCCATTCTGCTCTGTCTTAGGAGCTTTTTGCTCGATTGGCTTAGGAGGTTTTGGTTGACGAATTGTTATTAAAATACTTGAAACAACAATAATTCCGGCCAAAGACCAAGTTAATTTATCAATAAATTCATTTGATTTTTGAACGCCTCCAAGTTGAGAAGGAGAACCAAAATCAGAACTAATGCCCCCTCCTTTAGGATTTTGAATATAAACAGCTAAAATTAGTAAAATGCTTGATAAAATGATAAGGGCTGAAAGTAGGATATCCATGGTTAAAAATTATTTTTTCTTAAGTAAATTTATTTGGGATGCAAAGTAAGGCTTTTTTTTGGGAAAAATCAAACTTAATTGTTCATAAACGTAAATTGCTTTGGGAAGATTACCTTGAAGCTCAAAAATTCTTGCTAAAGTTTCACTAACTGGCATCTTATTTTCGTCAACACTTTCTTTTGCTTTTTTTACAGGTGAGAAAAACTCTTTTTTAGGTTTTTCAAACGTATAAAACTCTTGTTTTGGTTCTTCTGCTTCAATCTCCTCTGACAAAATAGCTTTACTATTATTAACTTTTAGCCAAGATCCAAATGATAAAGATGTTAAATCATCAATTTCTGGTTTTTTAGGACTTAACATTTCTTGAGTAGGAAGAAAAATTATTTCGCTACTTACTAATTCAGGTTCTATTTGAGTTAATTCTTTGTCTACGTAATTTGCTGAAAAGGCTGCAGAAAGAATCTGCTTTTCTAATTCTAAATCTCTACTATCTGATTCATTAATTAACAATTCTTCAGATGTTATTTCATTTGGAAAAAATAATATATCTTGTTGGTGTTTTGGATCGCTAATTTCTGAAATTAAAATTTTTTCTTTTACATTTATAAGATCAAATAAAACACCTCGAGATTGAATACGAAAAGCATGCTTTTCTAACTCAGAATCAAAACGAATATCTTTTGAATTTGATAGTGACTTCAGATAGAGAATTGAGAATGATGAGGCATAAGGATATAATTCAATCATTGAAGCAAAAAGAGTTGAATCTTCACTTGAACATTCTTCAATATTTGTTAATTTCGAATGAATATATTCACTATTCAACATCACCAATTACTTAAAAGTTTATTAATAACATCCTGAACTATTTGTTCACTTATTTCATCAACTAATTGAGATTCTACGCTAGATAAATTTGTAGATGCATTGAAATCTGCAAAACGAGTTGCTGTTAAGTTAATAATATCCTCTTTAGGTTCAGAAACGAAGATAGAAAATTGTACCGAAATTGTTAAGCGATTTTGTGACGCATTGTCATTTCCTTGAATTGCTAAAGGCATTACATTATAACTGCTTATGAGACCTTCGATATTAACTTCACCCTTACCTAAACGAGTATTTAAAGCCAAACGAGTATTATTTTGAATGCCATCTTTTAACTTTTCTGTTAAGGCTGCACTATAACTCAAAGGACAATTTGCAGCATTAATTTCCAATGTTTTAATTGAAAAAGTCTTCCATGATTCAGGCATTGAACCTTTATCCTTGAAAGAAACGCTAGTTGGCCAACAAGAACTCAACAAACAAAAAAGAAGAAGGACAGCCACAATTTTCATAAATCAATTAAATTATACTCTTTAATTTTTCTGTAGAGTGTTCTTTCAGAAATACCCAATTCTCCTGCAGCGTATTTTCTTTTGCCCCGGTGTTTCTCCAGAGCTTTTTGAATTAATTCTTTTTCTCTGTCCTCCAAAGATAAAGATTCTTCCACTTCTTCGTGTTGCTCATAAGAATCTGTGGATTTATCATAAGCAAATTCTGCATCCTTATCTTTGGCAACGGGGAGCAATCTAGAAGGCGAATCAATTGTTTCATTCACTTCTTGGTACAAGCGATTAATCACTGTGTTTTGTTCTGTACTTAGTGGCGAATTTCCTCCTTGGGCAATAACATCTAAGACCAATTTCTTCAATTCAGTCAAATCCTTTTTCATATCGAATAAAAACTTGTACATCAACTCTCGCTCTGAAAAACTATCTTTTTCTTCACCAATTACTGAGGGCATTTTTTCTGTAATAATAGGCATATAGCCACTCAAAATAAAATCATCAATTTCTCTTTCCGTTTCAATTACAGATAATTGTTCCACTAAGTTTTTTAGTTGACGAATATTACCAGGCCAAGGATAATCTTGAAGAATTTCAACAGCTGATTCAGTAAGTTTAATTGCTGGCATTCTGTATTTTTCTGCAAAATCATGAGCAAATTTTCTAAAAATCAAATGAATGTCCTCTTTTCGTTTTCGAAGAGCCGGAAGTTGAATCGGTACTGTGCTTAAGCGATAAAATAAATCTTCCCGGAATTTTCCAGAAGAAATTGCTTTTTGCATGTTTTCATTCGTTGCAGCTACAACGCGTACATTTGTTTTAATAGCCTTCGAAGATCCAACTCTAATAAACTCTCCCGTTTCTAATACACGAAGTAAACGAACTTGCGTCTGCATCGGTAATTCAGCTACTTCATCTAAAAATATTGTTCCATTATTTGCTACCTCAAAATAACCTTGACGACTTCCACTTGCCCCTGTAAACGAACCTTTTTCGTGTCCAAATAATTCTGAATCAATTGTTCCTTCTGGAATCGCGCCGCAATTTACAGCAATATATTCTCCGTGTTTTCTTGCGCTAAGGTGATGAATTACTTGAGGTATGATTTCTTTTCCAGTTCCGCTTTCACCCATAACTAAAACAGAAATATCAGTTGGAGCAACCTGCATGGCAACTTCTAAAGACCTATTTAATAAAGTTGAATTGCCAATGATTCCAAAACGCTGTTTTACTTGTTGAATCGTCATTTTATGAATTTATTGTTGTTGCCACACCTAGTAAAGTTGCAGATGTACAAGAATCAATACGCACCGTCACATAATCACCTTTTTGAAAACTTAATTTTGGAAAAATCACCATTGAATTTCTGCTAGTTCTTCCACACAAGTAATCAGATGAACGCTTTGAAAAACCCTCCACTAAAACTTTTTGGACGGTTCCAATTTGTTTTTCATTCGACATCAGAGCAAATTCGCGTTGTTTTTCAATTATTTCCTCGAGCCTTCTTCCTTTCACATCGTCAGGGACATCATCTGTAAATCTTCTCTCAGCAAGTGTTTTTGGTCGTTCAGAATATTTATACATAAATGCAAAATCAAATTCAACCAAATCCATTAAAGAAAGAGTATTTTTATGTTCTTCCTCTGTTTCACCACAGAAACCAGAAATAATGTCTGTCGTAATTGCACAATTAGGAACTATATTTTGGATAGCGGCGATGCGTTCTAAATACCATTCTCTTGTATACCCTCGATTCATTCGAAATAAAACATCAGAATCTCCAGATTGAACAGGAAGATGAATACAAGAACAAATATTCTCATATTTTGCCATTACTATTAAGACATCATCTGTCATATCTTTTGGGTGAGAAGTACTAAAGCGAATGCGTAAATCAGGAGAAAGTAAAGCTACTCTTTCCATAAGTTGAGCAAAATTAGTTGTAGGGATATTTTGATCTTTAATTTCACCTTTAGAGGAAATGTTCCAACGATAACTATCGACATTTTGTCCCAATAAAGTTACTTCTCTATATCCTTTCTCAAATATGTCTTTGCATTCATTAACAATACTTTCAGGATCTCTTGATCGTTCTCTGCCTCTTGTAAATGGAACGACACAGAAAGAACACATATTATCACAACCTCTCATGATTGTAACAAAAGCAGAAATTCCACCTTGATCCAATCTGACTGGCGAAATATCAGCATAAGTTTCATCACGAGAAAGCAAAACATTTACAGCTTTTTGACCAGTTCCAACTTCTTCCACTAAATTTGGTAGATCGCGGTAAGCATCGGGACCTGCAACGATATCAACAAGTTTCTCTTCCTCAAGAAGTTCCGCTTTTAGCCTTTCTGCCATACAGCCAAGAATACCAACAATTAAATCAGGATTTTTATCTTTTTTCTTTTTGAAGTCCGTTAATCGTTGTCGAACTCGTAATTCTGCATTTTCTCGAATCGAACAGGTATTTATTAAAATGATATCTGCCTCCTCGAGATTTCGTGTTGTTTCATATCCTTGATTGGACATAATCGATGCTACAACCTCACTATCTGAAAAATTCATCTGGCAGCCATAGCTTTCGAGGTATAATTTCTTCCCGTTTATTGCTTGCTTATCTTTAACAGGATATAAAGTTGCTTCACCCTGAACTGACTCATCAATAACTTTATTTTCAATTGACATATATCTTCTAAAATCTAGTGCAAAGTTATAAAATATATAACTTATGACAAAATGTCAGCGTAAAAATTTGTAAGCCTTTAGACAAAGAATTATTGAATAAATAACCACAGGTTAAAAAAATAAAATAAAAAAATAAAAACAAAGAGTTTGCGAGTTCAATTAATTTAGATTTACATTTGTGCCTTTCAATTTATAAAAATTAAATGGCAAAAAATCTTGTAATCGTTGAGTCACCTGCAAAAGCTAAGACTATCGAAGGGTATTTAGGAAGTGAATTTATCGTAAAATCTAGTTATGGCCACGTTAGGGATTTAGCAAAAAAGGGGCTTGCAATAGAGATTGACAATAAATTTAACCCACTTTACGAGGTTACTCCAGATAAAAAACAATTAGTTACAGAATTAAAAAAATTAGTCAAAGAATCTGAAGTAATTTGGTTAGCAACAGATGAGGATCGTGAGGGTGAAGCTATTTCTTGGCATTTGTATGAAACATTGGGACTTAGTAAAAAAGAAACAAAGCGAATTACGTTTAATGAAATTACCAAAACAGCTATTTTAAAATCCATTGAAAAACCAAGAAATATAAATAAAGAATTAGTAGATGCGCAACAAGCTCGAAGAATATTAGATCGAATTGTTGGATTTGAACTTTCACCAGTTTTATGGAAAAAAATTAGACCAAAACTTTCAGCAGGTAGAGTTCAGTCAGTTGCCGTTCGATTAATTGTTGAAAGGGAAAAAGAAATTCAATCTTTTAGTACAAGTACTTTCTTCAGAGTAAATGGCTTATTTCAAGCACTAAAAGGAAATTTGAAGACAGAATATTGCCGACAATTAGCAGATGAAAGCGAAGCAAAAAAACTTTTAGACAGGTGTTTAAAAAGTTCTTTCTTTGTTGAAGAAATCCAACAAAAGCCAGCTACGAAAATACCTTCAGCGCCATTTACAACATCAACTTTGCAACAAGAAGCAAGCTTAAAAATTGGGTTTTCTGTTACAAAAACAATGCTTGTTGCTCAACGCCTTTATGAATCTGGTATGATTACCTACATGAGAACAGATTCTGTAAACCTTTCAGAAACAGCGATTCAAGAAGCGAAAAATGCAATCGAAACAAATTACGGGTCTGAATATTCAAAACCAACAAAATATACAAGTAAAAGTGCCGGAGCACAAGAAGCCCATGAGGCCATCAGACCTACTGATTTCCTAAGAACATCTATATCAGGAGAAAATGACGACATGCGTCTTTATGATCTTATTTGGAAAAGGGCCATTTCTTCTCAAATGTCTCACGCTAAATTGGAACGGACAACTATTAAAATTGGAGGTTTAGACAATAGTGACTATTTCACTGCAAAAGGAGAAGTGATTCGTTTTGATGGTTTTTTAAAAGTTTATCTCGAATCACAAGTTGAAGATGGTGATGATGACGATTCAGACGAATCTATTCTTCCAAGTGTTGAAGTAAACGAAAAATTAAAGCAAAAGGAAATAACCGCAACTGAAAGATATACACGACCGCCTGCAAGGTATGTAGAAGCTTCTTTAGTGAAGAAATTAGAGGAATTAGGAATTGGTAGACCATCAACTTACGCACCAACAATTTCAACAATTCAAAAAAGAGGCTACGTTGAGAAAAAAGAACGAGAGGGAGAACTTAGAAATTTTACCGTTCTAAAATTAAGCAACGAACAAATTAACAGAGAGGTAAAATCTGAAACTACCGGAAAAGATAGAAATAAATTATCGCCTACTGATATTGGAATAGTTGTTACTGATTTTTTAAATCAGCATTTTGACCGAATAATGGATTACAATTTTACAGCAAAAGTAGAAGCAGAATTTGACGAAATTGCTCAGGGGAAAATTCAATGGACAGATATGATGGCGGAATTTTACGAACCCTTTCATGCAAATGTGACAAACACCTTGGAAAATTCGGATCGTGCTACAGGAGAAAGAGAATTGGGAATGCATCCTGTTTCAGGGCGTAAAATAATTGTAAGAATAGGAAGGTATGGTCCAATGGTTCAAATTGGAGATGAAAAAGAAGATGGCGAAAAAGCACAATTTGCTTCCTTACAAAATAATCAGTCAATCGGATCAATTACACTCGAAGAAGCCCTCGCTTTATTTAAATTACCAAGAACACTCGGAGAATATAACTCAGAAATAGTAAAGGCAAATGCCGGGCGTTTTGGCCCATACATTCAAGTTGGAAAAGTATTTGTGTCAATTCCAAAAGGAGAAGAACCTATGACTATCGAGTTAGATCGTGCAATAGAATTATTTGTAGAAAAACAAATAGCTGATGCAAATAAACTGATTAAAGCTTTTGATTCTCGCCCCGATGTTCAATTACTAAACGGAAGATATGGCGCTTACCTTAAAATCGGAAAAGACAATTTTAAACTGCCAAAAGATACTACTCCAGAAAACCTAAGCCTTGAAGAATGTCTTCATATTTCTATAAATCAAGCACCAAAAACTGCTAAGAAAAAAGTTTTTAGAAAAAAATAATCCGAAATTTATTGTTATTTTTATGTAAATTTGTTTCATGAATGGAACTGTAAATAAGGTAATTCTTATTGGTAATTTAGGGAAAGACCCTGAAATACGTCGCTTAGAAAATGGTGCTGTTGTAGCTTCTTTTTCAATTGCCACATCAGAATCATTTACAGACAAAAATTCGGGAGAAAAAAAAGAAATAACTGATTGGCACGATATTGTACTTTGGCGTGGATTAGCTGAAATAGCTGAAAAATACATCCGAAAAGGAACAAAAATTTACGTTGAAGGAAAATTAAAAAAACGATCCTGGCAAGACAAAGAAGGTAATACCAAATACAATACAGAAGTTATTGGTGAAGAGTTAACCATTCTTTCTCGCTTAGAAACTTCGGATAAAACAGTTGCCCCGTATAATTCAATCGGAACTCCAAACCTACCTTCTGACATTCCAGGACTTTCATCGAGTAGCGATGATGATTCCCCATTTTAATATTTATGACGATAAGCGAACCTCCCAGTTACGATTTGTATCAAATTGCCGAAGCCGGATTCAGCACAAATAATTATATTTATTTAGGAATTATAGTGCTTTTGCTCCTTGTTTCAGCAATGATGTCTGGATCAGAATCAGCTTTTTTTTCTCTTAGACCCCTAGATCGTGAAGAGATTAAACAAGAAAATTCTGCAAAATCAAAATTAATTTCTGACTTACTAGCTAAACCTAAGGAATTACTTGCAACTATTTTAATTACAAACAATTTTGTAAATGTTGGAGTTGTTATTTTATCAACTTTTATACTAAACGATTTTTATCCCCCAACAAAGGATTTTGAAATTAAACGATTTCTTCTTGAGGTATTAGGCATAACATTTGTTTTGTTAATGACAGGAGAAGTAATCCCTAAAATTTTTGCTGCAAATAATTCTCTAAGAGTTGTTCGGTGGATGGTCTATCCATTAAATGTTTTAAGAAAAACACCTCCATTATCTTGGTTAAAAAATCTTTTAGTGAAAGGTTCTTTTTTTATTCAAAAAAATGCAAAAGGAAAAACGAGCATTACCACAGATGAATTAGAACAGGCTATTGCATTGACGAAAGAAGATAACGATTCTGAAGAAGATCATAAAATATTAGAGGGGATTGTGAAATTTGGAAGAACAGAAGCATGTCAAATAATGACTCCAAGAATTGAAGTTGATGCAATTGATATATCATCAAATTTTAAGGAAGTCTTAGCCTTTATTTTAGAAGCTGGTTACTCGAGAATTCCTGTATTCCAAGACACACAAGATAATGTTGTTGGTATTTTATACATCAAAGATTTACTACCAAATTTAAGTAATCTGAATTATTTTGAATGGTCTACTGTGATAAGAAAACCCTTTTTTATCCCTGAAAACAAGAAAATAAATGATTTGCTACAAGAATTTAAAAATATGAAAATGCACATGGCAATTGTTGTAGATGAATATGGTGGAGCTTGCGGGATAGTTACTTTAGAAGATATTCTAGAAGAAATTGTTGGTGACATAACAGATGAATTTGATGACGATGAAATTGAATATTCAAAAGTTGATCCATCTACTTTTATTTTTGAAGGAAGAACCTCACTAAATGATTTATATAAAGTTTTGGGAATTGATGGGCTTGTATTTGAAAATTTAAAGGGTGAAGCTGAAACAATTGGAGGTTTTGTAGTTGAGCAAGCAGGAAAAATATTAAAAAATAAAGAATTTATCGAAATTGATAACTTTAAAATTATTGTTGAGTCATCAGATAAAAGGAGAGTGAAATCAATAAAGATTCAAGTAAAATCAAACTAAATGATAAAAAACAATCAAAAAAAAATTATTAATGTTCTTTTGGCTTTCTTGATTTTGAATGCCTTTGCTTGCAAAGATCCGGCACCAGTTCCAAAACCACCTACATACTTAAATATTAATTTTCCACATCACTCTTATTCTATTGTAAAGGGAGATTGTCCCTATGAGTTCAAATTAGCATCCTTATATAATTACAAAACCATCGAAAATTCAAATTTTAATTCATGTATTCAAGAAATAAATCTAGGACCTTTAAATGGTAGCTTATTCTTATTCTACATCGAAATCCCATCAAAAGATTCACTACCTGATATAATAAATATGGCAAACGATAAAGTAGATGAACATAAAATTAAAGCTGATAAAATAGAATTTGAGCAAATTATTGATGCTAAAAATAGGGTTTTCGGAACCTTTTTTGAGCTAAAGGGAAATGTCGCAACTAATTTTCAGTTTTACTTAACAGATTCAAGTCAGAATTTTGTTCGCGGAGAAGTGATATTAAATTGTCGGCCAAACTATGATTCTTTAAGGCCTTCTTTAGATTATCTTAAAGTTGATTTACTTGAATTGGTGCATAATTTCAAATGGAGTAAAAATTAATTTCTATTAAAAAACATACTGTTTATATAGCATTAGGCTCCAATATTGGAGATAAATCAAAGAACCTTTGCCGCGCAATTGAAGAAATAAATACTTTGATTGGGGAAGTTACTGAAGTATCCTCTTTTTTTGAAAACGAACCACAAGGATTTAAATCTGATAATATTTTTGTTAATGCTTGTTTAATTTGTAAAACGAATCTAAATCCACTAGCTACGCTAAAAGAGCTAAAAAATATAGAAAAAAAAATGGGTAGAAAAAAAAATAATGGCGTTTATAAGGATAGAATAATCGACCTAGATATTATATTCTTCGATAAACTGATTTACAATAGTGATAAATTAACAATACCTCACAAAGAATATAAAAATAGAAGCTTTGTACTTATTCCTTTAAAAGAACTAAGTCCATTTTTAGAGAACTAAAATAAATTTGGTTTTTTCCTAATTTTAAAAAAAAAATAAAAGAATTTAATTTAATAATAATATCTTTTTAGATTTGCATAATAATTTATCTTAAATAAAAAATAATGAATCGTTTTTTAACTCTTTTAATTTCCGTAAGTCTTTTGATTTCATTGAACTCCTGTGATCTTGTTAAAGATTTTACATATACTGTGAATCCAGATCCACTTGAAATGCATGGTGATAGCTTACGATTTAATGTAATAGTTAACATCCCAGAAAAAGGTATACAAAAGAAAATAAGAGCAGAGATTTCTCCAAAAATTGGAAATACGTCAATTGGGACTTGGATAGTACAAGGTGAAAAAGTTACAGGAAATGGTAAAACTGTTCTTTTTAAACCGGGTGGGACTGTAAATTTTGAAATGGTAATTCCTTATTCTAACGACATGGAGGCTGCAGACTTTAAAATTACAGGTAAAGTTTTTAAAGGTTTAAAGGAAAAAATGACCTTGCCCGAAAAGAAAATAGCTGATGCAACAATCATTACTCCATATCTTGTAAAAAAAGAATTCAAAATGATTTATGAGGAAGATGCCATAATTCGTTCAGTTGATAAAACTAAATCTGCGGTAATCAATTTTGACAGAGGACAATCAATCGTAAAGGCTAGTGAATTAAAAGACTTAGATTTAAATGATTTATTAGTTTGGATTTCAACATCCCAACTAAATCCAAAAATCAAAATCAATTCAATTGATCTAGTTGGATATGCTTCACCTGATGGAGTTGAAGATAAGAATTCAAATTTATCAAACGAAAGAACAAAGTCAGCTAGAGCCTCACTAATATCATTAATGAAAAAAGCAAAAATTGCTATTTATACTGATACTTCTTATTATATGTTGCAGGGTAAAGGTGAGGATTTTGATGGCTTTAAAGAACAGTTGAGCCTTACCTCATCTATTTCTGAAGCAGATAAAAACTTATTTATTAGAATTTTAGAAATGACAAAAGATCCAGTTCAACGCGAAACAGAAATGATTAATTTAGGGAAATCATATACTGAATTAGAAAAAGATGTTTTTCCTAAAATTAGACGTGCTAATATTATTGTGAATTATACAGAAAATGGCCTAACTGATGATGAAATTATGCAAGCTTCTATAAATAATCCTTCAGTTTTAGGTGTAGAAGAACTATTGTTTGCTGCTAAAAATCTAACACAAGACTTAAATGAAAAAGCACGAATTTATCAACTGGCTGCTTCAAATTTTGATTCTGATTATAGAACGCATAACAATTTAGGTGCTCTTAACTTTTCTCAAAATAAAATAGCAGATGCTAAAAAGAGTCTTGAAAAATCAAATTCTCTAAAAGAAAACATTGCTGCGAAGAATAATTTAGCTGGTGTTGTTTTAATTCAAGATAATAGAACACAAGCTATAAAACTAATGGCACAAACTAAATCAGTGGATACAAAAAATAGTTCTATTGTAGCATATAACAATGCTATTTTAAATATTATGACTGGAAATTACTCAAAAGCTGAAAACAACTTAAAAGATGACTCTTTTAATAAAGCTCTTGCCTTAACACTTCAAGGTAAATTACCTCAAGCAACTAAAGTTTTAAGTGCTGTTGCCATTACCTCTGAATCTCTTTACTTAAAAGCGATTATCTCTGCAAGAAGTGGAGAAAGTGTAGATGCAGTTGTCACTAACTTAAAACAAGCTTTTGCAAAAGATTCAAATTTAAAGACTAAAGCTTCAAAAGATCGTGAATTTTTAAAATTTATGAATGATTCAATATTTACTGCAGCATTAAATTAGAATTCAATAAAAGAACTATCAAAATCCCAGTCATCTGGGATTTTTTTTTCAAAAAACTTTATATTACCAAAAAGAAAAATATTTAACTGACTTTGGTTAATTTTATACCAAAATTAAAAAATTCAAAATGATTGACGGAAACGAATTTAGAAAGTATGCTACAAAGCATCTTGGAATCAACAGTATGGTTGTAGATCACTATATAGAGTCTTCACTAACACCTTATATTATTGAAGAACGTCCTATGAATATGACTCAAATGGATGTTTTTTCAAGATTAATGATGGATAGAATAATATTTTTAGGTACTGGTATTAATGACCAAGTGGCAAATATCATCAATGCTCAATTGTTGTTTCTAGAATCTGTAGATGCTAAAAAAGACATTCAAATCTACCTTAATTCACCAGGAGGTTCTGTTTATGCAGGACTTGGTATTTATGACACAATGCAATATATTCGTCCAGATGTTGCGACAATTTGTACAGGAATGGCGGCTTCTATGGGAGCAGTTCTTTTATGCGCTGGTGCTGATGGTAAAAGAAGTGCTTTAAAACATTCACGCGTTATGATTCATCAACCATTAGGCGGCGCGCAAGGACAAGCCTCAGATATTGAAATTACTGCTCGTGAAATCCAAAAACTTAAGAAAGAACTATACGATATTATAGCACTGCATTCCAAACAAACATACGATAAGGTTTGGGCAGATTCAGACCGCGATTATTGGTTAACATCTCAAGAAGCTAAAGAATATGGAATGGTAGATGAAGTTCTTTTACGCAATCCAAAATAATATTCATGGCAAAGAAAGAAACGACTTGTTCATTTTGTGGGGCAAATCGTGCAAATGTCCAAATGTTAATTGCTGGAGTTTCTGGACACATTTGCGATAGCTGTGCTATTCAAGCAAATAGAATTGTCAGTGAGGAAGTAGGCGAAACTAATGTATCTAAGGATGTTTTAAAAAATACTACAGAAATAAATATTCATAAGCCTGCTGAAATAAAACAGCTTTTAGATGAGTATGTAATTGGACAAGATGAAGCGAAAAAAGTGCTCTCTGTTGCTGTTTACAATCATTTTAAGCGCTTAAATTTTAGGTCTAAAAAAGAAGACATAGAAGTTGATAAATCCAATGTTATTTTGGTAGGGCGAACTGGAACTGGGAAAACTTTACTCGCTAAAACAATTGCAAAAATGCTAAATGTTCCCTTTTGTATTGCTGATGCTACTGTTTTGACACAAGCAGGATATGTGGGAGAAGATGTTGAAAGCATTCTTTCTCGCTTATTGCAAGCAGCGGACTACAATGTTGAATCTACTCAAAAAGGAATTGTTTTTATTGACGAAATTGATAAAGTAGCTCGGAAAAATGATAATCCATCTATTACGCGAGATGTCTCTGGCGAAGGAGTTCAACAAGCTTTACTGAAATTATTGGAAGGTTGCATTGTAAGTGTTCCGCCTCAAGGAGGAAGAAAACACCCTGAACAAAAATTAGTGCAAATTGACACAAAAAATATTTTATTTATTTGTGGTGGTGCATTTGATGGCATTGAGCAAATTATTGCAAGTCGTGTTAACAGACAAACAATTGGATTTAGTTCAAGCTCACAAGAAAATATAGAAAATGAATCACTTCTTAAATATATTACGCCAACAGATATTAAAACATATGGTTTAATTCCTGAATTAATAGGTAGATTTCCTGTTTTATCTTATCTTGAGCCACTAAATGAAAATGATTTAAAACGCATTCTCACTGAGCCTAAAAATGCGCTAATTAAACAATATATTAGGTTGTTTGATATTGATGGCGTGAAACTTAGCTTTGAAAATGAAACACTTGATTTTATCGTCAAAAAAGCACTAGAATTTAAATTGGGAGCCAGAGGATTACGCTCAATTTGCGAGGCTATTTTAACTGATGCAATGTTTGAAATTCCTTCTCTGAATTTAAAAACATTTAATGTCTCACTTGATTATGCAAATTCTCAATTCAGTAAATCAAAAATAGCTAGTCTTAAAGTTGCATAAATCTCTTAGGTATTTAATTCTAATTAATACCTTTGCACCCACATTTAAAAAATTATGAAAACGATACAATTTAGAGAAGCTTTAAGAGAGGCAATGTCCGAAGAAATGAGAAGGGATAAAAGCGTATTTCTATTAGGTGAAGAAGTTGCTGAATATAATGGTGCATATAAGGTTTCACAAGGAATGCTTGATGAATTTGGACCAAAAAGAGTGATTGATACGCCCATTGCAGAACTTGGTTTTACAGGAATTGCAGTTGGAGCATCTATGAATGGTTTAAAACCAATTGTTGAGTTTATGACTTGGAATTTTGCAATTCTCGCTGCAGATCAAATTATAAATTCAGCAGCGAAAATGATGCAGATGTCAGGAGGTCAATACCACTGCCCAATCGTTTTTAGAGGTGGAAATGGAACTGCCGGACAGCTTGGCGCAACTCATTCTCAGAGTTTTGAATCTTTTTACGCACACGTTCCCGGACTTAAAGTAATTACACCATCAAATCCAGCAGATGCTAAAGGTTTACTAAAAGCAGCAATCCGAGACGAGGATCCGGTTGTGTTTTTAGAATCAGAAAAAATGTATGGCGATAAAGGAGAGGTTCCCGAAGGAGAATATATTATTCCAATAGGAGTTGCTGATATTAAAAGAAAAGGCACAGATGTTACCTTAGTTTCATTTGGAAAAATAATGAAACTTGCCCTTGAAACAGCTGATATACTTGCTAAAGAAAATATTGATGTTGAAGTAATCGATTTAAGAACAATTCGACCTTTAGACTACGGAACTATTGTTGAATCAATCAAAAAAACAAACCGCTGTGTGGTATTGGAAGAATCTTGGCCCTTAGCATCTATTTCATCCGAAATTGCTTATCATGTTCAACGGTATGCCTTTGATTACCTAGATGCACCCGTAATGCGTGTAACTCAAACTGACACACCTTTTGCATTTTCTCCAAGCTTAATTGATGAAGCACTTCCAAACGTAAAACGTCTTATTGAGGCCATCAAGAAAACACTGTAAAAAAATTTAAATATTTTATCTTAAAGCTCCTTTTGGAGCTTTTTTTATTTTAGAAACTATCTGAAAAACAATTACTAAGACTTTTTTCAACAAAAAACTCGTTTTTTTTTCAATTCATAGTTGCGTAGTAAATTAAAAAAGGTATCTTTGCACCCCTCAAAGTACGTTTGAGGATTAATTATTTATTTAAATTAAGAGTATTTTATGCCAACTATTCAACAATTAGTTCGCAAAGGAAGAACTGCGGTAGTGAAGAAAAGTAAATCTGCTGCGCTTGATTCATGTCCACAACGTAAAGGTGTTTGTGTTCGTGTATACACGACTACACCAAAAAAGCCAAACTCGGCAATGCGTAAAGTGGCGCGTGTTCGTTTAACGAACGGGAAAGAAGTCAACGCATACATTGGTGGTGAAGGCCACAATCTTCAAGAACACTCCCTAGTACTTGTTCGCGGAGGAAGAGTAAAAGATCTTCCAGGAGTACGTTATCACATTGTTCGCGGTGCTGAAGATACAGCAGGTGTTCAAGGAAGAAGTCAAAGAAGATCAAAGTATGGAACAAAACGTCCTAAGCAGAAATAATTAATAAGCATTAGAAAATGAGAAGAAGAAAAGCCAAGAAAATTGCGATTCTGCCAGATCCGAAATTTAACGATGTGGTTGTAACAAAATTTGTAAATAACTTAATGTTATCAGGTAAAAAAAGTATAGCATTCAGAATATTCTATGATGCAATAGATTTAATCAATAAAAAAATTGAAGATCAAGAAGGCATAGATGTTTGGAAAAAAGCATTGGAAAATATTACGCCAATTGTCGAAGTAAAAAGTCGTCGTGTTGGTGGTGCAACATTTCAAATTCCTACACCTGTTCGTGATGAGAGAAAAGCTTCATTAGCTATGAAATGGTTGATTGGTTATTCACGAAAAAGAAACGAAAAAACAATGTCGCAACGTTTAGCTTCTGAAATAATTGCTGCTTCGAAGGAAGAGGGAGCTGCATACAAAAAGAAAGAAGATACAACACGTATGGCTGAAGCAAATAAAGCGTTTTCACATTTTAGATTTTAAGTAATGGCAAGAGACCTTAAATATACACGTAACATTGGAATTGCTGCTCATATCGATGCAGGGAAAACGACTACTACAGAACGTATTTTGTTCTATGGTGGTGTTAGTCACAAGATTGGAGAAGTTCATGACGGTGCTGCAACTATGGATTGGATGGAGCAAGAGCAAGAAAGAGGAATTACAATTACTTCTGCAGCTACAACTTTAAATTGGAAATATCGAAATGAGCTTTATCATGTCAATATTATTGATACTCCTGGACACGTTGACTTTACAGTTGAGGTAAACCGTTCTCTTCGTGTTCTTGATGGACTGGTATTTCTATTTTCTGCTGTTGATGGTGTAGAACCTCAATCTGAAACGAATTGGAGACTAGCTAATAACTATAATGTACCTCGTATTGGTTTTGTTAACAAAATGGACCGTCAAGGCGCAGACTTTTTAAAAGTTTGTAATCAAGTTAAGACAATGCTTGGAAGTCATGCACTTCCATTGCAAATAAACATTGGTTCTGAAGATAACTTTCAAGGGGTTGTAGATCTTATCAATTTTAAAGGCATTACTTGGAATGAAGCAGATTTAGGAATGACATTCCAGGAAATTGAAATTCCTGCTGATGTTATTGAAGAGGCAAGACAACTAAGAAGTGAATTATTAGAAGCTGTAGCTGAATTTGATGAGTCTTTAATGGAAAAATTCTTTGAAGATGAAAATTCTTTAACAGAACGAGAAATTTTAAATGCTTTAAGAGCTGCTACAATATCTGGAAAAGTTGTTCCAATGATGTGTGGTTCTGCATTTAAGAATAAAGGTGTACAGGCAATGCTAGACATGGTAATGGAAATTCTTCCGTCTCCTTTGGATATTGAAGGAATTGTTGGTATTAACCCAAAAAATGACCAAGAAGTATTAAGAAAACCATCATTTGATGAGCCATTTGCTGGATTAGCATTCAAAATTGCAACCGATCCTTTTGTTGGTCGACTTTGCTTTGTTCGTGCTTATTCAGGTAAATTAGCTGCAGGCTCTTATGTGTTAAACACAAGATCTGGAGATAAAGAACGGATTTCTCGTATTTTTCAAATGCATGCTAATAAGCAAAACCAAATTAACGAACTTGGTGCTGGAGATATTGGAGCAGTAGTTGGTTTTAAAGACATCAAAACAGGAGATACTTTGTGTGCAGAAAATGCACCTATTATTCTTGAATCAATGGTATTCCCTGAACCAGTAATTGGATTAGCAATAGAGCCAAAAACACAAGCAGATACAGATAGATTATCTATTGGATTATCTAAGCTTTCTGAAGAAGACCCTACATTCCGTGTAAATACAGATGAAGAGACAGGTCAAACTATCATTTCTGGAATGGGTGAACTTCACCTTGAAATAATTATTGATCGATTAAAAAGAGAATTTAAGGTTGAAGTAAACCAGGGAGATCCTCAAGTTGCTTATAGAGAAAATATATCTGGAAACACAGATCATCGTGAAGTATTTAAAAAACAAACTGGTGGTCGAGGTAAATTTGCTGATATATTAGTTAAAATTTCCCCTCAAGATAATCCTGAAAAAATTGGATTGGAATTCATTAACAGCATAAAAGGAGGTAATATTCCTCGTGAATTTATTCCTTCTGTTGAAAAAGGATTTAAAGATTCCATGAAAAATGGTGTTTTAGCTGGATTCCCAGTTGAAGCAATGAAAGTTGAATTAATTGATGGTTCATTCCACGCAGTCGATTCAGATTCATTGTCCTTTGAATTATGTGCTAAAATGGCTTATAGAAATTCTATGAAGCTATGTAGTCCAGTTCTTTTGGAGCCAATCATGAAACTTGAAGTTGTTACACCAGAAGAAAATATGGGTGATGTTGTTGGTGACTTAAACAGAAGACGCGGAATGATGCGTGGTATGGATGATAGAGCAGGCGCAAAAGTTTTAAAAGCAGACGTTCCTTTATCAGAAATGTTTGGTTATGTAACTCAATTACGAACGGTTACTTCAGGCAGAGCTAGCTATTCAATGGAATTTTCTCACTATGCAGATGCTCCTAAAAATATTGCTGAAGATGTTATTTCGAAAGCTAATGGTAAAGTTTCAGCATAATAAACTAAAAGAAAATGAGTCAAAAAATTAGAATAAAATTAAAATCATACGATCACAACCTTTTGGATAAATCGGCTGAGAAAATCGTAAAAACAGTAAAGTCTACTGGTGCAATTGTAAGTGGTCCAATTCCACTTCCAACGCACAAAAGAATTTATACTGTATTGCGTTCTCCGCACGTAATGAAAAAAGCACGTGAGCAATTTGAATTGTGTGCCTACAAAAGATTGCTAGATATTTATAGCAGTTCTTCTAAAACAGTAGATGCATTGATGAAATTAGAGCTTCCTAGTGGAGTAGATGTTGAAATTAAAGTGTAAATAAATTAATAACAAGAATATGCCAGGAATTATTGGTCGAAAAGTCGGAATGACTAGCATCTACAGTGCCGAGGGTAAATCATTACCATGCACAGTGATAGAAGCAGGTCCTTGTGTTGTAACTCAGGTTAAGACACAAGACAGAGATGGTTACGAGGCCGTTCAATTGGGATTTGGAGAAAAGAAAGAAAAGAATACTCCAAATGCAATGAAAGGTCACTTTAAAAATGCCAGTACAACACCTAAAGCAAAATTGGTGGAGTTCAAAGGTTTTGATAACGTAACGATTGGTGATAAAATTGATGTAGCTATCTTCGCTGAAGGTGACTTCGTTGATGTAGTAGGTACTACAAAAGGAAAAGGTTTTCAAGGTGTTGTGAGACGTCACGGATTTGCTGGAGTTGGTCAAGCGACACACGGACAGCACAATCGTCTTCGTGCTCCAGGATCTATTGGTGCTTGTTCTTACCCTGCACGTGTATTCAAAGGAATGCGAATGGGTGGACAAATGGGTAACAAAAATAGAATGGCCTCAAACCTACAAATATTAAAAGTAATTGCTGAAAAGAATATCCTTATCGTAAAAGGTTCAGTTCCAGGAGCAAATGGTTCAACTTTAACAATTAGAAGGTAATGAAAGCAAAAATATACGACGCAACAGGAACGGTTACAGCTAAGTCCGTAACACTTTCAGACGACATTTTTGGTATCGAACCAAATAATCATGCTATTTACTTAGATGTTAAACAACATTTAGCGAATAAACGTCAAGGAACTCACAAGTCTAAAGAACGTGCAGAAATCGCCGGTTCTACAAGAAAAATAAAAAAACAAAAAGGAACAGGTGGAGCTCGTGCTGGTAGTGTAAAATCAGGAACACGTGTCGGTGGTGGAAGAATTTTTGGACCACGTCCTAGAAATTACCACTTCAAATTAAACATTAAGCTAAAAAGATTAGCTCGTAAGTCTGCATTTGCCTTTAAAGCTAAAAATGATGCTATTCTTGTAATGCAAGATATCAATTTTGCAGAAGCTAAAACAAAAGATTTCAAGACATTAATTACTTCATTGAAATTAGACGATCAAAAAGTACTTTTTATTCTTGCTGAAAATACAGATAATGTTTACTTGGCATCACGAAACCTTAAGAAAGTAAAAGTCGTAACAGCAGACTCATTTAATACCTATGATTTGTTGAATGCCAAAAAAATTATTTTAGCTGAAGGTGCAGTTAAAAAAATAGAAATGATACTTAATTAATCATCATGCAGACAATTATAAGAAAACCTGTCATTACTGAGAAAGCTACAATGTGTAGTGAATCACTAAATCGCTTCACATTTGAAGTTGACAAAAAAGCAAATAAGTTAGAAATTAAGAAAGCCGTTGAGAAAATGTATGGCATCAACGTTATTGATGTTCGCACAATGAATTATGGTGGTGGTGCTTCTTCTGCTAAATACACAAACAAAGGTGTTATTGAGCAAAAAAGTAAACAATGGAAAAAAGCGATAGTTTCTGTTGCAGATGGTCAAACTATAGATTTATTTAATAATTATTAAGAAAAGGCAATGAGTCTAAAGAAATTTAAACCAACAACTCCAGGGCAACGTCATAAAGTGGCATTGGAATTTAAGGGGATAACAGCGTCGACTCCAGAAAAGAGTTTGGTGTCGAGCATGAAGAAATCGGGTGGTCGAAATAATGATGGTCGAATGACAATGAGATACATTGGTGGTGGCCACAAACAAAAATACCGTATCATCGATTTCAAACGCGATAAGTTTGATATTCCTGCTACTGTTAAAACAATTGAGTATGACCCAAATCGTACTGCTAATATTGCTTTATTATTTTATGCTGACGGAGAAAAAAGATACATCATTGCTCCAAATGGAATGAAAGTTGGAGATCAAATCTTATCAGGAAAAACTGCAACGCCAAATATTGGTAACGCAATGTATTTATCTGATATTCCTCTAGGTACTGTAATCCATAACATAGAATTGAAGCCTGGTAAAGGTGGTTCAATTGCAAGAGGAGCTGGGACATATGCACAACTTAATGCACGTGATGGTAAATATGCAATTGTAAAGATGCCTTCAGGTGAAACTAGAATGATTTTAGTTACATGTATCGCAACTATTGGATCGGTTTCAAATTCAGAGCACAATTTAGCTGTTTCTGGAAAAGCTGGTCGTTCAAGATGGTTAGGTCGCAGACCAAGAGTAAGAGGAGTTGTAATGAATCCTGTTGATCACCCAATGGGTGGTGGTGAAGGAAGAAATTCAGGAGGTCACCCAAGATCAAGAAATGGAATACCTGCAAAAGGATTTAAAACAAGATCTAAAAGCAAATATTCAGATAAGTTAATTATTGAAAGAAGAAAAAAATAGGATATGAGTCGTTCACTAAAAAAACCGCCTTTTGTTCATTATAAATTGATGAAAAGAGTTGATGATGCACAAGTTGCGAAGAGTAAAGCAGTAATTAAAACATGGTCGCGCGCATCTACTATTACGCCTGAGTTTGTAGGCTTAACATTTGCTGTTCATAATGGAAATAAATTTATTCCTGTTTTTGCAACTGAAAATATGGTTGGTCACAAACTTGGTGAATTCTCTCCAACGAGAAACTTCCGAGGACATGGAGGAAACAAAAAAGATAAAAAACGATAGAAATTAGATACTCATGGGAGCAAGAAAAAGGCTAAGAGCTGAAAGTATTAAGGAAAATAAAAAATCAATTGCGTTTGCAAAGTTGAATAATTCAAATATTTCACCACGTAAAATGAGATTGGTTGCAGATTTAATTAGAGGAATGGAAGTGAATAAAGCTTTAAATATTCTTCATTTTAATGGAAAAATTGCTTCGGTTAGCTTAGGTAAGTTGTTGCGTTCTGCAATCTCTAATTGGGAGCAGAAAAATGAAGGAGCGGATATAACACAAGAAAATTTAGTTGTTCGGTCTATCGAAGTTGGTGGTGGAGCAATGTTAAAGAGAATACAACCAGCACCTCAAGGTAGAGCGCACAGAATTAGAAAAAGATCAAACCATGTTACCATCGTAGTTGATGGAACTAAATAAGTAGTAAGAAATGGGACAAAAAACAAATCCAATAGGAAATAGATTAGGCTACATTCACGGATGGGAATCTAATTGGTATGGTGGAAATGATTACAAAGACAAAATTGTTGAGGATGATCAAATTCGCAAGTACTTAAATGCTCGTTTAACTAAAGCAAGTATTTCCAAAATAATTATTGAAAGAACTTTAAAACTAGTTACTGTTACTATAAACACAGCGCGACCAGGAGTTATAATTGGTAAAGGTGGTCAAGAAGTTGATAAACTTAAAGAAGAATTAAAAAAATTAACGAAGAAAGAAATTCAAATAAACATCTTTGAAGTTAAACGTCCGGAACTCGATTCTCGTTTAGTTGCAGATGGTGTTGCAAGACAACTTGAAGCTCGTATTTCATTTCGTAGAGCAATTAAAATGGCAATTGCAAGTACAATGAGAATGGGAGCTGAAGGAATAAAAATAAAAATATCTGGTAGACTAAACGGCGCTGAAATGGCACGTTCAGAAATGTACAAGGATGGAAGAACTCCACTTCATACATTTAGAGCTGATATTGACTATGCTTTAGCAGAAGCACATACAACGTATGGCCGACTTGGCATCAAAGTTTGGATTTGCAGAGGTGAGGTTTACGGAAAAAGAGATTTGTCTCCAAATGTAGGAGTTTCAACTGCTGCAAACAATAACAATAGCAATTTTGCGAATGATCGAAAGCCTAATGCAGGTAAGAGAAGAGAGAGAAAATAAATTAAGAAAGATATAAATTAAGAGTAATGTTACAACCTAAAAGAACAAAATTTAGAAGAGTACAGAAAGGAAGGAGCCGTGGATTATCACACAGAGGTTCAACAATTTCTTTTGGTTCATTCGCTCTTAAGTGTTTGGAGCCTGGATGGATTACTTCACGACAAATTGAAGCATCACGTATCGCAGTCACAAGACACATGAAACGTGAAGGAAAAGTGTGGATTCGTATTTTTCCAGACAAACCAGTTACATCTAAGCCGGCTGAAGTACGAATGGGAAAAGGTAAAGGAGCTCCAAGTCATTGGGTTGCTGTTATCAAACCTGGACGTATCATGTTTGAAGCTGACGGTGTTTCTTACGAGGTTGCTAAGGAAGCATTGCGATTAGCAGCACAAAAATTACCAGTTAAATGCAAATTCGTTGTTCGCAACGATTATGTTATACCAGTTTAAAAAAGAAAAATGAAACAAGTAGAGATTTTAAAGCTATCAATCGAAGATTTAAAAAGTCGCTTAAGTGATTTTCAAAATCAGTACGTAAACTTAAAATTAACGCATAAAATGGCTCCAATTGAGAATCCATTGAGAATTACAAGTATGCGTAAAGTTATAGCTAGACTAAATACAGAATTAACAAAACGTTCGAATCAAGCTTAATGCTTGAAAAAATAAGCCTAAATGGAAACACGTAATTTAAGAAAAGAAAAAGTTGGAGTCGTAATGAGTGACAAAATGGAAAAATCCATTGTTGTTTCTGTTGAGCGAAAAGTAAAACATCCGAAATACGGGAAATTCGTAAAGAAAACTACCAAGTTTATTGCTCATGACGAAAAAAATGATTGCAACATTGGTGACACTGTTAAAATCATGGAAACACGTCCCTTGAGTAAAACTAAGAATTGGAGATTAGTAGAAATTGTCGAAAGAGCTAAATAAAAAGGAGAAATGATACAAACAGAATCTAGACTATCAGTCGCAGACAATTCAGGTGCCAAAGAGGTGTTATGTATTCGCGTATTAGGCGGAACAAGACGACGATATGCTTCAGTTGGTGACAAGATTGTGGTTACAGTAAAAAGTGCTATGCCGAATGGTGGAGTAAAAAAAGGTACAGTAGCAAAAGCTGTTGTTGTCCGCACTAGAAAAGAAGTTCGTAGAGCAGATGGTTCTTATATCCGTTTTGATGATAACGCATGTGTTATCCTTAATCAGACTGGAGAAATGAGAGGAACGCGTATTTTTGGACCTGTAGCCAGAGAATTAAGAGAGAATAACTATATGAAAATTGTTTCATTAGCACCTGAGGTGTTATAATTAAATAGAGATGCAGAAGAAGTTACATGTTAAAATTGGTGATACTGTTCGAATAATGAGCGGCGAATCAAAAGGTCAAGAAGGAAAAATTCTTTCTATTGACCGTAACAAAATGAGAGCAATTGTTTCAGGTGCAAATATGATCAAGCGCCATACGAAGCCAAGTGCAGCAAATCCACAAGGTGGAATTGAAGACAAAGAAGGTACAATTCATTTATCAAACCTTATGGTTTTAGTAAATGGAGTTGCTACTCGTACTGGCAGAAAAGAAAATGATAAAGGTAAATTAGTACGTTATGCAAAAAAATCAGGGGAGGTGATTAAATCATGAGTTACACGCCAAGATTAAAAGAAAGATACAAGGGAGAAATTATTCAGGCCTTGAGAGATCAATTTGGATACAAATCTGTGATGCAGGTTCCGAGGTTACAGAAAATTGTTTTGAGCCAAGGTATTGGTGATGCAGTTGCTGATAAGAAAATTATTGAAAATGCTGCAACAGATTTATCTCGTATTGCTGGTCAAAAAGCAATTACTACTTTATCCAAAAAAGATATTTCAAATTTCAAATTAAGAAAAGGAATGCCGATTGGGACAAAAGTAACTTTAAGAGGAGATCGAATGTATGATTTTCTAGATCGATTACTTGCGGTTGCTCTTCCAAGAACTCGTGACTTCAGAGGAATCAATCCAAAAGGATTTGATGGTAGAGGTAACTTCAATTTAGGAGTTAAAGAGCACATTATCTTTCCTGAAATAGACATAGATAAAGTAAATCGAATATTAGGAATGGATATAAGCTTTGTAACTTCAGCTGAAAGTGATGAAGAAGCAAAAGCACTTTTAGATGCATTCGGTTTTCCATTTATAAAAAAATAGATAAAAAATGGCTAAAGAATCAATGAAAGCGCGAGAGCGCAAAAGAGAAAGATTAGTAGAACGCTTTGCTAAAAAAAGAGAAGCGCTGACTAAAATACTTAAATCCACAGATAACTCTGAAGAAATTCAGACAGCTAAATGGGATGCAATGATGAGTTTACAGAAACTTCCTGCAAATTCTTCGAAAGTAAGAAAACATAACAGATGTGGACTTACAGGTCGACCTCGTGGATACATGAGACAATTTGGAATTTCGAGAGTAACGTTTAGAGAGATGGCACTAGCTGGAAAAATCCCAGGAGTGAAAAAAGGTAGTTGGTAATATTGAAACAGTAATAAAATGAACACAGATCCAATAGCAGATTTTTTAACCCGAATCAGAAATGCAAGCGCAGCTGGTTTGAAGATGGTAGAGATACCTGGTTCAAATATTAAAAGAGCAATGACTCAGATTTTATTTGATCAAGGATATATTCTAAACTATAAATTTGAAGAAGATAATAAACAAGGTACGATTAAAGTTGCACTAAAATACAACCAATCAACCCGAGTGCCTGCAATAACTAAATTGCAAAGAGCATCTCGCCCAGGTTTAAGAAAATACAGTGCCTCCGATGAAATGCCTCGTGTATTAAATGGACTTGGTATTGCAATTGTTTCAACTTCAAAAGGCGTTATTACAAATAAAGAGGCACGTAAACAAAATATTGGTGGCGAAGTACTTTGCTACATTTATTAAAATAAGAAAGAAATGTCAAGAATAGGTAAAGCTCCGATAACAATTCCAAATGGCGTAGAAGTTACGATCAAAGGGACATCTGTTACGGTAAAAGGAAAAAAAGGTGAACTACATCAAGAAATTGATGAGTGTGTAACAATGACTATTGATGAAAACACAATAACTTTTGTTAGAAAAACAGATTCACCAAATGATCGTTCTAAACATGGACTGTATAGATCGCTTGTTCAGAATATGATTACAGGTGTCTCTGAAGGTTTCAAGAAAGAAATGGAAGTAATAGGTGTTGGATATCGTGCAACAGCAGTTGGTCAACAATTAGAATTAGCACTTGGTTTTTCTCATGCTATTATTCTATCAGTTCCTTCTGATGTTAAAATAGAAACTGTGACTGAAAAAGGAAAGGCACCACTTGTAACAATTCAATCACATGATAAACAATTACTAGGTCAAGTGGCTGCGAAAATTCGCTCATTGAGAAAACCAGAACCATACAAAGGAAAAGGAATTCGATTCTTAGGTGAAGAAATTAGAAGAAAAGCTGGAAAATCAGCAAGTAAAAAATAATTATTAAGTAGATTATGGCACTAAATAAAGTATTAAGAAGAGCTAAAATAAAGCGAAGAATTCGAAAGAAAGTAACGGGTACTTCCTTAATTCCAAGATTGTCTGTTTACAGAAGCAATAAGCAAATTTATGCTCAATTGATTGATGATGCAACAGGTAAAACATTGGCTTCTGCAGGTTCTTTTAAACAAAAAGAAACGCAAAACGTAAACAAAGTTACGCAAGCGACTATGATTGGTAAAAAAATTGCTGAAAAAGCACAGGAAGTAGGTATTAAAACAGTAGTTTTTGATCGTAACGGTTACTTATATCATGGAAGAGTAAAATCTTTGGCTGATTCAGCACGTGAAGGAGGACTTAAATTTTAAGAAAATGGCAGAACAAGCAATGAACAGAGTGAAAGCAGTAGACATTGAGTTAAAAGATAAACTCGTTTCTGTAAATAGGGTTACTAAAGTTACTAAAGGAGGAAGAACATTTAGTTTTTCAGCAATTATTGTTGTTGGAGACGAAAATGGAATTGTAGGACACGGACTAGGTAAAGCAAAAGAAATAACTGAAGCAATCGCAAAAGGAATTGATGATGCTAAGAAAAATCTTATTAAGGTTCCAATACTTAGAGGTACAGTTCCTCATACTCAAAAAGGGAAGTTTGGAGGTGCTCAAGTATTATTGAAGCCAGCGACTCCTGGTACTGGTGTTATTGCAGGTGGTGCAATGCGCGCAGTATTAGAAAGTGTTGGTGTACATAATGTATTGGCAAAATCGCAAGGTTCTTCTAATCCTCACAATGTAGTTAAAGCAACAATTGATGCTCTTTCCAAAATGCGAGATGCTATTGCAGTTGCTAAACAAAGAGGTATTTCAATGGATAAAGTATTCAACGGTTAAAATAAATAGAATGGAAACCATAAAAATAAAACAAGTACGTAGCGCTATAAAAAGACCTGCTGATCAGAAAGCAACAATAAAGGCTTTAGGATTCAGACACTTAAATCATGTCGTTGAAAAAGAGGTTACTCCTCAAATACTTGGAATGATAAATAAGGTGAAGCACCTAATAATAGTAGTAGACTAAAAATTCAAATAACAATAAAATGGATTTACATAATCTTACACCTGCACAAGGTTCAGTAAAAAAAGAAAAAAGAATTGCTCGAGGACAAGGGTCTGGCCACGGTGGTACTTCAACAAGAGGTCACAAAGGAGCTAAATCGCGTTCTGGATATTCAACTAAAATTGGTTTTGAAGGTGGACAAATGCCATTACAACGCCGTGTTCCTAAATTTGGCTTCAAAAATATCAATAGAGTTGAATACAAAGCTATTAATCTTGATATTATAGAATATTTAGCTACAACTAAAGGAATAACAGAAATCACAATTGAAACGTTTCTTTCTAATGGTCTATTATCTAACAATCAACTTGTTAAGGTATTAGGAAGAGGGACACTAAATTCTAAAGTAACAATTAGCGCACATGGGTTTTCTGCAGCTGCAATAACTGCAATCGAAGCTCAAGGTGGTATATGTTCAAAAATCTAACTACCTTTGCACCCCACTAAATGAAAAGACTAATACAAAACATACGGAATATTTGGAAAGTAGAAGAATTGCGAAAAAGAATTCTTCTTACTTTAGGATTGATTCTTGCCTACAGAATTGGTTCTTTTATTATTATTCCAGGTGTTAATTATGCTGCTTTAACTACAAAAGCAAGCGATCAGAATGCACTCGAAACTTTATTGTCATTGTTTTCTGGTGGTGGATTTACAAATGCATCAATTATGGCGCTTGGAATCATGCCATACATTAGTGCATCGATTATCATGCAACTTCTTTCCATGGCTGTTCCAGCAGTTCAAAAAATGCAAAATGAAGGTGAATCAGGAAGGAAGCAGATTAATAATTATACAAGGATACTAACGATAATTATTTGTGCCTTACAAGCCCCTAGCTATTTATCGCTTTATGTTGCACAAAAAGGAGCAATGCCAGTGGATGCATCAACTTTTTGGTGGACACAGACAATTTTGATACTAGTTGCCGGATCAATGTTTGCAGTTTGGTTAGGTGAGCGGATTACAGAAAAAGGTATTGGAAATGGTATTTCATTGCTAATTACAGTTGGTATTTTATCCCGCCTTCCAGGAGCATTTTTTGCTGAATTTGGAAAATCAATGGAAGCTGGAAACCTAATAAAATTAGTTATTGAAGTTGTAGCATTTATGCTAGTTGTTTTAGTTACCATACTAATCGTTCAAGGAGTTAGAAGAATTCCTTTAAACACAGCAAAAAGAATTGTTGGAAACAAAAGTGTGGACGACAAAAGCGCTAGAAGTTATTTGCCAATTAAAGTTAATGCAAGTGGTGTGATGCCAATTATATTTGCTCAAGCAATAATGACAATTCCTGTAATGATTTTTGCTAGTTCTTCTGATCAGAGTGGTTTCTTGCAAAGAACCTTAGGCGATGTATACGGATTGAGCTACAATATATTATTGTGTGTATTAATTATAGTATTCACCTATTTTTATACTGCAATTATGATTAATCCAAGTAAAATTGCTGATGACTTGAAAAAAAGTGGTGGATTTATTCCTGGAGTTCGCCCAGGAGAAGAAACTGCTGAACATGTAGATACTGTTGTTTCAAGAATTACTTTCCCAGGTTCATTATTTCTTGCACTAATTGCTGTACTGCCTGCAATTGCAAAATTAGCTGGAATCAATGATGGGTTTGCAATGTTTTTTGGGGGCACTTCTATATTAATTATGGTTGGTGTTGTTCTAGATACACTGCAGCAAATTGAAACATACCAATTAAATCGTCAAATGGATAGTTTAATGGAAGGGACAAGAGTGAGAGGAAGAAGAGAACCAAACGAATTATCCGGGTTTTAATAAATGGCTAAACAAGCATCAATAGAACAAGATGGAGTTATACTAGAAGCTTTGCCAAATGCAATGTTTCGAGTAGAACTAGAAAACGGACATATTTTAACTGCTCACATATCAGGTAAAATGAGAATGTTTTACATAAAAATATTACCAGGAGATCGAGTTAAATTAGAACTTTCTCCCTATGATTTAACAAAAGGAAGAATATCTTTTAGATATAAATAGTTTAATAAGAAAGAAATGAAAGTAAGAGCATCAGTAAAAAAGAGATCAGTGGATTGCAAAATCGTTAAGCGTAAAGGAAGAGTTTACGTAATTAACAAAAAGAATCCAAAATTAAAACAACGTCAAGGTTAATTAAAAAAATATGGCACGTATCGCAGGTATAGATTTACCAAAAAACAAAAGAGGAGTAATAGGTTTAACCTATATATTTGGGATTGGAAGAAGTACTTCTAAAAAAATCCTTAATACGAATGGTATTGATGAAAGTATTAAAGTTCAAGAATGGAACGATGATCAATTATCCGCAATCAGAAACTCTGTTAATGAATTTAAAACTGAAGGTCAACTTCGCTCTGAAGTTCAATTAAATATTAAAAGATTAATGGATATTGGCTGTACAAGAGGAATTCGCCATAGATCTGGACTTCCATTAAGAGGTCAACGAACAAAAAATAACTCACGTACAAGAAAAGGTAGGAGAAAAACAGTTGCTAACAAGAAAAAAGCAACTAAATAATAAATAGTATTATGGCAAAAGCAAATCAAAAAAAGAAAAAAAACGTTAAGATTGATGCTGCTGGTGAAGCGCACATTCAAGCGAGTTTTAATAACATCATTATTTCACTTACAAATAATAGTGGTCAAGTTATTTCGTGGTCTTCAGCTGGAAAAATGGGTTTTAAAGGCTCTAAAAAGAATACACCTTATGCAGCTCAAATAGCTGCTGAAGATGCGGCAAAAGAAGCACATGATTTTGGACTTAGAAGGGTAAAAGTTTATGTAAAAGGACCAGGAGCTGGAAGAGAATCTGCTATACGTTCATTGAATAATACGGGAATTGAAGTAACAGAAATAATAGATGTTACACCGCTTCCACACAACGGATGTCGCCCACCAAAAAGAAGAAGAGTTTAACAGTAATAACCAAGGGATAAAATCATCGAAGGAATGCCTTAATTCATGATTCCCGACTAAAAACAAAAATATGGCAAGATATACAGGTCCAAAGACCAAAATTGCTCGAAGATTTCGAGATCCTATCTTTGGTGCAGACAAAGCACTTGATAGAAGAAACTATGGCCCAGGTCAACATGGTCCTTCAAAAAAAAGAGGAGGAAAACAATCAGAATATGCAATTCAATTGGGTGAAAAGCAAAAAGCTAAATATACTTATGGAATTTTAGAGCGTCAATTCTCTAATATGTTTGAAAAAGCTTCAGCCATGAAAGGTATTACAGGTGAAAACTTATTGCAATTATGTGAAGCACGTGTTGATAATACTGTATATCGTCTTGGAATAGCTCCAACTCGAAGTGGTGCTAGACAATTAGTTTCTCATCGTCACATAACTATAAATGGTGATGTTGTTAACATTCCTTCTTATACATTGCGTCCTGGTGACGTAGTTGGAGTAAGGGAAAAATCAAAATCCTTGGAAGCAATTGCAAATTCTTTGAGTTCAAATACGAAGAAATATGATTGGTTGGATTGGGACAATTCTGCTATGTCTGGAAAATTATTGAATTTACCATCAAGGGAAATGATCCCAGAAAATATTAAGGAACAATTAATCGTCGAACTATACTCTAAATAAAAACAACAAAATGGCAATATTGGATTTTCAAAAACCAGATAAGGTAATCATGATTAACTCCGATGAGTTCAACGGAGAATTTGAATTCCGTCCACTTGAACCTGGATACGGTATCACAGTTGGTAACTCTTTAAGAAGAATTTTACTTTCCTCATTGGAGGGATTTGCAATTGCTTCAATAAAAATACAAGGTGTAGATCACGAGTTCTCAACATTGAAAGGTGTTGTAGAAGATGTGACTGAAATCGTATTAAATTTGAAACAAGTGCGTTTCAAAAGACAGATTGAAGGAACTGACTCAGAAACTGTATTTATAACTGTTGGTGGTCAAACTAAATTAACTGCTGGTGATATTGGAAAACATACTAGTGCATTCCAAGTTTTAAATCCAGATTTAGTGATTTGCAACATGGAATCATCAGTTAAGATAGAAATTGAATTAACAATAGTTAAAGGTCGTGGTTATGTTCCTGCTGAGGAGAATAAATCATCAAACGCTGCTTTTGGAACAATTTTTATCGATTCTATTTTTACACCAATTGTTAATGTTCAATATACAGTTGAAAACTTTCGAGTAGAGCAAAAAACTGATTACGAAAAATTAATTTTTAACATCAAAACTGACGGTTCTGTTCATCCTAAAGAAGCGTTGAAAGATGCAGCAAAGATTCTTATTCATCACTTTATGTTGTTTTCTGATGAGCGTATTACGTTGGATAGCGAAATTAAAGCTGAAACTGAGGAATTTGACGAAACATCACTACACATGCGTCAATTGCTTAAGACAAAATTAGTAGATATGGATTTATCTGTTAGAGCTTTAAATTGCTTGAAAGCTGCTGATGTAGAAACACTAGGAGATCTTGTTTCAATTGCAAAATCTGATTTACTGAAGTTTAGAAATTTTGGAAAGAAATCTTTAACAGAATTGGAAGACCTAGTTGACAACAAAAATTTGGTATTCGGAATGAATGTCGCAAAATATAAATTAGATAAAGATTAAGATTTAAATCATGAGACACGGTAATAAAGTAAACCACTTAGGAAGAAAAACAGGACATTTAAAAGCAATGCTTTCTAATATGGCTTGTTCTCTTTTGGAACATAAAAGAATCACCACGACATTGGCGAAGGCTAAATCACTTCGTGTTTTTGTCGAGCCAATCTTGACGAAATCAAAAAATGATACAACGCATTCAAGACGTTTGGTTTTTTCTCATCTGCAAAACAAGGAAGTTGTAACTGAACTATTTAGAGACATCGCTCTCAAAATTGCAACTCGAAATGGAGGATATACACGAATCATTCGTACAGGCTTTCGTTTAGGAGATAATGCTGAAATGTGTATAATCGAACTTGTTGACTACAACGAAATCTATACAAACGAAAAAGCTAAGAAAACAACACGTCGATCTAGAAGAGGTGGTGGAGCAACAACTCCTTCTGTTTCTGGTGAAACAGATGTTGAAGATGTAGTTTCTGATGAAGTTGTTACTGAAGAGACAGTTGTTCAAGACGCAATCGTTGAAGATGTAGTTTCTGAAGAAGTAGTTGTAGAAGAAGCAGTTTTTGAAGAGACAGTTGTTGAAGAGACAGTTGTTGAAGAAGTAGTAGCTGAAGAAGCAGTTGTTGAAGATACTGTTACTGAAGTAGTAGTAGCTGAAGATACTGTTACTGAAGAAGTAGTTGTTGAAGAAACAGTTACTGAAGAAGTAGTTGTTGAAGAAGCAGTTTCTGAAGAACCAGTTATTGAAGAAACAACCCCTGAAACACCAGCTGAAGATTCAACTGAAGAAGAAAAGAAAGAAGAAAACTAACATATTTTATAAATTGTTAATAAAAAGGTGGTGTTATAACTGCCTTTTTTTGTTTACCGTAATTTTTATTGAATCATAGTTCCTAATTTTGTCGAAAATTCTAAATGGAAAAAAATCATCCTGCAGTTCTACTTTTAGAAGATGGAACTTTTTTTGAAGGTCTAGCAATTGGAAAAATTGGTACAACTGGCGGAGAAATTGCTTTTAATACAGGAATGACCGGATACCAAGAAGTTTTTACAGATCCCTCCTACCTTGGGCAAATTTTGATAATGACTACTTCACATATTGGAAACTACGGAGTTCATAAGGAAGAAATAGAATCTGAATCCATTAAAATTGCTGGACTTGTAACAAAAAAATTCTCACAAGGCTTTTCGCGACCATCAGGTGAATCTTCGCTACAAGAACTTATGGAGATAAGTGAAACTGTGGGGATATCGGATATCGATACTCGATCCTTGGTAAGACACATTAGAAATAAAGGAGCAATGAATGCAATTATTTCATCAGAGGAAACAAATATCGAAAAACTTGCAAAGAAATTAAAAGAGATACCATCAATGGCGGGCTTAGAATTGTCTTCTCGGGTATCAACTAAAAAGGCATATGACTTTAGTTTAGATAAACCGCTTTACAAAGTAGCTTTACTTGATCTTGGTGTTAAAAAAAACATTATTAAATGCTTGGCTGAGCGCAGCTGCCATGTTCGTGTTTTTCCTATGAATACTAGCATAAGTGAACTTGAAGCTTTTAAACCAGATGGCTATATGCTTTCAAACGGCCCCGGAGATCCTTCAGTTATGAATTCTTCCGTTGAATTGGTAAAACAAATCGTAGCAACTAAAAAACCAATCTTTGGAATTTGTCTAGGACATCAAATTCTTGGCTTAAGTCAAGGTTTAAAAACTGAAAAAATGTTCAATGGACACAGGGGAATTAACCATCCAATTAAAAATTTAAAAACTGGTAAAGGAGAAATAACTTCTCAAAATCATGGATTTGTAATCTCAAAAGAAAGCATTGCAACTCAAACAAATGTAAAAGTAACTCACATGCATTTAAACGATGATACAATCGCCGGGATTGAACTAACTGATAAACCAGTTTTTTCTGTGCAATATCATCCTGAAGCATCAGCTGGACCTCATGACTCCCGTTATTTATTCGATCAATTTATTGAGAATATCGCTTCTTCTAAAAACTAACTATGGCTCATATTAAAAGTATTTTTGCAAGACAGATTCTTGATTCAAGAGGTAATCCCACTATCGAAGTTGATGTGTTAACATCAAATGGCATTAAAGGTCGGGCTGCAGTTCCTTCAGGTGCATCTACGGGTATTCATGAAGCAGTTGAACTACGAGACAATGATTCTTCAATCTATTTAGGAAAAGGTGTCTTAAAAGCCGTAAAAAATGTGAATTCTATTTTAAATGAAGCATTAAATGGGATGGATATTTTTGATCAAGAAGGAATCGATCGTGCAATGATAAAGTTAGATGGAACTGACAATAAATCAAATCTTGGTGCAAATGCAATCTTAGGTGTATCTCTTGCGCTTGCAAAAGCTGCTGCATTAGAATCAAATTTAAGTTTATTCAAATATATCGGAGGTCCTAGCGCTACTATTTTACCAGTTCCAATGATGAATATCCTAAATGGAGGATCGCATGCCGACAATCTCATCGATATCCAAGAATTCATGGTAATGCCAATCGGAGCTAAATCTTTTTCTGAAGGTTTACGCTGGGGAACAGAAGTTTTTCATCATTTAAAAGGGGTGCTAAAATCAAATGGAATGTCTACTAATGTTGGAGATGAAGGTGGTTTTGCGCCTAATTTAGGTTCTAATGAAGAGGCAATTCAAGTTGTTATGCAAGCTGTAGAAAAAGCAGGATTTAGACTTGGAATTGATATGTCAATTGCACTTGATGCAGCGGCATCAGAATTTTACAATTCAAAAACAGGATTGTACCATTTTGAATCAACTGGAGAAAATAGAAGCTCCACTGAAATGGTGACTTATTGGGAAGATTGGTGTAAAAAATATCCGATTATTTCTGTTGAAGATGGACTAGCTGAAGATGATTGGGATGGATGGAAATTGGCAACTGAAAAGCTTGGGAAGTCAGTGCAGTTAGTTGGAGACGATTTATTTGTAACAAATACTTCTCGATTACAAAGAGGAATTAACGAAGAAATTGCAAATTCTATCTTAATCAAAGTAAATCAAATTGGAACCCTAACGGAAACAAAAGAAGCTGTCAATCTGGCAAAGAAAAATAATTATTCTTCAGTAATGAGCCACAGAAGCGGCGAAACAGAAGACAATACAATTGCTGATCTCGCCGTTGCATTAAAAACAGGGCAAATTAAAACAGGGTCTGCTTCTAGAAGCGATAGAATGTCAAAATACAATCAATTATTGCGAATCGAAGAGGAGCTTGGCGATAATGCTATTTATTTAGGAAAAGACTTTAAGTCGATTTCTTAAAATTATGGCTGGATTTAATCTTAGAGTTTATGGGCTGGTAATTAATGAGCGACAGGAAATTCTCCTTTCTGACGAAAGACGAGGTGGTATTTCTTTTACAAAATTCCCTGGAGGTGGTATCAATGAAAATGAGGGAATACTAGACGCGCTTCACCGTGAATTTCGAGAAGAACTTGGATGTGATATTATGTCTTCCTCTTTTTTTTATTTCAATGACTTTTATCAAAACTCTGCATTCAGAAAGGAAGATTCATTAGTAGTCTTTTACTACTTTGTTAAAATAAGGTCTGATTTTCAATTACCAAAGGGAGATGATCTTCCTTTAGGATCAAATGACCCAAGTGATTTTGAGCGATTTCGTTGGGTTCCTCTTAAAGGATTTATGGAGGAACTATTAACTTTTCCATTGGATCGAGAGGCAATGAAAAAACTTATTGCTTTTCATCTTCAGTAAACTATTTTTTACTTAATTTATGCTACTTACTTCAATAAAAATTGAGTTGTATATCTATTGCAAGGCCTTGTTTACACGTTTATTCATAACCATAAAAAATATGGGAGGAATGAAAGACAAGAGCATCATACCAGGATATCCTGTTGGCATAACCGGAGACTCTTCCGAGGTTTCCATTAATTGATATGGTCGATCTGCTTTAAAATGATGATCTGAATGCCGACTGAGTTCAAAAAGCACAACTCTTCCTATTACGTGGTTGGAATTCCATGAATGTTTCCTTTTAACAGTTTCATAGTTTCCATTTTCTCTTTTTTGGCGATACAATCCATAGTGTTCAATGTAGTTTACTGTTTCCAACATGAGTAATCCAATAGTAGCTGCTGAAAGAAAGTAAATTAAAACTACTAATCCGAAGTAGGTATAAATTGACCCTAAAAATATTGAATGAAGAATAGAATATTGAAGCATTTTATTTTCGTAACTAAACATGTGCTTTTTCATTATTTTCATTCGTGTAAATTCAATTTTCCACGCTTGGAAATAACTGCCAATTTGTGAGCGAAACCAGAAAACATAAAGCCATTCGTTTCTTCGGGCAGTTGCAGGATCGCTCTTTGTTCCTACGTTCGTGTGGTGACCTCTATTGTGATAGGGCAGAAAATGATTTTCCAGTGAACTTAATAAGAGTAATTCGCCAATAAAACGTTCAAAACGATTCGAGCGATGTCCGAGTTCGTGACCAATATTAATGCCTAAAACGCCACACATAAGTCCCATGGATGAAATTCGTCCGACCAAATTACTAGTTGTTTGCGCCTCTTGAATATGAAACAAAAAATACACTAAAAACCCAAATTGAATTGGTAACATAAGATAAAGCAGCACCGAATAAAAGGAATCATTGGTAACAAGCACTTTTTCTTGTTCAGATAAATTTTGACTGTCTACTCTCAAGATAAGTTCAAAAAAAGGAATGACTCCAAATAAATAAAGTGCAGGAAGAAAGGTAAGAATACCCGTACTATGAAAACTAATCCAAACACAAACGGGTAATGATAAAACACTTAGGTACTTTAGCTTTCTCAAATCAGAAAAGTTAAATTATTTTGTAAATATAAGTGATTTAATTTCTTTTAGGTAGGTAACTAATTACTATACTATTTTAAAAAATTCGGCGCAATAATTAAATCTTTTGTTCCGTGTGTCCAAGTATAAAAGCCTTCTCCAGACTTAATACCTTTTTTTCCAGCTGTTACCATATTTACCAACAAAGGACATGGAGCATATTTTGGATTTCCAAAACCCTCATGTAAAACACGAAGAATCGCTAGGCAAACATCTAAACCAATAAAATCTGCTAATTGCAAAGGACCCATTGGATGTGCCATTCCTAATTTCATAACAGTATCAATTTCCTCAACACCTGCAACACCCTCATACAAAGTATAGATTGCCTCATTAATCATCGGCATTAAAATTCGATTGGCCACAAATCCTGGATAATCATTTACCTCAACAGGAACTTTATCTAATTTTTTAGAAATTTCCATAATTAAATTAGTCACCTCATCAGAAGTAGAATAACCGCGAATAATTTCAATTAATTTCATTACGGGAACTGGATTCATAAAGTGCATTCCAATTACCTTATCTGGACGATTTGTAACGGCGGCTATTTTTGTAATAGAAATTGAGGATGTATTTGTCGCTAAAATTACATTTTCGCTTGTTGCTGCATCTAATTCTTTAAATATTTGAAGTTTCAAATCAATATTTTCTGTTGCTGCTTCAACAACTAAATCCACACCTTTTACACCGTCAATAAGTGAGGTAAAAGTTGTTAGATTTAATAAAGTATTCTGTTTTTCAGACTCCGTAATGGCTTCTTTTGCAAGTTGACGATCAAGATTTTTGCCAATAGTAGCTATTGCTTTGTCTAATGAAGCTTGAGAGACATCAATTAAATTCACGCGATAGCCAAATTGCGCAAAAACATGTGCAATTCCATTTCCCATTGTACCAGCACCAATAACAGCTATATTTTTCATAATATAAATTTTGAATTACAAATATAAGCAGTAGAATGACTAGAGTAGAAATTTAGGCTAAATTTAAATCTAATATTGACTTTCGAAATGTTTATCTTTGTTTTAATTAAAATTCAACAAACCATTAAAATTGGATGAAAATAGGAGGATTTACAAATTTATTTGAAAAAACATTAGGGTTTTTTGCTATTGGTTTTGTTTTATTCCCAAAGTTTGCTCCACTTTTTTTTATTCTACTAATAACTGTTGTTCTATCAGGAATAATTAAGAAAGAAGTTAGCTTTCAATTTAATGTAATAAGTAGTTTATTCCTGTTATTTTATTTTTGTTATTTAATTGGCATCATCTTTACAAGTGATAGATTTCATTTCCAAAGTGTTAAAATTGAATCATAAAGTGGCAATTGAGATAAACAAGCAACGAATAGAAAAAGATGGAACGAAAGAAGCCAATCGCACTAAATTTTCACAACTCTATCAAACAATCGTGAAAGAATGATAAAAGTTTGCCATATTACAAGCGTTCATCTATGGGACGATTCAAGAATATTTCACAAAGAGTGTTGTAGTGTTGCAGCGGCTGGATATGATACAACCTTGCTTGTTGCAAATGGTATTGATGATTGTGTGAATGGTGTTAAAATAGTAAATGTTCCAATTGAAAATAAAGGAAGATTACAACGAATTGCATTTTCAGGTAAACAAATGCTTGAAAAAGCATTAGAGTTGAAAGCTGATATTTATCATTTACATGATCCTGAATTGTTGCGAATTGCTGTAAAACTTAAAAACCGAACAGGTGCAAAAGTCGTTTATGACTCGCATGAGGATTTACCAAAGCAAATTTTAGATAAGGCATGGATTCCTTCCTATTTACGAAAGTCAATTTCAACATTAGCTTTCCAGTTTGAAATGAAAATCACTTCTAAAATAGATGGCGTTATTTCTGTTACCGAAGCAATTTGTGATCGATTTAGGTTAGTGAATAAAAATGTAGCTTTTGTAGCAAATTATCCCAAATTGGATGAAATTTCTCTTTTATCTTCTGACGAAAAAGTTTCGAAAGTTCAAAATTCTATATGTTATGTAGGAGGTCTTTTTCCAAAACGTGGGATTAAGGAATTAGTTATTGCGTTGAATAAAACAAATGCTACATTATTTTTAGCAGGTAAGTTTTCCGATAAGAAATTTGAAGAAGAATTAAAAAAAATAAATGGTTGGGAACAAGTAAAGTTCTTGGGTTATCTAGATCGTCAGGGTATTATTGAAGTACTACAAAAAGCACAAATAGGCATGGTAACCTTGCATCCTACACAAAGCTATCAAGAATCATTACCTATCAAATTGTTCGAATATATGTTAGCGAAGTTACCGGTAATATCCAGTGATTTTGAATTTTGGATACCTCTTGTAGAAGGAAACCACTGCGGATTGATGGTTGATCCTTTGGATACAGATGCCATTGCTGAAAAAATTAATTTTCTTTTGAGTAAGCCCGATTTGCTTGAAAAATTTGGTGAGAATGGATATCAGGCGGTGATATCAAAATATTCTTGGGAAATACAAGCTGAAAAAATACTTGAACTATATAAATCAATAAGCTAATATCGTGGAGAAACTGCTAAAATACATTCGTATAAATCACCTCGAACGAGTGTTAGCAGGTTTCTTTTTCATTTTAATTAATACTTCAAAAATGGTTAGTTAACTATTTTAGGAAATCGATAAATCTAAACTAAATATATTTAATTTACTTTTTGCACTTCTTTTTATTACCGAATCAATTAACTATGACAGAAAATGGATTTATTAATTTATTTGAAAAAACCTTAGGGGTTTTTGCTTTTGGCTTTGTTTTACTCCCAAAACTTGTCCCGTTTTTTTTTATTTTATTAATAAGTGTTGTAGTAATAGGATTTATTAAGAAAGAAGTATTTTTTCAAATTAATATACTGAGTGGTTTATCCTTATTATTTTATCTCTGTTATTTAGTTGGACTATTTTTTACACATGATAGCAACTTAGGAGTTTTTGAGCTTGAAAAAAAATTATCTTTTGTAATTTTTCCTCTTATTTTGTCACTCAAATTGAAAAAAACTTGGTCATTAAATATGACTTTCATTGGATTTATTTTAAGTACTTTTATAGTATCTATTTATGGTATCTTGATTGCCTTAGATTGTTTCTTCCAGCCAGGTGGCGCAAAAGCATGCTTGTTAACATCGGCTATTTCTCCTATTCATCATCCAACATATTTATCGGCTTATTTATTTCTTAGCATTGCTATAGCTTATGATGGTTGGCTTGAAAAAATGACTTATTTTTCCCTGTATTGGATAATTCCTTTTATTATTTTTGGGATAGTATTTCACGGATTTTTATTGAGCTTATCAGGCATCTTATTTTTGTTTATTGCTCTAATTTTAATTTTAATTATTTGGACAAAAAAGAAATTCTCTAAAATTGTTTTTTATACCTCGATTTGTATCTTTCCATTATTTGGTTTTATTGCTCTCAATACAATTCCTCAAATTCATGGAGAATGGGAGAATGCAACTTTGTATGCAAAAGAATACGTTGATAATCCCGAAAGTTTTGTTTCCAAAAGAAATTATCCAATGTCTGGAACAGAAGTAAGAATTGTGATGTGGACTGCCTCCTATCATACCTTTTGTGCACATCCTTTTGGTGTTGGCACGGGAAATGTAGATGAATATTTGTCGAAAGAACTTGTTAAATTAAATCAGAAAGAATTGATTTACCATAATTACAATCCCCATAATCAGTATTTACAAACTGCAGTTGAAATTGGTTTTTTTGGACTTCTTGTCTTGTTCTCCATTGTGTTTTTTGCGCTCTATTATGGTTTTAAATATCGAAATTGGCTACTTATAATCATAATTGGAAGTTTATTTTTCAATTGCTTGTTTGAATCAATGCTACAAAGACAATCAGGGATTGTTTTTTATTGTTTTTGGATTTGTCTCTTATCAAGTCGAATTTATAACAAAAAAATGAAATTAATATTAAAAGATTAAACAATGAAAATTTCAGTTGTTGTGCCTTGCAGAAATGAAAGTAAATATATTGCAGAGTGTATTGATGCCATTTTTAAATGTGATCTTCCCAACAATTCGGAATTAAATGTTTTTATTGTTGATGGAATGAGTGATGATGGTACGCGTCAAATTGTCCTTAACTTAATGGAGAACTACCCCTTTTTACACTTGATAGATAATTTAAATCTTCTTACACCTTTTGCTTTTAATTTGGGAATTCACGCGGGAGGAAAGGTTGATTATGTTCAAATTGTTGGTGCAAGGCAAATTTTGAGCAATAATTACGTAGTAAAGAGCATTCAAAAGATTGAGAATGATTCAACCGTTTGGTGTGTTGGTGGTAAGATTATCAATGAGTTTATTAATGAAACGGGTCAGGTTATTTCAAAAGCCATGTCAACTTCATTTGGAATGGGTATTGGAAATTTCAGAACATTAATCGAATCTTGTTATACTGATACTGTAACAAGTCCTATGTATCCTTATTGGGTTTTTGATAAAATTGGTTTTTTTGACGAAGAATTAATAAGAAACCAGGATGATGATTTTAATTATCGCATAAAAAAGGCCGGAGGTAAAATATTTTTTGATAATGAACTCTCTTTAAAATATTACGTTCGCGGCTCTTATAAATCACTTTCAAGGCAATTTTTTCAATACGGTTACTGGAAGGTATTTGTCAATAAAAAACACAAAGCAGTGACAACTTTGCGCCAGTTAGCGCCCCCATTTTTTGTGCTTTATATTTTTCTTTGGTTAATTTCACTTTTCGGTGGAAAGTTTATTTTTATGCTATCTTCTATTCCTCTTTTAGGATACATTTCTTTAAATTTTTATTTTTCAATTAAATTTAAAGATCAAAAGGTAAAATGGTTCGCAATTTTTAAAACATATCTTATTTTACATGTGTTTTACGGGTTGGGTTATTTAAAAGGGGTATTTGACTTTTTCCTCTTTAATAAAAAGCCTTCCAATAAACAAAAACGCTTATCGAGATAATACCTAACTTTGGGATATTAATTTGACTATTAATTTAAAAATATGATTCCTTTTTCGCCACCTCGTATTGATCAAAAAGTTATTGATGAAGTGACGGCAGCTTTGAAAAGTGGATGGATCACAACTGGTCCAAGAACAAAATTATTCGAAAAGAAAATTACAGAATACTGTGGCTGCAAAACAACAGTAGCCGTAAACTCCTGGACAATGGGAGTTCAAGTCCTACTTAGTTGGTGGGGTATCAAAGAAGGTGACGAGGTTATTTTACCAGCTTATACTTATTGCGCGAGTGCCAACGTCATTATTCATGCAGGAGCAAAGCCGGTGATGGTTGATATCAACAAAGAAGATTTCAATATTTCTATTGCAGCAATAAGAAAAGCAATAAGTCCGAAAACAAAGGCAATTTTGGCCGTTGATTTGGGTGGTTTTCCCTGTGATTACAGTGAAATAAATAACCTGGTACACGAAAAAGAAATAAAAAAACAATTTAACCCAAATTCAAATTTACAAGAACTACTCGGACGTATTTTAATAATTAGCGATGCTGCACACAGCTTTGGTGCTGAGTTAAATGGCAAACGATCCGGATCCTTGACAGATATTTCTGCCTTTTCCTTTCACGCTGTCAAAAATTTAACAACAGCGGAAGGTGGTGCACTTTGTTTTAATCTTCCTAACGAATTTAATCACGAAGAAATTTACACCAAATTTTGTACGATGATTTTACACGGGCAAAATAAAGATGCGCTCCAAAAAACACAAAAAGGAAATTGGCGCTATGATGTTGAAGAACCTGGCTTCAAATGCAATATGACCGACTTACAGGCAGCAATAGGTTTGGTAGAATTAGAAAGATATCAAGAAAATTTAGAGAGAAGAAAAAAGATTTTTGAATTATATGATACTGCCTTTAAAAAAGAGGAAACTTGGGCTCTTATTCCACTGCATACAACAAAAGATAAAACAACCAGCTACCACTTGTATCAATTAAGAATTATTGGGATTACTGAAAATCTACGCGATAAAATCATGCAAGAAATTTTTAATCAAGATGTTTCAGTAAATGTTCATTTTTTACCTTTACCAACATTGACCGCCTACAAAAATTCTGGCTATAACATTAATGATTATCCAGAAACTTGGGATAAATACCAAAATGAAATTTCATTACCTGTCTATTTTGATTTAACTGATGAACAGGTTCAAACCGTTATCAAAGCTGTAGTCTCTTCAGTTGAGAAACATATTTAATAAGCTACATGAAAAGAATTTTTGACATTCTTTTTTCCTTAATTATTATCCTTTGTTTTTTTCCATTTGGATTAATTCTCTCTGTACTAATTAAATTAAGTTCCTCTGGAGGCGTATTTTACAGTCAAATTCGAATTGGAAAAAATGCTAAGCCCTTTAAAATCTATAAGTTTAGATCTATGAAAATAGATTCCGATCATTCTCAAAAATTAACAATTGGAATGAAGGATCCGCGCATAACAAGTATTGGCTTTTTTATCCGCAAATATAAATTAGATGAATTTCCTCAATTTATAAATGTTTTAATCGGAAATATGAGCATTGTTGGTCCGAGACCAGAAGTGAAAGAATATGTTAACCGTTATTCCGATGAACAAAGAAAAATCCTTAGCCTGAAGCCAGGCATTACAGATTATGCATCAATAGAATATTTTAAAGAGAATGAACTTTTAGCTGCTTCTTCAGACCCTGAAAAAACATACATTGAAGAAATTATGCCTGCAAAATTAAAGCTGAATGAAAAATACTTAGAGAATCAAAGTCTAGGTCACGATATCCAAATTATTTGGAAAACTATTAAAAAAGTTATTAAAAATTAATTTGTTTTTGTTGGATAAACTCAACTTATTCACTAACTTAATGTAGATAATGTTTAAATTATTCTATTTATGTTAGTCAAAACCTACTCCAGTACAGTGTTTGGAATAAATGCCACCACCATTACAATCGAAGTAAATTTAGAAATCGGTATTAACTTTTATTTAGTGGGGCTTCCGGATAATGCAGTAAAAGAAAGTCAGCAACGTATAAAAGCTGCATTTAAAAATAATAATCTCAAATTTCCAGGTAGAGAAATTACCGTAAATATGGCCCCAGCTGATATTCGCAAAGAAGGTTCTGTTTTTGATTTACCAATTGCCATAGGAATTTTAGCGGTGAGCAAGCAAGTAAAATTAGAATTACTTAGCAACTATATTTTAATTGGAGAACTCTCACTTGATGGCTCAATTCAAGCAACTAGAGGAGTTTTGGCAATTGCGCTTCAAGCAAAACAAGAGGGATTTAAAGGAATCATCGTTCCTAAAGCAAATGCACTCGAGGCTGCTGTTGTAAATGATTTGGAAGTCTATGGTGCTGAAAATTTAGCTGAAGTAATTCAGTTTTTAAACCAAGAAGAAGGAGGAATGCAACAAATAATTGTTGATGTAGAAAAGCAATTTGGACAATTAATTGAGGACTTTGAGCTTGATTTTAGAGATGTAAAAGGACAAATGAACATTAAAAGAGCCTTTGAAATTGCAGCTTCTGGTGGTCACAATGTTATTTTAATTGGCCCACCTGGCTCAGGGAAATCAATGCTAGCAAAACGATTAGGAAGTATTTTACCACCTATGAGTTTAGATGAAGCACTAGAAACTACAAAAATTCATAGTGTAGCGGGTAAAGTCAAAGGACAAGTTGGAATTATTTCTCAAAGACCATTTAGAAAACCACATCACACTATTTCTGATATTGGATTAATCGGCGGTGGATCTTATCCGCAACCTGGAGAGATTTCTTTGGCTCACAATGGCGTTCTTTTTTTAGATGAATTGCCAGAATACAAAAGAACAGTGCTAGAAGTCATGCGACAACCCTTAGAAGATCGAACTGTTAATATTTCTCGAGCAAAATTCTCAATCGACTATCCAGCTAGTTTTATGTTAGTTGCAGCAATGAATCCATGTCCATGTGGCTACTACAATCACCCCGAAAAAGAATGTGTATGCGGGCCTGGAGTTGTGCAAAGATATTTAAACAAAATTTCTGGCCCTTTACTTGATAGGATAGATATTCATATTGAAGTAACCCCAGTTTCTTTTGATGAATTAGCAAATTCCAAACCAAGTGAAGGAAGTAAAGAAATAAGAGAGCGTGTAGGAGCTGCTAGAACAATTCAGAAAAACAGGTATCTATTAAGAAATGGAATTCACTGCAATGCGCAAATGTCAATGAAAGAGTTTGAAGAACACTGTAATATTGATAATGCAGGAAGTCAGTTATTAAAAACTGCAATGGATAAAATGGGGCTTTCTGCTCGTGCTTATGATCGAATACTAAAAGTTGCTAGAACCATTGCGGATCTTGACCAAGTAGAAAATATTGAAGCAATACATATTGCAGAAGCAATACAGTATAGAACCTTAGATAGATGTAGATGGTCACTAAACTAAATGAAACATTTTGATAATCCTAATTTAACAACATTGAAAATATATTATTAAGTTTATAATCAAATATTTATATATTTTGAGTATACCAAAGCAAATATCTATAATATTATTAATTACAATTTCTCTCTTTTCTTCTTGCTCAAAGGAAAAATACCCAATAGTAAAATACAAAATAAATACATCTTCCTCGACCCAAATTTTATATTCCATGGTAACACCAACTCTTACACAAGAAACAGTAAGTGGGAGTTGGACACTCTCTTTTCGGTATTCTAGAGGAAAGAAAGTCTTTCTTTCTGCCTTAACTCCTCTATTAGGGTCAACTACCATTTCTGTTTATATAAATAATGAACTTCTTTCGACAAAATCAAGCCAAAATACAGGTGAACTCATTGTTATAGATGAAGAAATTCCATAGCGACCTAGATATTAAGAAAAAGTTAGCATTTTGATATACCTAAGAGTAATTGATAAAGTTAAAAGGGAAAACACATGACATTTTTAAAAAGAAATTAGTATATTTGTTCCTCTTAAATGGAGGTTGTAGCTCAGTTGGTTAGAGCGTCGGTTTGTGGTACCGAAGGTCGCGGGTTCGAGACCCGTCTCCCTCCCATTTTAAAAAGGCTGATTAAATTCGGCCTTTTTTATTTCTGTGTAATTTATTCGTAAAAGATTAATTAGTATCCCAATCAAAACGCTTTTTCTGATATGGAAAGATATCTATAAGTTCTCCTGAATAATAAAATTCAAAAGCGACAGCACCAAAGGTATATTGACTTTCTCCAACTTGATAATTTGAGCCTCCGACACTCGGATTTTTCTTTGGCTTTGATTTACTATAGCCTAAGTTAAAAAGTGATGCTAAAATTTCAGGTCGATTGTCCAATGGATATCCGGCACGTTCCCATTGCATTTTTATTTGTTTTACAAAAAGTGCAGCATATAAATAGGAATAATAATGGTCATTGAATTGAACGAGGCGTCTTAATCGAACACTCATTGTATCATTTATCGAATTAATATAGCTTTGCGTACTATCATAATCTAAAAGATGCTCGTATTTTTTTCCTAAATAATATTCGCTTTTGGGGTCTTTAAGATAACGTTCAATATTCATAGCTGTATGTTCTTTTATACCTGTTACACCGTAAGAAAGATTATTTTCCAATACCAATGATTGCAGTGGACTTATATATTTTTTAAACGACTCACGTCTTGAATTAAACAAGCGAATTTGTTCTCCGGCAAGACAAGAAACTATTAATCTGCCTTCAACTCCTGTTATTTTTGCAACAGAATCAATACATTTTTTATCTTTTTGAACAGCAATTCTAAATGCTTTCCATTCCCCTACATTCATCCAATCAAATACACTCAAACCTGTTGTTTTTCTTTTTTTTAATTTACTATTGCGCATCTCTTGAAGTGCATATCGGTATTCTTGATTAGATTTCATTTTTAAATCTACAGCATCAAGCATTTGAAGTGTTAATTTTTCATCTTGATTTCTAGCCCAAGCATCCAAAATATATTTTGCATTTAAAGGATAAAATTCATTTAACACAATAATGCGATTTAGAGCCTCATAACGGTATTTTTGCATTGAAATACTGTCAATTCTGAAGGACTGATTGTATTTATCATGCATGTTTTGAAAATAGCGATTATTGGAATCAATCATGCCACTATCTTTTGTCCATTCAAATTTCATTGCAAAATATGTTACAGTCAAGAAAAAGCCATAAATAGAAAAAGCATACAATAAAATAGTATAAGGAATTCTAAACCATTTATTTTTAAAAAACTTAAGCATAAGCGATAGAAAAATTTTAATTCATGATTATTTATTGGAATGTACCGAAGCCAAAAGGCAATAAATTTTGGACAGAATCTATGCACATAGTTCTATTATCTTGATTTACAAGAATAATACGAATAGGTTTATTTTGACGGTTTTCAGATTCAAGCATCACCTGTCGGCAAGCGCCGCAGGGAGAAAGTAGCTGACTTATAGGCATTAAATCTCCTTTGGCAACAATACAAATCAAATCAACTGCTATTCCAGGAAATTGAGCGCCAGCATGAAATAACGCTACTCTTTCTGCGCAAAGTCCAGAGGGATAAGCGATATTTTCTTGATTATTTCCTTGAATTATCTGACCGTCTTCTAAAAGAAGTGCTGCACCAACTTTAAACTTGCTGTAAGGAGCATATGCCTTTTCCATCGCTTCAAAAGCTTTGTTAACTACAGATATATCTATTGTCTGAAGACTTTCCCAATTTGGATAAAGTTGAAATTTAAAGCTGTATTCTTTTTGCACCTAAAGCTATACGCAAAAGGATTTCTTTTGTTCCGAAAAATCTAAAATTAAACTAAGAGAATAGAGAACTCCCAATTCGCACCATTGTGCTACCTTCTTCAATAGCAAGTTGAAAATCACCACTCATACCCATTGAAACTTCTTTAAAAGAGGTTTGATCTGAGAAATAGTTGTGTTTTATTTCACTAAATATAGCCTGCAAAGCTTTGAATTCATTTCTAATTTGAATTTTGTCATCTACAAAAGATGCCATTCCCATTACGCCTATAATTTTAATATTTTGTAATGCTGAATAACTTTCAGACGATAATAATAGCTTCGCCTCTTCCCTACTCAATCCAAACTTCGTTTCTTCATCTGCAATATGAAATTGTAAAAGACAAGCTATAACTCTGTTGTGTTTTAATGCTTGTTTATTTATTTCTTGAAGTAATTTCAAACTATCTACAGCATGAATCAAATGAACAAATTCAGCAATGTATTTTACTTTGTTGGTTTGTAAATGTCCAATTAAATGCCATTGAATATCTTTTGGAAGTGCACTGGCTTTTTCGCTCAACTCTTGCACTTTATTTTCTCCAAAATGCCTCTGCCCTAAATTATATGCTTCTAAAATTATTTCCTTTGGCTGAGTCTTAGAAACAGCAACTAGGCAAACATTTTCTGGAATTTGAGACCTAATAATTTTAAAATTTTCAGAAATCATTCGTTGATAGAATAAATCGTCAAACCGCTTCTTAATTTTGGTTCAAGCCAAGTAGATTTTGGAGGCATATTTAATCCTTCATCAGCAACTTTGTTGACTTGTTCAATTGTTAGAGGAAAGAGTAGAAATGCAAGAGCACATTTTCCTGCCGCTAATTTTTCTTCAATGTCTTTTAAAGGAATATTTCCAGGACTAAACTCAATGTTATCGCTATTTTTTAAATCTTTAATTCCCAGAATTGGTGCTAATATAAAGTCGCTTAAAATTGATGAATCAATTGAACTCACACTATTTTTTTTATCAATCAAATGAGCAAATAATTCAAAAGAAAAATAGTCTCTTTCAAAGCAAACTGTAAATTGGTGCTCTTTAATTGGTTTACGAATTTCATTTAATGGTGTTATAGTTCCAATATTTTTTAAGGCGGATAAAAAAGTTTCTTTTGTATGTGATTTTAAATCTTTAAGCAATCGATTGTACTCTAGTACTTTTAAGCTTTTTTCGGCTACTAAAAAAGAAAGGAAATACGAGCATTTTGAAGTTTCGAGGCCCTTTTGTTTTCTTTCTTTATACAAGCGAGCTGATGATGCTGTTCTGTGATGACCATCTGCAATATAAGTCGCTTCAATTACCAAAAATGCTTTTTGAATAGCTGCTGAGTCTTCAACTGAGAGAATCCATAATTCGTGCTTTATACGATCTGTGGTCGTAAACTCATATTCAGGTCGAACAAGGACAGCAGTACTTAATAATTCCGCTATTTCATCTGTTTCACTGTAGGAAAGTAAAACTGGCTCAGCATTAAATCCTACTACATCCAGATAATTTGTAAACATCGTTTCTCTTTCCGATAATGTTTCTTCGTGTTTTTTTATTTTTCCAGTAGTATACTCTTCAATACTTGATCCTGCAATAACTCCAGTAAAAACTCGCTCTTCTGTTGTTTGCCGATAAATATATATTCGTGGACTTTCATCTTTTATTAAAATCCCATCATTTAAAAAGTCAGCATAGCCTTTTTTTACAAGCTCAAATCGTTCTGTAGAATTCGCCTTTGTTTGAATGGTTTTTCCAAATTCAGGATTTATAATATGTAAAAATGTAAAAGGATTTGACTCTAATTTTGCTTCTAAAACATTCTTTTTATAGGAGTAATATGGACGAGTAGCAACTAGATGAACTTTATCACGAACGGGTCTTATCGCTGAAAAAGGTGAAATATCTGCCATAAATTAAAACTTATAACTCAATCCAAAGCTTGGTAATAAAGGAAATTGATAAATTTCTTTTCCGGAAACACGATTTACGTAGAAGATATTATTACGGTTATAAACATTTGTAACACTAGCGATGACCTCAATAACATTTTTATTTTTTAAATTAAATTGCTTTTTAAATGTGATATCCAAGCGATGATAATAAGGCAATCTTTGACTATTAAAATCTCCTAATATTGTCGAAACAGTTGATGGATTTGTCTGATTTGGATTTGTAGTGACTCCATTTCCGAAAGTCTCTTCTTGAAAAAATCCTGCGGTTGGCGTAAAGGGTAATCCTGATCCCAAATTCCATCTTATATTTACCTCTGAGTCTTTTTTCTTTCCAAAAAGATAAGATCCTACTAAATTCAAATTATGACGTCTATCAAAGACAGGGAAATACGATTGGAATCCATCCCATCGTGTACTTTTACCTAATGAATAAACACACCAAATAAAAATTCTATTTTTATTATACTTTAATAAGAAATCTACTCCATAAGATTGTCCTGATTCCAAAATAAAATCTTTTTTATATACATCATCAATTTCAGAAAACTGAGAAACATCATCGTACAATTTATTAGGATTTATATTACTTAACTGTGAGAAATATTTGTAATAACCTTCTACATTCAAATTCAAATATTTATTAAAATCGTATTCAAAACCGCCAATTGCATGCCAAGCATATTGAAGACCATTTTTTGCATTAATTGTTTTTTGAAATTCGTTGACAAAATTTTCCTGAACATTTGTAGGTGCAGAAAGCATTCCATTAAAAAGATTAACAACATCTTTATCAGATGACGCTGATGTAAAGTTTTGAGAAAATCGACCTCCTGAGAATTTGAGTCGAAAATTTTCGTTTGCATTGTACTTTAATCCAAGTCGCGGTTCTGGCGAAATAGTGCCAAGTGAAGTATACGCTTGAATTCTCATTCCAACTTGAATCACCCAGCGATCTGCTAATTTTCTATAATTGAAATAACCTCCTATTTCAGTTGTAAAATTTTCAACTTGAATTTTTCGTTCTAACTCATTGAAGGTAACAAAATTTGTATTGAAACCATTAAAATTAAATCCATAATTCATTTCCCCTTCGTTCTTTAAAAAATAGGAAAAATCAAAGCCAAGGTCAAAACCACCAATACTAGAAAACCTTGGTTCTAAACTCGCCTCAGAAAAAGTTGTTTTAAAGGTGCTACCATTTACATGTCCTCTGATAAAAACCGGAGATCCACTTGGAACCATCAAGAAATTGATTCCACCACCTGAAGCTTGCCAATTCAAATCTGCAATCTCATAATTTACGCTATCTTGATTGTGAAATCCAAAGGCACTAAATTTTGAGCCTCCATCTCCTGTAAAAGTTACTTTTCCATATAAATCTGTGAAATTAAAAGGCAATCCATTTCCATCATTTACTCTTGGATACAGTGATTTGGATGTATAGTCTAACAAGCTATGCTTCGCGGAAAATAAATAAGAACCTGATCTCAATTCATTTTTTTTAGCCTTTCCTATTGGGCCCTCCAATACCATTTTTGCTAGGAAAGGTGAGGCTGAAACTTTCCCTGAAAACTTTTGACGGTTGCCGTCTTTATAGGTAATATCCATAACAGAAGAAATTCTTCCGCCGTACTTGGACTCGAAACCACCCGTATAAATATCAACATTTTTAATAAGTTCAGTTTCAAAGATGGAAAAGAAACCGATAGAATGAAATGGATTATAAATTGTCATCCCATCTAGAAGAATTTTATTTTGAATTGGTGTTCCTCCACGAACGTAAAGCTGTCCGCCTTGATCACCAGTAGTAACTACTCCTGGAGTAACACTAAAGGCACCAACAATATCATTCTCAGCTCCATAACTCGGAATTCTTTCCAAACCTTTTTGATCCAATTTTAGTTCTGAAATTCCAACTTGAGTTCGCTTTGTTTTACTCTCAGCACTAACTTTTATTTCATCAAACTGTTTAATGTTTTCTTTTTTAACGAGCTCAAATTTTACGTCATAAATTCTAGTTTTAGCGGTCATAACAATATCTTTAAACGCTCGCTCATACTTTTGATTCTCAATTTTTAGAATGTAGGTTCCAATAATTAATTTAGGAATTGAGAAAAATCCATTAATATCAGAAACTGCTCCAGCAACAACACTACTATCTGTATTTAAAAGTTTCACCTTTTCATAAGCCATCGCTTCTCCATTTGACTTATCGTAAATAAAACCTCTAACTGTAAAATCTTGTGAAAAAAGTACTTGTGAAAAAAAAAGAAATAATAGACTGTAGAGAAGTTTCGACATAGAATTTATTGTGCGCCAAAAATAATTAAATGAAAGCATAAAAACTATTTATTCAATTGAAAAATAGCAGAAAAATAAAGTGCTAGATTTAAAAATCCGTAAATTTCAATCCTATTTCGTACTTTTGGTTCAGCATGAAAAAGATTTATCTCCTATTCTTCATTTTTTTTTCTTTGCAAGCAATGTCCCAAATTATTGGAAACAAAGTCACTAGTATTAAAAAACTAAAAAATGATACCAGTAATTGCTTTTATTTCGAAGCTATTCGCTTTAATTCAAGTAGATATCTTGCTGTAAATTCCGATTTTTTAGCTAAGCCATTGGGAGAAAGAGCTTTTGAAACATCTTATGTTCGTTGGGGCTTTACATTAGGAGTAACTGTTCCTATCTCAAAAGTCCTATTTTTTGAAGGTGGTTTGTCTTATTTGCGAAATGGGGAGCAATATTATTGGAAATCTACTGAAAATGATAGTTCTTTTTCATACCAAACTAGCTATTCATATATTTCAATGCCTTTACAAGTAAAAATTCAAGGCGGACTTAGATTAAAATATTTTTTAGCAACTGGTTTACAACCCCAATTATTTCAATCCTTTCGTCAAAAGCAACAATGGACAAATAATGTAAATACAAAATACTCAGCAACATTTAAAGACAATAGTGACCTAAATTCATTTGTAATTTCTTGGATTACAACAGCAGGTATTGCATTGGAAATAAGTAAACTATACGGCATTCGAATATCTGCGCAATACCGCAATCAATTAAATAGTTCTTATTTGAACACAGGAGATTATATTCATAAAGCAAATGGTCTTGGTTTTGCATTTGGATTAACACGAAAATTATAAAATGAAACTGCAAGAAGTTACAGATTACCTCGAAGATTGTTTTCCTTTAAGTCTTCAAGAATCTTACGATAATTCTGGATTGCTTATTGGTGATAAAGCAATGGAACTTAAGAGCGTATTAATTTGCATAGATAGTACTGAAGATGTAGTTGAGGAGGCAATACGAAAAAGAGCAAATTTAATTATTGCTCATCACCCAATTATTTTTAATGGATTAAAAAGTTTGACAGGTAAAACCTATATTGAACGAGTTGTAATTCGCTGCATTCAAAATAATATTGCACTCTATGCAATTCATACGAATCTTGACAATCATAAGCAAGGAGTTAATGCTGAAATCGCGAAAAGAATTGGTTTAAGTAAATGTAGAATTTTACAAGCAAAAAAAGGAGTGCTCTGTAAACTTGTTGTTTACCTTCCAAAAGATGCACTCGAGCTTATAGATAAAGCACTATTTGAAAAAGGAGCTGGAAGAATTGGAAATTATTCAGAATGTCATTTTCGTACAGAAGGAATCGGAACATTTATGCCAAATGAAATGGCAAAACCAGTAATTGGCGAAGCGGATATAAGAAGTAGTATTTCCGAATATAGAGTAGAATACCTCGTGTCTTATTCAAAATTACAGGCTGTATTAGCAGCACTTCAAACTTCTCATCCATATGAAGAAATACCATATGAAATTCTTCCAATTGACAATAAAAATCAAGATGAAGGAGCCGGAATGATTGGAGAATTAGACGAAGAGCAGAGCGAAAAAGACTTTTTACAAGAGCTAAAAACAATATTTAATTGTGGTACCATTCGGCATACACCATTTATTAATAAACCAATTAAAAGAATTGCACTTTGCGGAGGTTCTGGCAGTTTCTTGTTACAAAAAGCAATGCATTCAAAAGCTGATATTTTTATTACAGCAGATTTCAAATACCACGACTTTTTTGACGCTGAAAATAAAATTATTATTGCAGATATTGGTCACTATGAAAGCGAACAATTTACAACAAATTTATTAGCTGAGAAACTTAAAGAAAAATTTACTAACTTTGCAATCCATTTAACAGAAATAAATACAAATCCAATAAACTACTTTTAGAACATGGCAGCAACTGCAACTAAAAAGAAAGAGAAAGAAGTTACTATTAGCGATAAACTTGAAATGCTATTAAAACTTCAACAAATTGATACCGAAATTGATCGAATTAGAACAATTCGTGGTGAACTTCCATTAGAAGTTCAAGATTTGGAAGATGAAGTACTTGGTTTAACTACAAGAATTGCAAAAATCAATGATGAAATCAATGAAATTGAAACTGATATTTCTGATCGTAAACAAGGATCTAAAGATTCTGAAACAGCGATTACAAAATATAAGGAGCAGCAAAATAATGTCCGAAATAATCGTGAGTTTGAATCTTTAGCTAAAGAAGTTGAGTTTCAAGAATTAGAAATTAAATTAAACGAAAAGAAAGCGAAAGAATCTAAATTTAAAATTGAAGGAAAAAAAGAAATTTTAAAAGAGGCAACTGATCGATTAACAATCAAGCAAGAAGATTTGGATACAAAAACTTCTGAACTAGAAGCTATTATTAGTGAAACAAAAATTGATGAAGACAGTTTGTTAAAAGCATCTTTAGACGCAAAAAAGAATATTGAAAGCCGATTGGTATCTGCCTACACTCGTCTTCGTGAAAATGCAAAAAATGGTCTTGCAGTAGTTCAAGTTGTTCGTGGATCTTGTGGAGGTTGTTTTAATAAAATTCCACCTCAAAGACAATTAGACATCGTAACAAAGAAAAAAATCATCGTTTGCGAATACTGCGGAAGAATTTTAGTCCCTTTCGAGGAAGCTTAATTTTTTTTAATTAGTTTACTAAACCATTTTTAGAATTGTTTTTGTTTTTCAATACATAAACTCTAAAATGAGTCAACTGTCAACTAATCAAAAACTAATTCTAAATTTATTTTTTTTGAACCAAAAATTACGCTAAATCAATTTTTTATAATTTTTTTATTGTCTAATTTAATTTATAATCAATATCTAATTTCGCCAAATCCTTAAATAGTTCATTACTAGGTTTGACACGTACAGATCGAGATGGTAAATTTATTTCAAGACCTTCTATAGTGTCAAAAACAGTAAATTGAATAGGGCAAGAACCTTTATTATCTGCAAACAATTGATTTAATTTTTCAATTAATAATTCATCCATTGCGCGAGAAGAAATTTTTAATTGTAGTTGTTTCGTGTTTTTTTCTCTTAGTTCTTGTAAAAGTTCAATACTATACGGCGTAAATTCCAGTTGCGTTCTGTACCTTGGAACTTCCACTCTTCCTCTAATAAGAATAAACGTTCCAGCAACCATAAAATGCTTAAAACGCAAATAATTTTCTTTAAATAAATTCAAGCGAAAAGAATCTTGGTAGTCTTCAATTGTCAATACTCCAAATCCATCTCCATTTTTTGTGAAACGGTGTTCTGATAAAGTAACTATTGCAGGTAACATTATATCCCGGCCTTTATATGATTGTAAATCACTAAGCATTGCTAAAGTTCCATTACAAAATGCATCAATTTCTGGCTTAAAATCATCAAGTGGATGCCCTGAGATGAAAATTCCTATAACCTCTTTTTCCTTATTTAACTGAAAAATATTTGGCCATTCACTACATTGAGGCACATTTGGCTCAGGCATAGATACTTCTGAACCAACTCCAAACAACGATTCTTGAGCTGATGATTGGTTTTCTTTAAAATTGAAGCCGTATTTCATCGCATTATCTAGAAAACTTCTATTATTTCCATCGACAAAGAAATACTGAGCTCTGTGAACATTTTTAAATGAATCCAAAGCGCCGGCATAAGCCAAGCTTTCAAATGATTTTTTTGTACAAACCCTCAAATTTATTCTTTTAGTCATATCAAAAATTGACTGAAATAATCCAGTTTCTCTTACTTCTATAATTGCTTCAATAGCTGAAGAACCTAGTCCTTTAATTGCCCCGAGTCCAAAACGGATGGCCCCTGTTTTATTTACAGAAAAGGTGTATGTACTTTCATTTATATCTGGACCTAAAACCTCTAAGCCCATTCTTCTACATTCCTCCATAAAAAAAGTAACTTGCTTAATGTCACTCATATTATTACTTAAAACCGAAGACATGTACTCTGCAGGATAATTTGCTTTTAAATAAGCAGTTTGATAAGCAATCCAAGCATAGCAAGTTGAGTGAGATTTATTAAATGCATATGCAGCAAAGGCCTCCCAATCTTTCCAAATCTTTTCAAGAGCTTCAATTTTATGTCCTTTTGCACCAGCACGCTCAATGAATAGTGGTTTCATTTTATTTAAGACTTTTCTGTCTTTCTTTCCCATAGCTTTCCTCAAAGTATCCGCTTCACCCTTTGAAAAATCTGCAATTTTTTGAGATAAAAGCATCACTTGTTCTTGATAGACAGTAATTCCGTAAGTTTCTTTTAAATACTCCTCGCATTCTTCCAAATCATAGCTAATTGTTTCCTCACCATGTTTCCGTTTACAATAAGATGGGATGTATTCCATTGGACCAGGTCGATAAAGAGCATTCATTGCTATTAAATCGGCAAAAACAGTCGGTTTTAAGTCTTTCAGATGTTTTTGCATACCCGTAGATTCGTACTGAAATATGCCAATAGTTTCTCCTTTTTGAAACAAAGAATATGTTTTCTCATCTTCAATTGGAAATAAATCGGGATCCAAATCAATGCCTTGAGTAGCTTTGACTAATTTCACAGCATCTTTAATCAAAGTCAATGTTTTTAGTCCTAAAAAATCCATTTTTAATAGACCAGCATCTTCAGCAACTGAATTATCATATTGCGTACATACCATATCGGAATCCTTTGCTAAGGCAACAGGAACAAAATTTGTTAAATCATCTGGAGTAATAATGATTCCACAGGCATGAATTCCAGTATTTCTAAGTGAGCCCTCAATTTCCATTGCTTTTTGAAGCACTTGAGCAGCTAAATTAGAACCTTGCGCTACGCGTCTTAATTCTTTTGCATTCAAAATTGCTTCTTGATTTTTTAAATGATCAATTACAGCAACTTCATCCCAAGAAAGAATGTTTTTTAAGGAAAGGTCGGGCACTAATTTTGACAAGCGATCAGCCTCAGGGAGCGGTAAATTCATAACTCGTGCTGCATCGCGAATTGCAGATTTAGCAGCCATTGTACCAAAAGTTATGATTTGTGCTACTTGATTTGCTCCGTATTTCTGAATTACGTAATCTATAACTCGACTGCGACCTTCGTCATCAAAATCTATATCAATATCTGGCATAGAAACACGATCCGGATTCAAGAAACGCTCGAATAGTAAGTCGTACTTAATTGGGTCAATATTTGTTATTCCTGTACAATAAGCCACAACAGAACCAGCAGCAGAACCTCTTCCAGGTCCCACAGAAACTCCCATTTCTCTAGCTGCCTGACAAAAATCTTGGACAATCAAAAAATAACCAGGATAATTGGTTTTTTCAATTGTAGCCAATTCAAATTCAATTCTTTCAAGAAGTCCCTCAGAAATTTCACCGTATCTTTTTTCTGCACCTTTTAAAGTAAGATGACGTAAATAGTTGTTCTCACCTCGTTTTCCAGCATCATTAGCATCTTCTTGTGAAATAAATTCCGCTGGAATATCAAAAGCAGGTAGCAAAACTTCTCGTGCAAGAGGATAATGCTCACATTTTGATAGTATCTCTGAAATTGTAATAATTGCCTCTGGAAGATCGCTAAAAAGCGCCTTCATTTCATCACTTGATTTAAAATAATATTGGTCGTTCTCAAGTCCATATCGAAATCCACGACCACGCCCTTTTGGTGTTTCAACAAGTTCATTGTCCTTAACACACAATAAAACATCGTGCGCTTGGGCATCATGTTGGCTTAAGTAAAAGGTATTGTTAGTTGCAACTAATTTAACATCATGTTTATGAGCTAATTCAACCAAAGTCGTATTTACACGGTTCTCAATTTCTAAGTTGTGTCGACTTAACTCGATATAAAAATTATCTTTAAATGTATTTTTCCACCAGATCAATGCCTCTTCAGCCTGGTTTTCTCCAACATTAAGAATTAAATTTGGAATTTCTCCGTATAAATTCCCTGAAAGAACAATAATATCGCTTTTATACTCTTCAATTAATTTTTTATCAATTCTAGGCACATAATACATCCCTTTAGTGTAAGCTATTGAGGCCAACTTTATTAGATTTTGGTAACCCGCTTTGTTTTTGGCTAAGAAAACAACTTGATAACCGTTGTCCTTTTGACTTTTATCATTTAAGTCAGTACAAACATTAAATTCGCAGCCAATAATGGGTAAAATTTCATTTTTATCAAAAGGAACTCCATCTTTCTTTGCCTGTTCTCGTTCCTCTTTAATCGATAAATTATACTTATTAGCTGCTTTTTCAAAATGAAATGCAGCCATCATATTTCCTGTATCTGTTAATGCAACTGCTGGCATATTTAATTCCGCTGCTTTTTCAACTAATTTTTGAACCTCTGAAGTAGATTGTAGGATTGTAAACTTAGAATGATTGTGCAAATGAGCAAAAGGAGTATCTTTTAATTCGTTGGGAATTTCATTTTTTGATTCCTTTTTATCATCTAATTCTACCTTTTTTGCTTCTCGTAGTTTTGTACTTTCAAGCTTTAAATTCAGATGTTTTAAACCAATACTTTGAATGGGAGAAGGATTTATTTTGCGGTATTCCTCAATAAATCCCGAACCCTGTGAAAGTTGTTCTAAGGAAAAATTACCCTGTCGAGTCAATTCCAAAAAACAACGTGTTGTAGCTTCTACATCAGCTGTTGCATTGTGTGCCTCTGAAAATGTTTCATTAAATAAGAAATCGTGTAATTGGAATAAAGTAGGTAGTTTAAATTTTCCGTAAGGACCACCAGGCAGTCTACAAAGTTCTGCCGTTTTTTCTGTGCAGGTATCTAAAATTGGATGTATTAAAGGTGTTTGTTCTCCTATTCTAGAAAATTCGCAACCTAAAACATTGACATCAAACTTTAGATTATGGCCAACAATAAATTTCGCTTTTTGCAAGGCCTTTTTAAATAACGCAAGTACGTCCTCTAATTCATCGCCACCAATACTTGCAAGCTCAGTAGAAATACCATGAATTCCTTCAGCCTCAATTGGAATATTATAGCCCTTGGGACGGATCAAAAAATCCTTGTGTTCGATTAACTGTCCAAACTCATCATGAAGTTGCCAAGCCAATTGCACAACACGCGGCCAATTACTTGTATCCGTTATAGGAGCATTATAATTACGAGGCAAGCCTGTGGTTTCAGTATCAAAAACAAGGAACATAGGAACTAAAAAATGTGAAATTTAAAGGTATAGAATTCTCTTCAAAATTTCTTCAATTGTTGAAAAATAAATATTATTCTAAGGAAGAAAATTCTATAAAAGTGCTTAGGATTTCATTATTTAAAGCTCTAATTTTTTTTCCCAATATTCATTGAGTAGCGCTACTAATTTTCGTGACATATTATTAGAATATCGCTTGGTTCTATACCCACCAATCCAATTAATACCTCGAATAGCATTTGTTAAAAAGATTTCATCTGCTGCCAAAAGATGTTGAGGTAAAATAGCACATTCGTAAACCTTTATGCCATTTTGAATTGCTAAATTTATTACTTGCATACGCATTGTTCCGGCAATACATCCCTCCGCTAAACCGGGGGTATACAACACACCATTGCTTACGATAAATAGATTACAGGAAGATGTTTCTAAAATATTTCCCCTGTAATCACTCATAAATACATCATCTAATTCTTTTTCTTTTGCACTTAAAGCAGCCATAACATAATGTAATCCTGCTTTTGTTTTGTAGTTTGAAAGAAAATTTTTCTGAAGTTTTATATCAAGATAAATATCAACCTCAAAACCTTTTGCATTTAATTCAAAATGACTTACTTGGTACGGATATACCTCAATATAGAATGAACTTTCATTCGTTTCAGGTAAGTACGCACCCCCTGGCTTTCGATCCAATGATAAGCGACAACGTCCACCTTCATTAATTTCTGATTTTTTGAGTAATTCAGATATCTTTTCCTCAAAAAATGAGATAGAATATAGTGAAGGTGTTCTCAACTTAATTGCTTTTGCTCCATCCAACATTCGAGAAATGTGGTTTTCTAAATTTAAGGTTCTCCCTGACATTATTCGGATACTTTCAAAAACTCCGTCGCCATATAAGTGACTCCTATTTCCAGGATGAATTGTAGGCGCATCGTTTGATAAGACTGTGCCGTTGTTGTTAACATATAAAAGTGCCATAATCTAAATCTAAAAAAATAAATCTAAAAATTCTTTTCCTTTTTCAATATTCAAAAGTAATACAAATAAAATACCAAATAATGCTCCTCCCAAATGGGCATCATGTGCTACAACTGTCCCTCCTCTCCTCATTAAAAAATATTCGATCGCTAAATAAATAGGGCCAAAAATATATGCAGGAATTGGAAAGGGTAAAAACATAATTCCTAATGACATTGTTGGGTTACATATAATAGCCGCAAAAATAACTGCAGAAACTGCACCTGAAGCTCCTAAACTTCTATAATTAGAATTATCTTGGTTTTTTAAAAAAGAGGGCAGAGATGCAAAAATTGCTCCTGCAAAATAAAGTATTAATAAATAAGCAGTGCCCAATTGTAAACCATAATAATCTATAAAGTAATATGATAGCGTACTTCCTAGAAAATAGAGCGAAATCATGTTGAAAGCTAAATGACTTATATCAGCATGTATAAAAATATGCGAAATAAGGCGATAGAACTCATTATTGTGCTTAAGCTGATAGGGAATAAAAAGGAAACGTTGTTTTAAGCCAGGATTTTTGTTTGCCTGAAAAGAAATTAAAACTGTAATTAAAATTATGTTAGAAACGATATTCATATTTTTTGACTGATCTTTTTTTTTAAAAACTTGAATAATGTACTAAATTACATTTTTTAAATGCTATTATTATTTCAAGGAAGAAAATTAGCTTAAATTTGAAAAAAAATAAAATGATTATTTCGCCATCTGTTTTGTCTTGTGATTTTGGGAATATTGAGCGCGACACAAAAATGCTAGATAACTCAGAAGCAGATTGGTTGCACATTGATGTGATGGATGGTGTATTTGTTCCTAATATTTCATTTGGTTTTCCTGTTCTAGAAGCAATTCGTAAAAACACAAACAAAATTTTGGATGTGCATTTAATGATCGCTAATCCAGATGCATATCTAAGTGCTTTTAAGAAAGCTGGCGCAGATATTTTAACCGTTCATTATGAAGCTTGCCCTCACTTAAACCGAACAATTGCAGCAATAAAAGAATTAGGAATGAAAGCTGGAGTTGCTCTCAATCCTCACACACCAATTAGCGTTTTAGAAGAAGTAATATGCGATCTTGATTTGGTCTTGATTATGTCTGTAAATCCTGGGTTTGGAGGACAAAAATTTATTCCTTCTAGTATCGAGAAAGTTGAAAAATTAAAAAAGCTAATTCTTGCTAAAAATGCAAGTTGTATAATTGAAATAGATGGTGGAGTAAATCTTGAAAATGGGCCTTTACTTGTAAAAGCTGGAGCAAATGCTTTAGTGGCAGGCAGTTTTGTTTTTAACTCCATTAATCCTGAAGAAACTATCGCAAAATTAAAAAAGCTATAAGCGGTAACAAAATCAGCAGAAAAACGTTAAAGCATCTATGAAAATTAGTTTTCTATTAGTTCTATTTATTTTACTAAATGCTACTATAAATTCTCAAGATTTGTTGGAGCAAAAAGAAATTGAATTGAATGAGAAATTACTTCAACTTCGTGCAGCAAAGACAGACGAAGAAATGAATCGTTTAAATCTAACCTTCAAATCTGAAATGGCTTCATTTTTAAAAATTGAAGGAGTTTTTAAGTATCAATTTAAGCATTTAAAATCTATAGCTATTATTGATAGTCCAGATGAAAGTCTCCGAATTATAAATTGGAATATTGAATATACTGATTTTAGTTATTCTTATTGTGCTTTTGTTCTTCGCTGGGATTCAGAAAAAGATATTGTACGTGTAACAGAATTAGTTGACAATTTAGATCCCTACATGGCAAAACCTGAGGGTATAATTGATGCAAAAAATTGGTATGGTGCACTTTATTATAAAATTCTTCCATTCGAACGGAACTCAAGAACAGAATACCTTTTAATGGGTTGGGATGGTGGAACGACAGTAAGTAATTTTAAATTGTTAGATGTACTAACTTTTAATGGAAGTAATTTAAAGCTTGGAAGTCCCGTTTTTAAGGAAAATAAAACTATAAAAAAACGCATAGCATTCGAATATGCAGATAAATCAAGTATGTCTCTTCGTTTTGACGAAAAATACAAGCGCATCGTTTTTGATCATCTCTCTCCAGAGGCGCCAGGATTAGCAGGTGTTTATTCTTTTTATGTTCCAGATATGTCTTATGATTCATACTCCTATGATGATGAAATGTGGATTCTTAAGGAGGATGTAATTGCAATCAATGAGGAGAATAAAGACAAAATGCAGCAAATTTATATTATCGGTAAGGATGGCAACGCAGAAAAAAAACAAATTAAAAATACATGGTTAAACCCAAATACAGAATCAAATTCTAGTGCGATTAATCATGTTGCAAGAACACCTGAAAGCGAAGAAATTGAAGAAGAAATTGAAGAAGATAAATTACCTAAACAAAAAAGCATAAAGAAAAAAGACGACCCAAACGGAATGCCGGTAACTATGGGTAAATACAAAAACAAAAGAAAGAAAAAGAATAACTAAATGCAACTAGGAAGAATTAACCGTTTGACAATAAACAGAATTACTCCTCCTGGAGCATATTTGGAAGATATCCTAGAAAATGAGGTTTTATTACCAAAAAAATACTTGCTTCCTGAAAATGAAATCGGTACTGAAGTAGATGTTTTTGTTCACAAAGATTCCGAAAATAGAATTGTCGCAACCACTGAAACACCTTTTATTCTCTTGGGCGATTTTAGGTATTTGACGGTGATTCATGTAAATCCTTATGGTGCTTTTGTTGATTGGGGCTTAGATAAAGATTTATTGGTCCCTTTTGGTGAACAACTTCATTCCCTAGAAGAAGGAGAAAAATACCTCTTTACTTTGCGCTATGATCAAGCGACAGATCGTTTATTTGGTTCTATGAAAGTTAAAAAACTTTTAGTGCCGTGTAGCGAAGATTTAAGTGGGCAGGAAGTAGATCTTTTAATTTGCGAACAAAGTTCTTTAGGTTTAAATGTCATCGTTAACAATAAATACGACGGTCTTATTTTTAAAAATAATATTTCAAAACTTTTACCTTGTGGAACATTCACAAAAGGATTTGTGAGAACGGTTCGTGAAGATGGAAAATTAGACATTCAATTTGAACCATTAACATTTGAGAAATTTGATCAAGCAAGTGAGTATTTACTAGAATGCTTGAAAGCAGAAACGATTTTATACCTTCATGATCGTTCTCATCCAGATGAGATTAGAGAAAAACTTGGCATGAGCAAAAAATTATTTAAACAAGCTGTCGGAAAATTATACCGCTTAAAGAAAATCACACTTGGTGAAGATTGCATTCGTCTGGTCTAAAATGATTTTCAAAACACTTTAATTTTTACAATAAGTTTCCTATTTTTGATAAAAAAAACATTATGAAAATACAAATTTGCCTTTTAACAAGTATTCTTTTATTTTCTTGTTCGGAAAAAAAAGATGATTCTGGAAAATCAGACGGTTCCGGAAAAACAGATTATTCTTCTACTATTATTGCTGAAGATCCAACAGAAGAAGAATTAAAAAAAGAACTTTCTGAAAGTGAATTAGAAAAGATTTCAAATGTCACAAGCATGAGTTTTGATAAAACAGTACACGATTACGGAAAAGTAATTGTAGATACAGATAACAAAGCTTTTTTTACAGTAACCAATACAGGAACTAAACCATTAATTATCGAAAATGTAGCTGCGAGCTGTGGTTGTACAACTCCCAAAAAACCAGAAAAACCTATTCCTCCTGGAAAAAGTGATCGCATTGAAGTTGTTTTTCATCCGAGAGATGGGCAACTTGATGCACAAGAAAAATCTGTAACTGTTTCTGCAAATACAGACAGTAAAATGGAGGTCCTAAAAATAAAGGCTTTCGTTCTCCCTAAGTAAACTAGACAATGAAAATTCATGTCTTAAACACAGGTTATTTTAAGTTAGATGGCGGTGCAATGTTTGGTGTTGTACCAAAAGTAATTTGGCAAAAAAGCAATCCGCCAGATGAAAACAACATGTGTTCTTGGGCTATGAGAAGCTTATTAATTGAAGACGGGAATCGATTAATGCTTATCGATGCTGGAATTGGCGACAAGCAAAATGAAAAGTTCTTTTCACATTTTTACCGTTATGGAAACGATTCACTACATGGAAATTTAGCGAAATTGGGATTTCATGCTTCAGATGTAACAGATGTTTTCTTAACGCACCTGCATTTTGATCATTGCGGAGGAAGTATCGAATGGAACGATTCAAAATCAGGTTACCGCCCTACTTTTCCATCAGCGACTTATTGGAGTAACGAAAAACATTGGCTTTGGGCAACAGAACCAAATCCTCGTGAAAAAGCCTCTTTTTTGTCGGAAAATATTTTACCAATTCAAGCCAGTGGACAACTAAAATTTATAGTTCGTGACGGAGATTTTATGGAGAAAGTTTTTCCAAATATGGATGTTTTATTTGTCGATGGACACACTGAAAGCATGATGATTCCTCATATTAAGTACAAGGAAAAAACACTTGTTTTTATGGCTGATCTTCTTCCAAGTGTTGGACATATTCCGCTTCCATATGTTATGGGATATGACACACGACCATTAATTACACTAAAAGAAAAAGCTTCATTTTTAGAGAATTCAGCAAGAGAGAATCATGTACTTTTCCTCGAGCACGACAGCGTAAATGAATGTTGTACGCTTCAAGAAACAGAAAAAGGAGTTAGACTTAATGAAACATTTGACTTAAGCACTTTTTTATCCTAATGAAAAGCCCAGCAGAAATAGTTAAGCAAATGCTCGAAAAAGATGCGTTTAGCAATTGGCTAGGAATAGAAGTGCTCTTGATCGAAGAAAACGTTTGCCGACTTGGCTGCACTATAAAATCTGATATGCTAAACGGTTTTGAAATTGCCCACGGAGGCATCACCTATTCACTCGCAGATTCCTGCTTGGCATTTGCTGCAAATTCCTGTGGATATCAATGTGTAAGTATTGAAACTAGCATAAGTCACTTAAAAAAAGTACAGCTCGGAGATTACCTCATCACAGAAGCACATAAATTAAAAGAGGAAGGTAAAACGAAAACTTTTGAAATCACGGTACTCAATCAAGATGATTTATTGGTTGCTAGATTTACAGGTTTAGTTCATGTTTCAACAAAAATTTGGTAAACATAAAATTTAGTATTTGCCTCGTAAATAATCCTGTCTTGTTTTTTCTTGTGCTCTTACTAAATCAATACAAACTCAAAATAAATAAAATACTTATTTTGCTTATCATAAAAAAAGATGTACTTTTGTATCCGCTTTTAACGCAAAGCTCACACGATTTTGAATCCAGATGTTTCTGGAGATTTTTGAAAAAAAGTTAAAAAATTGGTTTGGTAGTTCAGTTGGTTAGAATACATGCCTGTCACGCATGGGGTCGCGGGTTCGAGTCCCGTCCAGACCGC
>CAMCYF010000009.1 GCA_945883825.1 Chitinophaga pinensis
TGATTAGATATTGTTGTCCCTATATTTACATTTGCAGAATTAGGAACCAATGAACTACCAATGGAAATATTTGTGATGTTCCAAGATTGTAAATTGGGGCCATTTGGATCATTTGCCAAAGTAACACCAATTAGTTCTTCACTGCAAACTGCTGCGACTTGATTTGGAACCAGTGGTTCTGGATTTATAGTGAGTGTAACAGTAAAAGGAGTTCCCTCACAAGTTGCTGTACTAATTGGCACAATGGTATAAATAACATCTACAGGAGCATTCGTTGTATTTGTCCAAGCATCATCAATGAGATTAGAGTTTAAAACTCCATTAGCAACGAGTGGAGTTCCTGCTGAAGCACTTAGGCCATTTGAGTTGATAGCAGTAATGTTATAAGTACTCGCAGTTGGTCCATCAATATCATCCGCTAAAGTAAGTCCAGATGCAATATCGCTGCAAAGTGTTAAAACTTGGTTTGAGACAACAGGTTCAGGATTTATCGTGAGTGTTACAGTAAAAGGAGTTCCCTCACATCCTGCTGCACTAATTGGCACAATGGTATAAATAACATCTACAGGAGCATTTGTTGTATTTGTCCAGGCATCATCAATTAGATTAGAGTTTAAGACGCCATTTGCAACGAGTGGAGTTCCTGCAGAAGAACTTAGACCATTTGAGTTGATAGTAGTAATGTTGTAGGAACTTGCAGTTGGTCCATCTATATCATCCCCTAAAGTAAGACTAGTTGCAATATCACTGCAAAGTGTTAAAACTTGGTCTGAGATAAAAGGTTCTGGATTTATAGTTAGTGTTACAGTAAAAGGAGTTCCCTCACATCCTATTGCACTAATTGGCACAATGGTATAAATAACATCTACAGGAGCATTCGTTGTATTTGTCCAGACATCATCAATGAGATTAGAGTTTAAGACTCCATTGGCAACGAGTGGAGTTCCTGCTGAAGAACTTAGGCCATTTGAGTTGATAGTAGTAATGTTATAAATGCTCGCAGTTGGACCATCAATATCATTTGCTAAAGAAAGGCCGCATGCAACATCACTACAAACTGTTGTGACTTGGTTTAACATTATCGGCTCTGGATTTACGGTAATTGTTACTGTAAAGGGAGTTCCCTCACAACCTATTGCACTAATTGGCACAATGGTATAAATAACATCTACAGGAGCATTCGTTGTATTTGTCCAAGCATCATCGAATAGATTAGAATTTATAACACCATTGGCAACAAGTGGAGTTCCTGCGGAAGCACTTAGGCCATTTGAGTTGATAGCAGTAATGTTGTAAGTACTTGCAGTTGGTCCATCAATATCATCCCCTAAAGTAACACCACATGCAATATCGCTACAAAGAATAGTGTCTTGCGCTAAAACTTCCGGCCTCATGTTTATTATGATTTCTAAAGTATCATAATTTGTGCAACCATAAATTGTCGTGCCAATTACACTGTATGTACCAGAGGAGATAGGAAAAAAAGGGACATTGTTTATTACACCATTGCTCCAAATATAAGTATCTGCACCTCCCGCACTTAAAGTTAAAGTTCCATTAACACAAAAATTTGTGTCTATTCCTGCATCAACTGTAGGAATTGGATATACATGAATAACAATATTAAACGTATCAGCATTTACTCCGCAAGTAGACATTAACTGTATTTGATAATCACCTGCAGTATCGAAAGAATAAAAAGGATTTATAGTACCATCATATTGTTGACCATCAATGTACCATTGTTGGAAGCATGTTAATCCTATAATAGTTGTATTAAAAAAACTAACGGTATCTCCAACACAAACTGCAGTGTCAGAAACTTGAAATAATGGTGTGGAAATACATTGTTGGCAGAGATAACCATCAGAAGGGTTAAAATCTATTACATTTGCTGTAAAAGAATAAGAGTCAATCCCCTCATTAGAAGGTTGAGTTAAAATAGGCGTAATTGATACCGATACATCTTGAAAAACTAAGGGTGGAGAATTTGTTTGGCAAGCAACAAACCCCAAACTATCTGTTTTAATAAATAATGGATCCATACTAGAATCAAAGTTCCCAAATATTGATGAACTGGAATAAGCAGATAAAGTAAACCCGTTATCTGAATTATATTGCACGCCAATTGCTTTATCTCTTTCATCACCACCATATGTCCTCGACCAAATTTCATTTCCATTCTCATCCATCGTAAAAAGCAAAGCATCCCTTTCACTAAAATTTTGAATTATTCCTGCTGAAGGATTAATAGCAACGGGATAAGATGCGGTATTTCCAGCAATTGCATAACCACCAGGGAACAATTGTATATCTCTTGATTGATCTGAAGCAGGACCACCGACTGCTTTACTCCAAATAAGAGAGCCATCAGTTAAATTTAATTTCATAACAAGTATGTTTTCACCTCCTTGAGATCCTAAATAAGTAGGAGATGTTACGCAAACAGAATTTTCAATACTATTTACAACACCTTTTGAGGACCATTCAACATGATCAACAGATGAATACCCAGCACCATATTTTTTTATCCATACCGTATTTCCAAGAGAAGTAAACCTACCAACGTATATATCACTTCCATTTCCAGTAGATGTAACAATAATATCTCCATTACTTAATTCATCAAGCCAAAGGTTCATGCTTCCCATAAAACCTATATATTTCCTCCATAAAACATTACCTACAGAATCAGTTCGCATTAAACTATTTTGTGCAAGATTAATAAAATCTCCATTAATTGCTTCATGAGAATATAACATCCAGTCACTTGGATATCTTTTAGCCCATTCTATGTTTCCATTAGAATCTAATTTCATATTAAAAGCCCTTGGTGACGTATTTGAAGGTCCAAGTCCGGATACAATAAATCCTCCATCAGAAGTTTGCTTAATACTTTTTCCACCCTCTTGAGAGCCAGTACCAAAAAGTTTAAACCAAACAATATTGCCACATAAATCTACACGATACACATAAATATCACAATCCCCATTACCTCCATTACCTTCGTGTTGCCCTGTTGCAATAAAACCTCCATCACTCGTTACAGCGAGTTGAAGCCCCCCCTGCATTCCACCTAGATTATATTTCCTGAAAAAAGTGTTGTCTTGAGAGTTTACTTGAGTAGTAGTTAGTGTTATAAAACTTAAAAAAATAAGATTAATAAATTTATTTATCATTATTTATAAAAATTTTGAATAATTTAGGCTCATAGCCAACAAGATCTACTAGTTCTAGAATTCTTTTCTCTGATATTGATTTCTCATTATCCATTTGAAAAGTAATTGAATAATCCTCATGTTTGAGCATTTTTTTAGCTCCTTCTTTTTCTAGAAGGCTCATAAATTTTGGAGATAGATAAGGACACATCAAAGATTTTGCTTCAGCTGTAATCTTATAATTAATTTGAGATGAGCAAGTTAAATAAGATGCCATAAAAAACATTAAAATAAAGTTTTGAAGTTTTAATGGCGTGAGAAGTAGTTTCATTTATTATCTGAATTTTAAAAACAAATGTAGTGAATATCTCATAAATAATAACTTGTGCGCAAGAACTTCACATTAATACTACATTGTAAGACAAAATAAATTCAGAATAAATAGTATCCTAAATAAATTATTGGATATTCGAATCAACATTTTTTTTGATAAACAAATAAGGATTCCGTATTTTTCTACAAACCATTTACAGAAGTATCCTTTGGAAATTTTACTGAAAAATTAAATTTCTTAGTGCTGCTTTCTCCAGCTTTTAGAGAAATCTTCCAAGTTACTAAACCTGAAGTTGGATTTAGTTTGCCACCTGATAATTCTAGTGCGTTAACAGTAATATTTTTATCTTGGCTAATCGGCAATTGCTCTTCAATGGTGATTTCAACAGTCTCTTTCTTTGTGTTTTTTACAACAATGTCATACGAGAACTTTTTCTCCTTCATATTCCCAAATAAATTACTTCCATTAACTTCGTTTAACTTAGTTCGTTTGATTATAATTCGTTCATCTTTACCAAGCGATAAATTCATAGTATCCTTAGAGCTAGAATTTTGAATGTACGTTGTGCCAACAAAAGCACCATCAAAATAAACACTTCCTTCAGCATTTAATAGATTTAAACTTTCCCAATTTATAATATTTCCCATTAAAAAAGCATCGGAATTTAATTTTGGCGCACTTGCGTATTCATAATATGCATTTGCATTTATTCTATTAATTTCAATTTGAGTTTCGATATTTCCACTTTTCAGGGTATATTTATTTTCAATCTCATATTCATTGTTTAATTGATTTTCAATTATTTGAGCATTCGACCATTGCATTGTATTCATTTTAACCTTTACTTCCTCTAATTTTTTCATCATCGGAGCAGCACTTTCCTGATCGCTGTTTGTTCCTCTCGTTCTATAATCATCTTCTCGTTGGAAATTTAAATACCAAGGAGTTAAATTTGGCTTTTGAACACGATCTGTTGGATTACTTGTATTAAGTGAAAGCTTTACATCAGTCCAATCTTCTCCTGTGCTCTGATAAACTTTAGCTTTTAAGATAAACTCCATCGGACTGCTAGTATTTTTTACACGAATATCGTAAACGGGAGTCCACCTAACATTGCTATTTATTAGATAGGAAAATTCGAAGCTAGCAAGTGACTTAGTACTTGAATTTACCGTAACAATAATTTTACCTTCCGATTGATTTTGTTTGCTATTTAAGACACTTAATTGTTGATTTATTTTAGTAATCTGATTTTGTAAACCCTGATCTTTAATTCCTAAGTCAATTATCTCATCTTTTAAAGAATTTATTTTTTTTATCTGATAATCAACAAGTGCCGTAAGTTTCGTTGCATCAATTCCGTTGTTAGCACCACCAATTGATCTGTTAGCTTGAAGAACGGCAAGCCCTTCATTGCATGCCATTATTTTATTTTGAATATATTTAAATTTAATCGTAAGAGAATCTTTTTCGCCTTCAAGCTTCGTGATTTCGGACGAAGTCTTTTGAATTTTTAAATAATTTTGCTGAAAGTTAACACCAACAATACTTGCTTCCCCAAAACCTTTTACAGAAATACTATTTGCATTGATATATGGTGATAATTTATCAAATACAATTTCATTGATGCCTGCATTCAGATTTACCTTAACCGACCTGCTTACAAAAGCCCCACTTTGATAAATTCTAACTTTTTGAATTTCTGAATTACTTACCCTTAAACTATTTTGAGTAAAGGTTTTTTCGCTGATAAATAGTAAAAAGAAACTTAAAATTATTGTTTTTGGAGTTGGATATTTCATAATATTTTTTTTGTAAAAATACCAATAAACATGCCATTTCTTGATGAATTTATAATTATAATAATAACTTAAATTCAAAAATTGTGTTAAAAACTTTTTTGATTTGTCTTTTTAAGTGAATTATTTGAGTTACATTATCCTTAATTTTGACCTTATTCAATTCTTTTCATGTCCTACTTAGAAGATCTAAACGAAAGACAAAAAATTGCCGTAGAAAATATCTATGGCCCTTCGATGGTAATCGCTGGAGCTGGCTCCGGAAAAACTCGTGTACTAACTTACAGGATTGCGTATATGATTGAGCAAGGAATTGATCCTTTCAATATTCTAGCACTTACTTTTACCAACAAAGCAGCAAGAGAAATGACAGATCGTATTGGTAAAATTATTGGGGCTTCCGAAGCAAAGAATATTTCAATGGGAACTTTTCATTCTGTTTTCTCGAAAATATTACGCTATAATGCAGATAGAATAGGCTTTCCAAGTAATTTTACGATTTACGATACACAAGATTCTAAAAGTCTGATTAAGGATATTATTAAAGAATTTAATCTTGATGATAAGGCGTATAAACCAAGTTTGGTTTTTGGAATCATAAGCTCGGCAAAAAACAACTTGATTTCTCCTGAAGAATATGCAGAAAATGAGGAATTAACACAAGCCAACAAACAGAGTCGAATACCGGAGATAAAACATATTTATATGAGGTATGCCAATCGCTGTCAAAAAGCCGGAGCAATGGATTTTGACGACCTACTCTACTTTACAAACGTTCTATTGAATAATTTTCCCGATGTCCTTCACTATTATCAGCAAAAATTTAAATACATATTGGTAGACGAGTATCAGGATACAAATCATGCGCAATACTTAATTGTAAAAAAAATTGCGGCAGCATATGAAAATATCTGTGTAGTTGGTGATGATGCACAAAGTATTTATTCGTTTCGTGGTGCAAATATTGAGAACATACTGAATTTTAGGGTAGATTACCCAGATTTTAAGTTGTTTAAACTCGAACAAAACTACCGTAGCACAAAGAATATTGTAGAAGCAGCGAATAGTATTATTGAAAAAAACAAAAACCAAATTTTTAAAAATGTATGGACTGGAAATACTAAAGGCGAAAAAATAAAAGTCATACGTACACTCTCAGATAATGAGGAGGGAAGAGTCATTTCAGGGAAGATTTTTGATCTTAATCAAGAATCCGGTGCAAGCTTTAATGATATTGTAATACTTTACCGTACTAATCGACAATCTCGTTCATTTGAAGAATCCTTGCGGAAACTTAACATTCCATACAAAATATATGGTGGCTTATCTTTTTATCAGCGAAAAGAAATAAAAGATTTATTGGCTTATTTTCGCTTAACGGCAAATCCGCATGATGAAGAAGCAGTAAAACGTGTTATAAATTACCCAAAACGTTCAATTGGAAAAACAAGTATTCAAAGTCTTTTAATTTGTGCAAATAAACACAATGTTAGTTTATGGGATGTGATGAGCGATTTTGAAAAATATCCCTGTGATATAAATAATGGTACAAAAAATAAAATTTATGATTTTGTTAGGATGATAAATAGTTTTAGTGCCGAGTTATACAAAATAGACGCTTTTCAACTAGCCGACAGAATTGCAAAGACAAGTGGTATCTTTGCAGAGCTTAAATCAGAAAAAGACAAAGGCACTGAAGAAATCGAACGATTTCAAAATATTGAGGAACTTTTAGGAGGAATTCAAGAATTTGTAAAAAATTCTGAGATCGATGATTTTAAATCCTTAGCTGATTTCATGATTGATGTTGCTCTTTTAACAGATGCTGACCAAGATAAAACAGAAGAACGTAACCACGTTTCTTTAATGACAATTCATGCAAGCAAAGGATTGGAATTTCCTCATGTATACATTGTTGGATTGGAAGAAAATCTTTTTCCTTCACAATTGGTTTTAACTACCCGAACTGAATTGGAGGAGGAACGTCGCTTATTTTACGTTGCGCTAACACGTGCGATGACAACTTGCACCTTATCTCATGCTAGCACTCGCTTTACTTGGGGTCAAACTGTTAGCTCTGAAGCCAGTCGCTTTATTGATGAAATTGATCCTAGCTATTTGACTTTTGATTCACCTCCACGTGGAACTGGAAGATCACTTATGAATGGTAATTTTGAGAGATCATTTTCTAATGGCTTGTCAAGACAAACTGGAAGTGTTCCCGGAAATCTAAAGTCACTGAATGAAATAAATAAATTACCGTCTAAAAATTCGGAAGGCTTACATTTAATGGTAGGTAACAATGTTGAACATGAACGATTTGGAAAAGGAAAAATAACACAACTCGAAGGAAGTGGTGCAGATAAAAAAGCAATAATTTTTTTTCCGCATCATGGAAGTAAAACTGTTTTGTTACGTTTTGCTAATTTAAAAGTTATAGATTAAAACCCTTTATCATGAAAACAGCACTTTCATTTTTACTTTTTATCTTTATTTCTCCTCAGTATTCTTTTTCTCAAACTTGGTCCTCACAAGAACTTGAAAAAGCAAATACTTGCATCTTTATTAATGAATTATCAGAAATTGAAAAGGAGGCAATCCTCTACATCAATCTAGCACGTTTATTTCCATTGAAATTTGCAAAAATTGAGGTTTTACCATACTTCGGGCCTGAAAAATACGGTGCATACCTTAAAGATTCTCCCTATAAAGAATCTTTATTGAGTGACTTAAAAACTACAAAACCCATGAATACCTTAATTTACAATGTAGAATTGAGAGAATTAGCTATTTGTTTCGCATTAGAACAAGGTGCATCAGGATATATGGGGCATGACAGAAAAAAATGCGAAGGATTTTACAATGCTGAATGTATTGCTTACGATATGGAAACTGGCAAAGACATTGCAATGCAACTCTTAGTAGATCACGAAGTTCCAAGTTTAGGACATAGGCAAGCTTGTTTAGACAGTGAACTCACGAAAGTCGGAATTGGTTTTAGTAAACACAAAAAAGCATTTTTTTGTGCAGTTTTAGATTTTTTAAATTAATGATCTGTGTCAAAAAAAATCGGTCTACTTTCTGATACTCACTCCTATTTAGATCCAAAAATCAAGGAATATTTTAGTAATGTTGATGAAATTTGGCATGCTGGAGATATTGGAAGCATGGAAGTTTTAGATGAACTCATAGCTTTTAAACCAACACGAGCCGTTTGGGGAAATATCGATAACCACGAAATCAGACAGGAAACAAAAGAATTTTTGCGTTTTAAAATTGAAGGTGTAAATGTTCTTATTACTCATATTGGTGGAAAACCTTATCAATATTCACTTCCCGCAAAAGAAGAATTAAGCCTTAATGGCGCACCAGATCTTTTTATTTGTGGGCATTCTCACATAACCTTAGTCCAAATGGATAAAAAACTCAACATGCTTTGGATGAATCCTGGCGCCTGCGGTTACAAGGGTTTTCATGCTGTAAAAACTATTTTACGTTTTTCAATTACTAGAGATAAAATACATGATTTAGAGCTTATTGAGCTTGGGAAAAGAGCTTAATCCTATTTGTCCAATACTTTTGGAATACGGAAATAATCAGAGTCTTTTTTCGGGGCATTTCTTAAGGCCTCTTCGTGAGTAACCGTTATTTGAGGAATATCCTCACGCAAACGATTTACTTCATCAGACATAAAAATTAAAGGCTCAACATCTTTAGTATCAATTTCGCGAAGTTTATCCATAAAACCAATGATTTTTTCCAAATCAGCTTTTATCCCTGCCTTTTCTGCCCCTTTAAATTCAAGTCTTGCTAGATGAGCAAGATGATCGATCGTTTCAGTACTTATGTCCATGTTGCAAATTTAGTGAAAATCAATCTTTAAATTGTGGGAATTCTTCTAAAATAGGGCGATTTATTATATCAAAACATTTTTGAGTTAATTCTAAAACCTCTAATTTATTAATCGTTTCCACAGAAATGTACGGATGAATATACAAATTACAAACTCCAGGTTGTGCTGGGCCAAGTATATTTGTGGGATCTGAGAACAGCTTGTAATTACTTGTAAAAGTTAAGGGTAAAATTGGAATATTTAAAGACTTCGCTAATTTAAAAGCTCCATGTTTAAAAGGAAGCATTTTAGGGCAGTCAACATTCGAAATAGTTGCTTCTGGAAAAATAACAAGCGACCAACCTTCTTTTACAGCTTTCTCAGAAAGTAAATATGCCTGACCAGATTTTCTTTTGTCATTTCGGTAAACAGGGATATTTAGGTTTTTAAAATAAGTTCTAATTATGGGATAGTACAATAATTCGCTTTTCCCCAAAAAAACAAAAGGATATTTTGGTAAAATAGAATGCATAAAAAAAATATCTAAATAAGAAGTATGATTAGACACAATAACATAAGGCCCCTCTGGTAATTCAGCAGATTCAATGGTCTTAATTCTGTAAAAACACAAAATACGCATCATCCAACTCCAAATAATAAATAGCTTAAAACTTTTCTTTTTCCAAGTTGGGCGAATCAAAACAATTAAAAAGAAAGGATACATGAGAATAGCAATTATAAAAAAAATAATTGCAATGTAAAGTTTCCAAAGAAGACTGAGAACTCCAAAGACTTTGTGCATGTCCAAATATAGCTAAATTTGGCAAAATGTAACTATCAGCATTCAGTATTAATACTTATTTTTGAAAAAAAACTATAAAATGCCGCGAATACTTACAGGAATTCAAAGTACAGGAACTCCACACCTTGGAAATATTCTTGGTGCAATAATTCCTGCATTAAAATTAGCCAAGGAAGCTGAAAATGAATCTTTTCTCTTTATCGCCGATATGCACTCGCTCACACAAATAAAAGATAGTGCACAATTAAAAGAAAATAGCTATGCCACTGCTGCAACTTGGCTTGCATTTGGTTTAGATACAAATAAAACTGTTTTCTATCGTCAGAGTGATGTGCCTCAAGTAAGTGAATTAATGTGGTATTTACTCTGTCTTTATCCATTCAATCGTTTGTCGCTTGCTCATAGTTTTAAAGATAAAGCAGATCGGATGGATGATGTAAATGGTGGACTTTTCACTTACCCAATTTTAATGGCAGCTGACATCCTTCTCTATGATGCTACAATTGTACCGGTTGGAAAAGATCAGAAGCAGCATTTAGAAATGACCAGAGATGTTGCAAATCGTTTTAATTTAAAATACGGAGAAACATTTATTCTACCTGAGGAAAAAATTGAGGGGGTTACGATGCTTGTACCAGGAACAGATGGTGAAAAAATGAGTAAATCAAGGGGGAATTATATCGATGTTTTACTTCCCGAAAAAGCACTGCGAACACAAATCATGTCAATAGTTTCTGACAGCACACCTTTAGAAGAACCAAAAGATCCAAGTAAATGTGCAACTTTTGCCCTCTACAAATTAATTGCCAGTGAAAGTGAAATAAATCAAATGCGAAAAAATTATTTAGCAGGTAATTACGGTTATGGACATGCAAAACAAGCCTTGTTTGAATTAATTCTCACAAAATTTGCTGTACCCCGAGAAAAATTTTCTGCGTTAATGGCAGATAAATCACAAATAGATACAGCATTAAGAATTGGCGCAGAAAAAGCAAAATTAGTTGCAGATGAAGTTTTAAACCGCGTAAGAACTAAAGTTGGATACTAACTACTTATAGTAAATCGGTAAACGCATAAATGTTTGCTCAAAATAAGGACTTCTACAGTAAATAAAATACAATTGATCCCATTCTGAATTACGAAATTTTTCATCAGCAGCTTTCATTTCTTCATAATCTTTTTTTAACTTGGGATTCTCATTCAATATTTTTGCAATTTGTTCAATAAAAACATAATTCGAAAAGTATTCTTTTTGTTGTAAATACGAATCAAAGAAGTTCCATGAAAGATAGGAATCTTCTGCACGACCTTGAAGAACTGAATGAATAAAACTAGAACCTTTTTGCTTACTCGGAATTAAAATATCCCCCGGCTTTAATTTTATAGTTTGAAGACTTGACTTAATTTCTAATTCACTGAGTTTAAAATGGCCCTCATACGGTTTTGAGAGACTTTTATAATCTTTCACAACCAATGTATTTAGTAGAGAACTACTTTCTTTTGAAACAGTTGTAAAGTAAATTTTATTGAACTTTAAGCGCTCAATAACTTCTTTTTCTTGCGCACCTACAACATAATATTCTGGAATTCGAATTGAATCTTGTGGAAAATAATTTGCAAAATGTGGGATGTTTCTAGCGTAAGGTTTTGTTCTGTCGTAACGAAGGCGTTTTAAACCTGTTGTTTCATCGATAGGAAAATCATGTTCAAAACCTAAAAAAAGAATTGAATCTGGTTTTTCAGTGAGTTTGTAATTAAACTTAAAATAGTCTTGAGTTTCAAAATACTTAAATGCACTTTTGCGGGAAAGCTCAATCTTTGTTTGATTTTCAAAGGTCCACTTGAATACTTCTTCCATAAATGCTAAACTTGCTTGAACTCTCTCAGGAAAAGGTTTTAACATGTGTGTTTCTACTGTAAAACTCAAAGAATTAAACAAAGAAGCATAGCCCATTGAGTAGCGTGATAAATCATTAAAAGCGTATATTCCTTGTGCTGGAGTTTCACCTTTTAATTCGACGTAAGGAAACAAATCTATTTTTTTAGATTTTAATGATTTCCTTAAATAAGGAAGTAACTCCGAATAACATAAATTTCTTATTTCAGGAGCCATTCGTTCTTTCATCGAAGAAATATAGGTCAATGTATATTGGTAATCTGCGCCATTTGAAACATGCATGTCGATAAAAACATCTGGATCTAAAGCATGAAAAATTTTAGCGAAAGTAAAGGCATTTTGAGAATCCATTTTTATGAAATCTCGGTTTAAATCTAAATTCTTTGCATTTCCACGGAAACCATATTCTTCCGGTCCATTTTGATTTGCTCGACTTGTTGATGAACGATTCATCATACCTCCAACATTGTAAGCAGGAATGAAAGCAATTAGTGGAATGTCAGAAGTGTTTTTGCCATTTTTGATCCAAGTATCTATCCAAATTAACATTGCATTGACACCATCAGGTTCACCAGGATGAATAGCATTATTAATTAAAATAGTGCTTTCTTCTCTTGCTTTTTTGAGTGTTTTTAAGGAATCTCCAGCACCATTTACAATACAAATATATATTGGTAGACCGTAATCTGAGGGGCCCATGGCGTACAACTCAATTTCTTTGTTTTCCTGAGCTACTTTATTAAGATAATTGATTAATTCTGGATAGGACGGAGTTGTATTGCCCGACCAAGAATCTTGAGCAAAAAAAGAGTTAAAAGCGAGAAAAAAAAGGCAAGCAAAAAAATAGTTCATGGTAAGTAATGAAGTGCTAAAATAATTGTTTTTTGAAGATTAATGCTGAACGAAGTAAGTGTTTCTTTAAGAAAAGCTAAAAATAACGTAATTTTGCCCTATGCGCATCGATATTCTAACGATTCTTCCCAAACTTCTTGAAAGCCCTTTCTCGATCTCTATTATGCAAAGAGCGCAAGAAAAAGGTCACGTTGAAATCTATGTTCACAACATCCGAGACTACGCTACAAACAAGCACAAAAACGTTGATGATTACCAATATGGCGGTGGCGCTGGAATGGTAATGAGCATTGAACCTATTGCATCCTTGATTGAAAAATTATGCGAGGAGAGAACATATGACGAAATAATTTACATGACACCAGACGGAGAAGTTCTTGCTCAGAATCACTGTAATGATTTATCTTTAAGTAAAAACTTAATAATCCTATGCGGTCACTACAAAGGTGTTGATGAAAGAATTAGAGAGAAATACATTACACGAGAAATTTCAATTGGATCTTACGTTCTTTCAGGAGGAGAATTGGCTGCTGCAGTTTTAGTAGATGCGATTGTTCGACTAATTCCGGGAGTTTTAAATGATGAAACCTCAGCGCTAACAGACAGTTTTCAAGATAAGCTTCTTTCACCACCTGTTTACACACGTCCTCCAGAATTTAAAGGATTGAAAGTTCCAGATGTACTACTTTCTGGAAATACCAAAGAGATCGAGTACTGGCGAGAAGAAAAAGCACTAGAGAGAACAAAAGAACGACGTCCTGATTTATTAGAGGAATAGAAGAATTGAAATTACAAGATTCTAAGAAATGATATCTTTTTGTAATTATTTAAAATAGTACCTTTGTTAAAAAAATTTACATGATTCAATTATCGGAACGTTTATTATCAATGGAAGAATCTGCAACCATTGCAATGTCAAGGAAAAGCCGAGAATTAAAAGCGCAAGGAAAAGACATTATTTCTCTTTCTTTGGGTGAACCAGATTTTTTTACACCTCAATTTATAAAAGATGCTGCGCTTGAAGCAATGAACAATAATTTCACAATGTATACTCCAGTTCCGGGTTACGAAGATTTGCGAGAAAGTATTGCCTTAAAATTTAAACGCGATAATAATTTAGTTTATACAAAAGATCAAATTGTTGTTTCTACTGGCGCAAAGCAGTCAATTGCAAATGTTGTTTTAAGCTTAATAAATCCTGGAGATGAAGTTATTATACCTTCTCCCTACTGGGTTTCTTATTTGGAAATTGTCAAAGTAGCAGAAGGAATTCCAGTTATTGTTCATGCAGGAATTGAAAATGATTTTAAAATTACGGGTGCTCAACTTGAAGCAGCAATTACCCCAAAAACAAAATTAATGCTCTTCTCTACGCCTTGTAATCCTACTGGCTCTGTATATTCCAAAGATGAATTAAAAGATTTAGCAAACGTGTTACAAAAATATCCCTCTTTAATTGCCCTTAGCGATGAGATTTATGAACACATAAATTTTGAAGGGAAACACGAAAGTTTGGCGCAATTCCCTGAAATATACGATCAGGTAGTTACGGTAAATGGCGTTTCTAAAGCTTGGGCTATGACTGGCTGGCGACTTGGTTACATTGCTGCTCACAGAGATATTGCAGCAGCCTGCGATAAAGTTCAAGGTCAATTTACATCTGCAACCTGTTCTATTACTCAAAAAGCAGCAATTGCAGCGATGAATGCTGATCCAAAAGTATTAGACGAAATGATTGGTGCATTTAAAAGCCGAAGAAAATTGGTTTTAGATGCTTTGTCAGAAATTCCCGGTCTTGTTTCAAACAAACCAGGAGGAGCTTTCTATGTATTCCCTAATGTTTCCTCCTTTTTTGGAAAATCATTTAATGGTAGAAAAATTTCTAATTCTGATGAACTTTGTATGTATCTACTAGAAGAAGGACTTGTTGCACTTGTTGGTGGAGATGCATTTGGAGATCCTAATTGTATGCGAATTTCCTACGCAGCTTCAGAAAAAACATTAACAGAAGCAATGAAAAGAATTAAAAATGCGCTTTTAAACTTACATTAGTGAATTATAAAGACTTATTTGATAAATTTAATGGATTGCGAATACTCGTTATTGGTGATGTTATGCTAGATGCCTATGTTATGGGCAAAGTAAATCGCATTAGTCCAGAAGCACCTGTTCCAATTGTTTCCCTAGAAAATGAAGATGCTCGAATAGGCGGAGCTGGAAATGTTGCTCTTAACCTACTCGCCTTAGGAGCAAAACCAGTAATTTGTGGTGTTATTGGAGAAGACTCTTCAGGAGATAAACTCCTAAATTTATTTGAAAAAAATGGAATTTCAACAGATGGTCTTGTTAAAAGTATCGCGAGGAAAACCACAGTAAAAACAAGAGTAATCTCCAGTAAACAACAATTACTTCGTATTGATTCAGAAAGTACTTTTCCTTTGTTAGAAAGTGAAGAAATTAAGCTAAATAATACTATTCAAAATATTATAAATCAAGGTGTTGACGGAATAATATTTGAAGATTACAACAAAGGTGTTTTAACAGATTCTGTAATTCAAAATACAATTAAAATTGCTAAAGAGAAAGATATTCCAACAGCTGTAGATCCAAAAAAAGAAAACTTTTTAAGCTACAAAGGTGTAAGTCTATTCAAACCAAACCTAAAAGAATTAAAGGAAGGATTAAACCTCAATTTTGATTTTAATTCGAATAAAGAACTATTTGAGAAAGGGATAGAAGTATTGGAAGAAAAATTACAGAACGAGATTTCATTTATAACACTCTCAGAATATGGTGTCTTCATTAAAAACCAAACTGAAAAATATTACGTGCCAGCTCATATCAGAAGTATTTCTGATGTTTCAGGTGCTGGAGATACTGTTATTGCAGTGGCAACATTGTGTTTAATTTCAGGTGCAAGCACAAAACAAATTGCTCAAATTTCAAATTTAGCCGGAGGTTTAGTCTGTGAAAAATCAGGTGTAGTAAGCATCTCTAAAAATGATTTATTAAATGAGGTTTCTGAACTTCTAAGCTAACTATTTGTTGAAGTCAATATGCCTGAAAAACTAGTTAAACCATATAATTCTGAGAAATCTAAAAAAGAGGAAGTAGCTGAAATGTTTAATAATATTTCAGCTAATTACGATTTCTTAAATCATTTCCTATCACTTGGAATTGATCACTTGTGGCGAAAAAAAGCAATTAAGCAATTAAAAAACCTTGAGGTTAAAAAAGTAATTGATATCGCAACGGGTACTGGCGATTTTGCTATTGCGAGTTTAAAATTAAATCCTGATGAAGTAATTGGCGTAGATATTTCCTCTGGAATGCTCGAGGTAGGAGCAAAAAAAATGAAAAATAAAGGACATGATAAGACCATAAAAATGATCTTAGGAGATTCTGAAAACTTGGCTTTTGAAGATAATTATTTTGATGCATTGACAGTTGGATTTGGTGTTCGTAATTTTGAAAATCTCGAAAAAGGTTTAAGTGAAATGTTGCGAGTAATAAGACCAAGTGGAAAAATAGTGATTTTAGAATTCTCAAAACCGAAAAAATTTCCTGTAAAACAAGTATTTTCATTTTACTCAAAATACTTTATTCCATTTTTTGGGAAAAGAATTTCAAAAGATCCTCAAGCTTATGCCTATCTCCCTGAGAGTGTAGCAGCATTTCCAGAGGGCAAAGAATTTGAAAGTATCCTTAGAAATTTAAATTACAAAAGTGTGCAATCTATTATTCTATCTGGCGGAATTGCAACTATTTATACAGGAACCAAATAAAACTGCAACAAAGCAAATCATCTTTCGTTACTTATAGCAAATGAAATACTCTGTTCTCTTTCTTTTTTGTTTGTCTCTAAAATTAGTTTTTTCTCAGAAATACTTTCAAGAACGCTATAAGAGTTTTGATAAAAGACTTTTTCATTTTGGTTTTATGCTTGGTACCAATACCTCTGATTTCACAAAATATGAAAAATTAGATGTTTACAATAAGCAATATCAATTTTACAATGCTCTTTATTCATTGAAGGCAATTAAAAATAATCCAACTATTGGCGGGCAACTCGGAATTCTAACAACTTTAAAATTAGGAACCCCGCTATTGAAATTACGTTTTATGCCTACATTGTCTTTTGAAGAAAGAGTTTTGAGTTATACCTTTGAAAAAATCACACCTTTTGATACACTAATCTATTTAAAAGACCAACGTGTAAATTCTACAAATTTATCTTTTCCTTTCATTTTAATGTTTCGAGCCAAGCGCCTAAATAACTTTACTGCTTATGCTCTATTGGGAGGCTCTTATTCCTTAGATTTACAATCTCAAGAAAATTCCTCGCAAAATTTTATCGATCCTTATTTAAAAATTAGGAAGAATGACTTTCAGGGGCAAATTGGAGGAGGTCTTGAGTTTTTTGCTGCCTACTTTAAATTTGCGGTAGAATTAAAGTATTCGCACGGAGTTAGAAATGTTTTAATCCAAGAACAAACACCTTTTGATCGCCCAATTGAAAAATTGTATAATAAAGGTTGGTGGATTTCCTTAATTTTTGAGGGATAATGAAAGAAATTTCATTTCAATGTTCTCCAGAAGAAGCAAGAAATTCTGAATTTATTTCTGCTAAGCTCAAACATGAATTTTTAGGTGAAAAAGACCAAAAAATCTACTTTCTATTAAAAAAAAGAAGTATAGATTCGCGAAAAAGAGCGATAAAAATAAATCTAAACTTCCTAGTTTCATTAGAGGAATTCAGTGAATCTGACAACTTTGATTTCGACTTTAAAAATGTCGCAAAATCAGAAAGCATTCATATAATTGGTGCCGGGCCTGCAGGACTCTTTGCTGCATTAAGAGCATTGGAAAGAGGATTTAAACCAATTATTTTTGAAAGAGGAAAAGATGTCAGAGAGAGAAGACGAGATTTAGCGATTCTAAACAAAGAAGGGCGTGTAAATTCTGAATCAAATTATTGCTTTGGTGAGGGAGGAGCAGGAACATATTCAGATGGAAAGTTATACACCCGCTCTAAAAAACGTGGAGATGTTGAACGAATCCTTCAAATGCTAGTATATTTCGGAGCAAACGAAGATATTTTAGTAGAAGCACACCCGCATGTTGGAACAAACAAACTTCCTCAAATAATTAAAGCGATACGCGAAAAGATTATTGATTGTGGTGGTGAAATTCATTTTGAACATAAGTTATCAGATCTTACTTTAAAAAATCAAACTATCTCAGAGATCGAGATAAATGGAAATAAAAAAATTAAAATTTCAAATCTCATTTTAGCAACCGGTCATTCCGCAAGAGATATCTTTGAATTACTACACAGAAAAAAAATTGAGGTTTTAGCAAAGTCATTTGCAATTGGTGTCCGCATTGAACATACGCAAGAACTGATTGACAAAATACAATATCACGGTAGGTTAAATGACGAGTATTTACCTCCGGCTTCCTATAATTTAGTAGCACAAATTGAAGGAAAAGGGGTTTATTCGTTTTGTATGTGTCCAGGTGGAATTATTGCACCATGTGCCACAGAAAATAAAGAAGTTGTCACAAATGGGTGGTCACCTTCGAAAAGAAATAATCCCTATTCGAATTCCGGAATTGTAGTGAGTATCGAACCGAAAGACCTAAAAGGCGATCCGAATGACCCGTTTATTTGTTTGAATTTTCAACGGGAAATAGAAGAGAAATGTTGGGAATTAGCTGGAAAAAATCAAAAAGTGCCAGCTCAAAGACTGCTCGATTTTATTCAAAAAAAGAAATCTGTTGATTTTCCAAAATCGAGTTATCAGCCCGGAATTTCCAGCGTTGAAATGGATGCAATTTTTCCACGATTCATCGTAAGTCGACTACGAAAAGGATTTATAGAATTTGGAAAAAAAATGAATGGTTTTATCACCAATGAAGCTGTTATTCATGCTCCTGAATCGAGGACTTCTTCGCCAGTTTTAATTCCAAGAAACAAAGAAACTTTACAGCACATTCAAATTTCAAATTTATATCCTTGCGCTGAAGGTGCCGGTTATGCTGGTGGAATTATTTCTGCTGCAATTGACGGCATGAAATCATTAGATGCAATTGTAGATAAGCAAAAGAATTCAAATCCCTAAGCTTCAGAGCTTTTTTCGTAAAACAATCAACTGAAATTACTTACTATTTGAACTCAAAATTGTACCTTTATTGAAATTTAGGTCAAACTTGACTTACTATTTAAATAAAATGGCGATTTATTCTTTTAATGGTTTTATTCCTGTTGTCAAAGCATCTAGTTTTGTTCATCCAAACGCTACGGTTACTGGAAATGTACTTATTGGCGAAAATGTTTACATTGGCCCAGGAGCTGCTATTCGAGGAGATTGGGGACAGATAATCATAGAAGATGGCTGTAATGTTCAAGAAAATTGCACAATACACATGTTTCCTGGGACAACTGTTCTTCTTGAGAAAGGTTCACATGTTGGACACGGAGCAATTATTCATGGAGCAAGCTTAGGTGAAAATTGTTTAATCGGAATGAATTCCGTAATTATGGATGATGTTGTAATTGGAAAAGGTTCTATTGTCGCTGCCTTAACTTTTGTTTCTAGCAATACGATAATTCCAGAAAGAAGCTTGGTTGTAGGAAATCCTGGAAAAGTAATAAAACAAGTGAGTGATGAAATGCTTGCATGGAAAACAGAAGGGACAAAATATTACCAGAAATTACCAAAAGATTGTCAAAATACTTTAATTGCTTGCGAAGCATTAACAGAAATTGAAGCGAATCGTCCAATGCAACAAAAAGATTACTTTAAATTCTCTAAATAAGTTTATAATTAGTTACTTTTTAATAAAAAAAACCATGAAAAAAACGAGTACAATTTTATTTTTTATGATCATTTCTGTATTTTACAGTTTTGGTCAATGTCCAGTGAATCAGTCTGAATTAACAATCACAATTGTTCCAGATAATTATCCAGCGGAATCAACATGGAAAGTATTTGTAAATAATATTCAAATTGCCAATGGAACTACAAACAATGACACACTTTGTGTTGATTCTTCTGCTTGTATTCGTTTCGAAATGTATGATTCTTATGGTGATGGAATCTGCTGTGGCTATGGAAATGGTTCTTTTAATGTTCAATTAGAGGGCCTTACTGTTGCTTCAGGTGGACAATTTAGCACTATTTCATCACATACTTTTAATTGCCCCCAAGGCTCTGCGTGTAACAATCCAATTCCTATTACTTCCGGAAGTTTTACAGCCCCTTATCCAAACACATTTTATTCATTCACACCTTCTTTAAGTGGAATGTATTCCATTTCAACCTGCGACTTAAATACTTGTAATACAAAATTATGGGTTTATGAATCTTGTAATTCCTACGTTTATAATGTAGATAATACTGGAACTATATTTTACAATGACGACAACACTATTTGTGGAAACTTAGCTGATATTAATGCAATTTTAATCGCCGGAACAACTTACATTATTAAAGTTGGGATTAATGAAGCTACTACCTGTTCTACACCCCTTGGTTTTTCAATCATATACGATGGACCCATTATTGGCTGTATGGACCCTCTAGCTTGTAATTACAATCCAAATGCAACAGTTTCAGATAGTAGCTGTGTATATTATCCAAGCCCTGATTGTTTAGGTCCTGATTTAATTATACTGCAAGATGTTATTCTAAACTCTCTTGAAATAAGAGAAGAACAGGCAACGAATTGTCAAGTTGTAGAAGGTTGTATGACGGGCTACGGCCAACGAACTGTTTTAGCTTTTACTACCTGGATAAAAAATATTGGTGACATTGATTATTACGTAGGAAATCCAACTGCAAATCCAACTCAATTCACTTTTGGTAACTGCCATGGCCACGCACACTATGAAGGTTATGCAGATTATATTTTATACAGGAATGATGGACAAAATATTCCAATAGGACATAAAAATGGATTTTGTGTAATGGATTTAGAATGCAATGATGGAGGCAGTGGCCAATATGGATGTTCAAATATGGGGATTTCAAAACAATGTGGAGATATTTATAGCAGTGGGCTAGAATGTCAATGGATTGATATTACAGATGTTGATACTGCTGAATATATCTTAGCTATCAAAGTAAATTGGGATCAATCTCCTGATGCTTTGGGACATTTTGAAACGAATTATGCAAATAATTGGGCGCAAGTTTGTCTTCGTATAACAATGAATAGTGCCGGAGAAAAAGGGTACGAGATTCTTCCAAATTGTCAGCCTTATGTTGATTGTGCCGGAACAGCTTATGGTAATGCAGTAATTGACTGTCAAGGAAATTGCAATGGAACTGCACTTCGCGGAGATTTAAATAACAATAGTATTCTTGAAACTAACGACGTAGTTTCATACTTACAACATAGCGTAAATCTTGATTTAAATGCGCAATCGTGTAATGATTTATCTGCAGATAATACAATTAATGTATGGGATGCCGGATTATTATCCAATTGTATTTCGAATGGGGCAACAAATAATTCTGAATGTACATTCCCAAATACTGTTCAAAATCCGAGTCAAGTAGTTACATTTTCTAATGAAGGTGTCTATACGCAGTTTGCAAATCCCTCAGTAGGATATATGGATATCTCAATTTTAAACTCAATCACAAAAGTTACAGGCTATCAATTTGCTATAAATGGTGCAACAATTTCTGGAGTATCAAGTTTAATTAATCCTCTTACTTATCCAGTTCAATTAGAATACAGTTCAATAAATGGCCAAGTAGCTGGATTATCACTTATTGATAGTATGATTCCAAAACATACAACCTTAACACCATTTATCCGTGTATTTCTTGAAAACATTACTTCAGATTCTTTAATCTGTTTGTCACTAAATGCAGCAGCCTTAAACAATGTATATGAACCAGTTACTATAAATGTTTTAAATCCTTGCTCAGGTTCACTTGGTGTTTTAGAAAATCTAAATCCAAGTGATTTTATGATTTATCCAAATCCATCCAATCAAGCTCTAAATATTTCATATATTGGTCAAAATGAAAAAATTGACTTAAGGATTTTTGATGCTTTAGGAAATGAAATCTATAAAGACAAACTTAATTTTAATTCACAAATTCATACCATAAATACTGAAACCCTTAGTAATGGCGTATATTACATGCAGCTATCTAATAAATTTGGGGATTTAAGAAAGAGTTTTACAATTGTTCATTAATCTTTGATTATTCGTTACTTATAATTGTCTCTAATAAGAAGAATTAATTAACTTTGCTCCCCGTAGTTACAAATTTATTTCATGTCCAATTCAACAAAGTATGTTTTTGTAACCGGGGGCGTAACATCTTCTCTGGGAAAAGGTATTATTTCTGCTTCATTAGCGAAACTTCTTCAAGCAAGAGGTTACTCAACAACAATTCAAAAATTAGATCCGTATATCAATATCGATCCAGGAACATTAAATCCTTATGAACATGGAGAATGTTTTGTGACGGATGATGGTGCAGAAACAGACCTCGATTTAGGTCATTACGAGCGTTTTCTGAATGTTCCTACTTCTCAAGCAAACAATGTTACCACTGGAAGAATTTACCAAGCAGTAATAGAGAAAGAAAGACGAGGAGATTATCTAGGCAAAACTGTTCAAGTTATTCCTCATATTACTGATGAAATTAAAGACCGCATCCAATTACTTTCCAAAGATGGAAAATTTGATATCATTATTACAGAAATTGGCGGAACTGTTGGCGACATTGAATCTCTACCTTATGTTGAGGCTGTTCGACAAATGCTTTGGGAACATGAAGAAGATTGTATTGTCATCCACCTGACACTTGTTCCATATTTATCTGCTGCTGGAGAATTAAAAACAAAACCAACACAACATTCTGTAAAGCAAATGATGGAATTGGGAGTACAACCTGATATTTTATGCTGTCGTACAGAACATGAACTAGATTTAACACTTAGAAAGAAAATTGCAAAATTTTGCAACGTTTCTATAAATGCAGTAATTGAGGCAAGAGATGCAAACTCAATATATGATGTCCCACTACTTATGCAAGCAGAGGAACTTGATAAAGTTGTCTTACAGAAATTGGGTTTAATCACGAAAACAAATCCGGATTTATCAGATTGGAAAGCATTTCTTCAACGCTTAAATAATCCTAAAAAAGAAGTTACAATTGGCCTAATAGGAAAATATGTAGAATTAAAAGACTCCTATAAATCAATTAGTGAATCCTTTATTCATGGTGGAGTTGCAAATGAAACAAAAGTCAATGTAGAATGGATACACTCCGAAACATTAACTAAAGATAATATTCAAGAAAGTCTTGGGCATTTAAATGGCATCTTGGTGGCCCCTGGATTTGGAACAAGAGGTATTTCTGGAAAAATTGAAGCGGTAAATTTTGCGAGAGAAAATAATATTCCATTTTTAGGGATCTGTTTGGGAATGCAAGTTGCGGTTATCGAATTTGCACGGAACGTCTTAAAAATGACAGATGCAAACTCAACAGAAATTTCTGAAAAGACAAAATTCCCTGTGATTTCTATGATGGAAGAACAAAAACAGGTCTCTTATTTTGGAGGAACAATGCGTTTGGGAACATATAAATGTCAATTAAAATCAAATTCTAAAGCTTCTCGTGCCTACAATTCGGAAAACATTAATGAACGACACAGACACCGATTTGAATTCAATAATAGCTACCTCGAACAATTCGAAAAAGCTGGAATGCTTGCAACAGGAAGAAATCCAGAAACGGGATTAGTCGAAGTTATTGAAATCCCAAATCACCCTTGGTTTGTTGGTGTTCAATTTCACCCAGAATATAAAAGTACAGTGGCAAAACCTCATCCCCTTTTTGTTGCTTTCGTACAAGCAGCCTTAACTCATAAAACAAAAAAATAATGGATCGCAATACCTTAACAGGTTTAGTCTTAATTGGATTAGTCTTAACAATTTTCTCAATTATAAACCAACCTTCAGAAGAAGATTTGAAGAAAGCAAAAATAGAAGCAGCGCAAAAAACAGAGCGAGAAGTCAAAGAGAAGAAAAGTGAAACGCTTAGAAAGTCAGCGATAAAAACCTCTACTAAGAAAGCTGGGAATCTTGCTAAAGTTGTTGCTAAAGGAGAGATTATTCGACTAGAAAATGAAAAACTAATCATTGACTTTAATACCAAAGGTGGCATAGTTGCTGCAGTTTATTTAAAAGAATATAAGTCATATGATGATTTTTCTAAAAAGAAAGACAAGCCAATTTGTCTTTTTAGAGATGGTGATGCGCATAACCAACTTGTATTCCCATTTAAAAACCAAAAGATATATACAAAGAATTATCTATTTGATGTTTCACAGAAAACTGACAATAAAATTGTCTTTGAAATGGGAATTGATGGTGGAACAATTATTCAAACCTATCAGTTAAAAGCAAATAAATTTGACTTAGATTATACAATTCAAGCCAAGGGATTAGAAAATATCAGTAAAGAAAATATCCTATTAAATTGGAAAACAGCATTTCGTAAAACAGAACGCTTGTTTAGTGAACAAAGAAGAGTTTCTACAATCTGCTACAATCAAAAAAATGAGGGATTCTCCTATCTTAGTGAAACTGCTGAGGATTATCTAGAGGCTGAGGATGCACTAGAGTGGGTTGCATATAAACAAAGCTATTTCTCATCAATTCTTCAACCCAAAGAAGGTTTTGAAAAAATTGGTTCAAAAATGAGTGTCAAAACCTACAAAGAAGGGAGTGAAAAAAATTGGTCGCATTTAAAGGATTATAATTCTACACTTGATCTAAATTTTAAAGGTGATAAAGCGTCTTTCTCTTGGTATTTTGGACCAAATGACTACCAATTATTAAACTCGTATAAATCAGATTACGATGAAATTTTAAACTTTGGTTGGGGGCTTTTTAGATGGATTAATTTATATGCCGTTCAACCTATTTTTACCTTATTAGTAAACACAAAAATTGGAATGGGGATTGCAATTCTAATTTTAACGCTGGTACTTAAATTAATTCTAATGCCGATCCAATGGAAGATGTTTGTAAGCTCAGTAAAAATGAAGATTCTAAAACCTGAAGTAGATGAATTAAATGCAAAATATCCGAAAAAGGATGATGCTATGAAAAAACAGATGGAAATGATGACTTTGTACAAAGAATCTGGGGCAAGCCCACTAGCAGGTTGTATTCCTATGTTAATTCAAATGCCAATTTTACTTGCAGTTTTCCGCTTTTTTCCGGCAGCTTTCGAATTGCGACAACGACCCTTTTTATGGGCAGAAGATTTATCTTCCTATGACTCTATTTTTGAAATTGGATTCAATATTTGGCCATACGGAGATCACGTTAGTTTATTTACCCTACTGATGGCTGGTACAACTTTGGTTTATACAGTGATGAATAGTGGTAACATGCAACAGCCGCAACAACCTGGAATGCCAAACATGAAAGTGATCATGTATATTTTTCCAATCATGATGATCTTCTTCTTTAATAATTACTCTGCAGGATTAAGCTACTATTATTTTATTTCTACTTTAATTTCTATCCTAATGATGTTGGTGATTAAGAAGTTTTTTGTTGATGAAGATAAATTGCGTATAAAAATGGCAAATAGAAAAACTCAAAATGCCAGCGGTGTTAAAGAAAAAAAGAAATCTCGTTTCCAAGAAAAACTAGAGGAAATGCAGAGAAAACAACAAGAAATGTTAAAAAACAGAAATAAATAGACTATGAGATTTTTTATAGATACTGCAAATTTAAAGGAGATTAAGGAAGCAAATGATCTTGGTATCCTCGATGGCGTGACAACAAATCCTTCATTGATGGCAAAAGAAGGTATTACAGGAGCACAAAATATCCTAAATCATTACCTTGCTATTTGTGAGATTGTTGATGGACCTGTGAGCGCTGAAGTAATCGCTACTGATTTTGACGGAATGATTCGTGAAGGAGAGCAATTAGCAGCTTTACACAAAAATATCGTGGTGAAAATACCAATGATTTTAGAGGGAATCAAAGCGATTAAATATTTTTCTGCTAAAAATATCCGTACTAACTGTACCTTGGTTTTTTCTGCTGGACAAGCATTATTGGCAGCAAAAGCAGGTGCAACTTATATTTCTCCATTTCTTGGTCGCTTAGATGATGTTTCAACAGATGGAATTTCGCTGATAGCTCAAATTCGTTTGATTTACGATAATTATGCTTTCGATACTGCAATTCTTGCTGCATCTGTTCGCCACCCAATGCACATTATAAATTGTGCAGAAATTGGAGCAGATGTTATGACTGGCCCTTTGAGTGCTATAAAAGCACTGGCAAAGCATCCTCTTACTGATTTAGGCTTACAGCAATTTCTTGCAGACTACGCAAAAGGCAATAAATAAGACATGCTACCCAAAGCAGATAAAAAAGAACGCAACGAACTTTTTTGGGCTGGCTTTAAAGAAGTTATGCGCCGAAGAATGTCTAGCTCTGGAAAACGCATTAATTGGATAAATTATCCCACACAAGTTAAAAATACCTACATCCGCTTAATTTGTGATGGAAAACTTACAGCTTTATGTTACGACATTCAATTTAAAGATCCAGCTATTAAAGCTATATTTTGGGAGCAATTAGGTGAACTAAAGAAAGTGATGGAAGCAAAAATGAAGTATCCAACACAATGGACGGAACGCTTTTTTACAGAAGAAGGGCTAGAGATTTCAAGGATTTCATGGGAACTAGATGGATTTAACTTTTATAAGGATGAAGACTGGAAGGAAATACATAAATTTTTTAAACTTCGCTTAAGTGAATTTGACGAATTTTACCAAGAATTTAAAGACATTCTTATCACTTTGGTCGATTAATCGTAAATTTGAGCTATGAAATTAATCTTTACTTGTTGCCTATTTTTTTTATCTGTTGAAATATTCGCACAATCTTACATTTTAGATACTGACTTCCAACTTGGAATTCCAACAAATTATTCAATAGTTGATAATGATTTTAATGCTCCAAACAGTCAAGTTGCAAATTTTACAAGTGCATGGATTGGAATAGTTGACCCAGAAGATTCAACAAATAAAGTCGCTGCAGCAACATCTTTTTTTTCAATTGAAGATACCGCAAGTCGTTGGCTAATTACGCCTGCACTTTCTCTTTCTTCGTTTGGAAATTTTATTTCATGGAAAGCAAAATCACACGACCCTTCTTTTCCAGATAATTACATGGTCTTAGTTTCTTCAACTGATAATCAAATTAGTAGTTTTACGGACACTATTGGAGATATTGAACAAGAGAATTTTGAGTGGACAGAAAGAGAGGTGAATCTTAGTGAAAATGGATACAACAGCCAAACTATCTATGTTGCTTTTGTAAATACCACATTTGATGGCTATATTCTTTATTTAGATTCTGTTCAAGCTCGAATTGAAGATCCCGTGGGAAACATAGAACTTCAATCAAAAAGTGTTAAAATGTATCCAAATCCAACTAACGACTTTTGTACTATTTTAACTGAAAAACCTATAAAATCAATTACACTATTTGATTTTGAAGGGCGACTTATAACTACTATTGAAGAGCAAACAATTGATCTAAGAAATTACAAAAGCGGTATTTATTTCGTTACATTAAATATTGAAAATCAAATAATTAATAAGCGTATAGTAAAGCTTTAGTTTTGGTGAATAAGCTAATAGAAAAAGTTCAAAAACACATTCAAGAGCAATTTGAAACAATGGAAGGAAGCCACGATTGGTTCCACATTGAACGCGTATTAAAAATGGCGCAATACATTCAGTCAAAAGAAGGAGGCGACTTTGAATTAATTTCTTTAACTGCGCTTTTGCATGATATTGCAGATCATAAATACAACAATTATAATTTTGAAATAGGAGCTACTAAAGCTTTTGATCTTTTAATTTCAGAAGGTGCTAATCAAGAACTGGCAGAAAAAGTAGCAAGCTTAATAAATATCATTTCCTTTAAAGGAGGTGAAGTTAGTGATCAAGAAACAAGCTTAGAAGGTAAAATTGTGAGGGATGCAGATCGCTTAGATGCAATTGGTGCAATTGGCATTGCTAGAGCTTTTGCATATGGTGGAAGTAAATCTCGACCTCTTTATAATCCTGATATTTCTCCAATAATGCACACATCAAAAGAAGAATATGCTAAGTCAAAAAGTCATACGGTGAATCATTTTTACGAGAAACTACTTTTACTAAAAGACCGAATGGAAACTAATACCGCTAAAGAAATTGCAGATAAAAGACATGAAATTATGCTAAAGTTTTTAGACGAATTTCAGAAAGAATGGAATCTTACTGTTTAAACTTATTTCTGTGTTTCTAAAAAACATATCCCGAACAAGATTTTCAAACTTATTAAACCTTTTTCAGAAACCCATATTATTCCGTTTTCAGCTATTAAAAAAGGGGTGTTTATATAAAACTACTGCTCCTTTTTAAATCCAATTTTCTCACGCTGTTTTTGTGTAATTTATTTTTTATCTTTTTGAATGAGGTAATTCAGAGCTTGATGAATATCACTGAATTTTTGATTGTATAGTATTTCTATCTCGTTTAATCTTATAATTAATTCTTGATTCGAAAGTGTAAATTTCTTTAATGCAATAAATGCCCTTACGATTTCTATACTTATCAATCTAGCTTTTATACTTTTTAAGACATTTGATAACATGGCAACACCATGCTCGGTAAATGCAAACGGCAATGCAGAATTTGGGCGTTTTGTTTTTGATGTCATCACAATTTGTGATGACATATTTTCATATTCTTCTTTCGTTAATTGAAACATGAAATCACTCGGAAATAATTCTTTATTTCTTTTTACAGACTGATTTAATACTCGTGTCTCAACTTCATACAATTCTGCCAAATCCCTATCAAGCATTATTTTCACACTCCTTACTGTATATATTTTTTGATTAATTATTGTTAATTCCATAACTTAATTTTTACTTTAAGTTAGTGAAATAGTTGATTTCAAACAAGAAAAAGACTAAAATTTTGAGTTGTTATTAGTTGATTTTTAAAATTTTAAAAATTCTGAATTTTATCCGAAGTCTGTGTTTATATATCGTGCAATTCATAGCGATATTTAATTGTTCTCTAGTTTAAAAAAGAATGGACGATCACCATTTAATAGTTGGGTGATTTACAGAAAGTTTTTTTTCTTTCTGATCCATGATAATTTTATTTTCGAGCACTTTTTTACTTTCAGGATAAAGCGGCACATGATTTCTTCCAAGTTTTATCTGTTTAACTTGCTCACAGACATCAACGATTTCTTTCGGCAGATACGTTTTACAAAAAAAGTTCCAAACATAGTCAATCGCTAATTCGTTTGGATGAATAAGGTCTTTTTTATAAAACCGATAATCTCTCAAATCATCCATCACCAATTCATACGCAGAAAAATAAGAACAATTGTGATTTTTTGTTAATTCAGCAATTACTTGAATTAAACATGATTTACTACGATTATTTTCTACATATCCATCTTTCAAATGCCTAACTGGACTTACAGTAAATACAATTTGTAGATTGGAATTAAAATTTATTAAATCTCTTATTATCCCTTGCCAAAAGTCAACTAAATCCTTATAATTGGAAAGTTCTTTTTGGAAACTATTACCAGCTTGTTTGTGACAATTTGCTACAAGTTTAGCACTTTCTAAATGGCGATAAGCAAAGGCCGAACCAAAGGTAATAAAAAGAAATTTTGCCTTTCCTAATTTATCCTTCAAGGCTTCACGTTCAAGTAGTATTCGCTTCTTTAAATCATTTGAAGTTAATGCATAAATTTTTCCTGAACTGCCCCAATGAAAGAATAAATCGTCCTTTTTTATGCTTTCAACTTCCTTTTCTGAATAAATCGCATCCAAAAGTAATTGACCAAGAGGTCTTGGATGAAAGATCGTACCAAAGACATTGCTAGTTGCATCCAAACCGGATAAAATTGCCTGATTTCCAATTTCCTCAGAAAAACAACTTCCTAGAAAGAGAATAGAATCACCAAAATTTATTTTAGTTTGACTTTCAATTACATCCATTGACAAGCGAAAGGAATCTTTCATCAATTAGAAATTAAATTTTGGGCATTTAACTTTGCAGCATCCGTAATTTTTTCGCCACTCATTAATCGTGCAATTTCATTAATTCGATCTTGCTCATACAAATATTCGACATTCGTCTTCATTTTTTTATTTTCAAGTTCTTTGCTCACAAACAAGTGATGTTCCGCTTTTGCTGCAACTTGAGGAAGGTGAGAAATTGCTATAAGTTGAACTTTAGCTCCCATTTGCTTCAATAAAACCCCTATTTTTTGTGCCACTTCGCCAGAAACTCCTGTATCTATCTCATCAAATAAAATGGTTGGCAAGTCACGTTTTTCAGAAACTAACTTTTGAAGTGCCAACATCAAACGAGAAAGCTCTCCACCACTCGCAGCTTTTTCTATTGCTATCGGATCAATCCCAAAATTTGCAGAAAATAAAAAAGAAGAATTTGTTAAACCAAATGAATTTAATTCATTATTCAAACTAAGATTGAAATCTAATGTCGTGTGTGGAAGTTTTAAATCCAATAAAATTCCTTGGAGATCAGTAAGGATAGTTCCTTCTGCTTTTGTTCTTTTTTCATGTAAAATTGTTGCTTTTTCGCGTAAAAGTTTTTCCAACTGAGCAACATGCTTGGTTACTTGTTCTACCTCGCTATTTAAAGCAGCTACCGTTTCTACTTTCGTCCGTAAATCTTCTTCAAATAATTTTAATTGTTCCTGATCTTGAACTCTGTGTTTACTGAGAGCTGAATTGAAGGCGTCTAAAGAAGTTATTAACTCCACTAATTGCTTTGGGTCAGCGACTGCATTATCGAAATAACGTAAGGAATCGTTCGAAAGATCTTTTAACTCAAGTAAAACAACATCTAAGCGGTTTTTAATTGCATTAAGATTTGTATCCAGATAGATATTTTTATCAATAACACCTTTAATAGCTTGAAGTTGTTCAAAAATGCCATTTTCGTCTGTCAGGGATATTAATTGTGAAAAAACAGCTTTTAGGTTTTCGGAATTCTCCATTCGCGATAATTCGCTTTCAATAAATGAATAATCAATAGCATCCAAGCGCAAGGACTTTAATTCACTTAAAACAAATAAGTTGTAATCCTGGGCTTGTAAAATATTACTAAGTTCTTCCTGCTTTTTAGCAAGCAAACGATTTAAATTTGAAAGTTCTTTGAAATCCGCAGAGAAAGCTGTACGTTCTTTTTCTAAGCCAGCAAGAATATCTAATAATTCCAGTTGATATGACTTTGATTTTAACTCTAATGTATTGTATTGCGAATGAATTTGAATGAGAAGTACGGTCAAGTTTCGCAGCACAGACAACTGAACCGGAGTATCATTTATAAAACAACGCGATTTCCCTTCCTTACTAATTTCACGGCGAACAATTAAGTTTGTCTCAAAATCTAAATCATGCTCCTCAAAAAACAATCTAAACTTTTCAGAAATAGTAAACTCAGCTTCGACAGAAGCTTTAGAATTTTTTGTTCCAATTACTGAAAAATCTGCACGTTCTCCTAATATAAGATTTAAGGCATTTAAAAGAATGGACTTTCCTGAACCAGTTTCGCCAGTGATTACAGTATAACCTTCATTAAAATTGATTTGAACTTCATCTATCAATGCAAAATTAGATATGCGAAGTAGTTGAAGCATTTTAATCTAAAATTGTAGAGTAGCGGGTAGCATTTGAAGAATCTAATTTCTTAAGCAAATTTACAAACTCCGTTTTATCCTTAATTTCTGAATCGGACATTACATTTTTAAATTCTAATATTTTACTACTTAAAAAATTCAAAATATTAACATTATTAGGACGCGTCAAAACTACTGCAGATAATTTATTCAAAGCTTCAAACATTTGTTTCTTCGCCTCAACTTTCTTGTCATATAAATGATCAATTCCTTGTCGATGGTACAAATAATTACATTCTCTTAGAGGGTCATAAAACTGTTGCATCATATTATCTACTAACCAAAAGCGATTTTTTTTGCCTGGCTCAGCAGATCTCCATCCAGCAGTATTTGATGCCTGAGCATTCGTTACAATCTGCTGGGCTTCTAAAAAATAGGGACTTCCACCTTTTAATGAATAGGAATCGTAATCCATACCTATTATAAAATAAGCATAGAAGGCTAAAATTGAAGATAAATTATCGCGATACTGATTTGCTGAAAACAACAAAGGTGTATTTCTAGAATAGGAGAATATTAAATTATCATCTTGAAAATTAAACAGCACTGAGTTGTAATTAGAATTAAAAGCCGGCCGCGTAGATTGAACTTGAATATAGCCAGTATAATTTCCAAGACTAGGAATTGTTTTAATTTGAATTTGAAGCACACAATTAATTCGTTCTTCTGGAGCAAACTTATCTTTTGTCCAAGAAGTAGTATTCATTAAATCAGTAACGCTTTGTTTCATTTGCTCAATTACTTCTTTTTCCACCGAACTAACCTCAACCTTAGCATCAATAATTACGGAAACCTGACAATTCAATTCTTGTGAAAAAACAGGAAAGCAAAAAAATAATATAACAACTATCAAAACTTTTTTTACCATCACATCAATTTAAAAATTGTATCAATTATATCGCTTGCCACTTCTCTTTTACTTTTTGCTGGAAAAGAATATTTTCCCTTCTTTTTATCTAAGATAGTAATTTTATTTGTTTCTTTTTTAAATCCAGCTTCTTTATCTTCCATTGAATTTAAAACAATCATATCCATTTTTTTAGAATCCAATTTATTTAACGCAAATTCAAGAGCATTATTTGTTTCCAATGCAAAACCAACAACAAATTGTTTAGCTCCTCGATTTTCGGAAGCCCAAGAGATAATATCAGGATTTTTAATGAGTTGTAGATTTATGGTTTTTTCGGTTTTTTTTATTTTTTGAGTCTCAAACTTCTCCGGACGATAATCTGAAACTGCAGCAGAAAATATTCCTATATCGGCATTTTTCCAGTTTTCTTGAACTGCTAAAAGCATGTCCTCAGCTGAAAAAACAGGAATTATATTTAAATTAGGATGGGCTAAGTCCAAATTAGTTGGACCGCAAATCAAAGTCACCTCCCAGGCCTTTGCGAGGCAAATTTCAGCTAAAGCAAAGCCCATTTTTCCACTTGAATGATTTCCAATAAACCGAACTGGGTCAATAGCTTCATAGCTTGGACCTGCAGTAATAAGAATCTTTTTTTTGCTACTTAACTCCTTTGCACTAAAAGGAAAATTAATTTGAATAAACCGTAAAATATTTTCTGGCTCCTCCATTCTTCCCTCTCCCTCCAATCCACTTGCCAAACTTCCATTTGTAGCTGGAATTACTAAAACAGCATCACTTATTAATTGGTTTAAATTCCTCTTAAATGTTGGATGTTGGTACATATCTAAATCCATTGCTGGAGCGATAATTGTTTTAGACTTAGATGAGTAATAGCAAGCCAATAAAAGATTATCGCAGATGCCGCTTGCCATTTTCGCGATTGTATTAGCTGTTGCTGGAGCAATTATGTATAAATCCGCCCAAAGTGCTAATTCTACGTGATTTGTCCAAAGACCTGAATCTTTATTCCAAAATTCTATGGCAACAGGATTTTCTGATAATGTTGAAACAACAAGAGGGCTAATAAAATCAGAAGCAGAAGGAGTCATAACACATTTGACTTCTGCACCTTGGTTTTTCAATAAACGAATGAGGTAAGCAATTTTATAAGCTGCAATACCTCCTGAAATACCGAGAAGGATGCGCTTTCCGTACATTAATCCTCTAATTCTGGATTTCGCATGTAGATTTTATCATCTAAAAGTTCCTGCGTAGCTATTGCTGTTGGCTTAGCCATTTTTTCGTAGTGTTTTGAAATTTCAATTTGCTCTCTATTTTCAAAAATCTCCTCCAAGTTATCAGTTGTTGTTGCAAATTCCTGTAATTTTTGAGTTAACTCTTCTTTCACAGTTGAACTAATTTGATTTGCTCGTTTTGAGATAGCAACTAAAGATTGGTAAATATTACCTGTTTTCTCTTCCAAAAGAATTGTATCTCTTGTAATTATAGATTTTTCAGCTGCTGTTGGTTTTGAAATCGTCGACATGTTATTTGTTTGGTATTAGTTTTGTTTTAGAGAAAAGCTATTTATTAATGAATTCAATTCCTTAAAGTAAATCGATTTATCATAATTTTTCACAAAGTTAAGGAATCTTTCTTTAGATTGCTCTATTCGCTCCTCTTTTTTGTTTTCAATACTGTTCTTAGCAAGGAAAACAGAATTTTTCACATACAAAAAATTGACTTCTTCTTTAAATCTTGAATTAATATATTTATCCATAAAAATCTCACAAGATGTAACTGCAGCTTTGTAATTTTCAGTTTTAGAATACAATTTCACTGCATCAAAATCCTTTAATTCTAATTTGAATTTTAATCTATCAATTATTTTATTGCAAGAATCTACCAATATAGATTGAGGAAAAATATCTACAAATTGTTGCACATTATTAATCGCTAAGATTGTCTCGCTTTGATCAAGGGCATACTTTGGTGAATTATTAACACTACACAAAGCTACAAGAAAAGATGCATCCTCTATTTTTTTACTGTAAGGAAAACGTTCGACAAAATTATTGAAATAATAACCTGCCATGTTGTAATCTTCATTTTTAAAATAACTGTTAGCCAAGCGAAAATAGGATAACTCACCCTCAGGTGATTTAGGAGAATGTTGATAAACCTGCTCAAAAAGAATAATACACCGATCAAATTCCGATTTATCGTATAACTTATTTGAAAGTTCGAATTTTAATTGATAATCATCCCCATTGACTATTTTTCTATAGTTGGAACAAGAAGAAAGTATGAAAAGGAATAAAAAAATATAAAAGCAAACTGTATTCTTCATAAACTATTTAATTCGTAAACTTTTCCCTAATTGAATTATTGATGTTGGATTAATTCCATTTAACTGACATAATTTCGAAACAGTAGTATTGTTTCTATTTGCAATTTCTGTTAAGGTATCTCCTGATTTTACCCTGTAATACTTAATTTTTGGTTTTTGTATGACAACTGGAGGTTTAATTATGGGAAGTTGTATTGAAAGACTATCATTTGTTTGTGCATGTTCTGTTAAATATGAATCATCAAAAGATTCTGTAGGCTTTAGACTAGGAGAAAAAATTGATTTATGCACGAAAAGTTTTTGATGTTTTAATTTTTTACTTTCAAAATCAATGAAGAACTCAGGATTAATGGGAGCTTCATAAAAGCGAATTTCAAAATGTAAATGAGGCCCAGAAGATCGGCCAGTACTTCCTCCAAGTCCAATAGGTTCACCCGCAACAACATCTTGATCAGGAAATACTAAAAATTTGCTTAAATGAGCAGATAAAGTTTCCAATCCATTATGATGACGAATAATTACTAAATTACCAAAACCACCATCATTGTATTTTGCATAGCGAATTTTACCAGACCAAACTGCATAAATTGTATCTCCTGTTTTTAAACTCATATCAACACCATTGTGATTCCGTCCTTTCCGAAAACCATAAGGAGAAGTTACGGCTCCAGGAACAGGCATTTTAAAATCTAAATTGGACTCATTTTTTTCATTTAACCAAACAGTATCTTTCAACTTACTTAAATCGTTCTCCTTGCTCATGAAACAAACTTCATTATTCCAAAATTGTGTGTATGGAATATCTTGATTATTAGTCATTATTTTATGAATTCTCTGATTCATAATTCCATCAAATATTGGTTTATTAAAAAATGTCCACGTTTTATTTGAATACAACAGCATTTTTCCATACGGAGTATCAACTGTATCAATAACCCTTTGTGCTTCTGTAACGAACGAAAAAAAAGTAATAAAAAGTACTAATAAAGAAAGATTTGTTTTCAAGATTTTTTTCTTTTAAAAGAATCCAAAGATAGTGAAAACCATTTAAATAAGCTTCACATCAATAACTTCAATATTGAAAAATACAGACTCATTCGCTTTAATTATTGTAGAATATCCTCTAGAACCATAAGCCTGTTTACTATCTAAAATTATATAATATTTATCGCCTTTATTTGCGTTCTTTAATACCTTACGTAAACCTGGAACTATATTTTTAGAACCAGTTGAAAATTTAATAGGGAAATTTGTAAGACGGGTATTCATTACAGAACCTTTAGACTCAGTTGACACAATTGCGTGAAATGAAAGTTCTTTTTTTAATTTTTCGTTAATTTTTTCTGGTCCCTCTCTCAATTTCCAAGAAGTAACGCCATTTTCATTTATACTAGGAGAAACAAAGGAATGAACTTTAACATACAGCCAATTCACTGAATTAGGAGGTATAATATCTTTGATTCCTTTTGAACCATAAGCCAATTCAGATGGAATTTCAATTTTTGCAAAATCGCCAATAGAAAGTTCCCTAATTGCGCTATCCCAACCTGAAGTTTGCATGTTGTATCCCAAAACAAAAGGAATAAATGGAAGATTCAATTTATTATTCCCATCTATAATTTTACCATCTGGGAGCGCCAACCGGTATTCTAAAAGAACCATTTCCCCTTTTTTTATTTTCCTTCCTACACCGTTTACAATCCATTTGATAACAATACCATTATCTAGGAATTTTGTATTCTCAATTTTTCCTTTTTCAAAGCTTTTTAAGTTTTCTTTTCCTTCACTAAATCTAATTATATCTTTCTTGGATGAAGACTTATTTTTTTTCTTTTTTTCACTCTTTTTAAACTCCTTGTCCTTTCTATTAACACTATTAGTGCAAGCATGATTGACTAGTAAAGTAAAAAAAAGCAAAATTATAATGTATTTCATTTTTTTAAATCGATTAATTCAACATCTAAATACAAAATTGACTGAGGAGGTATATTCTCACGGTCGCCTAACAATCCGTGTGCTAAGTGACTTGGTAAAATTGCCTTTGCTTTGTCTCCAACTTTCATGTATTTAACAAGTTCATGAATACCAAATTCCTTTTCACTTTTTTCAATTCCAAAATACTCATATTCATTATCAATTGTCTCGTAACAAATTGTTCCATCTAGCAATGAAATTTTAATTTTAATTGTAGCTAGCTGACCATTCTTTGCTAATTCTTTACCTACTCCATTTTTATAAATCATATACCTCAGTCCAGAATTAGTCAAATTCATTTTTAAGGAATGTTGATGATCTAAAAAAAGCTTAATCTGCATTTGCTCTCTGATCAGGAGTTCTTGATTAAAATTCACAGAATGCCCTTTACTCCATTTACTTTTTTCTTCTCCTTGAGATTTTTTCTCTTGTCTACATGATAAAACAATTAGCATGAGAAAGAAAAAATATGTGAAGCTTTTAATCATGGTATTAGTTCACTTACTAACGCTTTAAAACGAGAGATTGTTACATTTAATGATTCTGAACTAAATCCTCCCGCAGCATATTTATGACCACCTCCAGAAAAGTTTTTTTCAGCAAAATCGTTTACAAAAAAAGCGCCTTTAGATCGAAAAGACATCTTTATCCCTTCCTTAGCTTCCATTAAAAATAATGCAATTGAAATTCCTTCAATTGATAAGATAACATTTACAAGGCCTTCAGTATCACCTTTTTGATAGTTAAATCGCTGAAGCTCTTCTGAAGACATAGAAATTAGTCCAATTGGAAACCCTGGTATTTTTTCAAATTTATTCGCAATTGCATACGCTCTCAGTTGAATTTTATCCAATGTATTAACATCAAAAATTTCCTCGTGAATTTTAAAATGCACTACACCCATTTCGAGAAGATGAGCTAAAATAAGATGAGTTTTTGCTGTAACGGAAGGATAGCGAAATGAGCCTGTATCAGTTAGAATTCCTAAATAAATAGCTTCGCAACAACTTTTATTTAGAAAATCCTTTGCTCCCAATTCCTCTATACATTCATAAATAAGTTGAGCAGTTGAACAAATTTCTGGGCGCGATATTACAATTTCACAAAATTCTTCAGGATTTTGATGGTGATCAATCATTACCTTTTTACATTTCACTTTTTCTAATAAAGCTTCCATTTGTTTACCTACTCTACTAGGAGCATTGTAATCTAAACAAAAAACTAAATCAAAATCAGCTAACATCGTATCTACTTTTGCTGGATCTTTTTCATAGATTAAAAAATCTACATTCTTTAAGAAAGGGAGCAAGAAATCAGCTGGCTCATCAGGTAGAACGATGAGTGATTCTTTTCCTTGTGCTTTTAAAAAATGATAACAAGCAACAGAACTTCCAATTGCATCACCATCTGGCGACTTATGAGTAGTAATAAGAAATTTGTTGCTCTGATTTAGTGCAGTCTTTAATTTTTGAATCATGCAGTAAAGTTACTCTTTCTTTTGCATCTGTTCGTCCTCTTCTGGATCAGGAGGGAAAAGCTTAGGAGCATCCTTAAACCCTTGAAGGCGATCTAACAAATCTTCCATTTGTGAAATAGAAATATGTTTAGCGATAATTTTTTTATCCTTATCTAGAATATAAACCTTGGGCATTGAAAAAATATCATATATAGTTTGGTAATTTAAAGATTCTAAAGTAGTAGGTTTTCCTTTTTCGCCCGGATAAACTGGAACTAAACTATTGGGATCTGCTTTTGCTTGCTCATAAAGTTTATCTGTAACTGCTACATTAATAAAAGACATATTATTTTCACGAATAAATTTTTTCCAACCTTCAAAATCTTTACCAATTGCTTTTCCAATTGCAAAAATTTCTATGTTTCTTGACTTAAACTTTTTTTGATAAAGCGTCTCTAATTTAGGTGTTGTTTTTTTACAATGTCCACATTCTGGGTCCCAAAAATACACGATTGTATAATCTGATTTTAAGCTATAGAAATCAAACCACTTTGTATCAGTTGTATCTCTCAATATTAAGTTTGGTGGTCGAGCCCCAATCACAAGATTTAATTTATTTTTTAAATTATCGCACATGTCCTTAAATTTATCTTCAGCAACCCAAAATGCTGGCGATTTACCCGCTGCATTTTTTGTGCAATAGTAACGATCTAACATATACAAATAAACTTTATCCATACCCATAATCTCACTTTTTCCGTATGTTGATGCTATCCAACCAACTGAGTACTCAAACATTTTTGAATTTTGCGGTAAGCGATCACAAAAATCAAAGGCATATTTTAAAACAGAATCGCAGTGTGGAATACACATGTTTTTTCCAAAATAGAATTCCAGTTTATTATGAAAAACCGGATTGTTTACCAATGCATCTTCATTTAAATCTACATTATCCCAAAAATGCTTGCGGTAATATTTAAAACGAAAATTAGAATCTAAAACTATACCTGCTTCATCCTTAGGTGATTCAGGTATAGTTATCTCAAGTGACATTTTTACAATTTTACCGACTAATTTTGATGGATTTTCGGCAATTAATTTTAACTGATAATCTTCTACGTCCTTATTCATTTTATCGATTTGATCAGATAAATTTTTAAATTCAGGATTTTCTTTTCCTAAAAGACTTTTCTTCTCTGTTAATTTAGTTAGCTCAGCTCTTTGAGTCTGAATAAAATTGACATAAGGAATAAACAATGAATTTTCAATAGATTTTTTAACCTTCATATTTGGAATAAAATCAGGTGAGCTCGTTTCTAAAATAACATCCTCATTGTTGTAAATAAACTCAAAGTACCTTTGTCCGGAGAGGAACAAGCCAAAAATACCTGGTTTTTGTTTTACACCATCAAATACAACTTGTCCGTTTTTCATTTCAGCGGTATCTGCATAGTATAGTTTTTCGCCATAATAACGAATAAGATGAACAGTAGTGTCTTTTTCATTTAAGACTTTTATGCTTATTTTTTGGCTAAATCCTTGAAATAAAAAAAGAATAAATAAACTAATAAATAGATTTTTCATTGTAAAAAAATTATAATAATGTGTTAAATTACCATGAATTTTAGAAAAATGTTAAACAATAAGAGATTTTAACAATTCTTTAACCTTACAAATATATAGACAAAAAAAACAAGTTAAAAAAAAGAATTTAATCAGTCATTTTTACAATTGCCTGAGATATCAATGTATCCTTTGAATATGGGTCTAAATAATTGACATCAGAATAACGTCTAAGCCAAGTCATCTGTCGCTTTGCATAGTTTCTAGAATTCTGCTTGATTTTTTCAATTGCTGTTTCAAGTGAGCACTTATTATTTATAACATCAAAAATCTCAGTATAACCTAATGTTTTGAGAGGACTAAGACTTTGAAATTCCTGTAAACCTTTGACTTCCTCAACTAAACCAATAGATATCATTTCATCAACACGAAGATTAATCCTATTGTATAAATCTTCTCTTTTCCAAGCAATACTAAAACGAACAATATCATATGGCAAATCATTCTTAAAACCTTTTCTTTGACTAGAATAGGGTTGATTTGTCATTCTGATAACCTCTAAAGCGCGAATTACGCGAACTGGATTTTTTAAATCAGCAGAAATACAAAATTCTGGGTCTTTTTCTCGTAATTCATTCACCAAAACATCTAAACCTTGATTTTGATAGATTTGATTTAGAGCTTTTCGTATTGATTCATCAGCTTTAATTTCATCCAAGCCAAAAGTCAGCGCATCGATGTACATTCCGGAACCCCCAACTAAAATTACATGATCATTAGCTTCAAACAAATTAGCACAAAGTAGTCTTGCTTCTCTAGAAAAATCTGAAGTATTAAATTCATCTAAAACAGAATGACTTGAAATTAAATGATGCTTAACTGTTTTTAGTTCCTTAATGCTAGGACGCGCAGTTCCAATTATCATCTCCTTATAAAACTGCCTTGAATCTCCGGAAATAACTTCTGTATGGAAATGCTTTGCTAGAGCAATAGAAAGTGCTGTTTTACCAGATGCAGTTGGACCTTGAACAATGATTAATTTTTTATCGTTCACTGCCACGCTTGGTAATTGGAGTAAATTGATCTAACATACGAAACTGCACCTCCACGGTATGCGCCGCATCTTAGATTAGAGAAATTATAAAATTCTGGATCTGATAATTTCTTCACCATTAATTCTACATTTTCATCCCAAAGATTAGCATTCAAGCCATTATCCCTTGCTAATTTCTGTGCGTCTTCTATGTGACAGCGTCCGGCATTGTATGAACCCAAGGTAAACTTCATTCTTTGTTCGGGATCAGGTACAGATGACCATGAACGATAGGTTCTATCCAACATTTTCATTGCTGCATCTATCTGATCCTTTGGACTAGAATTAGGTCCAACTCCATAAATTTGACCCGTTAATGGCATAAATTGCATTAGACCAAAAGCACCACCTAAACCTCTAGCATTAGGGTTAAATCGTGATTCTTTATGTGAAATTGCCACTAAAATTTTCCAATCCCAAGCATACTTATTTGCCGCAGCTTTAAATAAGTCATCAAATGGCGATAATTTTCCATTAGTAGCAGTATATTCAACAGCAACTTGAGAGCTTAAATAATCAAAATACTTTTTCTTTAGTTCTAAAAATTCCTTTGATTTACAATATTTTTCCAAAAACAAATCCAAAGATTTTTTGAGTTTAGGGCTTTTTAAACGCAAAGCAAAAGCAATTTTTTGTTTGAATGAAATTTTTGTTTGAATGTTTAAATTTGGATGCAATTCCTTGCTAATTCGAGCTAAATTTTCATGAGCAAGTGTATAATTTATTTCACCATTTGCTACTTTTTCAATTAAGTCTTCTGTAATAGGATCATTATCAAATGTTTTTACAGCTATTTTTGATCCAATTTCTTCTTGTATACTTGTTAATCTCTTTTGAAAACACGAATTTTTTCGGACATATATAGTTTTTTCAATTAGATCAAGAGGTTCTTTAATTAAATTTTGACTTTGTTGTTGAACCAAAACCTGTTCTGTAAAATAAAATGGTTCAGAATAATTTATTGTTTTTTTGTTCTCCAAAGAAACAGCTAAATTAGCTGCTAAAATATCCCCCTCCCCATCGTTTAACAAAGTAAAAAAATCTTTTGAATTCGATACTACTTTCAATTCTAAAGGAAGATTTATAGACTTGGCAAATGCATCTAATATCTCGAATTCAAAACCAAGTTTTTTTCCACGGTATTCAAAGAAAGAGAGTGATGAATTTTCTACAAGAATAGTCAATTTACCTTTTTTCTTAATCTCTTTTAAATCAATTCCAACATGCTCTCTATCCGAAATAGATGAGCAAGAACTCATTGTAATTATAAAAAAAAAGAAAAACAATCTGAATTTCAAGTCCTTGAGTTTATTTATGTTAGTTTTTAACATACGAAATACGATTAATTATGTTTCATGTTTTTTTTTATTTGTCTAATTGATAAAAAAATAGCATATTTGATTTAAGAAAACTAAGATCGTATGAGCAGTGAACAAAATGAAATTTATTCCAAAGCAGTGAGAGCAGGAAAAAGAACCTATTTTTTTGATATCAAAGCCACAAAGGGAAACGATTTATATATTACTCTTACAGAGAGCAAGAAAATATTCAGTGAGGATGGTGAGGGAAGCTTCGAAAAACACAAGCTTTTTTTATATAAAGAGGATTTTGAAAAATTTAAAGAAGGATTAGACGATGTTTTAAATAAAATAGAAGAACTAAAAACAGCTCAATAATTTTTTACTTTTTAAAAGATATTTTAAAAAAAATACTATATTTGCAAACGCTAATTTAGCTATGGGGGTTTAGCTCAGCTGGTTCAGAGCATCTGCCTTACAAGCAGAGGGTCGGCGGTTCGAACCCGTCAACCCCCACATAAGAAACCCAGTATAGATAAGTCTTTACTGGTTTTTTTTTATGGGTTTTAGTTTTGGGTGAAAACTACCAAAAAGTGCTAAAAAAGTACTGAAAAGCACTAAAAAAGACCAAATGTTTGCAAATATGCATGCAAATTTATGTGATTTTAAATCAAGAAACTAACTATTGCTATGAATAGTATTTTTATTGTCTTCATAGTTTTTTTTATCTAAATACTTTTGTTAGCAACTTATCTCCTTTGCTATTCTGTTCCTTTGCTATTCTGTAATTATTTTTTGTGTGTAGCTATTCTTACCGTCATCGACTTTCACAAAGTAAATGCCTTTTGAAAAATCAGAAAGATCAATATCTAATGTAGATTGTTGTCCTTTAAAAAATGTTGTATGAATTTCCTGTCCTACTAAATTACAGATTGAAAGTTTGCAATTTGCCTCTTGAAGCCCTTCAATATTAACAGTAAACTTACCGTTAGAAGGATTTGGATAAACAGTAAATAAGAATGGATTTTGGGAAATATTATTCACAGATGATAAGGGGGAGCAAACAACTGTCGAATCAAATAAATCAAATGTAGGCCAACTTGCTATAAGTGGTACAATAGATCTAACCAGCCCATTGAGAGCCGTAACAGCAGCATCAGAATCATACGGTCTTGTATTTACTAAAAGAGCATAGTTTATTCCATCATTCCTGCGACACTGAAAGGTCATAGTGCCACGGAGGCTACCTGAATGCAACCAGTTATTATCGGTAGTATTAATATACCACCCAAGCGCATAAGGACTACCCAAATAAGAATGAACAGGTTGTACCATGGTATTAATAGTTGCTGGTAAAAGAATGTCTGGTTTTGTCGGAAACAAATCTACAGCACACAACAATTTACATAAATCTTGAGCCGAAGCAACCCATGCACCAGATTCTACAATAGCTTCCATATTATAACCACCATATTGAAAAGGAACCAATATATTATTATCAAAAATTGAAGGAATAAGAGGTGCACCTGGATAATCATAATAATTAACCTCATTCGGAAACTGATCAATTAAAAGACTTTTAGCAATGTGCATATCCGTAATACCTAAGGGGGCTAAGATGGTATCTCTCACATAGGTCTCATAGTCCTGGTTGGTTATTTTTTCAATCACTTTTCCAAGAATATTAAAGCCAAAATTAGAATACGCAGCACTTGTTCCTGGAGTAAAATCAAGCATTTGTTGGCTGAGAACATATTGAATGACGGTTTCAATAGGTGCGGGAGGCGGAACAGCCATAGCCAATGCAATTGCATATGTATTGTTCATGGGGTCGCCTGAAATAGCTCTATCCCAACCACCTTGGTGAGAAAGCAAATGCTTTACTCTAATATTATAAACTCTAGTGTCTAGAATAGTTTGATAAATAGGCTCAGGTAAAATTCCATTTGGTCCAAAAACAAGATCATTTAAACCTACTCTGCCTTGCTCGTAGAGATGCATAATTGTTATCGCTGTAATTTGCTTGGACAAGCTTGCTATTCTAAAAATATTATCAGGGCAAACAGCTGTATTGGTTGATGAATCTGCAAAACCAAACCCTCGGCTGTAAACTAAACGACCTTGATAAGTAATGGCTAATTGTCCACCGGGAATATCAAAATCATTTAAAAGATTAGTCATGGCAACATCGAAGTTGACAAGTGAAGGAGAATAAACACCTGTTTGGGCTTTAACGCTTTGCGTAGAAGTGAATAATAATAAGACTGTGATTGCTGTAAGTAGTAGATTTTTTGTTTTCATGGTATTTATTTTTAGATTTTTAATAAAATAATTGAGTATTTATTCTTTTATCACTTTAAATGTTTGATGGTTGTTTTCGCCAATATTCAAAAAATACATTCCTGCTGGCAACGCTGATAGATCCAATTGATTCGTATTTTCTTCTTCTAAAAGTAGTTTACCTGAAAGGTCACTTAAGGTAATATTTACCGGCTCAGACAAGTAAATAGAACCAGTTGTTGGGTTGGGGTAAAACATTGGCGCTTTAGTTTCATTTTTATCTGTAATACCAACCCCGCTACAGTCTTCACTTAAATATGCCGAGGGATCAATATAATTACTCCAATTAGCAATACTCCATTGAACATCATCTACCTCTATGCAGCTTAGGTTTGGATTTCCAACCGCATAAAAATTAAACATATTAATGTTGTTACCATTTTTTACATCTAAACTTGTTAATTGATTATTCTGGCATTCCAACATAAACAATACTGTATTGCCAGAAACATCCAAAGTTGAGATTTGATTGTATTGACAGCTCAAATAAGTAAGAGCAGTATTAGCCGATACATTTAAACTTGTTAAACTATTCAAACCGCATTTTAATGTAGTCAGCGCTAAATTAGCCGAGACATTCAGATTTTCTAATGTAGCCATACCTGCCGGCCATCCCTCGGGAGAAAAACCAATGACAGAATTTGACCTACAATCTAAATTAGTAAGTTCAGTATTAGCCGAAACATCTAAACTTGTTAAACTATTCCAACCGCAATTTAAAGTAGTAAGCAAAGTGTTTCCGGAAACATCTAAACTTGGTAATTTATTCCAAGAACAATCTAAATAATTAAGTAAAGTGTTACCTGAAACATCTAAACTTGGTAATTCATTCCTACCGCAATCTAAATAAATAAGGGCTACGTTACTTAAAAAATCAAATGTTAAAATAGAAAAAGTAACTACGTAATTAGTAAAATTATCTAAAGCCTCCCTTTTATTATCACTACAATCTAAAAAAGTTAAAGAAGTGAGCCCAGAAGTATTTAAGTTTAATAAACCGTTATTATTGCATTTTAAGGTAGTAAGAGAAGTGTTAGCAGATACATCTAAACTATTTATATAGTATACGAAAACATTATCAATTTCAAATGGATTGGGAATGTATGGATCTTGCCAAGAATCTATATTTCCACTACAATTTAAGTAAGTAAGCGCTATGTTAGCAGAAACATCTAAACCTGCTATTTTATTTAAACTGCAATCTAAAGAATCAAGTAATACAAAAGCTTCAATTCCTGTTAAGTCAGTAATATTTAATTGCGATACATTAATGGCTCCGTTGAATACACTTGCTTCTGAGACTTGGATTTCAGTATCCATATTGGTATTAATACTTGAATTATTTACTAATGCTGCTTTAAAAATTGTGTCAGGAATGTTTACATTTTGAGCTTGTGCGCTTGCAATAAAGGCAATGCTTGCCATTGCTGTGATTAGTAGATTTTTTGTTTTCATGAAATTATTTTTAGAAGTAAGAGCTAGCTGATTTTGACTTTCAAAACCATCATTAATCTTTGTATATGCATTAATAATTAAGCAAAACTATTGAGACTAAAGAATATAAAATTGTAAAAATCGAAAGTTGCTAACTATTTATTGAAAAAATAATATAAGAACTTACTCTTTTACAAATCGATGAACTGTGAATGTATCTTTAATCGTTAACCTTATTGAGTAAGCACCAGCGGCTAAGTATTTAACATCAACATTGTTAGCATTTACAGTGGTTTTAACAATTCTTCCATGCAAATCTAAAACCTCAGCTTTATCGACTGTTTTACTGAAAAAAAGCACATCATTTGCTGGATTAGGATGGACAAAAACAGCGTTTAAACTCTCCTCGCTTAAACCAGAAATCACACCTACTTCAACCGTTGCAGAAGCTATACAGCCATTACAATCAGTAGCTGTTACAGAATAAGTTCCTGGAGCAAGGCCGCTTAGGTCTTCACTTGTTGCACCATTAGACCATTCATAAGTAATTGAATTCCAAGGTTGAATTTCGTAATGAACTTTAATAAGAGGAGCTCTTGGAGTATTAACTACAATTGGAAAAGAACTACTATGTCCAACAGTAATTGTAAGTGCTCCATTACTTCCCCAAGGAGTAACACCAGCTGTTCCAGCAGCAATTGAATATGTTAATGTTCCATTTAGCCCTAAATAAAAACCGTATGTTGCACCAGCTGGTATAGTTACTGCTGTCATTGGAATTGCACCACTATATACAGGCACCGTTGGAGTTCCTCCTGATGGAACTATACCACCTGCATTCGATGCGAGTGTTACCCAACCATTTGCATTACCTATCTGAGGTATATAGGAGCCAGGATAATAATAAATATTGTAACTAGTAGCTGTACCAAAGTAGTTACCATAACTACCTTGAGAAATTCCTGTAATAGTTAATGGATTCCCAAAAGTATTTATCATGTTGAACATTATTCCAGTTGATCCAGTAGAATATGCTGCTAAGTTAGAAGCCATACTAGCAGATGTAATACAATTCCAACCCTCCACTGATAAATCAACAGAACCATCTAATGCGCTTGCACTACTTGCATCAACAACTCCTGTTGTAGCTGAAAGATCACAGTACAAACAAGAAGCACTGTCACTTATAGTAGCTAAAGGATCGTAAGAATATGCAGCTTCGTCCATGCAACCCGCGCAGGTAGTATAATTACAATCAACATTAACATTAGCTAACGGAGAATAGTTACAAGCTAAAGGATCAGTACAACCATAGACAAGTCCCGCCTGACATACTGTGTTAAGAAAAGCTGGTCTAAATAAATTTATAGCCGCTATCATTCTAGTCTTTTGATCTTGAGTAAAGATATTTCTGCAATCTGTATAATCCATAAAATTCATATACATTTCACCATTAGGCCCTGAATTACATGCGTTAAATGCATTATAAGGAAAAGTTCCACATCCATAAGTTGCTGCGGACTCTGTTGGTGTATCATTACAAAAATCATCACCACAATTAGAAGTAGCTAACCAGTTTTCACCCCAAGTATGGTTTAAGTTTAACCAATGTCCTATTTCATGAGATGCAGTTCTTATCATAAAAGAGGTTGAACCTGCTGTAAAATTGCCAAACCTTGTAAAATCAACTACAACACCATCAGAACTAGCGGGGCTGCCAGGAAACGTCGCATAACCGTTATAACCATTTATATCACAAACCCAAATATTTAAATACTGTGAGGTATTCCACGCATCAATTCCCCCTTGTGAAGTATATTTAACTCCATCATCTGAATAAATTACCCCAGTATAAGTTCCTGCTGAAAAGCTAGTTTGTGAAGTAGCAGTTCTAGTAATACCCGATGTACTATTTCCATTTGGATCTGTTGTGGCAAGACAAAACTCGATTCCACAATCTGCTCCAAGTGCTGCAAAGACTGAAGGAGTAGCTGAAGTATCCGCATTTAATCTTCTATAATCCTTATTTATTATTTCAATTGCTGATAAAATCTGTGCAGTACTAATATTCTCCGTAGGATTATTATAAACTACATGAACAACAACTGGAATGGTTATGATTGTAGTCTTCGTAGATTTTGAGCTAGGATGCGTTTTAATCCAGTTTTGCATTGCTTGCTCATTTTTCAACATTTTATTTTCTAGTTTTGGATCTTGCGTTTTTAAATATTCAAGATATTCCATTGTGCCACACTCTTTTTTTTGAGCAGATACTAAAGAATAATAAAACAAAAAGGAAATTGTAACTAGTATTATTTTTTTCATTTTTAAAAATTTTAAATTAATATTCTACAAAACTATCTCGACTAAAGAACATAAAATTGTAAAAATCGAAAGTTGCTAACTATTTATTGAAAAAATAATATAAGAACTTACTCTTTTACAAATCGATGAACTGTGAATGCATCTTTAATCGTTAACCTTATTGAGTAAGCACCAGTGGCTAAGTATTTAACATCAACATTGTTAGCATTTACAGTGGTTTTAACAATTCTTCCATGCAAATCTAAAACCTCAGCTTTATCAGCTGTTTTACTGAAAAAAAGCACATCATTTGCTGGATTTGGATGTATAAAAACAGTGTTTAAACTCTCTTCGCTTAAACTAGAAATTACACCTACGTCAACCGTTGCAGAAGCTGAACAGCCATTACAATCTGTAGCTGTTACAGAATAAGTTCCTGGAGCAACTCCTGTAAGATCTTCAGTTGTTGCACCATTAGACCATGCATAAGTAAGTGTGGAAGTATTCGTTCCGTAATGAACTTTAATAAGAGGAGCTCTTGGCGAATAAATTGGATATGGAAAACCACCCCCACGCCCAACAGTAATGGTAAGAGCTCCATTACTTCCCCAAGGAGTTACACCACCTGTTCCAGTAGCAATTGTATATGATAAATTTCCAATGCGACCTATGTAAAAACCGTATGTTGCACCAGCTGGTATAGTTACTGCAGTCATTGGAATTGCACCACTATATACAGGATCCGTTAGCGTTCCTCCTGATGGAATTGTTGCACTTGCATTCGTTGCAAGTGCTACCCAACCATTTTGATTACTCATTTGAGGAACATAAGAACCAGGATAATAAAAAATACTGTAACTGCTAGTTGAACCAAAGTTGTAGCCATAACTACCTTGAGAAATTCCTGTAATAGTTAATGGATTTTCCGAATTATTTAACATGTTGAACATTATTCCAGCATCGCCCGAAGATGCCCCAAAGTTTGCAGCTAAAATAGTTGGTGTTGTACAATTCCAACCCTCCATTGATAAATCAACAGAACCATCTAATGCGCTTGTACTACTTGCACCAACAACCACTGTTGAAGCAGAAACATCACAGTACGAACAGGAAGCAGTATCACTTATAGTAGCTAAAGGATCGTAAGAATATGCAGCTTCGTCCATGCAACCCGCGCAGGTAGTATAATTACAATCAATATTAACAGTAGCTGATGCAGAATAGTTACATGCTAAAGGATCAGTGCAACCATAGACAAGTCCCGCCTGACATACTGTGTTAAGAAAAGCAGGTCTAAATAAATTTATAGCAGCTCTCATTCGAGTCTTTTGATCTTGTGTAAATATATTTCTGCAATCTGTATAATCCATAAAATTCATATACATTTCACCATTAGGTCCTGGATTACATATGCTATTTGTGTTATAAGGAAAAGTTCCACATCCATAAGTTGATGAAGATTCCGTAGGCGTATCATTACAATAATCATCACCGCAATTAGAAGTTTGTCCAACAACATCACCCCAAATATGTTTTAGGTTCAACCAATGTCCTATTTCATGTGATGCAGTTTTTATTATAAAAGAGTTGCCAGCTGCTGTGCCGATATCGCCAAACCTTGTAAGGTCAACAACTACACCATCCTCACTTGCGGGGGCGCCAGGATACGTTGCATAACCGTTAAGAGTATTCAAATCACAAATCCAAATATTTAAATACTGTGAGGTATTCCAAGCATCAATTCCACCTTGTGATGAATATTTAACAAAATCAGTTGAGAAACTTATTCCATTAGAAGTTCCGGGATCAAAACTAGTTGTTGAAGTTGGAGTTCTAGTAATACCAGATGTGGCATTTCCATTTGGATCTGTTGTAGCAAGACAAAACTCGATTCCACAATCTGCAGCTACTGCTTCAAAGACTAAAGGAGTAGCTGAAGCATCCGCATTTAATCTTCTATAATCCTTATTTATTATATCAATTGCTGATAAAATCTGCGCAGTACTTATATTCTCCGTAGGATTATTATAAACTACATGAACAACAACTGGAATGTTTATTATTGTAGTCTTCGTAGATTTTGAGCTAGGATGCGTTTTAATCCAGTTTTGTATTGCTTGCTCATTTTTCAACATAAGATTTTCTAGTTGTGGATCTTGCGTTTTTAAATATTCAAGATATTCCACTGTGCCACACTCTTTTTTTTGAGCTGATACAAAAGAATAAGAAAACAAAAAGGAAAATGTAATTAGTATTATTTTTTTCATTTTTAAAAATTTTAAATTAATATTTGTCAAAAATATCGCGACTAAAGAATATAAAATTGTAAAAATCGAAAGTGAGTTAATTTTAATATAAAAATAATATAGAGTAGAAAGACCTATTGAATCTTTCCGAAAATTAAGTCGTATTTCCATTTGGATCTGTTGTGGCAAGACAAAACTCGATTTTACAATCTGCTCCAAGAGCTGAAAAGACTGATGGTGTACCTATAGTATCCGCATTTAATCTTCTAAAATCCTTATTTATTATATCAATTGCTTATAAAATCTGCGCAGCACTTATATTCTCCGTTGGATTATTATAAACTACATGAACAACCACTGGAATAGTTATGATTGAAGTCGTCGTAGATTTTGAGCTAGCATGCGTTTTAATCCATTTTTGCATTGCTTGCTCATTTTTCAACATTAGATTTTCTAGTTGTGGATCTTGCGTTTTTAAATGTTCAAGATATTCCATAGTGCCACACTCTTTTTGTTGAGCATAGACAAAAGAATAAGAAAAGAAAAAGGAAAATGTAATTAGTATTATTTTTTTCATTTTTATCAATTTTGAATTAATATTTGTCAAAACTATCGCGACTAAATAATATAAAATTGTAAAAATCGAAAGTGAGTTAATTTTTAATGTAAAAATAAAATAGCGTAGAAAGACCTAATGAATCTTTCCAAAAATTAGATAGAAATAAGATGTATGGAATCTAATAACTTAACTTTATTGAATAAGTATAGTTTATAAGAATAAAAAAGTTTAATCCAAATTTACTAATACTAAGAGAAGTTTTTTTGAATAAATTTCAACTTTCTAAGGTCGTTGTTCATAAGAACCCAACCTTGCGTTAAAATCAAAAACTGAGAAGTCGCTCGCATCAACATATGCATCGCCATTCAAGTCTCCATCTAGCATATATAAACCATCATATGCCGATAAATATGAATCGGTTTCGTAGATCGTATAATCAACACCATCTAAATAGCCATCATCATTCAGTTCTCCTAACCATATTCCAAATAAACTTGGAACTAATACATGCATTGGAATTATTGAACCATCAGAATAAGCATTTACAGCATTATTAGCAAAACTAAATGTTGATGAAGCAATCATTGTAACAGGATTTCCGCTCCACAATGGAATTGCTGCCCTATGTTTTACTACTATATAGAATGAGCCACCTAAAGCACCCAGAGGGAACTCACACTGCGCAGTTCCATTTGTTTGCAAAATAGGTGAAACACTGTATGCAACAACATCAAGGTTAGAAGGACTTCGTAATTCTACTGTTATAATATCCACATCTGTAGCGACTCCAGTATTTGAAGACCCAGATGCTACTAAGTTGTTATATCTAGCAGGACGCATGGAAGAAGGATTTGAGCTATTTATATAATATCCATCCAAGAATACCTGAAGTGAAAGTGTAGCAGAAGATGGTGTAATTGTAAGATTCAATTCTTGTGTTACACAATTTACGGTAGTTCCTGTATAAACTCCAGAAGAAGTATATGTAAGCCCATTATTTGCCCATGTATATGTTCCAACAGCTGAAGTATTTGTAGAATTTGTAGAACTTGGTGTAATTGTTAAGTTTAAAGACCCTGTTACACTTGCTGCTGCGCAACCACCAGATGCTGCGATGGTATAGCTTACAACATAAGTGCCTACTGAACTTGCACTTGGCGTAATAGTTCCTGAACTTGAATTTATACTCAAGCCAGATGGACTTGCACTGTAGGTGCCTCCCGTAGTTCCTAATTGACTAACAGTTTGAACTGTTGTAAGAGTGTTGCACCATGGAGAGCCTGAATAACTAATACTTGCATTTGGCGCTGCAGTTATTGTTACAATTTTTGTTGTTGTAAATATTGCGCAACCACCAGATGCTGCAATGGTATAGCTTACAACATACGTGCCTACTGAACTTGCACTTGGAATATTTGCTCCTGTACTTGCATTGATACTCAAGCCTGATGGACTTGCACTGTAGGTGCCTCCGCTTGTTCCTGTTCGTGTTACTGCTTGGGCACTTGAAAGAGTATTACAGAAAGGGGTGCCTGAGTAACTAATACTTGCACTTGGGGCTGCGGTTATCGTTACTATTGTTGTGCTTACTGCTGCACAGACTCCTGCTGCGGCTATTGTATAGCTTACAGTGTATGTTCCCGTTGTACTTGAACTTGGCGTGATAGTTCCTGAACTTGAATTTATACTCAAGCCAGATGGACTTGCACTATATGTCCCACCTGATGTACCAATTTGGCTTACAGCTTGTCCTGTTGAAAGCGATTTACAAAAAGGAGAGCCTGAATAACTAATACTTGTACTTTGTGCTGCAGTTATCGTTACTGTTGTGCTTACTGCTGCACAGACTCCTGCTGCGGCTATTGTGTAGCTTATAGTGTATGTTCCCGTTGTACTTGCACTTGGAATAATTGCTCCTGTACTTGCATTAATACTCAATCCTGATGCACTTGCACTGTAGGTGCCTCCCATTGTTCCTAGTAGACTTACAGCTTGACCTGTTGTAAGAGTGTTACACCATGGAGAACTGGGATAACTAATCGTTGCACTTATTGCTGCGGTTATTGTTACACTTGTTGTTGTTACTTCAGCGCAACCTCCTGAGGCTGCAAGCGTGTATGTAACAGTGTAGGTGCCTACTGTACTTGCACTTGGTATAATTTCTCCCGTACTTGCATTGAGGCTCAAGCCAGATGGACTTGCACTATATGTGCCTCCTGCCGTTCCTATTTGACTTACAGCTTGACCTGTTGTAAGAGTGTTACACAATGGAGAACCTAAATAACTAAGACTTGCTATGGGTACCGGATTTATTGATACTACAGTTGTTGTTGATGTAGATGTTGTTGTAGCGTAACAACTACCTGATAGTGGTATGAAGGTGTAGGTAACTGTATAGGTTCCTGCTGAACTTGTACTTGGATTTATCGCTCCTGTGCTTGCATTAATAGTCAAGCCATTTGTTGAAGTGTAAGTGCCATCAGCAGCTCCTATTCGGTTAACAGCTGCTGTAGTATATGATTGGCAAAAAGACGAACTTGAATAACTAATTGCCGCACTTGAGCAGTTTAAACTAAAAGAAGCTGAGGAGTCTTTAAGCCCGAAGTAAATAACGCCTTGATAGTAATTATCTGCATACTCTGCCAGGGACATAGAAACCCAATTATTAGCACTCCAAGCAATATCGTCTACTTCTATGCAGCTTATGCTATTATTATATGCAAATAGATAGCCATGATTTAAATTAGTGCCATTTTTCACATTTAAACATGTTAAGAGATTATTATAACACCACAAATTACTAAGTGCTGTACAAGCCGATACATTTAAACTTGTTAAGAGATTATTATAACAATGCAAAACAGTAAGTGCTGTATTAGCCGATACATTTAAACTTGTTAATTGATTATAAGCACAACCCAAAATAGTAAGTGCTGTATTAGCCGATACATTTAAACTTTGTAAAATATTGGCACCGCAATTTAAAAAAGTAAGTGCTGTATTAGCAGTTAAATCTATAGATTCTAATGAATTACCAAAACAATTTAAATAGGTAAGCGCTGTATTAGTCGATACATTTAAGCTTGGTAAGAAATTAAAATAACAATCTAAATAAGTAAGTGAAGTACAAGCCAATAAATTTAAACTTGTTAATCCATTATAACTACAATCCAAATCGAAAAGTGCCGTCAAACCATATACATTTAAACTTGGTAATTGATTATGATCGCACCACAAAACAGTAAGATCAGTACAAGCAGATACATTTAAACTTGTTAAATGATTAAAACCACAATCTAAATAGGAAAGATCTGAATTAGATGTCAAATCTAAAGATTCTAATAAATTACCATAACAATCTAAATAGTTAAGTTCTGTATTAGCCGATACATTTAAACTTGTTAAATAATTAACAGCACAATGTAAATAGGTAAGTTCTGAATTATTCGATAAATTTATGCTTGATAACCTATTATTATTACAATTCAAATAATTAAGTGAAGTACAAGCCGATATATTTAAACTTATTAAATCATTATTACTACAATTCAAATAAGTAAGGGCATCGTTACTTAAAAAATTAAATACAGGAGTAGAATGGACAAAACAAGTCAACCCGTAGTTAGGGTCAGAAGGGTCAGACCCACTATCATTAGTAACATATTGATCATCATAATGCCATTCTACATCTAAACCTGTTAAATCATTGTTGCCGCAAAAATAGTAATAAGTATTATTGCTGCAGTCCAAATACCTAAGAGCTGTGTTGGTAGATAAGTTTAATGAATCAATAGCATTAAAACTGCAATCTAATGAGTCAAGTAATACAAAAGCCTCAATACCTGTTAAGTTAGTAATTTCTAAACCTGATACATTAATGGCTCCGTTGAATACACTTGCTTCTGAGACTTGGATTTCGTTATCCATATTGGTGTTGATACTTGTATCCCCCACCAATGCAGCTTTAAAGATCGCATTTGGGATATTTACATTTTGGGCTTGTGAGCTTGCAATACAACTTAGGATTGTTATCCCAATTAGGAATATATTTTTCACATTCATAATTTTATTTTTAGTAATGAATAGGTCTCTCCAAAAGACAAAACTATCGCGACTAAAGAATATAAAATTGTAAAAATCGAAAGTGAGTTAATTTTAATATAAAAATAATATAGAGGAGGATGACCTAATGTATCTTTATAATAATAGAAGCAGTATAATTTCTATTTGATTATATTTTCGAAGCTATCATAGCGCCAATGTTGAAAATCGGAAAAATCAGAGCTGAGTTTGCTGTCTAAAAAATAGTGTTTGGGAGAGATACCTGTTGAATCTTTAAAATCTTTACTGAAATGAGCTTGGTCGAAATACTGTAAATGATAGGCAACTTGAGTGAGTGATTCTTCACAAGTTATCTCAAAGTCTAAGGCCTTTTTAATTCGATGAATCTTAATCAAGTCTTTGGGTGAAATCCCAATATGTTGATTAAAAAGGTTTCGAAGAGTGGTAGGTGTAACATTTAAGATTGAACTTAAGTCTTCAACATTATAAGTATTTTCTTTCGAAATTAAAAAATGTGCTACTAAAACCCTTTTATCCAATTCTTTAATAAGCATATTATCTTCCAAGAATTCTTCAATTTTGTCTATTAAGGCTTCATCATTTTTGCATTGACATAAATTCTCATATAGTTTATTGACTTCCTCTTTTTTAAATAAATCAAACAAATCCGTTCCATTAGTTTTATTAATCGAATGCAAGGAGTCTTTTAAAAACAATTGTAAACAATGAGGATAAAATCCAAATGAAATTTCTCTGTAATTGGGACTCATTTTCAGAAATTGAACTTTATCAATTAGTCCGTAAAGATGAACTTTCGATTGTTTTTGCCATCCCTCGTCTGTTTTTATATGGCATTCACCTTCTAAAACAATCGTTATCCCTAATTCTCCATTGGGAACACAACAGTAAATAAATTCTTTGTTTCCATTAGACAAATCATAAACATCAGTTAAGTATTTAGCTGAGAGTGGTTTTGTTTTATAATTAATCAATCGAAAATTCATATACCTTTCACTTTCAAATAGAGAATCAAAGAGATGAATCAGAAAGTAAATCCATCATACTAATAATCTTGTTGTTGTTGATCAAATGTATGTATTAAAATCCTTAAAGTTTTATTAAAATTCGCAAATAGAAAATTACAATTTGTGAATTTTAGTAAGAAGAACCATTAAAAACAATTAGAACAAGTAGAAAGTGATCACCGAAAGATGAGTTTTTTCAATAAAAAAACCTTTCAAAAAAAAATATGTTTATCCAGATTTTCTCATTTTTTGATTCTTTTCAAATCTAAATCTTGAAAGTCAAAGCTAAAATCAATATTTGGCGAAATACCTTCCATTTTAATAGCTTGAGCTTTACCTGTCTCATCAAAAGAAAATAGTGCAAAGGCATCGCAATTCATTGCTTGGTATTCCCATTTTATGGCAAAGGTAGTATCGTTATACAAAGCCATCGGTCCATTTAATTTTGGAGAACGAGAACATTTAATCCATAATTGCTTATTTTTTTCGAAAACCTCCACATCTCCAAACCATTTGTCGGTATATATCCCTATAAAATTTTCATTTTTCACCTTATTTTTTTTCACTAGTTCAACTTGTTCCCACGTTTTTTTTGTGACACTGTCACCTTCATTTTTATCTTCATTACTCCACGCTACCATTTTATCTATCCAAGCATAATCGTCAAGGCCTAAATAACTGTCGGAAATGGTATTAGTGAGGGAAGAAAAAAGTCCTCCACCTCCATTTTCAGTATTGGTTAAAATAACGATTCCTAAATTCAAATCTGGATACATGGTTACTATAGAAAGCATCCCGGGCAAACCGCCAGTATGAGAAACTTCAAATTTTCCTACTATGTCCGTTAATACCCAACCCAAACCATAACCGTTAAAATGGGAATTATATCTTGGATTATCATTTGTTTCTAGTACGGTATGTATTCGCCACATTTCATTGTGATTATTTATAGAAAATAGAGAGTTTTTCAAATCTGGCCCATACTTTCCTTTATTTAAACGAACGATCATCCATTTTGACATATCTGCTACATTAGAGAATATTCCGCCTGCAGCATCTGCCATTCCGATATCATAACTATCAATTATTTTTATTGTACCAGATTCAGATGAATGTGGCGCTGCCAAATTACTTTTGTCTTTCTGCAAATAACCAACAAAGGTATTTTTCATTTGTAAAGGTTCGATAATCCGCTTTTGCACAAACAATTCATAACTCATACCGCTTGCTCTTGCAATTACTTCTCCTGCCACCATGTATAATAAATTATCATAATCAAATTGTGTCCGAAAGGCTGATACAGGTTTAAAATATTGAAAGCAGCTTACAACATCTTGAATTGTAAAATCTGTGCCATCAGGAAAAAACATCAAATCACCAACACCCAAACCAAGTCCGCTTCGATGCGTTAATAAATCTAGGATATTGAAATTCTCCGTAACATAAGCGTTATACATTTTGAATTCAGGAATATGGTCTATTACTTTATCTGTCCATTTTAGTTTACCTTCCTCCTCTAAAATAGCAAGCGCTGTTGTTGTAAATGCTTTGGTATTGGACGCTATCTGAAAATTAGTGTTTTCATTTACCGCTTGTTTAGTAGTGATATCCACCAGGCCATAGCCTTTTGAATGAATTACTTTTCCATCTTTCACAACTGCGACTGCAGCCCCTGCCACTTTAAATTTTACAAGTGCATCCGCCACCAATGAATCAATTTGTTGAGAGGATATTTGCGCAAAAGTTATGGATGGAGCAAAACAAATCAAAAATAAGGATTTCAGCATTGTGGGATTTTTTCTCATTTTAATTGTTGATTTATTTATTAAATTATAATAATTGCAAGTACTTAACTTTTAGCAAACAAGCATGAGGCGATAAACAAATATACGTTTAGTCGCTTGTGCTCATTTGCTGTTTAGTTCTGCCTTATTCCGATATAAATTAAAATGTCAGTTTCAAATTGTCTCTAGCATCAAACAACTATAGATCTGCATTAATTTTAATCGAGATGATATTCAGTCTTTAAAAGAATTAATAATTGTGCACCTGCAAATTTCACACTTTTCATGTTCTCGGTTACAATATTACAAATCCTTCTATGATAAAAAAGATGATTAGCAAAGCGGGACAAAGGAATTCTATCATTTGAAAGAAGATAATCGAACCCTTCTATTTCTAATTCTTTAGGGGTAATACCTTGTTTTAATTGATTATGTAGATGGTAAGTGTTTAGAATATCATTAGAAAAGTCCTCTGATTTTTCCATTACCCGGCCTAAATTTGATTCATTTATTAATGCTTTTTTTACTTCAGCATCATAATTCATAATTCCAGCTATTACTTTGTAGTTTTTAATTAATCTGAAACCGCCTGAGTTTTTTAATTGTTGTATAGTGGCGTCTGTGTATATAAAGTCAGGAAACCACTGAAAAGACCTGTAATTATCATAAAACTTTAAAGAAAACCCTTTTTCTAAAGTTGGAAGGGCTTCCAATACGGAGTTTTGTTTTACATCATTTTCTTTAAACAACATAATATTTTTGTTAAGCTTGCTAATATCCGTAGTTATATCTTCAGTTATTAAACGGATGAATTGTATTTCTCTATTTTTTTCTATTTTATGCTCTAACTGATATTCTGCTAAAAAACCACAGAACACAGCCAGGAATAACATTAAAAATTCCCAGAAATAGGACAGAAAATTTTTCTTGTGATGAGTAGCGAAGGGGTCGTGCGTATGATGATGTACTTCCATATTTTGGGGTTCTTTATTTTTTGAACTCGTCTCTTGGTCAGTGCGAGGAGTAGGTTCATCAGAAAAACTTTCTGATTGGTTATTTGTTGAATTATCAGAATGCTCTACTTTTGTATTATCTACCATTGGTTTGGTTTGGTTATCCAATCATTCAATATTGTAAAACAAATCTAATCAATAAAAACCAATTGAATCTAGTCCCTATAATATAGAATGAAAACGATCAATTGATAATATAAATTTATTTTAAAATATCCTATTCAATTATTTCACATTTAATTTTATCCCTACAGAAGGGGATTAAAAATAGCTAGATTTTGACCATTCCACAGTAAATAAATAATGTAAATAAACTAAATTTTGGATAACCAATCGAGAACTTAAAAAAATAGCTAAACACCCTCAAAAATTGGTTCGAAAACTATTTGAGAATTTTTACAATTTCTTTTCCTTTGGAATTTGTGATTTGAAGGAAATATATGCCCTTAAGCAAATGATTTGTATCTAAGTTGAATTCTTTACTAGATATCTCATTTACGGATATTATTGATCCACTCGCTTGGAACAGTTCAATTCTTTCTAAGACAGATTCACTAGAAATTGTGATTTGATCTAAAAAAGGATTAGGATAAACGAGTACATTTTCAGTTTTTAAAATTTGATCTTCAATCTCAGCAGTTAATTGTAATCTAGTGGGTAGTGATTCGTAACAATCACTTTGAATTCTTATCATATCGAAGTAAAGTGCATTTGCATTGCTGATGGCTTGTTGACTAACCAAGAGCCCTGTTTGTAGTGAAACACCATAAATTGTAATTCCATTACTTGAGCCACCAATGAAATAGTAAATTAAATTTTCTGGATCAATAGTTGAACTTCCATTTAGTGAAAATGACATTACACCAATGGGTTGCGTATTAATTTTTGTTACAGTACCTGTCATAGCATCTACTCTTCCAAGATGAACATTTGCTGAATCAAAAACTTGAGAAGTAATCATGGTTTGTGGATTATAAACTTGCGAATAATAGTTTGTTCTAACCAAGCCATATAAAGAAGTGTCACTACAATTATAAGTGAAATTATCAAAGTTTTGTCCACCGTTAGGATAGGACAAGGTTGGATTTGAAAAAATAGCTCCATTGTACATGTCAAGTCCTACTAATTGAGCACCATTAGAATAATAGAACACCATTTGATGTGGATCAATGGCACTTCCCGAATATGCAAATCCTTGTCCAATTGAGCTAGATGAAATTTCGTTGATGGTACCAGTATAAGCATCAATTGTTGCCAAATACATGGCCCCAGTTACTACACCTGTTTGAGGATTGGTGATGTTTCTTCGCGATAAACCATACATTAATGAATCAGAAGTGTTGAATCGAAAAAGATCAAAGTATCCCAATCCGTTTGAATTATTAACCGTAGCATTGTTGGTCATTTGACCGGTAGTAAGATCAATTGATTTTAGTCCATTATCCCCTATAAAACAAAATTGATTGGAATAAGGATTCAATGCTGCACCCGTTAAATTAATGGAGGATGAAACTGAAGTTTGACCAAGATTGGCTGCTAGACCAGTTGCTGGATTCATCGTTGCAACATAAACACCTGCTGGATTGGTCGTGCGAGCAAGTCCAAACATCGTGTTGCCTAATTGCGAGAAGGTGGATAATGAAGTAATTATTAAAAAACCAGAAATCACTATTTTCATAATATTAAAATTTTTCAAAAATAAGGGAAAATTGAATTATAGTTTTCACTTAATACATTAAATCCAAAAAAAAGTACAAATAACATGAAAAATCTACTTTTTCTTCTTTTATTATTGACGATTTTATTTTTTATTTATTAGAATAGCACCCAACTATTGCATAAACCATAAATTATCATCAAAATCTTTTCTTGAAATATTTTGCCATCCTTCATTGTTTCAAAATATTGTGATTGCTTTCATATTTCTCTTTTTTAAATAATTACTTTTTTTAGCAAATCACCCTTTATTATTCTGTAATGTCCCAAGAACGAGAAACCCCTACAAATTCTCAAGCCAAGCCATCGTATCAATAGTATCTGCGTAATCCGCTAAACCTGGCGCTTGTGCTTTGCCAAAAGGTATAAAATTAGAGCCTACAATACATTGAATATTTCCTTCATGCTTAGTAATGAAATCCTTTACCTCATTTTCATTGCTGTAAAATGAATAATAAATCATTGCAAGCGGAGAAAATAATTCTTGGCTTTCTTTTACTAAAACAAAGTTGTTATCTAAAAACTTCTCCAGATTCATCAAATGAATAGATTTGTAATAATCATAGTTATTACCATATTTTTTATTATTAACTACTTCTCCATAACTTACAATCGCTTCAAAAATTCGATTCAGACTATAATTTTCCGGTAGAAGAAGATGCGAAACATTCCGACAACCACGACCATAATAGTGAAATAAATCCTTTCCTAATTCGACTAATTCCTCATCTGATTCACTGCCATTTATTACTGCTAAAGAAGTTCGGCTTCCGCGAAACAAATGTGGACACTTTGAAAAATACTGAACAAAATGATCCAATGAATTCGTGCTTCCAGTAGCAATTACAGCATCAAAATTTGAAATATTACCTTCCGAAAAAGAAATATACCCTTCAAAATCGGAATCTAAATGAATTAATATTTTAGAAAGTGCAGGAAGTAACAACTTATCTTCTGAACTCAACTTACAAAGGATTCTATTTCCAGAAAGGAGGACACACAAAAAATCATGAAATCCAACTAGCGGGATATTTCCAGCCATTATAACTGCAACAGTCAAGGGTTTTTCATTGAATTTATAGTTCTTTGCCCAAGCCTCCAATTTTTCTTTTTCTAACATAACCGCTAAGGAACAGAATGCTATACGGACCATGTCTACAGAAAACCAACCATTGTGATGAACTTGACGACTGATTAAACTATTAAGGTTTTCCAATTCTAAGGGAGTAATTCCCAATTCAAAATCTTTAGTTGCATGGTTTTGGCCCAAGCAGTTCATTATTTTCCCAAGTTGAGCAAAAGCACTGATAATTCTATCTTTATTCACGGTGCAAAGATAAGAATGTTCTTATTTTTATGAATAGAAAACAAAAGAATCAGAAAGCATGTTTATATTTGCAGTTAAATAGTAGAGATATGGCGATAATGATTACCGATGAATGTATTAATTGCGGTGCTTGCGAACCTGAATGTCCTAATAATGCAATCTATGAAGGTGGAGCCGAATGGAAATATTCCGATGGCACAAGTTTAAAAGGAATAATTTCCACCTTAAATGGCGATGAGATTTTGGCTGACAATGCATTTGAACCCGTAAATTTAGATGTCTATTATATAACGCATGATAAATGCACAGAATGTGTTGGATTTCATGATGAACCTCAATGCGCTGCAGTTTGTCCAGTAGACTGTTGTGTTGACGATCCAGATTACAGAGAATCAAATGATGAATTATTAGCAAAAAAGAGTTTTATGCATTTGTAGTACTCACTTAAAAATTTCTTATGAAATTAAACCTATTGATTTCATGTTTTATAACATGCTTACTATCTAATCAGGTTTTATTGAGTCAAGATAGCGATTCACTTCATTTCGATTCGCTTTGTATTTCTACAAAAAAAATAAATATCTATATTATTCCAATAGGTATTAAAATAAAAAGAGCAGAATTAAATACGCTTCCCTCCTATTTCCAAAAAGCAAAAATTCAGTTAACCCCATATATTTTAGCTGAATTTAATACTAAATCTAAAGAAAAATGGGCTAATCCAAGTTCTGATGGAAATCGCTATACAGAACAGATGAAAAAAATAAGGGATAGCTATTTTAGCTCATTTAAAAATAGAGAACCAAATGCTTTTTATGTTTTTATAATTCCCGGATTTAATAATCCAGCACTTAGTGGTTTCTCAATTCCAACAAAAGGCTTGATGTTTGTTTCTAGTTCGCCTTCAGGAAACCTTTCTTCTTCAATTGCAGAAGAAATAATGCATTCATTTGGAATAAAATCAGAGAAAGATTCAGTAGCGCAAGAAAGAATTCCAAATTTGTTTTTAAGCTGGAAAGAATGCATTGAATTAAGGAAAAACCCACTTCATTTTGGAATTCATGACGATTATGAATTTGTAAGAACAAATAACGGCCTTGTTGCATATTATTTCTGGAAAGAAAATAAAAACAAAGAAATAAGCATAGATTCTTTAAATCCATTGAATGCTATCATTAGGCCTTACAAAACAAATGCTGTTTATCGCTATTTGGATATTTCAAACTGGTTTTTCAAACCTCAATTTTTAGTTTTTCAAAAGCAAATTTGTATTGCTCATTTGACAGGTATTTCCCTTACACTTTTATTGCTCTTATTTTTTCGAAGAAAAATAAATCTAAAAATTACTAAAAGTGCATTTATTCAACGGATGTCGTTTAGATTAGTAAAACTTTTAATTTGGGGACTTGCTATTCTGCTTGTTTACAGCTCATTTTTAGCAGTTAATTACTACTTTAAAAATAGTTATCTAAAATCACATAAAATAGCCGCTTTAAAAAATTATCAATTAACAGAATTAATAGCTAATCATAAAAATACTGCTCTCTTTGCTTGCGAAGAAACAACTGAAATTCAAAGTCAAATTTACATTAAAACCAAAAAAAATTATTTGATTCAAAAAGGCTTTAAAGTCTTGTATTTTTATCAGACCTCTCCAACAAAAATGAAATTTTATCGCTCATCAAACACTTTAAAATTAAAAGGAAAGCAAATTAAGTTGCCTGCTTCCACGCATTACATTGTCATCCGCAATAAAAATAAGCAGGGTAAATTAGTTTCTGAACGTATCTTTAATCATTTAGGAATAGAAATAACCCATCACCTTCTTCAAAAAGATCCAATTAAGCGAATTTTAGTTTTTGTTAATGGTTACCGTCCAGTTTCAATTAGCAATGACTTTGAAAAAAATATGGATGACATTAAGCAAAAAGGCTTAGAATATCCAAATTCGGAAAATCATCTTTTTAATTTTGATCGCTATAGTTATTGGCGACCTTGGAGTGAAATTGATTTACTTTTTCAAGCTCGTTTAAATGCAGATAATATTTGGTATGCCGACGGTCATCATTCTGTAGCTACATCAAATCATCGGTCAATTCTTAATTTTTCAACTAATTCCGTTATTTATCCAAAACCTTGTAAAAATTTAAATAAACATCATTGTAAATTCTCAGAAAATGCAACAAAACAGAAAGTAAACAGCTATGAACTTCTTGCAACAAAAAGTAATGTTGATGGATTTGCATTACGAAAAAAAAATGGTCAGATTGCAGGCAAAAATCTAAAGCAAATTTTAAATGAACTTCCCAATCAATCAAAAAATGATACACTATTCATTGTTGCACATAGTATGGGATTTGCTTATTCATTAGGGATTTTAAATGAATTACGGGGGAAAATAAATTTTGGTGGCTTTTATATTATTGCTCCCGAAAACGCAGAAGCTGGTAAAGTGAAAGTTTCAGAATGGAAGGATATTGTTCATTATGGCTGTAATTTAAGTGCAAAAAATAAGGCTCCTGCCTGTCTGCAAGATGGAATTGCTCCACAGAGTAATATTCAAGGATTAAGCTCAAAAGAGCATGTTTATTTCCCAATGGAACTTCAAAAAAGAATGGGATACCTTGGAAGCCATTTCATTGGCAATTATTTGTGGACTTTAGAAATTCCCAAAGACCAACCGGGACATATTCGGCTACATTAAAAGTTATGGAACGCAAATAAGCGTATCGTACCACGGCGAAAAGCCAGCCCAAATTCCAAGAGCTCCACCTTCAATGTTTGTAGGGATATTTGTTGGAGTCGCAAATGGATTTCCACCAGAATAAATCTGATTGTATTTTTTTTCAAAAAATTGGTATTCTTTCTTTCCAAGTTTAGAGAATTTAACAACAATGGTATCCCCTAATTTATAGTACCCCTTGTATTGATTTTCAATTGTCTGGTCTTTAAAACTCATGGGATTTTCAACTGAAAACTCAAAAGTTTTACCATTGTAAAAACGATCGTCCGTAAAGGGTTGAAATGGTTTTGAATAAAATAAATCACTAAGATTCTTAACTTCCCAGCGATATGCATCTCCCATTACAGGAGAATCTGTTATTTTCGCCCAAGAAAAACCATATCCCGGAAGATTAACTTGCTCTTTCCAAAATAAATTATCTAAAACCTTTGGATTTTCAATTTTTGTGGAAGAAGTATAAGTTTTATTACTGTGAATTACCTTCAGGGTATATGTTTTTCCAACTTCACCTATTATTCCTGTAGAAACATAGCCGCATAAATTTAAATCGACTAATTGTTCGATAGGAACGCCAAAATATTCGGCGGCAATTGAATCGAGTTCAGGTGGAAGATTATTGGTACATATCTCGATTAAAGTGTCTGTAATCGTTCCATTTGACACAATTACAGTTGCTCCAGAAATAAATCCACTTAAATATGAATTAATATCTGTTGGAGCGTAAATATCTCTCGTATTTGATAGAAAAATAATTGCTGGCCTTCCAGTTTCAATTGAACCATCAATTACAATTTGTTCATCAAAACCAAGTATATCAATTTTAACTTCCTTGGAACAAGAATTTAGTCCCACAATAAGAAATGATAAAAAAGCTATTTTCTGAATAAAAGATGTCATTTTTTGTTTTATTTAAAATTCAAAATTCCATGTCACACTCGGTATTATTGGAAATAGCGAAACTTGTTTTACCGCTAACTTAAAATCTCCATCTAGTAATTCTCCATCTTGATCTACAAACAAGAAAAATGGATTCGCTCGATTATAAACATTGTAAACAGAAAATGCCCAATTCTGTCTAAATCGTTTTTTAACTTGTATTTCCTTTCCGGTAAGCTCATCAATTTTAATTTTAAAGGCTTTATCATACCAAGTAGCAGAAATATCCAGTCTATGATAGGGTGCCATTCGAGTAGAATTACGAGCGCCATAATTTAGTAAAAGATCTTGTTCTTGAACATACCAAGAAGTTGGCAATGTGAGCGTATTTCCAGTTGCATATATAAAAGCAGAACTAAATGTCCAGCGTTCATTTAATTTATAGGTTCCAACAATGCTTAAATCATGTCTTCTATCATACTTTGCAGGATAAATATTTCCTTCATTTAAATCTGGGAATTTTCGTTCTGTTTTTGACCAGGTATAACCAATCCAACCGGTAAATTTACCAACTGTTCTCTTCACAAAAAATTCTATTCCATAAGCCCAACCTTTTCCATAAACCAAGAGATTATCTGTATTATCATTTATATTATCTCCAGGCAAAGCACCTTCTTTATATTCTATTAAATTATTCATTCCCTTGTAATAAATTTCCACAGAAGTTTCCCATTTATCATCGTCAAAATTCTTGAAATATCCAACAGATCCTTGCCAACCAGTTTGTGGTTTTGCTTTATCTGTAGAGGGGAACCAAATATCTGTTGGAAGAGAAACAGCACTCAAAGATGTTAAGTGGACATATTGATAATTATAAGCATAACCTGCTTTTATGGAACTTTTATCAGGTAACATCCAACGCATAGAAAAACGAGGTTCAAAACCTTGATAATTTTTTATTAGGCTCCCAGGTGCGTAATTAATTGCTGTGTCTTGTGAGCCTATTCCACCTTTAATATAACGAGTAAAAGGTCCGACTTGCTGGTACATGCTATAGCGTAATCCTACATTAAATTTCAATGCTTCATTTACATCAAATTCATCCAAGAAATAAAGTGCTTCCTCATGAGAAAATAATTGCTGTGGGCTTCCTGTATCAAAGACAACGCTATCAGATTGTGCTGAGACACTTGAGGGTGTAAACGTATGAAAAATATAGTTTGCACCAAACTTTATTTTGTGTTTCGTATTAGGGAAATAGGAGAAATCTAATTTTGATCCGATATCTCTAACTCCAGATGTTAGTCCAAATCGAAACTGATCTTGATTTGAAATAAATTGAAATTTATAATCTGTGGCTGTAGCTGTAAGGTTCATGAATAATTTACTGCTAAATAAATGATTCCAACGCAGTGCTGCAATCCCATTTCCCCAAGGCATTTGAACACCAAAATCACTATCTTTATTAGCAAAAGAAAAAACATCTTTTCCATAATATCCACTTAAGAAAATCCGGTCTTTTTTACTTAGCGTGTAATTCATTTTAAAATTCAAATCATAAAAGAAATAACCAGAACCTGCAAAAGGAGATGTATCTGGAATTAATGCTTTCGCTAAAACATCAATATAGGTTCTGCGACCTGAAATAATAAAAGAACCTTTATTTTTTACAATCGGGCCTTCAACTGTCAAACGAGAAGAAATTGCACCAATGCCACCCGTTACTTTAAATTGCTTGTTATTTCCTTCGTTCATGTTTACTTCAAGTACAGAAGAAAGTCTACCGCCAAAATTAGCAGGCATTCCACCTTTTGTGAGCGTAACACTTTTTACAGCATCGGAATTAAACACAGAGAAAAAACCAAAGAGATGTGCTGCATTGTAAACAACCGCTTCATCTAATAAAACAAGATTTTGGTCAGGACCACCACCACGCACATAAAATCCCTGTCCACCCTCAGAAACGGAGGAAACTCCAGGAAGTAATTGAATAATTTTTATGACATCAACCTCCCCCATAAAAGCTGGCAACGTTTTAATGTTCTCCATTTCTAATTCTACCTGACCCATCTTTGTAGAATTAGTATTTTCACCTTTTTTTCCGTTAATTACTACCTCGTTTAGATTTTGAACAGCATCAGATCCAATTTCAAGATTATAAACTAAATTTTTAGTCAAGTCAAGACTTCTGACTTCAATAGCGTAAACTCCTGTTCTAAATTCTACTTGATAGGTGCCTGATGGTACAGACAAAGAATAAAAACCATAATTATTAGAGACTGTACCTTGATTTATACTTGGTATAAAGATTTTTGTCCCAACTAATACTTCACCATTTTTTGCGTCAGTTATGTAGCCACTTAAGGTATATTTCGTCTGAGAATAACTTAAAAAAGTGAATAAAATAGAGAGAAAAAATAAAAATAATTTCATTGATGTTTTAAAGTGACGTAAAATTAAGAACAAGTATTGAATATAAAGGTTCGCAAAGACATCTATTTTTTGTTAATAGCAAGAATTTTAAGCGCTGACTTCAATAATTCATTTTAAATTTGACAAAAAATATTTTTTGAAAAAAACTATTTGTTTCTTAAATAGCAACGACAGAAGCGGAATTTTCACTTTTGGAAGCGAAGCATGCATTAATGATTCATCTATACTTGCATTAGCAAAACTTCAAGTATTTTTAGATGAAAACAAAGGCAACTACATTTTTGGTTGTTTGAACTACAATTTAAACAATGAAATTGAGCAAATTCATAGTAAAGCTAATGATCTCCTAAAATTTCCTTTGGTAAATTTTTGGGTTCCAAAATATGTTATTAAAATAGAAAATGGAAGTCGGAACTATCTCAAGGGCAATAAATCATCTGAGTCAGAAGAATTACTCAATGATTTTTTTAAACAGGAAAAGAATGAAACCTTGTTATCAGAAAGCATTTCATTTTCAGCTCGAACAAATAAAGAAAATTACTTAAAAAACGTTGTAAAAATTAAATCTTTGCTGCAACAAGGAGAAATTTACGAATTGAATTATTGTCAAGAATATTTTGCTGAAAATATTAAAATCAATAATCCATTTGAACTGTATTTCAAACTCAATTCTATCACTAAAGCACCTTTTTCTGCTTTTTTAAATACCGAAAGTCATCAAGTGTTTTGCGGAAGTCCTGAACGATTTCTTCAAAAAAAAGGAAATAAACTTATTTCGCAACCCATTAAAGGAACTGCAGCAAGAGGAAACTCAGAAAAAGAAGATTTGGCGAATAAAGAAACACTTCAAAACAAGCAGAAAGAAAGAAGCGAAAATATAATGATTGTTGACTTGGTGAGAAATGACTTTTCAAAAATAGCTCAAAAAAACAGTGTTAAAGTAGCTGAATTATGCGCTATTTACAGCTTTGAAACTGTTCACCAAATGATTTCTACCGTTAGTTGCGAGGTAAAAGAAAATACAAGTTTTACAGATATTATTCGCGCAACATTTCCTATGGGATCTATGACGGGTGCACCAAAGCTAAATGCAATGAAATACATTGATGAACTAGAAGATTTTTCACGCGGCATTTATGCTGGATCAATTGGATACATTGGACCAAATGGAGATTTTGATTTTAATGTAATCATTCGTAGTTTGGTATTCAATAAAGAAGATAAGTATTTATCCTGTGCAGTTGGTGGGGCAATTACCATTCTTTCTGAACCTGAAGAAGAATATGCCGAATGCCAGACAAAAATTGGAAAAATTATAAATGCTTTTCAATGAATCCTAATATTCAAGGTCTTCTATCTGATTTTTGTAAAAAACAAAGCGCCCCAATCTATTTTGTGGCCGTGAGTGGCGGATTGGATTCAATGTGCTTGCTTTGGGTCTTAAACAAACTCAAATTACCGCTACACGTCTTGCATGTCAATTATAATCTTCGAGGAACAGAAAGCATTGAAGATGCAAATTTAGTACAGGATTATTGCAAAAAAATAGGAGTGCCACTTACTATTCACGCTGTTGACTTCAATGAATTCTTAAAAAAAAATGGTGGAAATCTTCAGCAAGAAGCTAGAAAAACACGCTATGCTTTTTTTAATGAAATAAGTGAAAAATATCCCAAATCCAAAGTTGTTTTAGCACATCATTTTGACGATCAAATGGAAACCTTTTGGTTACAACTATTTCGTCAAGCTGGAATGTCAGGACTGTCTGGAATGAAAGCAGGAAATGATCGCTATCTCCGGCCATTTTTAAGTCTTCCGAAAGAGGAACTTAAAACACTTGCAGCAACAAATAAAATTCCATGGAGAGAAGATAGCAGTAATGCGAAAAATGATTATTCGCGCAATAGATGGCGAAACGAATACCTTCCATTTTTAAACGGTAAAATTCCAACACTTTCAGCTTCGGTTAATTTGATTCAGGATATTTTTCAAAAACAACTAGATACCGATAAAATCCAAAATGATAAATGGAAAGAAAAGATCCTTAAAACTTCTAAATTTACTTTAAAAGAAATTAATGAAATTCCTATTTATCAATTAGTTGAAATTTTTAAATTACTTGATATTCCACTGTATAATTTACCTGCAATTATTGCACTCGTAAACTCTCAAAAAGGAAGTAAGAGAAGCTGGACTAGTTTAAGTGGACCCTATAATTCTGTAATTCGAGAAGATAATAGCCTAGTTTTTCTTAATACAAACACACAAAAATTTAAGCTTCCGAGCATAGAAATATGTGAAGTTATAGAAGTCCCTAAAGACTTTAATAAAAATACTTTTTATTTAAATCCAGAAAAAATTTCAGGTAAAATCTCATTGCGAAAATGGGAAATTGGAGATAGAATTCATGCCATTGGTTTAAAAGGCTCTAAACTAATTTCTGATGTTTTAACTAGTGCAAAAGTGCCGAATATGGAGCGGGAACAGCAACTTGTATTAGTAGATGAAGAAAAAATTATTGCCTGCCCCGGTTTTTGCATTGATAGAAGAGCAGTATCAAAAACTGGAGACCAAGAAATTATTC
>CAMCYF010000010.1 GCA_945883825.1 Chitinophaga pinensis
TTTGACGAAAATGTGTTTGAAGGAAAAACAATTCTGCTTCCTTGTGATGACCCCGAATGGAGTAATTTCACAAAGTTCTTTGCTCAAAATTTTGAGAAATTGAAATTAAAAAAGTTGATTAGCACAAGTTATGCCCCCGAAAGCAAAAACAATAAATCCAATTATCAGCCTACCTTATTTGAAACCAAAGACCCCCAATTTGACAAAAAGAAAACTATTATAAATGGTAAAATATTCAAATTAACACAAGATAAAACAGGTGATGGAAAAATAGATGTAAATGATTTAGAATGGTCTTATTTGGAAGGTGATGGGGATTTTAGAAGCAAAGAAATAATCAAATTAAGGGATGAGGCCGATATTATCATTACAAATCCACCATTTTCTTTATTTAGGGAATTTTTAGCTTGGATTGTTGAAGTGGATAAGAAATTTGTAATAATAGGGAGTAAAAATACTATTACTTACAAAGAGATTTTTCCTCTCATAAAAGAAAATAAATTATGGGTAGGCTCAACAAGTTTTAGTAAAGACATCTTGTTCATTTCTCACGAATTTATTAATCCTAATGACAAACCAAGCACAGCAACGAGAATTGTTGACGGGATTGTATACTTGCGTTCTCCATCTGTTTGGTTTACCAACCTCGATCACGGACGGCGTCATCAACCATTACCCTTAATGACAATGGCTGATAATATAAAATTCAGCAAACACAAAGACCTTAAAGGAAAAGAATACAAAAAGTACGATAATTATGATGCTATCGATGTGTCCTTTACAAGTGCTATTCCAAGTGATTATAAAGGTGCTATGGGTGTCCCCATTAGTTTTTTAGACAAATACAACCCTGAACAATTCGAGATAGTAAATGCACTAAATAGATACTCATTGTTGGCTGACGATGAACTTATAATAAATAGAGATGAGAAAAGAATAGGTAAACATATGTGTTCTATTAACAATGGATCTGAATTTACCTACTTTCGAATAATTATAAAAAATAAAACTATATGATTACTACATTAAGAACAGAAATCACTGTTAAAGAAATTTGTGATGGTTTTGTTTACAATGAATTGGAAGGAAAAGGTCTTTTTGGTTTATCAGGAAAACTTACAATTCAACCCGAATATCAACGCAATTATATCTATGCAGATGGTGTTAGAGATGTTCGAGTAATTGAATCAATTTTGAAAGGTTATCCATTGGGGTTAATCTACTTCAATAAACCAAGTGCAGATGCTCTTGAAGTATTAGATGGACAGCAACGCATCACAAGTTTTGGTAGATATGTTACAGGTAAATTTGCCATCAAAGACGAAAATGGAATGGAGCAATATTTCGCTGGCATTGCACAGGATAAACAAGAATTGATATTAAACACAAAACTACTCATTTACGAGTGTGAAGGAACAGAAAGCGAAATAAAGGAGTGGTTTAAAACAATTAACATTGCAGGTGTTCCACTAAACAATCAAGAACTTTTAAATGCAGTTTATTCGGGGCAATTTGTGACTCTTGCTAAAGCAAAATTCAGTTATAGTCAAAACGCCAATGTTCAAAAATGGAAAGCCTATATTTCGGGGAGCGTTGACCGTCAAGCATATTTAGAACAAGCACTTGAATGGGTAAGTAAATGCACTATTGGTGACTACATGAGTAAACATCGTAAAGATGATAACATCAACGAATTAGAAACATACTTTAATACGGTTATTGATTGGATATCAACCGTTTTCTTGGATGTTGAGAGTGAAATGTGTGGTCTTGAATGGGGGCGTTTGTATGAAGCTTATCACAAGAATCCATATAGCCCAACAGTTGTTTCAGAAAAGATTAAATCGTTATATGCTGACCCCTATGTAAAAAGTAGAAGAGGAATTTTTGAGTATATTCTTGGTGGCTCAACCGATTCTAAACTTCTTGATGTTAGGGTATATGACGAAGCAACAAAAAAATCCATTTGTGCAAAGCAGACAGCTGAAGCCGAGAAAAAAGGAATTTCAAATTGTTCATATTGTGCAATAGGACACGATGCAAACAAAACAAAAATTTGGAAACTTGCCGAAATGGATGCCGACCATGTTTCTGCTTGGAGTAAAGGTGGTGCAACTGACATCAAGAACTGTGAAATGCTTTGTAAATCTCATAATAGAGCAAAGGGGAATAAATAGAAAAATTATGGAAGATGTTTTTAGACCAAGTAGTTTAACAATTAAACAACTTTTCGGAAATACGGATAGTTTGTATCAAATACCAAGATATCAAAGGGCATATTCTTGGGGAGACGATCAACTTGATAAATTATGGGAAGACCTGATTGAGGCAAAACAAAATGATCCTAATTATTTTTTAGGATCCGTAATTACTGCAAAATCAGAAGATAGCACGACATATTTGGACATTGTTGATGGTCAACAACGATTGACTACTTTAACAATTCTACTTTGTGTCTATAGAGATCTGTATCCCAATATAAATAATGAACTATTGGACACTGATCCATTTGCGATTGACAACAAGGTGATTGATAGTTCCATTAGGTTTAATGATCGGTTTGAAAGATTACGATTAAGAACTCATTCCAACCACCAAAGTGATTTTGACAACATTGTATTAAATGGAAATACAACAATCTTAAAAAAACCAACAAAAAAGGATTTAAGGAATGATGAACCAAAACATAAATTCATTAATTCAGCATATTTCTTCACTAATAAACTAAAGGAGATTGGTGAAGAAGAAGCTGGTAGTTTGATAAATTACTTGTTTAATAGTGTCAAGATTATTCGTATTGATTGCCAATCAGTGGCATTTGCAATCAAACTTTTCCAAGTACTTAATGATAGAGGATTAGATTTGACAAATGCAGATTTAATCAAAAGTTTCTTGATCGGAAAAATTCAAAAAAAATATTCTTCAGATGATGAATTAAAGAAACAAAAGGAAGACCAATTTATGGATGATTGGAAGGTTTGTGAGAACTATTCCAATGACACAGAAACATCTTTAAATGATCTTTTCGTAATGTATGAGTATTACATACTCGCACAAAACCCAAAAAAATCGCTATACGACGAGCTTGTTGTTCAGTTCACTGATAAAGATCCAAATCATATTATAATTAATGTAAAGTTGTTTATAGAAAATTATAAACGGGAGATTTACGATAGAGAAAACAAGTTAATATATTCATTCTTTTACATCAGTTGGGGAATGTATTGGCGTACAATATTGTTAACTGCGCTGACCGAGAAATATCCAAATTATGATGAGTTTGTAAAGTTGTTTAGACGATATTATTATCTCAATTGGATTGCAGGATTCACCTTAACAAGGATTAAACAAACATCTTTCAATATAATTAAATGGTTGAAGGAAAATAGAAGTATAGATTTTATAAAAAATGAATTGGATCAAAATATGACCCAAAATGATACTTTGAAAAGAGCCACGGATAATCTTAAAGGAGACATCTATTATGATTCTTGGTGTAAACCATTGTTGTTTATGATTGAATATCAACAAACAGATGATAGTAGTTTAAATTTCTTTGAAATGTCTGACACAAAAATTCAAGTTGAACACATTCTCCCGAGAGCTTATAAAAGTAATGTTGATTGGAATTCAAAATTTGTTGGTAATGATTCTGTTGACAAATGGATTAATTCGGGAGCAAACCTTACTCTATTAAGTGGAAAGAAAAATAGGGATGCCAGCAATTATAGTTTTGAGAAAAAAATTATTGCCTACAATGGTAAAGGTTATTATGCTGATGATAGTGAAGGTATCACGGCTTTTAGAATAACACAAAACATCGTTAACCAATACAATGAGAATACATATGCAAAACAATGGTCAGAACAATCATTAATTGATCGATGGAATTGGTTTTGTTCACAGGTTGAAGTGATATTGGAAATTGATTTAGCTAGTATTAAAGAATCTATTTGAGTAGTCAATCAAAAAAGCCCAAATGGACTTTTTTCAAAAACTTTGAAATATGTTATTATTATCAAATTTATTGGAGCAAGGTCTCCTTACAAATTTATCAGAAGCAGGTTATCTCCAATTAAAAAAGGATAGAGGTTCTGTTTCAGATAAAATCAAAGAACTTGAAAGTATCCAAAATCATTTTGATCTTGCTTTGGAATCTCTTGAAAGTATATACAATCCTCAAATTGATATTTACGAGGTTAACATTGAGTATTGGGGTAGAATGGTAATAAATCACCCTGACCTCAAAGAAGACAAGTCAGTTGAGTTTTTAATTGGTGATATTAAAACTATTTCAGATCCTGAATACTTAATAACTTTATCTAAACAAAAAGCAAGGGGTGAGATCAAAAAATTGTACCCCCTTTATTTCTAAAACAATGGATAAAGTTGATAAGATAAATAAACGGGAACTACGATTGAATCCATTGTCGTTGAAAATATATGGTCAATTTTCGTTTCTAAATGAATTAGACATTGCCTTATTAAGAAGTATTATTCTTGAAGGAATTAAAGAACCTTTAATTATTACCAAATCTAAATTGGTTATTTCGGGTAATCGGAGATTACAAGTGATTATTAATGATAATAACATTCAGGAAGTCCCCGTGATTTATAGTGATTTGAACGATGAACAGGTGGATGAATATCAATTCATTACCCACAACATTCAAAGGGTAAAAAATGAAGTGCAAATTGCTCGAGAATATGAATTAATCGGTCGCCATTACAAAAGTCGCCAGGGAGTTAAAAAGGATTTAGATGGGAAGTTTAAAACGAAATTAGAACGGGAAAACCTTCTTAAGAATAGTTCTTCATTAACAACAATAAAAAGAGTTCTTGCATCAAAAAAAATGTTGATGGAACTTAATGAATTCAATGAAGAACAATCTTGGGAATATTTATCGGATCTCCGAGTAAATCAAAAGAAAGAGGTAAATACATTCTTTAAACAAATTGAAAGTGAATACCAATCCACAAAGAATGAAGAGAAATCATTAAAAGAAGAATTGTATAGGGATGAATATTTCCAAATCATTCACGGAAGCTCAACTGATTTATCAAAATACCTGAAGGATCAAACAATTGACTGTGTGCCTTCATCACCACCATATTTTAATGCGGTAAGGGATTATCAGGAAGATAGCATTCAGGATAATAATCAGGAAGATCATAATACAAAACAAATGGGGCACGAGGAGAAACCCGAACATTATATTGAGAGATTAATGAAGACCCTCCGAGAGAGTATTCGTGTATTAAAGGATACAGGTTCAATCTTTGTGAATGTTCAGGATCATACTCGTGATGGAGTATTAATGAATATGCCCTATCGTATAATTCAAGCGATGCAAAATGAAGGAATGATTAATGTTCAAAATATTATTTGGTATAAGGTCAATCCATTATATCAGAACAGGAAGACATTTCAACCATCCAACGAATACATATTACATTTTGTTAAAGATGTGAAAAAATATAAATGGAGAAGTGATTGGTTTGGTTCTGAAGATCAATTTTTGGGAGATATAACTTATGGAGGTGAAGATAAAAAAAGATTAATAAGATCAGTTTTGATATACCCCACAAATAATATTAAAGATGGGATTAGTATTGCACAAGGATTAATTCAAACGAAGGTTATCAATAACCATTACCTCGTTAAAGTTTTGAAGCGTAAAGGATACACCCTTCAACATAATGCGCTTTTCCCACTTGAAATTCCGATGATATGTATTCTATCAACGACTGATAGAGGGGATAGTGTATTGGATGTCTATTCAGGTATGTCCTCTACAGGTATCGTTGCATTTGCTCACGGGTGTAAATATTATGGTGTAGATAGTTCAAGGGTATACTCAGTTCAAGCAGGAATACGAATTCAGGATTTTTTAGAGAATAACCAACATTTGGTTAAGAGAAATAAAAATAATTAAACCAATAACTCACTTTTCTTTAAAGGAATAAAAGGTGCCAGTATACCCAAAATTGAGGTGGTCGTAATGACTTAATACATATGGGGTTTCATCTTTATCTTAACACCCCCCATTTTAAATTCAATGTTGAAGTATTTAACACCTGAAGAACCTGATGATATTTTTGAATCTCTTTGGGTTTAAAATAAACAATATGGCGACTTAGTTGTGAAGTAACGGAATAACCCCTAGCAAAGCCAGTAAATGATTAATTAAATATTTTTAAAATAAAGGATGAAAAAATTATTTATTTAATTTCCAAAAAAGATAAAAAAAATAATAATAAAGATAGTATGCTAGATGCTATAATGTATTTTAATAAAAGAAAAATAAAAGTAAATAGATAATTCTTCAACGAGAAAAAAATGGTTAAAGTAATTTGACTATTCAAGATTAAAAAGTAGATAAAAGGTATTCAAACGAGAATACACAAGATAACCATCAGAAGGAACTTAGTGGCTTGTTATATGAAGAATTCGGAATTAAATAATATTGTTTTTCTTTTGAATCTATTGTTAGCATTCAGGATAATTTAAATTCAATATATGCTTATATTTAAATAATGTATTATTAATTAAAATTATTTAATAGTATTAATAAATTCCCTGTTGATGAGTTGGTTGCGTGAGTGACCCTACCTAAATCAATTGATTCAGGGGGACACTCACGCACTCAATTCTTGTTAGATTGAGAGGCTATATTGGTGTCAGTGAAAACCAATATCTGTCGACAACTTTGGAGTGGTCACTCACCCCCAAACCACATCTTCCGGCTTTGTGCTGATGTTGAACTTTGGTTTGTTCCCGGAGTAGTTCATTTATTTCGAATCCCGCTCCCGTCTTTATTCTACCGTTCAGGATTCAATAATAAATATACCCCAACATTAAAAAAAGTAAATATAATTTGACTTTAAAAAAAAAAGATTTGAGATTTTAAACAACCTTAAATAAACAATTAAAATAAAGTATATTTGAATGATGTAAATCGTTAAACTATAATCGAAACATTAATTTAAAACTCAAGATTTATGAAAAATACTGTATTACTTTTTTGTTTTAAAAACTTAAATATTATGCAATCCTTTATATTTTCTATTTTGATAGTAATACCATTTTTGACTTTCACTCAATCTGGCAGTTATTATGGCAACCCTTCAGATGCATCAGAACTCTGCGGAATAAGGGTTCAAGCCTCAAATTCATTTAGTTCTAATCAAGAGGCTCAAAAGGCATTAGATAAAATTATTGCTGTTACAGGTATTTCAAAACGATTTGCGCTTTATCAATGTAGTGGAATTAACAATTGTGAAGCAATTACATTTAGAGGAATAAGGTACATTTTTTATGATCAGAATTTCATGAAATCTATTACAACTGTAGCTGGTTCATGGACGAATCTCTCCATTTTAGCTCATGAGGTTGGTCACCATGTTAATGCTCATAGTTTGGATTGGCTCGCATTAGCTAGTGGGGAAATACAAGGAATAACATTAGAACAAAAAAGGCAACAGGAAATTGAAGCTGATGAATTTTCTGGCTTTGTATTGGCAAAATTAGGTGCCACACTTATTCAATCACAAGCAGCAGTTAAATTAGCCTCTGATGATGGTGACGATTCATACTCAACCCATCCGTCCAGAAGTAAAAGATTGAGTGCTATTGAAAGAGGTTATAACCAAGCAAAGGGAATAACTACAAAACCATATTCCACGGTTTCTTTAACTGAAGAAGATTATTTTTATTTAGCATATAATTCTGATAAAAACGAAGTGAAAATCTCAAACTATACCAAATGCATTCAACTTGAATCAGGAAGTGTTTCCGCTTATTTAAATAGAGGATATGTTTTTAAAGATGAAAAGAGATTTACTGAGGCTCTCTCTGATTTTGATAAAGTTATTGAGTTAGCTAAAAATTCAAAAAGTCAAAGTTTTAAGAATTGCCTTGATGATGGATATCTAGGAAAAGGATGGTGTTATCGTCAGATGATTTATTCCAATGAAAATGATGCCGATTATTATCATCAGAAGGCAATAACAGAATTTACAAATGCTGTAAATACTGATCCAAATGCAATTAATTATTTAGCTCGGGCTGACATATATTCAGAGAGATTATATAAAACGGAAGAAAATTCTTACGAGCGATCTTCAATGGCAAATAAGGCATTAAATGATTATAATTCAGCCGCTCGTTTAGACCCAAACGATCCTGATATTTTTAGTCGAAGGGCTTTTCTTTATAACCATTATTTGAAAGATAAAAATGCGGCTCTGAGTGATTACAAAAAAGCATGTGAATTAAAACCAAATGATTTATTTTCTTTTGTATTTATGGGTAGAATTAATTACGATTTAAATAATTTCGAATCGGCAATTCAAAATTATTCAAAAGCAATTTCAATATATCCTGATGGAATGTCATATTACGAAAGAGCAAAATCTTATATAGAATTAGAAAAATATAAAGAGGCAATAACTGATTTTACCAAGGCGATTTCTATTTCAAAGGATACAACTAATGAAACTTGGGCAGTAGTTGATTATAATATTATCGACATTTATTGGGGAAGAGCGTATTGTTTTGAAAAATTAAATAATTACTCCTCGGCAATCTCTGACTATTCGAAAATAATTGAAATCACCAAGGATGACCCTGGTTCAGGAACTTATAAAAAAAGAGCTAAAAATTATGTGAAATTAAAAAGAAATGATTTGGCAGTTTTGGATTATAACAAAGCTATATTAATTGACCCAACAAATCCAGATTCGTATCACGCAAGAGGATATTTTTACCAATTTACATTAAAAAAAAATGACAAAGCATTAGAAGATTATAATAAAGCAATTAGCATTGATAGTGATTATCTTCCGTCGTATTACAATAGGGGACTAATATTTGGTGCGTCTGGAAATCCTGAAAAGGCAATTTCTGATTTCACAAAATATATAGAAAACAGTGATGAACAAGATGCTGATGTATATTATGTCAGAGGACTTGCATATAATGATTTGGAAAATTATGCTACAGCAATTGAAGACTTTAATAAGTCAATTGAATTAAATCCAAACTACGGTTTAGCATATTCTCGGCGAGGATCAGCAAAATTTAATCTAAATAATAAAACTGGAGCTTGTGCAGATTGGAATAAAGCAGTAGAACTTGGATATGATAAAGCTCAGAGTTTAATAGATGAGAATTGTCAATAAAAATATAACAGAGCCGTTATTTCATCAGAAATACGGGAAAAACTCAATGCTTCGCAACACTTAATTTTGAAATGAATAATAAATAAATGCAAATTTATGACAATTCCATTCGTTCATTCATGATAGAATACTTCATTGGAGTAAAAATGATGAAATTTAAATCAAAATTAGAAGGACTACACTAAAACCCCTTATTTAATGCGGGTTTTGTTAGGCACACCGGTATATTGGCTATACTTTTATCCCTGAGATTAAAAGGAACACAATATACCGTCTGTTATGAAAGTAAAATACAATAGAATTTCATCCCTGAGTCAAACAGGAAATCGTTTTAGTGCCGATACTGAAAAATACGATTTAACCCTAATGGATAAAATTAGTGGTTCAATTTCTTTTTTTGATAGACCTCGAGCCTCAGAACTAAAAAAAATGATTGAAGATCATTCTAAGAACAACCAACAAGATCCTTTTATTATTGTAGTTGAAGAATTTAGTCGACTTGGGAGAAATACCAGCGATTTAATTTTAACCTTAGAGTGGATGGAAAAAATGGAAGTTAATGTGGTTGTGAGGAATCTTGGTCTTCAATCCCGACCAAATGGAACTAAAAATCCGATTTGGGGTATTGTGTCTACGATCTTGTCCGGGATTTATACTCTTGAGTCAGAGAGCATCCGCGAACGGACCAAAATCGGAAGAATGGTTTATGTAATGAATGGGGGTAAGTTAGGACGACCAAAAAACTCAATCGAGGACCACAAAACATTTTTAAATAAACCACAAAACAAGAAGATTGTTGATTATTTAAATAAAGGTTGGTCAATGCGAGAAATTGCCAAACAATTGGATACTTCAACAAAGACAATATTGAAAGTTAAAAAAATATCAATTCAATAAAAAAAGTAATCTCTTAAGACTTGATTATTTGTCAAGAAAAAGAAGTTTAGATTCGTTTTTTATTAGGCTAAACAAATAGTTAAATTGTTAAATAGTTAAAGAGACCGAACAGCACGCACTTTGCCAGATGGGTAGTTCTTGTCGAAGATTCTCTGAGAATTATAGTAGAAAGTATGAGTCCACGCTTTGTCTTTACCGTCCTCCGTAGAAGTCCAATAGATGACGGAATCAAAAAATTCAAAATTTGCGTATGTCAAAACAGGCCCACTTTTACCGTATTGCTCTATATAAGAGTTACGAGAATTAAATTCACTAATATACAAAATATCAAGTTCTTTTTTAGTTGGAAGCCTCCAACCATTTCCTAAATCAGCACAAGCCGTTACTGCGTCATACCAACTCATATATCCTTTAAAATCAAACTGTGCAACCTCAATATTTCCCATTTTAATAGGTGAGTGGATTAGATATGAATTTGGCGCCTCTTCTTTAAGTTTTTCTGAAGAAATTAATGAGGATAATGTCGATGGTGTATTTTTTTTAAAATCTAAGAGTATCTGAAGATAGGATTTTGGTATTGCAAAGTTTAAATTTTGTCCTTCTGTTAGTTGAGAAACAGAAATTCCAATTAATTCGCCATTTGAGTTTAAAACAGGTCCACCACTACTACCTGGCGATATGGAGGCTGTCATTTGGAGTAATTTGATTCCTTCAAAATCTCTCATTCCACTAATAATTCCATCGGAAATTGTCGCAGGAAGACCTTGTGGACTTCCTATAACATAAACTTTTTGCCCTATTGATGCAGTGGTCACAGCAAATTTTATTGCTGGTTTGTTTAGCGTTGAAACTTTTAGTAAAATTAAATCCACAGATTCATCTACTCCTACATACCCATCAATTTTATATTCAATATCTGAATTATTTAAAATACAACTTGCATTAGTAGCTCCCTCAACAACATGATAATTTGTTGCAATAATGTTTGGAGCAACAAAAAATCCTGATCCTTGCCCATCATTCGTTAAAATTGTAACAGTTGAGTTTACTGTATTTTTATAGATTAGAGAAGCATCTTGAGAGAAAAAATGATTTAGAGAACTTAAAACAAAACTTAAAATTAATAGATTTTTCATGTTCAAGTTTTGTTTCTTATGACAAATTAGAAGAATTATAACAAACTTAAAAATTCTATACTATTAAAGCAAATATTTCATTGCTAAATAAGATCATTCTGATTTAAAGATCCCTTCAAGCCTTTGTATGTTTTTAGAACTTTTTGATATGCTGACATGCCACTTGGAGAGGACAACAACTTTAAATCAATATAATTCATAGAATTTAGGTCATTGATTTGGACATTGAAAGCCCCCAATTTTTTACATCGAATCAACAACTGGCGAGTTATAGAGTTTAGATTCTGAAATATAGATAATCGAAAAAAGAAATGATATTCAATGTTTCCCATTATTGTTATTGAAGATCGGTAAAAACCTTGATCAAATGAATTATTGAACCATATAAAATTAGAAATACCCAATAATTTATTGCCACCCGAAGATAAAGAACGATAGAAGCCATTTTTTTTATTCTTAAACCTAATTTGAAAAGCAAGTAGGTTTATTTTAAGTGTCAAACAGATCCATCGGTCTTGTTCTTTTTTCATTATTTCTAAAATGTTCAAAACCCCAGCAAATTATCACGGTTAAGGAACAGTTCATCGGTGAGAAATATTCTTGGAAAAAAAAGTATCGAATCGTTTAAGACCAAATCCAATAGTTCATCATGGAATTGGTTTTTTTTTAACAAAGGATTATAAAACTGTAGTGGAATTAAGTTGACCATTAGATCTATCTTTTCCATTTTATTAAACTTCATTGATACAAAACCATTAAAATTCCGTTCTGCATCAATCCGAAACTTATTCCCAATGTCTTCAGCGTCTGATCTGTTTATTTTTCCAACGAATATATATCGTATGGTTAAAAGTTCTTCATCTTCGTTTTCAATCTCTATTGTACGGACCACAAATTGAATTTCGCGGTAAAATTTTGCTGTGGGAATTTTAAAAACAATTCCTTGAAGCAAGTCAATTTTTGATTTACCCCACTCGAATAGCTCCTTAGACCCTATTTCAGTTATCAACTCTAAAACCATCGGATACATTTTTTTAGGTAGCATCGAGACTATAAAATGTGATTTTTCAATAGTTTTCTTTTTGGTTATTCTACTTTCCATTCTTATAAATATCACTAAAGTTAGATTGTGCCTAACCTCATCATTAATTTATTGATCGAAGTTTAAGGAGGGGATCATATTTTATTGATTTTTTCGCCAAAATTTTTAAAACCAATTTTTCTGAAAAAACTATATTTAGGGGATCCTTGGGTCTTTTTTAGGAAATGACCCATATATGGTTTTGCATACGGGGGTAGGGATGGAAGGGAGCTATCCTAACCGTCAGTTGGGGGGTAGGCTTTGTTTTACTTATTTATAAAAACTACTGATTAAATCAACCATACTATCATTTACATCATAAACTTCTTGATCTTCAAAAGTTCTTAAATATTGCTCTGTTATAGATAAAGAAGAATGCCCCAAACATTTACTAATCAAATAAATATCTGTCTTATTTTGTCTTGATAAATAAGCGAAAGTATGTCTTGCAGAGTGAAATGAGAATTCACGAATTTCAAATATTTTTGCCACGCCTTTTAGATCTAAATTAATGATTGCATTTAATGACCCTGCTCTATCATATATCTGCTGATAATTTAAATTATCGTCAAATTTGTTTGTGAAAATATAACCATTATTTGTTTTTGCAAATTGTTGGATTAAGAGAATCAAAAGAGAATCCCTATACTTAATAATTTTTTTAAGTTTTGATGATTCTAAGTGATTATATTTCCTTGAGCTAATTGATTGCATAAGATTAAGTCTTATTTGTTTTCCTTTTAAATCATAATATTCAGATTCAAGTTCGTAAATCTGAATTGAAAGTGGATTGTTGAATTTTGGTTTTGATAATTTAAAATTAATAGATGGATTCATGTATAATTCAGACGGAAGGAAATACTTAAGAATATTCACAATGTTTCCATTTAATTTCACATTCATATCTCTATTGTTTTTAGACATCACATAACTTAAATCTCCTGACTTAATATTTCCCCACTTAAGAAATAAAACATCTTTAAATCTCATTCCCATTGTAGAAAAACTAAAAAGAAATAATTGTATTGCGAAGGTTTGTTTTTCCGAGGTGAATCTATAATTAGTTGAATCAAACATTTTATGAATTTCATTACTTGTCAATGAAACTTTAATTTTTGGTTTAAATTGAACCTTGTGATTGAAGTAAATATCATCTTTTGGTAATTGAAAGGAATTTGGCAGACCTTTAGCATAATTCAAAGTTGTTTTGATCGCTTTATGATAAGAGTGTCTTGTTGAAGGTTCAATTTTTAATTCACTGATAAAATAATTATCCAACCTTTGTCTATGAGCAATTGATAATTCTTTTACTTGAATTTTATCAAAATTTAATGTTTTAAAATGTTTTAAGAGTGTATGGTATCTTCTAACCGCAGACATTCGTGATTGTGATTCAAAATCTTTGATTCGCATTTCAAAGAGTAATCCAAGAGTTCCATTTCCCTGAATAGAATCTTTTTTAATTAATTGTTCTCCACCAAAATATCGTGATAGAAAAGTTTCTATAAGATTATTGAAATATTCAGAATTAGGGTGACTTGTTTTTACCCTGTCTTTATATTCATTCCAATCACCCTTTTTAACTTTGATACCAACATTAATATAGGTTGGTTTTCTGTTTTCGGTAATTCTAATTTTTATTTGATAGTGACCATCTGAAGTTGGTCTACTCCACAAAATAGGTTTTACTGATCTCATATTGTTAAAACATTTGTTAAAACAAATATAGGGTTTTTATAGTTAAATACTAATTTTAAAACATTGTAAATCTATGTTTTATATGATTGATGTAATAAAATTTTATTATTTGTGGTCCAAGTGGGACCACCCAAGTGGGGATTTTGGCTAAAAAGTCGAAATCCCCATTTTTATATACCTCTACAAGTCCCGTTAAATAAGGGATTGCGGAAAAAAGTAAATTTATTCTTGTGGTTCGATAATCGTCATTTTTTCGATTATAATAAATCCCCTCTGGAAAGACTGCATTTTGGATTCTTTGCTTACGGCTAAAATTTGCTTTTCTCCACAATGACGGTAGTTCTATGGCTATTTTAAGGCAGTTATCTACCGCGATTTCAAGGTTCGATAACTGATTTTGACTGTTATCTAATTCTAGCTCTATTTGGTGAATTTTTACTCGAAATTTATCTCTGAATTTCACATACAAGGCTTGGTCAATTTCGTTATTTACAAATCTTTCTTCTGCATTTTCAAGTTTTTTATTGAGACTTGCTAATTCAACTTGTAAGCCTTTTTTACTTTCTTCATTAACTTCTGTTCGTTGAGATAATAAGTGAAGAAACATCTTTTTAAAAATTGGAGTTAATTTTTTATCAAATGTAAATTTCTTAATGAGTTCTTCAAATTTTTTATGGAGCACTTTTTGGCTTCGATTGTTAGCACACCCTTTTAAATTACATTTGTAATAGTAAAGCCCTTTTTTTCTAACTAAATATCCAGTTATACTATTTCCACAGCAATCACATTTTATAAATTGCTTCATTGGTAATTCTTCTGACTCTAATTCAATTTTGTAACCACCCCCATATTTCTCTAAATTCTGATGTACTTTTAAAAAAGTGCTTTTGGTGATCATAGGAGGATGTTTCCCTTCAATCATTTCTCCAGGCAACATTTTAGAAACAATGAATCCACAATAAAAAGGATTCATAAAAAAATGTGAAAGTCTTTTAGATTCAACATTCCATCCTCTAGCATTTAATCTTTTAGCAATTTCAGAAATGCTTAAATCTTCATTTGCCTTCCATTCAAATGCTTTTTTTAGAAGTTTTCCATGAGTATTAATTTCCAGTGTATGTTCATCGGCAGTTTTTCCTTGATTCGTATTTGTATAGCCTGTAGGGGGCATAAATGGCCAATATCCCTGTTTTAATTTTTCAATCATTCCCGTCATAGATTTATCTCTACGCAACTGATTATCAAATTCACTGAATAAATGATAAATCCCTTCCATAAAATTCCCTGAAGGGTCACTATGATCTACAGATTGTGTGATTGATACAACTTTAATACCTCGTTGTTTCAATTCATGTGAAATAAATGCACCGCTTGGACCACTTCTGCTGAATCGGTCGTATGAATACACGATTACATAACCAATTGTTTTTTTACGTTTAACATAGTGAAGCATTTTTTGAAACTCCTTACGCTCATCATCTTTAGCACTTTCATAAGTGCCACCAAAAAATTCAATGACATCAAGTCCTTTCTCTTCTGCATATTTTAGGCAGTGCTTCATTTGAGTATTCAAACTCGCATTATTATCTGCTTGTTCTTTAGTACTTACACGTGTGTATATAACAGCCTCAGTTTTGGCAGACTGAATTAATTCAGAACCTTTAGAAAATCGCTTAAATCTTTCGTCTATCTGCATATTGCTCAATAATTATCAAACAAAGTTCTTCAATTTGGTCTAACAGAAGTTGAGCGATTTCTTCTGAAATCTTTCCATCTGTTATTTCTTTTATGTCCTTTGTTGTTGGTTTCTCAAATTTTAATTTTTTATTATACAATTTATTTTCCCATGTGTTTCATGACTGCTTATCAGTTCATTGATACGGGTTTTCATTCGCCCATTTATTTGGTACGTTTATTTAATTTCATTTGAATTTTATTCTCAAAATGTACAATTTTACCATTTTGTGTAGTAATACTGATTTTCTGAAATCCGTTTTTTGTTATTACATCTAAAAACCTTTGCTCTATGCTAACCTCTTGAAGATTATCAATTTCGATTAAGTATGGTTCTCCTTCTTTAAATCGAATATTAATTGAACTTACATTTGGTTTTCTAATCGTCTCTAAAATACTTAATTCCGTTTTTGACAATAAAGGAGTCTTCTCAAAGGATGAGTGAGTGCTCCATTCATTGACTAAACTTTTGTATGCTTCTGATATACTAATACAAAAATGAGGTTTTGCAACAAATTCAGCAAATTCAACATAACTATTAACAAGCATTTCATACTTATTTGAATTTAAAAGTATAAATTCACCATCCTTATTCACTAAGCAAATTGTCGCTTCTCTAAAAATAATGGTAGCGATAACTGTAGTGATAAATAAAGTAGGTGAATTTTCCCTTAAACCTGAAATTAGTTCATCTACATTATCAGGAATATCAAATTTCGGTTGTAAGGTGGATATAATTTTCTTTAACTCTTCCTCAGTGCATATTGAAAATATATCATCTCCAGGATCAAGCAAATTATTTTTTAATTTTTTAATAGTTGTTAAACCAATTCCAAGTGAACGCATTTGCTGAATTAGTTTAATCCATATGCTTTGAGGAATATCGTATTTCCTTCGCATTCCTGGACCTTTTACAGTAGGTAGTATTCCTTGCTTATCCCAGTAGGTAGCATCACGAGGAGAAATATTTAAATCGGCTATAGTGTAATTTGGCTTTTCCATTGATTCTGCAACTAAAGGAAATTCACTAGAATATTCAAGGTTTCTGAGTATTTCCATCTGCTCATCACTCAAGAAATTTCCTATTTTTTCTTTTTCTAACATATGTTGTATTTGGTTAATTAATATTTTTGTTTTACATTTGCAAAGTAAAGAAAAATAATTCAATATTATGTTAAAAAAGAAAATAAAAAATAACAATAGTGATTCATCTCCACTTGCAAAAAGAATTTGTAAATGTGGCTGTGAAAAAGAATTTCAACCGGGTAGGTCAGATCAATTTCATTTAAATTCAATACACTACGACTTTGCGTACAACCATGGTCCTCGTAAAGAAAAATACGCGGAAGAAAATCAAGCAATCAAGACAATTCGTAAAAATGATAGAATCCTTGAGAAGTACTTTAAATATTGCAAAAAAATAAGAGGTGATTTGAATTTTATAACATTAAAGGCTGATGGTTTTAATGAAGAAATTTTTACACGCATTTTAACTTCTATTGAAGATGAAATTGAAATTAAGTACTTTACAATGTACAAGTATTGTTACAGAATAATTAATCAAGCAAATAATAAATACATTAGAATCCATAAAATATGAATAAAATATTTAGAAATATTTCGGCATCAGAGCTTTTTGCCACAAATATTGGTGTTAGTGGTGCACCAATCCCACCAAACGGTCCAGGAGAAAAATATCCACTAATTAAATATATTGTGATTGGCGTTATGTTCCTTTCATCATGTGTAATAGCATACAAGATACATAGAAATTTAAAACAAAAAATAACAACTATAAATAAAAATGATGAATAAAGAAATAAAAAACGAAAGTAAACAAATCAATATGAAAGATTATCGAATTTCAAATGCAGTTAAAATGGGATCTACTACTATTTTATTAATGATTTTTTCAATGCTAATTATTAAGATTTGCAAGTATATGTTAAAAGATTTAGAGGGAATGGGGTTTTAGAAAATGAAGCTTCAGTTAAGCTGAAAGATTTTTTAAGGTGATTCTAATTGTCCTAATTTGTGGGCAAATGATTTTCTATTATATAAAGTGTATAAGAATTGGAAGCATAGAAAGGATTTAGAAAAGTAAAATTTTAGTATTATCTCTATAAAACAGCCCTTATAAAATCTTTTAAGCTTAATTCAAGTCTAAAAATTTGATTTTAGTTTTTTACTAAGTCATATAGACTAATACTGCTTCTATTTTCTCCACTACAGAAATTAATTATATAGCAATAGCAATGGTTGTAGATGGTAATATATAAATATGAAACACGGATTTTGCGGGTAAACTTACTTTCCAATACAGAAAGTAATTATTTAGCAATAGCAAGGGTTGTAGAGGGTTATAGACAAATATGATACACGGATTTTTGGGGATGTTTTTTTTTGTGGTGGAGATTATTTTATCAAAACACGAAGGGCTTGACCTTGAATGAATGAATGTAGTGCCCTAAATTTGCTTTTATTTTTATTGCTTTATCAAGGATTTAGATTCAGAATAAACTCCATTTGAAACAAGAACGAATAAATAATTACCATTATTCAACAACGAAGTATTTACTGAGAAATCAGTTAAGTTAGATATATCATATTCGTTAATTATATACCCTCCAGAATGAATTAGAAACAATTGTGAATTATTTGAACTTGAAGCAAATTTGAGATTTACAACATTAGATGCTGGATTGGGAAATACATTAGTTATTTTAATCAATGAGTTATTCACTCCAGCTGGAATTAGCCCAGCGGTAGTTCAAGGGTGATAAAAATACCAGGTATGAGTGAAGTAATACGGAGTATTGAACCCAAGTTGCATTGGACCATTTTCCGTCATTTTATATCCTAAATTAGTAATACTATTGAAGATAATATTTAGTGAAGAATTATGATTTTTCAAGTTCATATTAATATGTGGGATTGTTTGAGTACTTGTTACTCCTGAAGGGTTTGTTACAAAAACAGAATCATAAGTTGGGGCAGATATCATCCCGTCAAATTTCTCGGTAACAATATACATTCCTGTTTGAGAAAATGATTTGAATGAAATAATTAAAGAAAAAAGAATTAGATAATTTTTCATGGGAAATGGTTAAAGTACAATTTATTGATCCTAAAAATAAGCAAAAAAAGCATTCATTGCAAACTCTGCAATAAATTATTAGTTTTAGGGGTTGGGGTTTCGTACTTCTTTTCAGGCTTTAATTGCCCCATGTTTTACCTGTCAAATAAAAATGCTCCAATATAAAATTTAGGTCGTTATTTAGTTCTTCTTTAACAGTCAGTCCAAAGTAAAATGTCGCCCTTGATAAACCAACATATAGATATTTTAGAACCAAGTCAGTAGATAAGTTTTGGCTTTGAAGTTCGTCAAGATTATGGAAGAAAACAGCTTCAAATTCCAAACCTTTTATTTTGTCAATGGAAAATATTCTAACTGTGTTTTTGTCACCCAAAACTTCGCCATTTCTGCATGCTTTAACAAGGATACCAACATCTGATAATGTATCAAGATTACCAAGTTGATTGGCGAACTCTTCAAGTTGACTTTCGTTAGGTAAGAAAATTGCGATTGAAGGAATCGAAGAACCATAAGCTTTGTAAATTTCAATTATTCTTTTAGCTATCCAATCAAGTTTATGATCGTCATCGTCAGAGACAAGAATTAATGGTTTAGGTTCAGCTTCGTCTTTTTCAATATAGGATTTATAATTAGCCTTATTGCCTGTTGATTTTTCATAAATGGATTGAGCTAATGAAAGTAAAGTAGGACTTTGACGATAAGATACTTCCAAATCTTTTATTTCTGTACCCGAAACAACACTTGAAAAGTCGTTCCAAGAAGTCAAACCGTCATTGGTCATTCTTTGCATAATATCACCTGATAGAGTCAAAGACGATAATTGAGGATGTCTAAAACTGTTTATTGCTAAAAGGTCAATCAAAGAAAAGTCTGTTGCTTCATCAATACCAATAACTGGTTTACAATGATTTTTATATGCCATTACATATGGGTGATTTATGCTGTTGAAATGTCTTTGAAAACCTTTTGACAAGCTGAAACAAACATTATTTGTAAAATGGAGAAGAAGAGCTTGTTCATCGGAATGTATTCTGCTATTCTTGTCTTTTTTTACCAATTCATTCAAAATTTCCAAATCCCAATTCTTGTTATTGATAGCTAATTGGTCACGTCTGTGTTTTTTGTAAGACATCGGTATTTCTCTCAAAACATTAGCTAAAACACCTTTGATTAATCTTTCAAAGAATTTTTTAAAGAATGCTGTTTGACCAATTTGTTCATATTCGTTTTGTATCTCAATTTCAGGAATTAGCTTAAATAGTTCAAGGTCACGCTTACTGAATTTAGTGTTTTTATCAAATTTTTTCAAAGCTTGCTTTCGACAAAGAGATTTCAACTTAGTAAAAAGTTCTTGTTCGAAATCAAAAAATGTTTGTACTTCTTTTTCTTCAAAATATTCCAACTCTATTTCTGAATCATCGTCATCATTATCGTCTACTTCTTCTGTATCTTGGATGGTATTCTTCCACTGATTTAAAATATTAGAAAGTGAGGAAGCCCTTTCTGAATCTTTTGTAATTATTACTTGAATCCTTCCTGCGACTTGTTTGATAAGTTTAGAATATTCTTCCGCGATTTTATCCGATTCAACTTGGTATGTTTCGTTAAGATTTAAGAATAGTCGGATTAATTCATCAATATTTTTGATATTCTTTTTGTCATTTAGATATTTTTTGATTGATAAGCCTGTATTCTTCCATTTGAATGGCGATACATCTATTTCGGTAACCTTATTTAGCTTATCCTTTTGAAAGTCTATATAAAATTTATTTAGCCCTGAAACAATCTCTTGAATATTCTTAGGCTTATTTACAAAAAGGCTTTTTCCATTTGACTTATTATAAATCAAGAAAGGTCTTTTTGTTGCTGTATCAACAAGCTGATAGGCTTTTACAAGTTCATTTTTATGAGAGCCCCAAACCTTAACTCTTTCAGTGTCTGCTGTCAGTTCTTCCATTTTCATACTGTTCCGAAGGAAAAGTGCAAGCAATTCATTTGGAGAATAAAAAATCCAACTTGTATTTTGATTAAACAGAATGTCTTTCTGGCTTTGATTTAAGGATGTGTATTCTTCAATTGAGGGTGAAATAAGAAACTTAATTCTTTGAATAAGAGAAGTTGTTTTACCTGTCCCTGGGCCACCGTTTATAATTAGTGAGCCGTCAAATATTTTAGAACGTTTAATTGATTCTTGAATAGGGTCAAGAATTGGTTGATATCGTAATTCTGCATATTTCCTGATGAAGCCTTGGGCTTTATTAAGATATGTTTTCATTTCTGCTTCTTTGTCGGCAATACGCTGAATTAATTGTTGAGCTTCTTGGTCTGTCGCATGTTCTAATTTTTCTTTATCATTTTCTATCTCAACTTGATAGAATAGAATTTTTGAGATGTTCTGGAATGAATGAGTTCTGCTGTCACCCGCAAGTTTGATTAGTATGTCGTTAGCATAAACTTCATGATCAATGTTCGGAGTATAGCTTGCGCGGTTGAATATTTCAATTGTAATTTCTCCTTGAGGCGTTTGATATTTGTGTTTGCCTTCGTGGAATTGAATCAATAATCCACCTAATTTAGAATCTCTGGGAACAGGGAATCCGTCACCTTTGTATGTTGTTGCTTCTGAAAAGCCAGTTTCAGGAACTATATTTCCGTGAAGGTCTTTTTGAAATTGAACTACTGTAGCTTGCTTGTTAATAAGCCAAAACTTTTGTTCTTCTTTGTGATACAATGTCATTGAACGACCAACTGCGTTGTTTGTCGCCAATACAGAAAATTCCAAATCTCTGTGACGTTTTATGCTATTCGCAATGTCTTCAATTTTTTCCTTCATCTACTCGATTTTTATTTTTGTTCTAGGTTGTGGAGCAGTCTTTTAGCATGATCGGTAACTTGTCCTAACCGCCATAAGACGAATTAGACTGTTAATACAAATATACATTAAAAACTAATCTATTAAAATGGGCAGACTAATCTACCCACCAAAACGCCCCTTATGGAGGAGGAGACACCACTGCCAAAGATTGAAAAACAGAACCTGACGATTGGAGCCATCAGGTAATGAAAGAGACTGAGAATGAATGAAACGTGCATGACGATAAAACTCCTCTTTTGACATTGAGGAAAAAATGCCTCATCCATTGCTTTTAGTGCGGTAACATCAAGATTTTGGATTTAGGTATATGGTATAAGAATAAAAAATATGGCAAAAAATAAATAATACTTATAAATTTGATTTTTTGGGGTATTATTTTGCTCATGGTTTTGTGAGAAATTACAATGAGGAATCTTTATCTCTATTTAAGTACTCATTTTTTAAATAGTCAATTGATAACATGGGCTTTGTTCGATGAATCATTGAATGGCAGTTTGAACACAATGGAACCAAGTCTTTTAAGGGCTTGACAATATAATCTGCTCCCATTTCTGAAACTTGTATAGTATGATGTACCTCAATATAATCTTTTCCGATATTACCATAAGTTCGCTGAAAATCAAATCCGCAAATTTCGCAAACATATCCTTTTGCCATTAAACAAATTTTTCGATTCACTGGATTTCTCTCATATTTATTAATTTCTATTTTACTTAATTTACCTTCGCTAAAACCTTCTATTTCAAAATCAACAAGAGACAAGACCATAGTTATAATATCGTGGGTGAAATTTAAAACAGTTTCAGTAATAGAATCAGCACTGCCTTCCTCGCAAATCGGAGCCTTCGTGAATTTGATAAAAAAACTATTCCAATTTGTTCGTTTGTTTAAAAATGCTTCTTGATTAATTTGTTCATTATTGATGGTAAAATTTACAAACTTAGAACCTATTAAATTCCAAATAGAAATAAATTTTTCGCGTTGCTCAATTGAAGACTGAGAAAGTTGATTAACGAAATTTAATGAATATTTCTCTGGCTTCAGTAATATGGTTATGCGAACATCTCCTTTAAATTTTACTTCTAAGTTAAATAATTGCAAATTAGTACCGCTAAGACTAATAATGCATAATTCTGGAGATTTTACATCAACATCAATACCTAAATAGAAAGAATTTTCTAAATGATTTTTTAATTGTGAATGAAAATTATGGTCAATCATTGAAAATTATTAATCAATATTTGTAAGAGCAGGCTCTGGTAAATCTTTGACTAAATTTTTTATTATTCTGGAAACTTGAATTCTCATTTCTTCATATTGCTCCTTAGTCTCCTCACTGTATGTTGACATTTCCGCCTCCGCCAATGCCCATAGTAAGGCATCTAATCCTTGAATCAAAACTGGATTTTGTAAATTTGCCGCGTATATTTTCGAGTAATAGTCATGAGATTGGTTTATTGAAACTGCGTGATTTCCTTCGACGATTGTTGGTTCCCAGAGTAAGCCAGATTCAATAGATTCAACAGGAATCACCCTGCATTGTCCTTGCCTTTCAAGATTAAGAACTTTTATAGTGCCAACAAAAATGCCATGCGAATTGCTGATTTCAACAGTATTCAAATTTGGATTTGTAACAGTAATTTTGGACCCTTGTAAATTAGCAGCTTTTGAATTTATGTTAGTATTAGAAGCATCATGATGGTTTGTGTTCGCAGCTAATATTGAAATTTGTCCCTTTCTATATTTTGTCTCAGCGTGCCTTCGCAAAGGTGGTAAGAACGAATCTTTTAGATAAGTATAGATTACTTCGTTTAATGATATTTTTGATTTTTTAATGTCAACATTAAAAGCTTCATCAAGCTCATGATTAAATGAAAAATTTATACGCAATAGCGAAAAGTGCGGGTCTTTTGTAAAGACACCGATTGAACCTTGGTATATCAATCTGTTTTCACGGTACACAAAGAAACCTTGCATATCGTTATTGACTCTCGCATTGTCGTATGATTCTTTGCTTGAGAATTCTTCTTTTCTAGGCAGAACATGGGCTGTTAAGTAAAACTTGGAACTAGTTCCAGAGGATAACCCTTCAACATCCATTTCTTCAATGGCCACTTTGTCAGTTTTTGATTCATGAATACAAAACGGGTCCCAAGGAAAGATCTTATCATCATTTATAAATAAATCTATTTTGTATTTTGATTCAATCGTAGGGTCCAAAAACCTTTGAAATACTAAAGAAAAGTGAAATTTTAAGTCCTTAATCAGTTTGTCGTAAGCGTTTTTTTTGTGAGGTTTACTTGTATATCCTTTCATTAATCTATCAACTTTTTCCCAGACAACTAAGGTCCCAGGCCCGCCATTTGTAACATCATCCAGTAACTCAATCTCATCTTCGCTTGGTTCCAAGATAAATAATTGCCATAAATTGCTTTTGGAAATGGCATCTAAATCCCATTGCACTTTTGAATATTTTGAGATAGTTGGAGAGTTTTTTGAGACGACAGAAAGACAACGACAAAATGCTGTTGAAGCCGTTTTTAAGCCCATGCCAAATTTCCCCAAACTGCTTTTGTCGGACCTCTCTGCAGAGCCGTATCTCATTGCATTCTTTAAGCCGTTGAGATCCATGCCATCACCATTGTCAATTATGAAGACTGAAAATTTACCTTCAAAATCTTCTTGTATTCGAACCTTGATTGTCGTTGCATTTGCTGCTATTGAATTATCAACTAAATCGGCCATTGCCGTTTTAAAATCATAACCAGTATCTCTTAAACCTTCAATAACTCTTGAGGGGTCTGCTTCTAAAATAATTGTTTCCATTTTGATTTTTGAGTATTAATATTTAATAGTTTTCCAATTTTTATTCAATGTTATTACATTTTTCTTGATTTCTATGTTATTTATATCAATTTTTAAATGTTCGGAGAACTCTTTTTTGACAAAACCGACTTTTCGTATACCAGAAATGTCTATGTAAAAGTAGATTTCATCTCCAGATTTTACTTCATGCTTTCTAATTAAATCGATCACTCGTGTCAATCGGTATTCGTTGTGGCATTTATTTTTTGGTTTCCCGAAATAATAGTCATTGTAATATATGAATTGAAATGTCCAAAATGTGCCATCCTCTTCAAAGAAATCTAAGGTTCTTCTTGGGTTTAGTTCATCAGTTCCTAAATCTGGGAAAATCCCTAATTCCACAATATTTTTGGGTATCGAAATCCCTGATTGGTGCGAATTAGTTTCGCCGGTATCATTCCTAGAAAGTGTCTTAAATATTTTTTCCATAATTACAATCAAATTGGTGAAATTTTATAAGCTTTGATTAAATCGTATTCATCGGCATTACCATTGTTTCCGACAATTGACAAATTAGAAAGTTCTCTTTTACGTTCAATTTTCTCATTAATTATTTCTTCAATTGTATTAGAGTAAAATAACCTGTACACAAACACGGTTTTAGATTGGCCTCTTCGATATGCTCTAGCTGTTGCTTGGTCTTCTACAGCGGGATTCCATTCTAGGTTATAATGTATAATATGATTTGCTGCAGTGATATTTAAGCCTACGCCACCGGCTTTCGGGTTGATTATCAAAACACTAAATCCCTCTTGATTACTGTATTCATCTATAATAAATTGTCTTTTAGATGCCGGTATTGTTCCATTGATATAATTCACATAACCACCAAATCTACATTTAATATCTGATAAGAATAACTCGATCATTTTTGTAAATGATGTAAAAATAATTACTTTTTCTTTGTTAGTAAATATTTCACTCAGAATTTCAATAGTTCTTTCATACTTTCTACTCACCATTAACGGATTCACGCTCGAATAAGATTCTTCATATACACAAGGATGCGTGCAAAACATACGTAATTTTTGAATAGTAGCTAGATTGAATTTGCTAACCGTTACTAAATTTTCAACCGCACTCCGCTGCTTTTCATAAAGTCCAGCTTCTTTTTCTGTCATGATTATCGGCTGTGGAATTATAACTTTTTCAGGTAATTCTTTGGCGACTTCAAGGACTGTCCTTCTAATCATTATGGGTGATATCATTTTTTCAATTTGAACCGCCGAATCATTGTCGTCTTGAAATTTATTTTCAAACTCCTCAAGGCTGCCTAAATAAGTCGGTAAAACAAAATCTGCGACTGACCAAACATCCGTAAAATGATTCTCGAATAATGTCCCGGTTACGGCTATTCCAATTTTTCGTTGGATTTTCTTGACCATTTTTGTGCGTTTTGCATATGGGTTTTTAATGTTTTGTGCCTCATCTAATACAACCATGTCCCAATTAATCATATTTAACATTGCTTGATCTGATACAACCGATGAATATGCGGTTATTATTACATCATAATTTAAAAGTTGCTGATAGAATCCTGTTCGATTAGATCCATAATGAAGCAATACGTTAAGCGAAGGTAAAAACTTACTTATTTCGCGAACCCAATTTTCCAACAAAGAAATTGGACATACAATTAAACAATGGGTACTTTCATTTTTTTGCTGTTTTTGAAATCCAATGATTGAAATAATTTGTAAAGTTTTGCCTAAGCCCATCTCATCGCCTAAAATAGCCCCGCATTTTCTTTCTACCATGTAATTTAACCAGTTGCACCCCTCAGTTTGGTACTTGTACAATGGGAATTGAATACCCTCTACGTTAAAGTCAGTTTGAATTTTCTTCTTAAAATCTACAATATTTGCTAGAGAATTGTTATATGCAATGTTATTGTTTTTTAATTTTTTGATTAATAATACATAAGAGGGAAATGATAAATCGTTTGGGTCTAGGATTGATTCAGATAATATTTCGTTAATTTCATTAATAGATGACTGTATGCAATAAAATACTTTATTTTCTATATAATAGTTTAGGAATTGGTTGTTAATATTTGATAAATTGTATTTGGTGTTGTTTTTTAAAACATATATTTTTAGAACAATATTTTCGCCTTCTAAATCTAAATCTACTTCATAATTTAAATTTATCTTAGAAATTCGAATTTTATTTTCTAAAAAAAAAGGGCCTAAACCGTTTAACGAATTGTTAGAAGTATTTGAAATTAACGAATTAAGTATCTCATGAGCGCCATTTTGGGGGCCTACTATTAATCCATTGTCAATATCCAATCGCCCATTTACAATTTTATAATTTTTCATTTCATGTACGTTTTCATGCACATCATCAACTCCGAAGCAACTGCATATGATACATTTACAGTTACGGCATTACCAAACTGTTTGTATGCCTGTGTATCTGAAACTTCTTGAATCCAATCATCGGGAAATCCTTGTAGTTTTCTACATTCATTAGGTGTTAACTTCCTAATTGGTATTCTGTTTTCATCAATAAATTCTGCCCAACTTTCTAAATCTGTGAAATAATTATCTTGACTGGCTCGATGCATTTTGTGCATTGTAGCTGTTAATGGTTTAGAAATTGGTAAGTCAATTGTTGGTTTTACTTGGTATCCTTTTGTGCCATATCCTAGAATTGTTTTTTCCAATTTTTTTGAAAGAAAGTATTTTTTGTCTACGTGTTTGTCTAAAATGCTTTGAGTGTCCCCATTTAATGTTTGTTTTTGGGGGAACGAAAAATCGGATGTCGGGAAATTTGTTCGATTTAGAGCAATTAAAAATACACGATTTCTTCTTTGAGGTACTCCGTAATCTTGACTATTTAAAACTTGATAAAAGCAATTATATCCGATCTCGTCTAATTCCTTCAGTATTTGATTGAATGTTGCACCTTTATTGTGGTTAATGATGTTTTTTACATTTTCAAGTACTACTACTTTAGTGTTTTTTTTTAATAAAATGTCTTTTATCTCAAAAAATAAGGTCCCTCTGCTTTCGTCTTCAAATCCTTTTAATTTTCCGAGAGTACTAAATGGTTGACAAGGAAATCCCCCAATTAATACATCATGATCCGGGACATTTCCTTTAACGTCTCTGATATCTCCAAGTACTATATTTTGATTTATATTTCTCTTGTAAGTTTCAACTGCATATTTATCAAAGTCATTGGCCCAAATGACGTCAAATCCCGCGTAGTCAAATCCTAAGTCCATTCCTCCAATTCCAGCAAATAAACTGACCACTTTATATTTTTTTTTCTTGATATTTTTTCGTTCCACCTTTATATATATTTAATAGAATACTAATTAAAACATCTACAACAATTGAATTACCCGCTTGCTTATATGCTTGAGCTTTGGAAACTATGATTTTATAATCATCATCAAAGCCCATCAGGCGATGAACTTCTCGAACTGTTAGTGCTCTTACTCTTTCATTGGTTGTTACGTAATTATTGACACTAGATCGATGTGAATTACCCATTGAGGACAGTAATGCACGAGCAATAGGCAAGTCTATTTTTGCATTGTGATGCATGAAGTTTTTAGTGCCTGGGGACAAACAATATTTCAATAATTTTGGAGATAAATAATATCTTTCTTCTACTATACCTACTCTTTTATCTATGATTTTTAATTTTCCATTTACGGATAGTAAAGATCCTTGGGCTGTTGTATCTTCCAAAAAATCTTGCATAGAAAAATTCAATTCAGTAGTCTCAGGAAATCTAAATTTTATATTTTCATCTGAGTCACGAAAGCCGACAACAAAAAGCCTACGGCGACTTTGTGGAATACCATAATCTTTTGCATTTAGTATGTCCCATTTATAATGATAGCCCAATTCATCAAAAACATTACACATTGTATTCCACGTTCGTTTATTGTCATGACTTAATACACCATGTACATTTTCATAAATAAAAATCTTCGGCTTAATTTCCTTTATTAATCTTACATAGTCATAAAACAATGTTCCTCGTGTGTCTTCAAAACCGCCTCTGGAGCCGGCAATTGAAAAACTCTGACAAGGACTTCCGCCTACAAATAAATCAATTTTATTTTCAAAATCCGTCCCATCTAACAATTTGATATCTTCAAAAAAGTGATCCTCAGATATTTTGTAATTTGCTAAATATGATTCTTTTACAAAATTCTTTTGCTTTGAATTTGTTTTGTATAAATCATCAACGTATTTTTTCTTTGATTCGGTATTTTTTAATTTTCTAACATTTTGGAGTTCAATATCATAGTCGCAATTTATTGTTCTTCCTCCATTATCGCAAGCAAATGCAATTTCATGATCAATTCCTAAACGAAGTATTGCTTGTTCAATTGCACCTATACCACTAAAACAAGTAGCTAAAACAATTTTATTTTTATTATTCATAAACACTGCTGTCTTAAACGGTTTACAAGTATAGTAAATTTTGTTGATTTTATTGACTTCAACCGTTGTGAAAATTCTTTTTTTTGATTTACAAGTTAATGAAATTGATCCAATAGAAGAAAACACAATGGCTAAAAGAAGTGGTACTATCTAAAGTTGTTTTGAAACCACGATTAATCTAACCTAATTCTACATTTACTTGTTGCTTAGTCTTTGCAATTTTGACTTACCTTTCAATTAATGGATAAATGTTCCAAGTCAGGGTTAGCGGTTGCCATTCTTTCGATCAATGGTTCTTTGTGTGTGGGCCTTTACAGATTCATCACATCCATTGTTTGATTCTATGAAACACTTGCTCATGAGCATCCCATCTTTGCAAGTTTAAGCTTTTCACGTGGCCCGACAGCATCGATTTTGAGATGATAAAATGTAAATATCCATCAGGGATGGGGTCAAGCACCGAATACTTCGGGTAGATACCGATGTGTGATGCCCCTATAAATATCGGCAATCTGTGAGCTTCTTGCTCTCCAAACTCAGCCAGAGTTACCCTTTCCACCAAACCTTCGGGATAGTGGAAAGGGATTGCCGCTTCAACGCCGCCTTTCACAAGCCATTTCATCGTCAAATGTCCCCAAATGGGATCTTTCATCATCCGGTAAAAACACCCTTTGGCAGTTTCAATTCTATAGCACTGCAATGCTTCCTCACGAGATCTCATAACGAAACCAGATTGAGCCCAATAAATACCTGCATCCTTTGAATCTTCGGGCTTGGGGAAGTTAGGTTTGCCAAAATGTCCATAAATAGCCGTTGGCTGATTGATGGGTCGCTTAAAACCAAATGTTTCATTTACTTGTTTCTTAGTCTTTGACAATCAAATATTAATCTTTTAAAGTTATTCTCCCGTCTAAAATTTTAATTTTATTTGCGTAAGAAATTGACATCTCGTCACCTATTTCGCGGTAATCTAGTTCTCTTCGCTCAAGATCTTCACGCATAGCATTCATAAATCCTTGAATGGCAAAATTGAAATACCTAATTCCAACTTGACTATTAAATTTTTCTGCTAATTCCTTATCGGTCAAATATTTAAACTCTTTTAAATAGTGTTGCTTATATTTTATTGAATTGAAAATGGTATTCATATTAGAATTACTGCCAATAGAAGAATTAGTAGCACGAAAAGAATTGAGAAATTCTTGAGGTTAATCTCCCAGTATTTCATTGATGACCAACACTTAAATCCTCAAGTTCATTAGGAGAGAAGGTGAGGGGCCAGGGCATCATTAAGATAAATGTTGCTTGAGATTGAATCATAAATGATCCCTCATTTCTGTTTTTACAAATTGTAGCTCCAGAAAATCTTCCATCTTTTTTAAATTGAAGAACCATGCAATCCGGTTGGTGACTCAAATTCAAAAGTGTTGTTAATCCCTGGTGGTTTACCTCAATAAAAAGGGGTAATTCAATTGAGTTTGTTGGAAGCATCGCTTGGTTAGTAGTGACCTCCATCTTTTTTGCCTCTACAGACAATGTTTTGCCATTTTTAAAATTTAAAACAACTGTTTTTTTCATACAAATAGTATTAATGAATAAATTAAATTAGTTGTATTTCGATTAAAATTGGAAACCAACGTTAATTTTGACTTTAAAAGCCCGTATCGTTTTACCACCGTGGTGTCTTCACTCGGTTGGTACCATTTAAGGTTCGAAATACACGTCAAATTTAATTAAAATAACTAAAATGGTTACAAAAAATAAAAAAATTAAATTTTAGTGTAACGAATCTAAGACATGTTGTTATTAGGGTATAATCATCCAGATTTCTGTGAAAGCAGATGCCAACCGACCCGGCAGGGCACGGTGGAAAAACGATGTGAGTCTTTGACTAAATAAATATGCTTGTCTCAGCTTTCTGTATGATTTTTATTGTTTAACCAGCCGAAAGGCATAAACTAATTTATTATGAAAAGTACAGAGAAAATGGCAATTTTGCCGAAATTAACGATCCAAAGAAGTATCTTCTTTAGTGCAGGATGTTTAAATCTAAATTACAGAAAACGTATTTGCTTAAAGCAGCTATTTTTTTTGTTCACATTTTTGTTTTCCTTTAATTTATTTTCACAGATGCTTGGACTAGAAAGGTTCAAGCGGTCAGAGGGCAACATGAAGTACATCTTGTTTGATAAACTAGAAGATGCTATTGGCGTGTACAAGTCAATCATCGTTGACAATGGATTCTATATTGGTGACGTTGAAGCGGAGTTAAATAGTGACGAGGAGGTTGTGTTAGCATATACAATGATAAACAAGATAGATGCATGTATGTTTTTTATTGCTAACCGTCCCAATGGTGGATATATCTTGGAGGTACATACGATACCAAACGATAAGGCTATCGATGTTAGGGACAGTAAAAGAAGTAACGGAGAGTATTTTACTTATTCCTTTGTGCCAGAAAAATGAAAGCTTATAAGTTAAGAATGTAACCTTCATTCTTATTTAAACTCAAACCCTAAATTTTTTTGCAAGATTTTATCGTTAAACCAGCCGTAAGGCATAAAAATAAATGTTATGAAATATTTTGAATTAATTGTAAGATATAGAAAATTTCTTACCCCGATGCATAATGAAAAGATGGTAGGTATTATCTTAATTGGATTTATTTTGTTGCTATCTATGGAATGTAAAAGTCAAGAAAACCCCTTAGAACCACCAGTGTCCTATATAAAGATGAAACTCCCTGATGGCTCAAATTATTTTGGGCAAGTAGAATCAGGAGAATTAAATGGAATTGGATCTATAATTACTAAATCTGGTGCAGCAAATACAGGGTATTTTCAAGATGGGGAATACTTAGCAGACTTTATTGCAACTCCACCTTGGCATATGATTGCTATCGATTACCAGTTAGATACAAGCTATTTACTCGAGACATTCGAAATAGAACTTAAAATACATACAGAAATCTCGGATAGTCTTTATTTATACATCGCCCCAATCGGTGGAGGACAAATAAATGGTCAATCATATTATGGTGGTATTCAGACACACTCTGGAGGTTACAATTCCATAAGAAAGAATGAGAATTACGGGGAATTTTCAGAAATAGGTAGAGCAATGATTTTCTCAAGGTGGGGAGATAGAAGAGGAGAAGCATTAAAACAAGCTGCCGGTGGAAAGTGTGAAAGTAGTGGGTACGAGGGAGATTTTATTTCTGTACGAAATGGAATTAATTGGGGTAAGGGAACTTATACCATATCGTTAGTAAAAACTAAAGAAACGGTTGTCTTGGACAGTGTACTTCATACCTTTGTAGAAATGCGGGTTTTTGATCATAAACAGAAAAAACTATTTGTTTGTGGCTCATTGGCATTTCCTGGTACAGACTTAATCCTCGATCCACGACAATTTATATTCTTTGAATTGTATTTAAAACGGGTGAATGTAAATAAGCTATCTTCTGCAAAATTTACATGTGGTAACATTCGAATTAATGGTAAACCTGTAAACATTCCTTTTGCAGCAACAAATTATGATAAAGGCTTCCCAAAGTTTGCCAGTGCGACTTATGAAGATGGTAATTTTTCAGTAGAAATAGGAAAACCAATCTATGGTGATGTTTTGGAATTAGAAGAAATTTTCTATGAAATATTAAAGGAAGAAGATTAGCGATAAAAAAAGCTATGATTCTGAAAATAAAAAATTAATCTTTAGTTTCTTTTCTCTAAAAACTTGTTTTATAATATTATACTCTTAACTTTGTTGCATCATTAAGAATCCTTAAGTGGATGCCAACCGAGCCGAGAGGCCACGGTGGTAAAAAAGATGAGGACAGTTACAGTCAAAATAAATCGTAATTCCTCTTTAATTTTCTTGGTGTATTTTTTAACTTTTAAAATTATATGCAATGAAAAAAAATGAAAAATCAAAGAAGAAAGTCTTAATGCATTCAGACTTAGTAAGAATGGCGATGTTGTTCCCACCAGAGGAAAGTACAGAAAGTCAAGATTTGTCGACAAGGGAAGTCGGCAAGAAGTTTTTAGAGGAATTAAAAGAACAAGGCCCCACCTTGGATAGAGTGGGGAAGGTGTTCGTTAAATTCATAAAGAAAAGAGATTAATAAGCCTATAAACATTCTATCATATTGCGTTTTTTTTGAATATGTCGAAAAGAACCTCGATGAATTATGTGCTTGAATTATCTGATTTGAACGATCTCAAACTCATCGTGAAGGATAAGCATGTCGCGAAAAGAACCAGAGCCTAAGATAGCTATATTCCCAACAAAATTTAATTTTAAAAGATATGAAACAGCAAGAAGAATCAGTGAACAAGAAGATATTAACTCAAGACCAAATCAAAGAGTTGATGACTTACCCGGATTATTGGAGAAATACTCTAAGAGAAGCAGCGGAACGAGGGGAGTCGATAAAAGAAACCTACAGGAAGTACGAAAAATTAGAGTATTTGATGTAAATGTAATCGTTGAATATATTTAGACAACAAGGTAGATTCTCAACAAAATTTAATTTTAGAAGATATGAAACAGCAAGAAGAATCAGTGAACAAGAAGATATTAACTCAAGACCAAATCGCGGAGTTGATGACTTACCCGGATTATTGGAGAGGTACTCTAAGGAAAGCAGCGGAACAAGGGGAGTCAATAAAAGAAGTTTACGAGGAACTAAAAGAATTGGAGCATTTGATTTAAATGTAATCGCTGAATATACTCTTGATAGCAAGGTAGATTCCCAACAAAATTTAATTTCAGAAGATATGAAACAGCAAGAAGAATCAGTGAGCAAGAAGATATTAACTCAAGACCAAATCGCGGAGTTGATGACTTACCCAAATTATTGGAGAGGTACTCTAAGAGAAGCAGCGGAACGAGGGGAGTCGATAAAAGAAACGTACGAAGAACTGAAAGACTTCGAGGCAATGATGTAAATGTAATCGCTGAATATACTTTAGATGATGCTATTGATTAAGGCATATTAAAAAGTATGATTTATAATTTTGAATATGTCGAAAAGAATCTCGATAAAAGTACTTGAAGAATTATCTTTTTATAATTCTATTAATTCCTAACACTTGTTGGTCTTGAATAATTCGAATAAAATAAGTACCTGCATATAAGTGACTTAAATCCAATAATGCACTCTCAGATAGAGTTTTGCTGAAAAGGATTTTACCGGATAAATCTAGAATCTCAACTTGATTATTTTCAAAGTTTTTTGGAACTTGAATGGTAACAAAATCGTTTGTAGGATTCGGATATATTTTAATTTCAGAATTATTAAACTCTCCAATATTAGCCGAATTTTCATAAATCACTTCAAATACAAAATTCTTGGTTGTTATGCCAACAGGTGTTCCATTGTCGGTAGCTGTTAGACTGACATGATAAATACCTGGTGTTACGCTTGTAGCATTAAACGATGCTTGAATTTCATAATATTGATCACTAATCGGAGTCATGCTATAGCTGAATGCCCCTGCAGGTGCATCTGAATTAGTTGAGATTTGAATGTTTTGTCCAATTTCCGGCGTCATAATTCCAATAATGAAATCACTTGAATTCATGCTTTTTAGTAGGGTGTCTCCTGTTAGTACATTTATCGTATCACAAAGAGCACTACTAATTAATAATGGAGGGGTGTTTGTTGCAGAGATTCCAGCAACATTAAAATAAATCTCTTGGCCGTCGAGAAAATCTACGCCATCAAAATTATTTGTTGGACCATCAAATGATGTACCTGATTGTACAAATTGTCCCACTTGAAAATAATCGGTTCCATTTCCAACGTTTACTCCAACTGTTGCAGGAGTTCCGCCAAATCCTCCAGATCCACTGGAAGCATCACCGGTTGTCCATTGCATGTCTTCATAACAAAAAGAAACATTTCCTCCCGCTGAAACTAAAGAGTCTGAACCGTTTGAAATGATCAATTGAAAAGTAGAAACGAGGTCATTGTGCATGTTAAAATAGCCAACTTGATTCCAATTGATGATTAAGGCAGTTGGTGTTACCTTGTACCAAACATTTCCTCCATTTCCAAGTAAATTCCCTAAAGTATCAATTCCGCCACGTGTATCCACATCACCCCAGAATGGAGCAATCATATTATAAGAAGAATCAGGGAAAGAGTTTGAAGTCCATGTAATATAAGGTGAAACAAATGAAATATTCCCGTTGTTGTTGATGTAAACTGAATTGTATTGATTTCCGTAAAAATCAAACGTAAAAGGAAGATTTATTAATCCGGATGAACCATCATCATTGGGTAACATAGCCAAAGAAAAAGTTGAATCCAACGGAACAATACAATCACAAGTACCATTTTTTTCTATTCCTCCATTATATTTGATGTTGGAAGGAAAAGAAAGATCAGAAAAACTATATTGCGTGTTTGGATCAATTAAGCCTGCTTGTTTCATTTCTTGGTATTCTACCTGGGTTACAGTAACTGAGTTTTGACCGTATGCAACTGATGCAAAAAACAATACAATAGATAGGATTTTTTTCATGAGATATTAGTTTAGTTTTTATTAGACATGTATAATTTCCCCCTTATTTAGGACCGGGATAATTCAAATATAGGTTTATTTTTAATAATCAGATTAATTGGATTAAAATATTTTTCAGGGGTGTTATTATTTAGGCTCTTAAGCCTTATTTCTGTTTTATAGTTTTTTATTTTATAAAATAAAAGTCCTTAATAAAAATTATAAATTCTGATATTAAAAAGGATGATTTATATTGTTTATTTTAACCGTAATTTTTTTATTATTGTAATCTATTAAACGATTAATGATAAAAGGCAATCTGTTCGTGCGGAACAAGTTCGTCAAGATATCTTTGATGGGCGGTATAGAACAAAAAAAATACCTTCAAAAAAGGTATATAATAGAAGTAAAATTAAACGTAAAAAGGTGTAAAATTCCGTTTAACCCCGTTAAAAACTGTTAAACGCCGTATTACATAATTATTTTATTCCGTTAATAAATTGAAAATCGTTAGTGTAAAATAGTCAAAAAACTTTCCAGTTTTTTTCTTTTCTTTCGTTAATAAGTTTATTGAATTTTGAGGGATTTAATTTTGAAATTATTTGAGAAAACAAGATTATATTTACACTTAAATGGATGGTTTGTTGTTCAACTAAGTTACTTTAGCAAAAGAGATTTTTCGTTTTTAATTTTTTGTAAATTCTTTTAAGATGCAATTAAAAACAGTTAATTTATATATTCTATTGTGTTTGATCTTGTGTTCTTGCAATTCAAAGAATGAGGATATGAAATATAATATAAAACCAATAGAAACTGAATCATCAAAGAACATTGAAGATACAAATAAATTAGATTACTATCTCAAAGGTGATTCTATTATGTGTAAAGCAATTAAAGGCCTTCCTCAATTAAGTTTTAAGTTCAATCTTGATTCAACAGGTTATTTTCTTAAAACCATACTCGTCTATTCTAATTTTATTAAAATTCAAGAAATTAGTGCAAATAAATATATTGAAAGAAAAGAATTTCGTCTTGTTGATTGGAATTTTGATGGGTATAAGGATATTTCTATTTTGTATAATTCTGGCTCAGGAGGTAGTTCATACTGGATATGGAATTACTCCCCAAAAACCAGAAAATATTATTTTAACAAGGAATTATCAGAAGTATTAGGTCTGGAAATTGATACTGAAGAGAAAGCTATTATATTTCATTACAGTGAAGGATATTCAAGAGAATATTGGGATACCTTACAATATAAAAACAATAAATTAACTTTTGTAAAAGGCTTATTACAAGAAAGGTGGAATGATAAATTAGGTAACTCCTGGATTAAGCACTCTTATGCAAAAAAAACAAAGAATAAATTAATTGTAATGGTGGACAGTTCAATTATTAAATAAAATTAACAACTCTTTTCTTATTAAGTAGCGTGTATAAAAAAGCTTTAATTTATAAGATCTCTGGTCTAGAATTGTAGAGAAATATACAAAACGTAAATAAAATAGTATGAATAACTTTAGATAAACAATATGCAACTTTCAAAAACAACTCTTGCTATATTTTTGATTTTAATATCAACTTTTGGCTTCATGCTAAAGCTACCCTCTGTGTTTAGAGATTTTGATACTGAATTACACTTCTTATTTTACTTTTGTGCATCTCTAGTACTAAACCTGCTTTGGAAAAAAGAAAAGTTTATTTTTCATGTTTTAATTTCCTTAGGCCTGTTCGCCTTTGGTGTTGCAATTGAAATAGCACAAGACTTATCAAACCTTTTTTTTACTAAAAAAATACATGGTAACTTTGATCCAATAGACATTATTTATAATACATTAGGTCTCATTTTTGCATCTGTTTTTTGGGTAGCTTATATTATTCTAAAAAAAATACTGGGAGATTCTACTAAAGTGAATTAATCTAAAAATTAAAAATAATTTACCATCATTTATAAACGACTATTTTAAACCATATTTTCATACATTTTCACATGGTAAATCTATCTAATAACTTTAGTAAAATAGCATTTATTTTATGTTTTATGCAGCTATCAGCTTGTACTAACAAGAATAACAATAAAAATGCTTTAAGTCCTTCTCAAAAAGTTAGCCCTGTAAAAGAGCAGTCGTATGATGCAGAAAAAAGTCAAACAGATATTAATTTCGACGAAGATAATAGTTTAACTTTATTGACTAGTAAATTAGATAGCATGTATAGTGCAGTAATTGTAGAATACCAAGATCAGAAAATCTTTATCAATAATTTTAAGAAGTCTCAAGTAGCATGGAAGCAATATATGGAATCTCAATTACTAGCTAGGTTTCCAGAAGATGAAGAATATAGAGGTGGGAGTTCTTTCGGAATGTGTTATGCACTATACAAACAACAATTGATTAAAGAAAGAATTTCTTCTGTTAATGATTGGTTAATTGGTTTTCCTGAGGGAGAAATATGTGGTGGAAGTGTGAAAGTTAAAGGGTATTGATTTATAGCCAAAACCTGATTAATTTAACATGATCTTTTTTTTAGATAAAGAAATAACTGGATTACCATTTTAATAATGAATAAGCATCAAAAAATTCTTTTAACATTATTCGCTAGGCATCCAGATTACCTACTTAGGTTGTTTTTCACATATTATCCACTTTCAAATGAACAAATAGTAAAATTTAAAGGGGAAATTAAATGGGGGCATTTGTCTTCGAACTCAGTAAGAATATGGGATCAATCTTTTATAGAAAAATTTGCAGATAAATTGAATTGGGATGCATTATCTGCTAATCCTTCGCTACCTTGGTGTATTTCTTTTTTAAAAGCATTTCCTGATAGATTTAATGGATTCATTCAAAGTTCAAATCCATCATTGCCTTGGTCATATGATTTTATCACGAAATACGAGCAATTTTGGAATTTTCACGCTCTTACTTTCAATAAGGGAATAACTTGGACTCAAGAACTTATATTGCACCCAAAAATCGTAGATAAAAATCTTTCAGAAGTGAACGGTGAAAACCTTTGGACGGAAGAATTTTTAATTCAAAATGCTAAAATACTTCCTTGGGAGTTTTTATGTGCTAATCGGTATATTAAGTGGTCAGAAAAATTAATAGATACCTTAACACCTTTTTGGAAAAAAGCAGAGAAAAAAACCATTGAGTATACGGTTTCACCTTGGAAAGGCCTTAGTTCAAACCCCTTAGTTCCATGGACAACGAAATTGATCAAAAAATATCAAAAGTCTTTTTTTAGACCATATGGAGTAAATTGGAATGAATTAAGTAGAAATTCAAATTTGCCTTGGCAAGAGGAGGGACTGTTAGAACTATTCAAAAATAAATGGAATTGGGAACTACTTTCTGTAAACAAAGGAATTAGTTACACAGAAGAGCAAATTGAAAAATACAAAGACTTATTTACTTGGGATTCAGGTAGTCGAAGCAATCAAAATATTTCATCTAACACTAATCTTCCTTGGAGCGTCGAATTTATTAAAAAGTACGAGCAGAAATGGAATTGGTGGACTTTATCTCAAAATCTTGGCATAAACTGGACAGAAGAAATGATTTCCGAATTTGAAGAAAAAATTATTTGGCAGTCAATGGCACATAATCTCAATCTACCATGGTCTTTTGATTTTATATTAAAGCATGAAGAAAAGCTGTTCAAAAGTTGGGCAATAACAAATAGTGAATTTGATTTCCACATATGGAATGAAGTATTTAAACCAATAATTACAGATGATCTCGCCAAACAGATTTTGTATAATTCATCCAATCCATTTCAAGCAATCAAAAGTTATATACCAGAAGTTGATAATGCTAATATTGCTCACAAGAACCTTGAAATACTGACCAATTTAATTTTAAAAATAGATTCGCAAACCAATCCATACATTATTAATTTAACTAAAATTGATTTGTTTCTCTCTTCCATTCAAACGGCAATGACACAAATTCTGATGGTAGATGAAAACGAGTTAAAAATTGATCTAAATTTATTAACTGAGTTACACCAAGAATCCGATGAGTCAACAAAACATCATCTCAACGCTCTTTGCTCCCAGGTTTACGACGAAATAAGGGTGCTTTTTGTAGAATATGGAATCCAAAAAATAGCACAAGAAGTAGTTTTGAAACAAAATGAAATGAACGAAAATTATATGGAATTTTCACGACAAGGTGGACATCTCTCTCAAGATTATTCATTCCTTCATTCTTTCATAAGAAAGTATGGCAAAAGACATCTTGAGTTAGCTAGGTTATGGGTTCTTTTGGAAAAGATGCAACTTAATAAATTAACATAATTAAGAAATTCTTCTACCATTCCTTTTTATTTAAGGAGCATAGTAAAAATCTCCAATAATGTTTGTTTCACTGTTAAAAAGTAAAATAATCCAATTTGGATTCCAAGCATCTGTTTTTTTTTCTTTCAGTCCAAATGTCAGAGTCATAGAATAAGCAATATTAGTTTCATTATTGAAAGTTTTCAGCCATTTAAAAGCTTCCTTATTTTTTTTAATTTCCTCTGATTCGTCACTAAAAATAGTAGGTATTTCAAAGTCTTTAATTAATTGATTTAAGTCAAATACTTTCTTTTCTCCAAATTCAATTGAATGGTAGTATTTAGGATTCGTTTTGTCAATTATATAATTTTCAATTTTCTTTTCTGTGTCTGACTTTCCGCTTTTCTCTATTGGTTGTCCTTGTGAGTACAAGGAAAGGACTAATAGAATAAATGTGAAAAATATTTTTATTTTCATATTTGAATTTTATTCATTTCGTTTACCAATAAACCCCTAATTTCTTGCAGGTGCTTGTTACCTGCAGGCTTTATTGCTTAATTAATTTATATACTTGTTTATTAATGCTAAATATATAAATTCCGTTCTATTAAATTGGTATAGCAAACTACAAATCAAAAATGTATTCAAAGGAATTTATATCGTCTCTTATAAGGTTCTATACTTCAGACCTTTTGCCCAGGAATATTTTAAAGCTAAATTACTGTTTTTTTATATTGTTAAGATTGATTGTTAAGTAAGTCTTAATTTAATCAACGAGTAATATTAAAAGTTTTACGTTCCATTTAGTTTTATTATGAAATAATTGAAGAGAGAAGTAAATAAAAAATGCATCAATTACTGTTTCTCCTTGTAAATCATAAAAAATATCTCTCTCTGTAAACTCTTCTCTATCAAAATCTCCTTCAATAAATTTTTCAGAGGATTCAATTAGCTTAAAATGATTATCTAAATAAAGTTGTAAGTACCCATTTTTACTCTCAAATTTTAGCGAAAGATCGGTTATTTCATCTATGTTATCATTTATAATTTTTAATTGCTTTTTAGATACTTTTGTATGTATTTGACTTTTTTCTTGCATATTTTTATAAATAAAAGCGATTTTGAAAGCATCTGTTATATTCCCCCATTAATTAGGGCAGCGATGTTGTAAAGCTAAGTTAATGTTTTCTGGATCTAATACCACAACTTTTTTTATTAGGTTTATAGTATTTTTAATACTTATTAATCCTCTCCACATCCTCCCTCTAAAAGCTCGATAATTCAGACCTGTTGCCCATAAGGACTCAGTCCAGTATAGCATTAGCTTTACTGGGTTTTTTTATGAGTTTTAGTTTTGGGTGAAAACTACTAAAAAGTGATTAAAAAGTACTAAAAAGCACTAAATAAAAAATGTTGGAAGAAATGGTGGTTGTGCTATTTATCAGCAAAGTTTAAATACTATTTCCCAAGAAATTAATCTCAAAATTCCTTTTCCTAAACTAAGTTACCGGGATATTTAGACGTGCTTTTTTTGTTTTGTTTAACCCTCACAATACTCCTCCATATCCTAGTAGGCTTGTTCGATCATCAAAATTACCCCAATATATTTTTGGGTATCGTTCAAATTAGAAGTGTTCACTTTTCAAATATACTTTATCTGAGACTCTACGAAGTAAATCCAATTCAAATGGATTAAACCGATAAGGATGCATTTTTACCATTTAATATGTTTAAGAATTATGATAATATTAATTTTAATTCACCAGTGAGTCTAATTTCAATCTTTGTTAAAAAAAATGGTCCTATGACGGCTTGTGTGGTTTTTAAATGTGCTTGTAAAATGCATTGGCTTCACATTTTGTGAATGTTTAGAATATAGTTAAAAGCTTTTTCTAATGTTTTCTCCCCAATACCGTCATAATTAGCTAATGTAATCATTGAGTTTATTTCTCCGTTTTGAACTATCTCGGAAATTTTCCTTGCATATTGCGGTTGTATTCCAGTTTCTTCTTTGATTACTTTCTCGTCTAATGACAACCATTTTGCTTTGAAGGATGCAAATAAATCATCTGTTGCATTTGGGTCGTAATCGTATATTTCAATGTCTATTGCACATTTATTTAAATACTCATCCATAAGTCTTTTCACTACGTTAGTATCTAATCCTCCATTGTGTGTACCCAATAGAGGAAAAGCTATTGAAGTAATCCCTTTCATTTCGTAGGTTTCTACAAACTTTTGTAAACCTTGTTCAATCCATTCTATTTTGCTTGGGTATTTCCAATGAAACTTAGTTGGGAAACTTAAAATCCAAGGTGCATTTTCTTGTTTTGTGTAAAGCCATAATGATCCTGTTTTTATCAATCTATTTTTGCAATGCTCTTTATACTCTAAATACATTTGTGGATATCTAAGTTTATGGACCAAGGCGATCCCCTTGCCCATTACACCAACACAATTCACTGTATTCACAATAGTTTGACACTTACTATTAAATATATTTCCTTTAAAATGTTTAATCGCCATTTTCAATTATGCTTTTTAAGTGTTTATACATTTCCCAATATTTTGAGGACATCTTTATCAATCCTTCACTTTCATCAAAAACCTTGCTGCCATTATCATATTCAAATAAATGCTCTAAGAATTTAACTCCTCCTGAATCGGTGGTATATGAAGCAACATCACACTGATAATAAATCATATAAATTGTAAAGAATGAATTTACATCTATTCCGCAAGTCTCTGACAAACTATACAGTTTATCTTTTACTTGTATTGTATTTAGTTTGTTTTGAAAATATTCTCCTAGGTAATCTTCTTCTAATAATGCTAATACAACAATTAGTTCCTTATCAGAATAAGGTAAGTTTTTCCATAAATCATTTATTATTTGTCTGGTGTATTCATATTGATTGTCTTTATTCCCTTCTATAAACGCTCTTGTTTTTCCAATGTCGTGAAGAATTAATAAGGTTCTAAACAACTCCAACGATATTTTATTGGAATATTTGGCTATAAAATGTTTCTCAAATACATTACAAACCAAAACCGTATGAAATTCTAATATATAATGTCTTATTTTGTATGAAAACGTATCACTATATCCGTTTTTCTTAAGAAGGTTTATTGTTTCGGAAGGATTATAATTTTCATTGCTAATAGCTTCTTTCCAACGATTTGAAAAAGTTAAATTATCCGCTTTTTTATTAACCGGCCCTTTACCATATAAAAACCAATTTCTACCTGATTCATCTATAAAGTTTAAGCGTATATTTTGTTTTATGTTACCAAGAGAAATAAAAGAGTTGAAAATAATTTTGTCTTTGTCTATTTTGCTGACATCGCCCGAAAGAATTTCTATTTCTTTCGATGTTCCACTTAAAACAAAATAACCTTGACCACTAAATTCTGTTTTGATGTGTAATTCAAATTCTTCCTCTTCAATTCGAACTCTTGGATTTTCATTGTTATAGTAACTTCTGTCAACTAAAATTTTTGAGAAAATGTCTCTATTCTCTTGTCCCAATAAATTTATCAGTAATGTTCTGTCAACATCGGAAGGACAAATAATTTCAAAATCAGTTAAGTCTTCAAACGAAAATTCATCTTTAACTAAAAACTCTTGCTGAGCATAGTTTCTATATCTGTTGTAATCTTCTTTTGTCGCATATTGCTCGGGTGTATAATACAAATCATCAAATCCGAATTTATTTATCATTTTTTCTACGCTTCCAAATTGTGTTGACCCCGTTTGCATATTCCCATTACTGATACAACATTGTTTTTCATTTTTAAACAAAACGTCTTGAATTGAAAACTTGAAAAAAATTGGAATAGGGCATTTTGGAAACCCTAAACCTCTTGCTTTCTCATACCATGATACCCAACCAAAATCACTGCTGTTATAACCATCAGTTGTGTTCTTACCTAAAAATTCATTGTAAAACTGTGTCGGTGTATGCGGTCTGAAATAAAAACGAGCGTAATCGTGAGCTTCATCTCTAAGATGAACTACGTTTCCTGCTGCATCACTTTTAATGGTTGCTTTATTTCTGCTTTGAATTTTCCTATTTTTGATAATCTCAACAGCATTGTCTATGTGTGAAAAGTGATAAATACTTCCCTTCCATTTTGAGTATTGTTGCTCTATTTTATTAATGAACTTAAGGTTTGAGGATTTACTTATTTCATCAGCAACATAACTACCAAGTAGTTCTTCAACTCGTTTGTTTCCTTTGAGTGCAGTCCAATTCCAATACTGTTTGAACTCTTGAATAATCTCTTTTGTGAAATTTATATTTGTATTTGCTGAAATTAAATCCCACTTTAAAAACTCTTTGAATTGGTTTAAAATCTGATTGTTCAATACCAGCTTTCCTGATTCACATATAAAACGCCAATTCCATTTTTCAGCAAAACGTTCAATAAAATCAATATCTAAAAAATTGATTTGTGAATTTTCAGTAATACTATACCAATTCCATTTTGTTTCGAATTTTACAAGTATTTCTATAGTTGGGTTTAAATTTGATTTTTGGGATAAATATTCCCAATCTAAATCAAAATCATTGGTAAGCGTTAGTATATCAATAGTTGGCAAAAATGTTTTGTGTTGTGAAACCGATTGCCAATTCCAAGGTTTTGCTTTAGTTTCCTCAATAAATTCAGTATTAAATTCAAGATTTGGGTTATTAGATAAATAATTAAAATCCCAATCTTTATCTAATAATTGTAATATCGTATCGTTGTTAAAAGTTAAATTCTTCCTTTTTGAAATCGCTTTCCAATCCCAATCTTTATCTTTTAATTCAAGAATAAATTCGTTAGAAATTTCAACTTTTACATTCTCTGACAAAATTTGCCAATCCCATTTTTTGTCTTTTGTTGCAAGTATTAAACCACTGTCAATGTTTATATCTTTTCGTTTTGAAAGAAATTCAAATTTTATGTATAACTGGAATTGTTTTACAACCTGTTCTAAATATTTCTCCTTATCTCTCTTCTGTTTCGTCAGAAAACCTCCAAATTCAGTAAGATACTCCCAATCCCATTTTTCGCCTTTGTATTTCGTTAGGATAAACCTATTGTAAGTAACGTTCTTATTTTTTGATAAAACAACCCAATCCCAGTTCTCTGCAAATTTGGATAGATACTGATCAGTATTATTTAGCCATTCTTTGTGAGTAGCCCAACTACTTGGATTAAACTTCTGATGAATCGCATTGCTTTCGGAAAAAACACTCCAATTTATTTTTTGCTTGAATCTATAAAGCGTTCTTGTATCAGTTGGAAAATGTTTATGATTAGAAATAAAATTCCAATCCCATTCAAATACATCTAATTGAAATGTTTCTTCAACAATGGGGAATAAAATTTCAAAAGAAAATTTAGCCGTTAACTCTTTCCAAAAGTCTTTTCGTTTTTCGCTATTTACAACCGACAAACAATCCGCAATTCTTGGAAGTTGATTGTCCATGGAAAGCTCTTTTTCTATTGTGAAAACTTCGTTTATCAGAAATTTCCAATCAATGAAACGTGCTAATTCTTCTAATTTGTCTAGGATTGTTTCTTTGTCAAGTTTTCTTGTAGCAATTTCCCAATCCCATTTCTCAAACAATTCATCATCCTCAAAACTATCAAGAATTGTTTCTTCTGTAGTATTTTCTGTAATGAAACTCCAATCCCATGGGAAGTGACTATTTTCTAAAATATAGCCTTGGTTTTCTTTTTGAGTTAATGATTTCCAAAAGAGATATTGTTTATCGCTGTCTGTTCTGCTGTGAAATGCTTCTAAGTTCTTGTTCCAAAATGCAATATCAAAAGTCGATTGTAATAAAATTCCGTCCCAAAGTAGATTATTTGAAAAAGAAAACTCACCAACAAAAGCCTTTTCAATAAATGTATTGTTGATCAAAAGTTTATTATTCTGCGATATTCCTTCCCAATTCCAAACAAAAGCAGGGTATTCTTCTAACAAACTGTAATCTGAAATGTGTTGGCTTATATTTAAAAATCCTTGCTCAGTTGAAATTCGACTATAATAATTTTGAAAAATGGTTTTATTCCATTCTACATTTTCATTTGTATCAAAACCATTAATATAATTTTTACTTTCCCATTGTATCAGATTTTGCTGTTCAAAAAAATCAATTAGGTTTGGTGTCCAGAGATATTTTTGATGAGCCACTACAAAGTTGTCGGGCAAATGGTTTTTTAAAAGTGATTTGAACGATTCCTCCTTCAAACATTTAGCAGTTATTTCTTCATTATTGAAGAAGCGATTTAAAACCGTGTACCAATCTAATTTACTTGCAAGTCCAGAAATGTTTTTGTGAAGAAAATTGAGATTTATTTCTTCCGAAATGAAATTCCAATTCCAGGCCTTTGAAATTAGTGTTTCAAGTTTATCTCGGTATTTGATGAAAGTATTTTTGAAAACATCATTTTTACTTACGGTTATTTCGTGAAAATCCCAATTGAAATTCTCAATATTTTCTTCAATAAACTTATCAGATAAGTTTTTTGATAAGTAGTTCCAATCCCAATCAAAGTCTTTGAATGCAGAGTTTGAAAGTAAGGAAATTACAAATTCTGGCTCTTTGTAAGATAGTTCTTCAAAATCCCAATTGAATTTTTCAATTTGTTCTTTGATAAAGTCGTTGTCAAATCTTTTTGTTATTGTAGTCCAGTTCCAATACTCAGCATATTCTTGAATTATGGATTTTATACTGTCAATTGATGCTTTTTCGGATATTACATTCCAAACACTTCCATCGCCATTGTTTCGAAATAACTCAAAAATAGTTTTGTTACTCCAATCAATTTTCGGATTTTCTGCAAGTTCTTTCCATATCCATAAGTCAATATACATTTCAATATCTTCGATGGTTATGGAATGTTTTTGAGCAAGAACATGATGATACATTCCAATTCTAATCAACCTACTTTTTAATTCTTTGTTTTCAGGTAAGTCAATTAAAAATATAAGGTCGGGTTTGTTTAAATTTGATTTGACAATGGAAAGTTGAAAGGGGGTTTCAGATACGTTTATTACACATTGTAAAGAAACGCTCCTGTATTTTATAGTTGGAATGCTTTCATATAGTTCAATAATTTCACCTTTGTAAATGTCATTATCGAAAATTTGAAATTGAAGTTTTTGTTTTAATTCAGCATTTTCAATATGTGGCTTTTCAATTCGATTTTCATGAGATAACTCATTTTCAATATCAAATACATTCTTGAATGAAAAATCAAACATTTCGCCTATAGCTGTTTGATTCTCTAACAATTCAGTTTTGCCGAAGCAATATTTATATTTCAATTTGCTTTGCAATGCTTCTTGTCCAAATTCGGTAAGTTGAATTTTTTCTTTGTTTATTGAAACCAAACTGAATTCAGTAAGTCCATTCAAGTAGATGTTTAAAACATCCATTTCAGCCAAGTCGTCAATGTTAAAACCTAATAAATTACTTAATTCTGAAAATACAATTAGATTTCCATTTGCATTGATGATGGAACAAAATATTTCGTCAATTTCATTGATGTTAAAGGCTTTTCTGTACAGAATTTGGTGAGAAGTAGATTTAACTGTCCATTCAAGTGGAAATGATTCATATGTCGTTTTAGTGCTATCCATTTTGTTCTGTTTCGTATTTTAATTCTTCTGCACTAATTATTTTTCCGTTTTGTTTAATGGTGTTAAATACGTTTTTGTAAATGGGTTTTTGACAAAAATGATCACCATTACCTACAACAATTAGCAGTCTTCTTGCTCTTGACAAGGCAACGTTTAATCGGTTTGGTGATTCTGCAAAACCTAAACTTTCTTGCTTTTGATAACCCATTTCACCGTATAATTCATAGTTAGGTTGTTGATCTTGTGAAACTGCAATTCTATTGCTCCTAACCATTGAAACAATTATTATATTTCTTTCCATTCCCTGAAATCTATCTACAGTACTTAACCTAACAAAATTTCTTTTGTCATTATCTTTTCCTTTCCCTTTGTATAAGTCATTATGGCTTTGTAAGAGCATTCTTTCTAAATAACTAATTTGTTTACCATAAAAGCTAATAAGTCCTATTTGTTTTTCTTCTTGAGATTGATTTGTCAACCAATTATCAAATTCGCTTTTTCCTTCACAATTTTTAATAATGCTAAGAATGTTTTCGACTGCTTCAATTTCTCCGTAATTAACTCTTGAAGTACCTTCCTTAATTTCAGGCGTTGTAACGTTTATCCAAATAGTATGAGTTTCGGGGGTAATGAGGTTTTTGAAATTTAAACCATGATACCTAGAATCCCATTTCTCAAATGAATTATGATAAACTTCTTCTAAAGGCAATCCACATTGCAAACCTTTTTCACCATCATTTTTATAAAACTGACTTATTACCTCATTGATGGCGGGGTGCATCCTATATTGCGTATCAAAAGTTCCCTTAATGCTTTCATCAATATCATTAAACAAACGCTCAAACTGTGATATTTCAAATTCTTTATGCGAAAGTGTCTTTGCTAATTCTTTTTCCCCTATTGAAATAAGTAAATCTTTAATTTCTTCACCGTCAATCATTGGTGGTAATTGTCTATGATCCCCTACGATAATAGATTTTTTGCCAAATAAAACAGGTAAAGCAAGTTCAGGGGGTGTTGCTTTACTGGCTTCGTCCATTATTATTGTGTCAAACGTTATTTCTGTTTTTTCTAAGGTTGACTTCAAAGTACTAAACTCCCGTTTTATTTTTTTTAATTCATCTTCAAATAAATCATCATTGCCATTTTTCAAAACTTTAATTTGGTTACTTTTTTCTAACAATGTTTTGTAATTTGAATACTCAAAAACATTCAAATACGAACGAAAAAATGAAGTCCAATTATTTTCAGAATTTAGTTTCCCAATAGAGCTTCCAGTTGCACCAATAAGATTGACATATTCAAAGTATTTATTAACAAATAAATTCTTTGTTTCGCTATTTGGAATTTGTAAATGATTTTTCCACTTCTCTAAAGCTGAATTAATTTGTTCATGGTTTTGTATTGTTATTCTGTTAGCGATGTTGTTTATCCAATGAGAAACAGTATTAAATAAATTTCCATTACCTTTTTGCCAATCAACAATAGCTTCTATAGAATAAAAATACCCTTCTGATTCTAAATTTTCTGCTTTACCAAACCGAATTGGTTTTACAACATTGTTTTGTTGATTTTTTAATTTATCAATAGCATTATCAACTGCAAGGTTGGTTTCAGAAGTTAAAAGTATTATTTGCTTTTGTGCTTTTCTGATATGTTGCCAAATTATTTCTGCTATTGCTGTTGATTTGCCAGTGCCGGGTGGGCCTTGGATCAAAGCCAATTCTTCGGCATAAAGCGACTTGTATATAGCTTGTCTTTGTGACACGTTTAGTGATTTTGAAAAAAGATTTTTCTCAAATTCTTGCCATTCCGAGCATGTCTTGTTTAATAAATATTCAATATTTCTAATGCTTTTAGCTTTAGAGGAATCGTATAAAAATTCTTTTGCGTTATCATTTGGAAGTTTTTCCTTGGAATTAAGTTTGAGAATTGTATCTTCCAAACGTTTTATCTTATCCTTTTCACCTTTTAAGTCTGGGAATATAGCTTTTATGGTTTCTTTAACTATGTTTTCTTTTACTTTTTCAAGTTTATCTTCATCAACTACGAAATACAATTCAGGATAATCTACCTTTATTAATTTACCTAAATAGAATTTTTCTTTTGTGTTGCCGAAATAGAAATCTTCTCTTAAAAGTTTTGAAAGTTTTTCTTCTTCTTGCTCAACTTTTAATTCAAAATTTTCTTCGCATAGATATTTTTCATAAAATGTGTCATTTATTATGTAACTAAATAATTCTGAATTAATTAAGTCTTCCAATTGATTTTGTAAACGTGCTAGAATTTCTGTTTTGCTTCCAGTTTGATAAAATTGTTGGAATATTAATTTTTCTCCATTTGCAATAAGTTTTGTTTTAAGATTTGGCATTTTTATTCCCAAGCTTTCTTGTAACTTCTGTAAACCGGAACCAAAAGAATACTCAGTTGTATAGTAATATTCAAAATGATTATTCGGAAAATAAAGTTCTAGTGTTCGTTTTAGACGAAAAATCTCAAAATTTAGATCTGATTCGTGCTTATTATAAAAATGATTGTCATAATTAAAACAAAGACAGTTTTCTTTTGGCTTCGGAAGTATAATTCCTTTACTTTCTAGTCTTTTAATTTCACGATTTAAATCTTCAGAATTTTCAAACTTAAAAATCAAACTATTCCCAATGCACAGCAATCCAAAATTTCTTTGAAATAACTCATATATGTTTTTTTGTAAAACACCTGTAACAGTTAATGTATTATTATTTTGATATATTTCTATATTTCTATAAAACGCAGAAATAAGAGATGAAATAGATGGGGTGTTCTGTCTTTCTATTATTCCATCCACTAAGGGATTTTCATTAAAGTCAATATAACAGATTTCTGCAAGTTCTTTTAACTTGGAAAGTTTTTCAGTTGTGATATTTGCAGTGTTTTCAATACTTGTCTGAATATATCCACTGTTAAAGTCAAAATCTTTGATATTGAAAGTTTGCGCAACCTCTTTCTTGAATACTTGTTTGAATATTTCTTGGTCAATAGAAAGATGCAATTTTAAACCGTCAAGAGGAATTTCTTTTGAAGTTTCAATTCCAATGGGTTTAGATTTGTGTTCTAAGATTTTGGATTGTGCTAAAATATATTTCTTCCAAACTTCCTTCTGGCTCATATTCTAATTTCAGTTTGGTTCCGTGTGTTGGTATATAATACTCCCCTAATCCAGACAATCGATTTTGCAAAGCTAAGTTAATACTTTTTCAAGCCAATACCACGCCTCTTTTAAATTAGTAGGTTTAAGGCATGTTTTACAACCTATTAAGCCTCTCCACATCCTCCCTTAAAAAGTTCGATAATTCAGACCTATGGCCCACGGCCTAAGCCCAGTATAGATAATACTTTACTGGTTTTTTTTATCATTTTTACTTTTGTATAAAAACGACCATAAAGTCCTAAAAAGTTACTATAGCACTAATTCACATAAACAAAAGATTCGGTAATTTCAAAGTCGATAAATTAGAAATTAGGATTTATACTTAATTGAACTTTTTACTTTTGCATATTTAATGCGACAGAACCATTATTTTAAATTTCCTTAACTTTGTCGATGTCTTTATTAAATAAATCAATGATTCGTTATAAAACTGCTTCAGAAATTGAAATTATGCGGGAGGCTGCACAAATTGTAAGTCGCACGCTAGGTTTAGTTGCTAAGTTTATGAAGCCCGGAACAACGCCTCGAGAATTGGATAAAATGGCTGAAGCATACATTCGCTCTCAAGATGCACTTCCAGGATTTCTAGGCTTGTATGGTTGTCCCAGTACTTTACTAATATCTATTAACGAACAAGTTGTTCATGGTTTACCAACGGATATTCCATTTAAAGATGGCGATATCGTTTCTGTTGATTGCGGATCTCTTTATAAAGGTTATTATGGTGATCATGCATATACTTTTGAAATTGGAGAGGTTTCAGAGGAAGTAAAGAAATTATTGCAGGTTACAAAAGAATGCTTGTATTTGGGAATAGAACAATGCACCACTTCCAATCGAATTGAAGATATTGGTTGGGCAATACAAACTCATGCTGAGAAACATTCTTATGGTGTTGTGCGCGATTTAGTGGGACATGGATTAGGAAAACAACTTCACGAGGAGCCTCAGGTTCCAAATTATGGTAGAAGAGGACGTGGAAAGCAAATTCAGAATGGTTTAACTCTTGCAATTGAGCCAATGATAAACATGGGGACAGAAAAAGTAAAAACCTTAGATGACAAGTGGACTATCGTAACGGCAGACGGACAGCCAAGTGCACATTTTGAACACAACATCGCGGTTGTAGATGGAGAACCTGTTATTCTCTCTACTTTTGATTATATCTATGAAGTTTTAGGGAATTAGATGTCACGGGAAAAAAGAACGGTTTTTATTGTAATATTAACCCTTTTCGTTTATGCACTAACTCAATTTTTAGAGTCTGGAGTATTTCTTTTTCCCTTTCCTCTTTTTGATGCCATTCTTCTTCTTATTTCTTTTCAATTTATATACTGGAATAGAAAAATCATATTTGAAAAAAAGAATCTGTATTTCCTTTTCTATTTATTAGCATTGATTTTTAAAGTTATTTCTAGTCAATTATTCTTGGCGCTAATCTATAAGGACCAAGATTTAGAGCAGCTTAATTCAGGAATTTTCCTAGATGTAATATTGATATTTAGTGCTTTTTTCTTGGTTTTATTTTTTATTCTATGGAAATTAAAACAAGATAAAACAGTGAGTTGGGTTCTTACACTACTTTTTATTGCGCTAAGTTTTTCTGTTTTCTTTGAAAGTATAATTCTTTTGTCATTTTTTACAATGCCTGTGTTCGCATGTTATTTATTTTTTAAGAAAGTGCAAACTGAGTTTACATATTTGTTCTTTCTTCATGCTTTTCTCAGCATTATGACTTTTTTAATGGTTTTACAGCTAAACTAGCGGCTAATTACGCGAATCAATCCTTTGATTTTATCACTTTTAGCTTTCAATTCATCTATGTTCTTTCCAGTGATAGTAATATGCCCCATTTTTCTAAAGGGTTTAGTTGTTTCTTTTCCATAGAGATGTGGAAAAACCCCAGGTATTGCTAAAAGATCTTCTAATCCAGCATAAAAAACAGGTCCATTGAATTCTTTTTCGCCTACAAGATTTATCATTGCTCCAGCTTGAATTAAGGATGTATCGCCAAGTGGTAGATTTAAAATAGCTCGAAGATGTTGAGAGAATTGGGAAGTTGTACAACATTCAATTGTGTGGTGACCGCTGTTATGAGGTCTTGGGGCAATTTCATTTACAAGTAATTCATTTGATTTTGTTAGGAAAAGTTCAACTGCTAACAAGCCAACCATGTTGAGTTTTTCTATAAGTTGGCTAGCAATTTCTTTTGCTTTTAGCTCAATTTCAGGACTTACATCAGCTGGTGAAAACAAGAATTCAACAAGATTTGCTTCTGGATTAAATTCACATTCAACTAGTGGAAAAGTTTTAATTTCTCCCTTTTCATTCCGAGCTACCAAAACAGATAATTCTTTTTGGAAGTCGATTTTTTCTTCAATAACAGAAGGTGCGTCAAATGATTGCTCAGCTTCAGATAAATTGGAGATAATTTTTACTCCTTTCCCATCATAACCACCTGTTCGAAGTTTATGAACGAAGGGAAAATCGGTTTTTAAAAGTAATTCAGCTTTGGATGAAATTAGTTCAAAGGCTGCTGTAGGAATATTGTTTTTTAGATAAAATTCTTTTTGTAAACCCTTGTCTTGTATTAATTTAAGTACATTTGGTTGAGGAAATACTTTAACTCCTTTTTTTTCTAATTCTATAAGTGCTTCAACGTTTACATTTTCAATTTCAACAGTAATTAGATGTTTATCACTTCCGAAATTAAGAACTGTATTAAAATCTGTTAGACTTCCACACGAAAAAGAATGTGCAATTTCTGAACAGGGTGCATTTGGATCCGGATCAAGGCAATGTATATGAATATTCAAATCGTTTGCTGCTTGAATGAGCATTCTTCCTAGTTGTCCTCCACCAAGAACTCCTAAGCGCAAATCTTTACCATACCATTTTGAAATCATGCAACAAAGATAAGGGAAGTGAACTTCTTACAAAGGAAACTACTAAAATTTTAGATTTCCGGCTTTAAATTGTAAATTTGTAAAATCAAAATGCAATTAGATCGCCAAATTCACGATAAGGTTTTTTGTCCTTTTATTTCTAAGGATGAAATAGCACACAAGGTTAAAAATCTGTCTTCCGAAATTCAGAAAGATTATATTGGAGAAGAAATCTTATTTATCGCTATTTTGAATGGTGCTTTTATGTTTGCCTCTGATTTATTAAAGGAAATCCCTGGTAATATCCAAATATCATTTGTAAAAGTTAGTTCTTACATTGGTGCTCAATCGAGTGGTCGCGTAGATGAATTAATTGGTTTAAATACAGATTTAAAGGGCAAGCATGTTGTTATTTTAGAGGATATTGTGGATACAGGCATTACAATCGATAAAGTGATTTCCTTGTTAAAAAGTCAAAATCCAGCTTCAGTTGAAGTTTGCACACTACTTTTTAAACCAGAAGCTTTTTTAGGAAAACAACTACCGAAGTATATTGGATTTGAAATCCCCAATAAATTTGTTGTAGGTTATGGCCTAGATTATGATGAATTGGGAAGAAATTTAAATGAAATATATCAATTAAAAGAAGAATAATATGTTGAATATTGTATTGTTTGGACCTCCAGGAGCAGGAAAAGGAACACAATCTGAGCGCTTGATTGAAAAATATAATCTGGTGCATTTATCTACCGGTGATATTTTCCGTGCAAATATAAAAATGGAGAGTGAACTGGGAGTTTTAGCAAAAAGTTATATGGATCAAGGTTTGTTGGTGCCTGATTCTGTTACAATTGAAATGCTACGTTCTGAAGTGAGCAAAAAACAAGAAGCGTTAGGTTTTATTTTTGATGGTTTTCCGAGGACAAATGCTCAGGCAGCTGCACTTGACGAAGTCTTATTAACCTTTAATACCTCTATTACGATGATGGCGGCTTTGGAAGTTGAAGAAGAGGAATTAAAAAGACGCTTGTTAAATAGAGCAACTACAAGTGGTAGAGCAGATGACGGTGATATCAGTATTATTGAAAATAGAATTTCAGTATACAACAAGGAAACTGCTCCCGTAAAAATGTTTTATCAAAATCAAAATAAATTTATTTCCATAAATGGTCTTGGAACAATCGACGAAATAACAACTCGTTTGTTTTCTGCCATTGACACTAAATTAGCCTAAGATGGCTTCAGATAATTTTGTTGACTACGTAAAAATTCATTGTGCATCTGGAAAAGGTGGCGCTGGATCTACGCATTTTAGACGTGAAAAATACATTCCAAAAGGCGGTCCGGATGGTGGAGATGGAGGTCGTGGAGGCCATATCATTTTACGTGGAAACAAGCAATTGTGGACTTTACTCCATTTAAAGTTTAAAAAACACATCAAAGCAGAGCATGGAGCCCACGGAGCAGGAAATTTAAAAACAGGTTCTCAAGGATCGGATGTTTACATTGATGTCCCACTTGGAACGCTTGCTCGAGATGCTGAAACCAATGAAATAGAGTTTGAAATAACTGAAGAAGGTGAGGAGCGAATCATACAACCAGGCGGCCGAGGAGGTTTGGGAAACAATCAATTTAAATCGCCAACAAATCAAGCTCCGAGATATGCACAGCCGGGTGAGGATGCCAAAGAAGGTTGGAAAATATTAGAATTAAAAATTTTAGCAGATGTTGGATTAGTTGGTTTTCCAAATGCAGGAAAAAGCACTTTGCTATCTGTTATCTCTGCTGCAAAACCCGAAATTGGCGCTTACCCATTTACTACAATTCGGCCGAATTTAGGAATTGTATCCTATCGCGATCACCGTTCTTTTGTTATGGCAGATATTCCAGGAATTATTGAAGGTGCTCATACAGGAAAAGGACTTGGATTACGTTTCTTACGCCATATTGAAAGAAATTCACTTTTGCTCTTTATGATTCCTGCAGATAGCGATGACATTAAGAAAGAGTTTAATATTCTTTTGAATGAGTTAAAACAATTTAATCCAGAATTAGTGCATAAAGAACGCTTACTGGCGATAACAAAATCTGATATGCTCGATGAGGAATTAACAGCAGCATTAAAAAAAGATCTTCCAAAAATCCCCTATATCTTTATTTCTTCTGTTGCTCAAAAAGGAATAACAGAATTAAAAGATATGATTTGGAAACATTTGAACAATGATGAATTGGCTTGAAACCTTAGACCGTGATTTTGTTCTTTTTGTGAATGGCTTTCATTCTCAAACAATGGATGAAGTTATGTGGTTTTTCTCACAAACCTTTTCGCTTTTTCCACTCTATTTATTGGTGATTTATTTTCTTTTTAAAGAGTATTCTCTAAAGGTTTTCTTTGGACTAATAATTTTCTTGGTGCTCACAATTTTTTTAACAGACTTTTTATCTGTTCATTTATTTAAAGAAGTTTTTCAGCGCCTAAGACCTTCTCATAATCCATTGATAGAAGATTATTTACATTATTATAAACAAGCTGACGGAACCTTTTATAGAGGTGGTGAATACGGATTTATTTCGTCACACAGCGCAAATTATTTTGGTATGCTTTCCTTTCTCTTTCCACTTTTTTATAAGAGAAAAAATTGGCTTTTACTTCTTTTATTTACTGTTGGTCTAGTAGTTGTTTTTAGTAGAATTTATTTGGGTGTTCATTATCTAAGTGATGTTGCAGCAGGTGCATCTTTCGGAATACTTATTGGAAGCTTAATCTATTATTTTTTGTTCCGTAAAATCTTTTTTAAGAAAGAAGAAATACTATGAAAAAGTTAATTATATCGATATTCCTCTTGCTATTTTTAATAGGAGGAAGCTATGCACAAAAATTGATTTCAAATCAAAGTCATGCCTGGGTTTTGTATACCGGAAATCATAAAATAAGTGAGAAATTTGGAATTCATACAGAGTATCAATGGCGTAGGGCAGATTTATTTAATGATTGGCAACAATCACTTGCTAGGGTTGGTTTAGAATATTATTATAATCCAAATATATCCTTCACTGCTGGATATGCTTCCATTATTTCATATCAATACGGAGAACAGCCTATCAGTCATCAAACACATGAAAATCGTATTTGGGAACAGGTCAATTTAAAGGCTAAATATGGTCGTATTGATATGCAGCATCGTTATCGAATGGAGCAACGATTGATTGATAATTGGATTAATTCTTCAGGAGAATTTATTAAAGGGAAAGATGATTATCGAAATCGTATGAGGTATCGAATGATGGTAAATCTCCCTTTGAGTCGAAAAGAAATGGCGAATAACACCCTTTTCTTGAATGTAAATGATGAGGTATTCTTAGGTTTTGGAAAAGGAATTTCAAAAAATATTTTGGATCAAAATAGATTTATCACAGCTTTGGGTTGGAGGTTTAATCCTAATTTTAATATTCAAGTAGGTTATTTAAATCAAATGGTTTTTAAAACTGATGGAATTAAAGTGGAGCGCAATCATACACTTTGGCTGTCAACAAGCTATAATATTGATTTTAGAAAGAAAAAGTGAACTAATTTCTTTTAGTTATAAATCATATAAAATACTCCCATTTTTTAAACTTCTTTCTCCTTCAATCCATGGCATTTTAACGCTATTTTTTTCTATGAAAATTGTTTTATTAGAATAAATAAAAGGGATTTCCCGACCGTTAATTTCTAATAATTTGCCACTTGCTGTTTTTGTTACTTTTATTTTATCAGAACCAAATTGAGTACTTATGTTTTTTTTGTTGATGGAAATATAGTTAATTTCTCCTGGATAGCATTTTAGATAAGACGCCAACATAAATTCTACTTTATGCTTTTCATTTACTTCAGAATCATAAAAACAAACTATTTGCGCCCCTTTTTTTAGAGTGAAAACTAAATCATTGTTGTTAAAGATGCACACGTGTTTACTGTTTAAATTATCCCATCTTGTATAAATAAGGTTTGATAGTGCTAGAAAAAAAAGAAATCCAAAGGCAAACCAAGTCTTTTTAGTGATTTGTATTTTTAATAAGAAGTAAATACAGACGCTTAAAATTAGCACCATCGAAAAAGGAACGGTAAAACCGTAAGCAACAGAGCCAGGAAGTTTTTCAACCCATTGAATAAAGCCAAACATCAACCAAATAGAAATAAATAGTAGTAAGCCGTTTATTTGTCCAATAAAGGGAATAAAATTTAGTAAAAATAGAAAGACACCTAAGCCAAGTATTATTCCAGAAAAAAGCATGAGCCCAAGATTGCTGAGTATGAAATAATTTGGAAATTGATGAAAGTAATACAAAGTTAGCGGAGTTGTCATGGCTTGTGCTGCTAAACCAATTGCAGTTCCTTGCCAAAAATAACGCAGAATTTTATTTTTTGTAGGAAACCAACTTTCAATTTTCTTGTAAAAAAGAAATATTCCTAGCATTGCTAAATACGACAATTGAAAGCCCACATCAAACAAATAAAGTGGTTGAAATAAAAGAATCACAAAAGCTGTAAAAAATAAGGTGTTGATTGGATTGTATGTCCTGCCACTCAGTTGTGAAAGAGCTAATACTGAAAACATAAACACCGCTCGTATAACGCTTGGCGAAAACCCAGTGATTAAAGCATAAATCCAAAGGAGTAGAACAATTAAAATCACTGCTATTTTCTTTGTAATGATCCTTGAAAATAGTTTTGCAACACCTAAAAGCAGTTGTAAAATTAGTCCAATGTGAAGTCCAGAAACAGCTAAAACATGCATTGCTCCGGTAGCGGTAAAAGAATTTCGGGTTTCACTATCTAAAAGGGATTTATCTCCTAAAATTAGTGCTTTGGCAATCGAAAGTTCTCCATCTTGAAGGTGGTTTTCCAATATTGAGTTAAAGGTTTTTTGAATTCCACGAATAAATTGTTGAAAATAACTGGCTTTTTGTTTGTCGACTAACTGGTAATTTTCAAATTGGATAAAAGAAATGTGTTGAATTCCTTTAGTTTGCCAATAACGCTTCATGTCAAATTCTCCAGGATTATTTTTATTCTCAATTCTCGAAAGACTTGAATTAACTAATAGTATGTCGTCAATTTCTCCTTTAAATTTTTCATCTGTAAAAAACAATATTTTAATTGGATTTTTAAGTGCTTCCCCAGTTTTTGGAAAGGATGTAATACTTGCTATTCCTTTTGACCAGCCCTGATCTTTTTTTTGGAATTCAATTATTTTAGCTTCAAAAACTTCGGAATTAGAAATTTCTTGCTCGGACAAATTACTTTTTTGAAATTCTCCCATACTCGTATTTCCAATTAGCACAAAAGAAATAGCTAGAAGTAAGATGAATGTTGTTCGCTCGAGGTACTTATTGTTTGCTGCCCAATTTACAAGAAAGATTGGAAATATAAAAAGAATAAAAGGTGTGAGATTATAGTTAGGAAAGGAAAGATAGGAAAGAATTCCAAAGGAATAAAAAAAGAATAAATAGGAGAATGATTGCTTATAAAATGGTGGTAAAATTAAGGTCGTTTCTTCCAAAGCTTGCTTCATTTACCGAAGATAATATTTTCCATTTTTAAAGCTAATTTTTTCTTTAATAAGTAAGGGGCGAAGGAGGGTGTTTATTTCATTCTCCGAACAAGAAAAATACTCAGCGCAAATACCAATTGTTCTTTCTTCTCTGAGGAATTCCTGTAAAGATTTCTCACTTAATTTTACCTTAGACTCATTTTTTTTACACCAATCACAGATTCCGCAATTACTTGTTTCTTGACCGAAATAGTTGATTATTTGCTTTGCTCTACACACTTCACTTTCTACTAATTCAAGAACTTTTTCAACTCTATTTACTGCATTTTTTTTTCGGTCGTGGTAAATTGTTGCAGCGAGTTGAAAATTAAGATCGTTTACTCTTTCTTGAATAAAAGTAACGGTTGGAAGACTGCTTCTAAAATTTACGTCGATTATTTCATTCAGCTTTAATGCTTCAAGATAGTTCTTTAATTCAGGCTCAGAAATACCAATTCTTTTTGCTATTTCTGCTTCGAAAATATTCTGCTTAATGTCAAAAATCCCTGAATATGAGCGTGACAATAAGGTTGTTAATGCTCGGTATTTTTCGTGCTTAACTTGAAAATTATATAATTCTGCATGGTCAACGAGAAACTTGACTTTTGTTGGTTGGAAAAACCCTTCTGAAAATTGAATATTTTCGTTTAATTCAAGAATTTTTAATGAATTATAAGTCTGCGCGTAATCCAATTTAAAAGTTTCACACATACTTTTTAAATCGATGGGATAAGTTTCGTCTTTTCCTGAACCGAATGCTACATTTAAATAATTACACAAGACTTTGTAGGTATTGAAAACAACTTCTTTCTCTGGGAATTTTTGTGCGACATTTTGCATTAACTCTTTTGTATCATTGGGTTCAACAAAAGCAATAGCTCGCGCTAATTCTCCATCTCTACCGCAGCGACCTGCTTCCTGGAAGTAAGCTTCCAAGGATTGTGGAAGTTCGTAATGCAAAACAAAACGCACATTTGACTTGTCTATTCCCATTCCAAAAGCATTTGTTGCCACCATGATTTTAATATCTTCTTTCAACCAACTTTGTAGCATTTTTTGACGTTCATTGTTTTCGAGTCCACCATGGTAAAAACCTGAAGATATTGAATTAGCCAATAAAATTCGTGCAATTTCTTTTACGCTTTTTCGCGTTTGACAGTAGATTATTCCAGTTGCAGAATTCGCTTTGCAAAAGTCAATCATGCGAGCAATTTTATTCTCGGTTTTTAAAATTTCGTAACTGACATTTTTTCTTTCAAAAGAAGCTTCGTGAATTATAGCCTTTTTTAGTGCTAACTGTTCTATAATGTCTTTTCTGACTTTTTCAGTTGCAGTAGCCGTTAAGGCAAGAATTGGCGTATTCGGATGATATTCGCGTAAATTCTTTATTTTCATGAAAGATGGTCGGAAATCATGTCCCCATTCTGAAATACAATGCGCTTCGTCAACTACAATTAATCCAACTTTCATACTTTTGAATCGTTCTATAAACAAAGAGGATTGAATGCGCTCTGGAGAGGTATATAAAAAATCGACACCTCCAAAACGTGTATTGTCTAATAAAATGTCAATTTCACGATATGACAATCCGCTTGTAAGAGCTTTTGCACGAATTCCTATTTTCTGAAGATTTGCAACTTGATCTTGCATTAAAGCAATTAAAGGAGAAATAACAAGGGTAATACCTTCGCGCGCAATACCAGGAACTTGAAAGCAAATTGATTTTCCGCCTCCTGTTGGTAAAAGAGCAAGTACATCAGATCCATTGATTGCATCATCCACAATTTCTTCTTGTTGCGGACGGAAAGAATCATAGTTCCAATACTTTAATAATATTTCTCGGCTTTGCTTCAATTTTTTTCTTAATTTGGTAAAGTTAAGGAAAACAAAAAGCAATAAAAATTAGTTTGAAAGCTTAATTAGAAATAGTATATTCGCAATCAATTTTTTAACTATGTCCGTGAGCACAATTTCATTTTCTGTAGAAAAAACACAGAATTCCACAATATCGCAAGTTGATTTTGATAATTTAGCTTTCGGAAAGATTCTTTCAGATCACATGTTCATTATGGAATATGAAAATGGCGAATGGGGAGAAGGCAAGATTGTTCCTTTTGCTCCAATTCCAATGCATCCTGCACTTTCAGCTTTACATTACGGTCAATCAATATTCGAGGGACTCAAAGCTTACCGCACTGAATCCAATGAGATTAATATTTTTCGTCCACAAATGAATGCAAAACGTTTTGCGGAATCAGCAGAACGAATGTGTATGCCACCAGTTCCAGAAGATATTTTTCTGGAAGCCATCCGAAAATTGGTAGAAGTTGACCAAGATTGGGTTCCAAGCAATGAAGGTTATTCGCTTTATATTCGTCCCTTTTTATTTGCTACAGACGAAGGAGTTGGAATTAAGCCCTCTGATACGTATAAGTTTATGATTATCACTGCTCCTGTTGGCGTTTATTATTCTGAGCCCGTTCGTGTTAAAATCGAAGAATATTATACGCGTGCTGCAATTGGTGGAGTAGGTAGAGCAAAAGCCGCAGGAAATTACGGTGCTTCTTTGTATCCTGCAAAGCAATGTCAGTTGCAAGGGTTTCACCAATTAATTTGGACAGATGCCGCAGAACACAAATACATCGAAGAATCAGGAACCATGAATATTATTTTTCAGATCGGTGGTAAGTTGATTTCACCTTCCGAAGATGCTGATACGATTTTGCGCGGTGTAACGAAAAAAACAGTTTTTGACATTGCAAGAAGTTGGGGTGTAGAAATTGAAGAACGAAAGATTACTGTTGAAGAAATTGTTACAGCAGCAAGAAATGGAACGTTAGAAGATGCTTTTGGAGCTGGAACTGCTGCAACTATTGCTCAAATCTTAATAATTGGTTACCGTGATGAGCGTTTAGAGTTACCACCTTTAGAAGGACGAACTTTATCTAATAAAATAAAGAATTACCTCAGTGATATTAAAACTGGAAAGGCAGAAGATATCCATTCTTGGAATTTTAAAGTATAGACTAAAGCTAGCTGAAAAATCTGCTGTCAGCATTCAAATTTGGAGGGGATTTATGATCGAGTTATCTCGACAAGTTTAAAAATCCATTTATTTGATGATCTATAAATTCGTCATCTGTGTACCTTACAATCCAAAAATAGGTTCCTTCCGTACAATTTTTGCCCGCTGAAGTACCATCCCATCCTGTGTTTTTGTTTTTTTCCTCAAACACAACTACACCCCAACGATTGAGTATTTGAATAGAATAATTCTTGATATTATATGTTTCAATTGGTAAATACACATCGTTTACGCCATCACCATTGGGGGTAAAAACATTTGGCATCGAAATTATTGATGAGCCACATTCTATCATGTTTACTGAAAAAACATCCGTTTTTGTGCATTTTCCTGTAGTGGAAGTAACCCAGTATTCTCCTGATTCAAAGGTCAAAAACAACGAATCAGTTGAGCCATCTTGCCATAGGTAATTTGATGCAGCAACGGTTGCCACCAAGAACGCTGTATCGGCATCGCAGATATTTAGTTCGGTATATGTATTTGCCCAATCTCCTGAATATTTAGCGAAGTATGAATTCCAACCAATTCCGCCCATTGTTAACCAATATTCCTTGTTATCATCTGGATCAAAATCTCCTGACTGTTTAAATGCACCGAAAATATACTGCGAACCATTTTTAACATGAATGCCCGACTGAATAACCCCACTCCCATAACCATTGTTACCTATACGCTTAACCCAATTAAAATTGCCTTGATCATCATACTGAGCAAAGAAGTTCATGCCTGCGACAGGTGCAGAACTTTGAAGTAAATAAGTTCCTGATCCGGTGTCAAAATCTGCCTGCTTAAAAAAACCAGTTAGATTGATATTGCCTGCACAATCTAATTCAATGTCATTGGCTACACAAAATCCGTTGGTAATCATTTTAGCCCAAAGGAAAAGTCCATTAGAGTCATATTTACAGATATAGGTTGAAGCATGATAAGGAGGAGCTGGTAACTGATAAATCCCTACACCTGGGTCAAAATCAACATTTCCTCTGAAATTTCCTGTAATAAATAGGTTTTCCTGCTCGTCAACTGCCATTTCAATACTTCTTTCAGCTTCCAAAGCGAATTCGGCATTTACATCAATTCTATTCGCCCAAATAAATTCACCATCGTTAGTATACTTCGCAAAATATCTATCGGTTGCAGTAGTTGCAACAAGGTTGTATGTTCCGGCACCTGTATCAAAATCAAGTGTATTTCCAAAATAACCAGAAATGTAAATATTGCCATCAGCCGTCAAATCGATATCTGTTGCTTCACCTAGGTTTGTACAATTCGGGATATTTCGAGCCCATAGAAGGTTTCCGTTCTCAGTATACTTCGAAAAAAATAAAGCCAGACCTGTACTCGTAAGCATGTTTTCATTGCTACTCGGGTCAATATCCAATGATTGATAATACGATCCTGTCACATAAATTTCTCCATTCTCATCTGTTTCCAAATCACTTCCAGAAGTCGCAAATGCGCCACCAACCGCTTTTACCCATAGAAAACTTCCATTTGCATCGTATTTTGCAATAAACATTTTGTTTGCCATTCCAAAAGGAACTTGCACTAATTCAGTTGCTGAACTTGGATCAAAATCTACATCCCCTCCAATACTTCCAATGATCAAAATGTTTCCGGCATAATCCAACTTTACACCTTTCACTTTATTCATCGATTGGCTAATTAACACGACTTTCCAAACTAAATTTCCTTCTGGTGAGTATTTGGCAAGATAGATATCGTTTTTTCCGGCAACAACGTAAGAAGTATTAGGTCCTGGGTCAAAATCTACAGAGTCATTGCATATTCCGGTAATGTATACATACTCATTGTCATCCACTACAAGACCAAAACATTCGGAAGCTCCTTCTGTAAGATTTTCTATGTTAGATTGACCTTGCCCTATAAGCGCATTAGCCCATTCTAAATTCTGTGCATTTACTTCATTAAAATAAGTAAACAGGCAAAATAAAAATAGAATAATTTTATAATTCATAGTTATAGAATCTTCTAGTCAAATTTACTATTAATTTCAAATTTAGCCTATAATTATTTAAGGGAAATACTGATTGATACTGGCAGATGATCGCTGTATCCTCCTAAGTAATTTGCACCACCATATGTTCTAAAAGGCACAATATTTCCTTTGTATTTATCTAATAAAAATGCTGGCGAGTAGATTTTTCCTGAACTTGGAACAACCTTTATTTTTCCAGCATTTAATCCTGTAGAAACAAAAATATGATCCATTATTTCCCATTGTCCTTGGTAGTTGTAGGTGCCACCAAATTCTCCCGAGGACTTAAGAATCATAGGTGTTAATTTACTTTCGATTATTTTTGGTGCTTTATCACTTGGATAATCGTTTAAGTCGCCCATAAAGATGATTTTAACATACTGATCCTGCTTCATTAATGAATCGATAAAGCGATCTGCACATTCTGCGGCTTTCACTCTTTTTGCTTCGCTTACATCGGTTCCTGAGCGCCTGCTTGGCCAATGATTAACCATGACAAAGAGCATTTCTTTCTTGTATTTAAATTTTGCCCATAAAATATCCCGAGAACTTGGTAGTGAGTCGCCAGGGAGGACAAAGCGAATAATTCCATCAGATACTAAAGTTAATTTAGACTTGTCGTAAATCATTGCAACATCAATTCCGCGTGCATCTTTACTATCGTGATGCACCAGAGCATAGGACTTAAAATCCTTTTGATTCATATAAATATCTCGAACAACATCAGCGTTTTCGATTTCACAAAATCCTGCAATAAGTGGTTTTTCTGCAGTGTTTAAAACTTCTCGAATGTGCTTTAGTTTTTCCATGTAGCGAATACTATTCCAGGCATTTTTAGCAGATGGAAGAAATTCAGCATCATCATTTGTACCATCTATTGTATCAAATAAATTTTCAACGTTGTAGAAAGCAATTGTACTGGGTTTTTGAGCACTTAAACTTATGCAACATAAGAGAAATGTACTTGAAATAATAATTTTAATCATGCTTTAAATCTTTGAGTTTAAAAATAGCTGTTTATTTTTTCTAATTACTTATTACCAGCTTCCGCCAGAACCACCTCCACCAAAGCTTCCGCCACCAAAGCCTCCAAATCCACCACCAGAACTACCACCGCCAAAACCTCCACCAAATCCACGACCAAATCCACCGATAAACCCAGCTGCACCAATTGTCGTTCCACCACCACCTCTTTTTATAAGAAGGATAACCAAGATTAAAATAAATAAAACTGAAAAAATTCCCGATAAAAAATCCCCTTTTTTATTATCCTTACTGTATTTATTGTGGCTGTATTCTCCTTTTGATAATTCAGAAAGGACTTTTACAGCTTGCTTAACACCATCAAAATATGCTTGATTTTTAAAATTTGGGAGAAGTTCATTTTGAACAATTTCATTTGCTGTTAAATCAGGGACAACAGACTCTAATCCTCTACCCACAGCTATAAAAACTTCTCTTCGACTTGTTTTTTCAGTAGGTTTTATAAGGAGAATTATTCCGTTGTCTTCCTCTGCTTTCCCAACTCCCCATTCTTCTCCAATTTCAGTGGCGTATTCCCATGGCTCCAAATCATTTAAATCATCAACAACAATAACTGCAATTTCATTTGATGTTTCAGCTTCAAATTTGACTAAAATAGCTTCTATTTCTGCTTCTTCAGTAGCGCTTAAAATTTTAAGAGTAGAAAAATTATTGTAGAGTCTAGGCGGTGAAAGTGGCTTAGGAAATTGCCCATAGATAACATTACTTGTTGTTAATAAGAGAATAATGCTTAAAAGATATTTCATTCTTTTTCGATGCTTATTTCGTTACTCAATTCATTTTTATCATTTTCTTTGAGGGGAAAGAAATATGCTAGTTGTTTTCCAGCTTCTGATATTGCAGAACATATTCCCTGCGTAAATTCATTCTTTTTAAAGGCAGCAATCATTGTGTTTTTTGTGCTTTCCCAAAAATCTGATGGAACAAGTTTGTTAATTCCTTCATCTCCGATTATTGCAAGCTTTGAATCTTCAAAGGAAAGGTAAATTAAAACGCCATTTCTGTCTTTGGTTTTATGCATCTTTAATTGCTGAAAAATTATTACAGCTCTATCTACTGGATTTGATTTACATTTCTTATCGATATGAACGCGAATTTCACCTGCTGTTTGCAGTTCTGCTAATCGAATGGCTTCTTGAATTTCTTGCTTGTCAGCTGAGGAAAGCATTGGTTTTAGAATTTAACTTCTGGCGCATTTTCAGCTCCTGCTTTTGCAGAAAAGCCTTTTTTGCGAGGAAAAACTTCTTTGTTTAAAAAGATTCCTGCAAACAAACCTCTAATATGCGTATTATACGATTTTATGGATTCATTGAATAAATCGCGCTCTCGGTTGATTCTATTTTCTGTTCCTTCTAATTGTTTTTGAAATTCTTGAAAGTTTTCAGTTGATTTAATTTGAGGGTAGGCCTCATAGGCTAGATTTATCGCTGTTTCGATTTTTCTCCCCATTATTTCTAAGTCGCCTGGTGTTTTGGCTTCTACAATTCCTGCTCTTGCTTGTGTTACCTTTAGCAAGATTTCTTTTTCATTTGCAGCAGCGCCTTTAACAGTTGCTAGTAATTGTGGTACTAAATCAGCTCTTCTTTGGTAAGCAGATTGCACATTGTTCCATTTTTCGTCAACATTTTCCTGAAGGGATACAGCATTTGAATAAACGGAGTAATATCCCATAAAAGTAAAAAGGATAATTGAGCCAATTGCGATTAAAACAATGTAAATGGGTTTCATAGTGTTGAATTTTTTTCAAAGTTAAGAGTTTTTATAATACTTAGGTAAAATAAACTTTCTAAAAAGAAATCAACTTTAAGGTTTTAGCTACGCTATTTTCAGAATTTTTAATTTCTAATAAATATGTTCCTTTTCCAAAATCTTGTAAATCGATAAGTTCATTTTGAGAAAGCTGTTTATTTAAGATATTTTTTCCTTGCATGTTGAAAACGCTAAGCCAACAATTTGCTTGTTGATTTCCGATGGTGAAAATTCCATTGTTTGGATTTGGAACAATTGTTAAGGCAGTATTATTTTCAAATACTTCTGTCAAGTTTACTAGTGAATTATCTTGAATAATAGTTCCTATATTGTTGATTATCCAATTTTGTGGATCTACAGTAATTGTAGCGGACAATGTGCCGAAATTTGAAATGTAAAATTGCTGTGAATTTGATGCTACATCAAAGCGAATAAGTGTGTCACTCATTCCTTGTCGCGTGAAACGAAGATCTATTGGATTTGTGAAAGTTGGCGTTACGCTTGGTTTTGATGCTGTATGATTGAGTTCTAATAAAAGGTCTTGTCCAATTTGTTTCCAACGAATAGAGTAGGTGGGATATCCCTCGCCAAAATACCATTGCTCGAAAAAAGGTGTGTAATTAATACCAGAAATTTCTTGCATTTTATTTCTGAGGTCAATGCCTCTTGCAACACTGTCTTTAAAATCGTTTTGAAATTCTCTTAATCCTGCGAAAAACAAACTGTCGTTGTTCATTAAATAGCGAATAGAATGAATAATTCCAGAACCTTTGTCGTAGGAAAGTCTACCGTTGAAAATCCGATTTTCATTTAAAGTATCCGAAAACCAAACACTTCCTCCAGTTTGCGATAGAACGTTGTTGTGAACATCTAACATGTGTTGCACCTTTTCTGCGGGATATAAATTCTCAAGCATCACATATTCACTATAGGAAGCAAAACCCTCGTTTATAAAAATATCACTCCACGATGCACAAGTCACACTATTTCCCCACCATTGATGCGCTAATTCGTGAGCAGTTAAGCCTTTTGAAAAAGACCCTTGTGTTGTCATTGTTTGATGTTCCATTCCTCCTCCAATTGGCGCCATACAATGTCCATATTTTTGATCTTCGAAAGGATAGGGACCATATAAATCATAAAATAGTTCCATGAAATCTCCAGTTTCATTGATCTCATCTTCAAAATATATAAATGTTTGAGGATTGTCATAGATAAAATTTTGAATTAAAATCGGATTTGGAGCACCAACAGGATTCGCATAAAATGAATATTCTATGTATTTTGCTACAGCCACAGAAATTAGATAATAGTCAATAGCATGCTTGTTTTTCCATTCGTAGCGTGTAAAGCCATTTCCTAGAGGAACTGTATTTATGAGGACTCCGTTAGAGCCTGCTTTGCAAGTATCAGGAACAGTTACTGCAACAAAAGAACTATCAGCTTTATCCCTTAAACTTTGCTTGCATGGAAACCATTCGTAGGCAGAAAAAGGTTCTGAAAGCGACCAAACCACTTTATTTCCCCAGCTTGGCGATGTGCCTGCCGTCATTCCACTTCCGCCCAAAGGATTTGTTTGTGCTGTTGGGGGATTTCCAGAGTATGAAATTTCTATAACGAAATTTTGATTTGCTGAAGAATTAACAGGTGCTTTTACAGCTGTTCCAAGTCGCGAAAAATTTACAACTAAGCCATTAACACGAACTTCAGATATTATCATACTTGGATATAATTCAAAAAGCGCAGAATCTAAGTTTGCATTTGCCTTTGCGTGAATTCCAGCTGTTCCTGACAAATAGCTAGAAGTATTTGTCATATTCAAGTTTAAACTATAAAAATGAACATCGTATTTCTCCGTTTCTGCAATTTGAGTAGCATTTAGCGTGGCAGTTTTTAATAAATTATGTTGCTTTGTTTCTTTTGAACAAGATGTTGCATTTTCTTGCCCAAATAATAGGATAGTGATGAAATTGAATACAATTAAAAGAGAGCTGTTTTTTTTCATTGTTTTTTTTGTAAAAATAGAATAATTCCATCTAATTATTTTATTGAATTTAGCATTGTTGAAATTATAATTTACATTAGATTTGCAAAACAAACTTTAGACATGAAAAATAGAATTTTAAAATTAGCTTTCCTTTCAGCCATAGTTAATTGTATATCAATTAGTTCTATCGCTCAGATTTCTAAAGGTTATTTGACTTTAGGTGGTAGCTTAGGTGCAAATATTACCCTAGATTCAAAAAGTACTATTGGGCCATTATCTTCTAGTACTCCTGGTTATATACAGTGGAATTTCTCACCAACAGTTGGAT